>JANQEO010000303.1 GCA_028278325.1 Candidatus Binatia bacterium
AGACTTCGTGCTCGATCTCTCCCAGGAGATCGTACGCCCGTCCCGCGTCAGGCTCGCCCAGCTTGACCACACAGACCTCGCCTTGCAGCTGGACGCCGCCGCTCTGGCCCGCGGCGTCGAGGCCCTGCATGCCGCCCGGCACGCCAGCCCGTCCGAGCAGGTCCGGGCCGTGGTGGCGGCAACACTCGAGATCGAGGTGACGCGATGACAATGGCTGCCCTTGGGGTGACTGCGTGCTTTGTGGCCGCTGCGTGGGCGCTTCTGAACATCGCGCACGGAATGCTCTTCTTCCCGACACTACGTCTCCGTGGCTTGCGCTACCGGGCACATGCCAGTTGGCGACGCAGCAGCTCCTGGCGAGCACGGTTCATCCAGGACAAGTTCACCGAAGGCAGTGTGTGGAGGTTCTGGCTGGGTCCGGTCTTTCTGCACGTCATGGTCGACAATGCGCGGCGCTGACATCATCGCCCTGCCGGCGGTCCGGCGGCGCCTCAAGGTTAACGCCGGCAAGAGCCGGGCGTCGCGCAGGAAGCTCGCCCAGTTGGTCGATCGTCGCGCCCGGGCGTTGGAACTCTACGAGGCCTTCGGGGCGCGGGACGCCGTTGCGCCGGATCTGTACCCGCAGGCGCCGAAGCGAGACGACGAATGAAGCTCCTGATCAAGATCCGTGGCGGCTCGCACCTCTACGGAACCGCGACGCCGCAGAGCGACCTCGACTTCGTCGGGGCGCACATCGCGGGCGCACGCGAGATCCTGCTGCAGACCGCCAAGCCGGTGATCGTTGAGAAGACGAGTTCGAGCGACGTGAAGAACACCGCCGAGGACGTCGACTTCGAGAGCTACGAGATCCAGCGGTGGCTCAAGATGCTGGGCGACGGCGAGACCCGCGCCTACGAGTTGCTGTTCGCTCCCCGCGACGCGATGGTGATGCTCGACGCGCCCCTTTGGGCCGATGCCCTGCCGGTCGCGATGGCCCAGCGGAACCGCCGTGTGAAGGGCTTCGTCGGGTACTGTCGCCGCCAAGCCGCGAAGTACGGCATCAAGGGCTCGCGTGTCGCGGCGGTGCGGTCGGTTCTCGGGTTGCTGGCAGGGTTCCAGCTGGAAGATCGACTGGCCTTGCACGAAGACCGGATCGCCGAGTGGGCGCATGTCGTCGACCATGCCAAGCTGAGCGTGCCTGAGGGCTCAACGGTCCCGCATTTGATCGTCTGCGACCGCGCCTGCCCGCTGACCAACAGGGTCCGGCACGCCGTCGAGATTTACGCCCGGGTCGAGGCCGAGTACGGCGCCCGGGCACGTGCCGCCGAGCGGTCCGACGGGATCGACTGGAAAGCGATGAGCCATGCCGTGCGGGTCGGGACCCAGACGATCGAGCTGCTCTCGACCGGCCACATCACGTTCCCACGGCCGGATCGCGATGAGCTGCTGAGGATCAAGCTTGGTCATCTCGCGTATCCGGTCGTGGCCGAACGACTCGAAACGCTGATCGACGAGATCGATGCGCTCGCGCCCCAATCAGCGCTGCCCGAGGAGCCCGACCGGGCGCTGGCTGAGGAGTTCGTCGTCGAGGTGCATCGGAGGACGGTCAACGATGGCTGACGACTTCGCCGAACTCGCGACCGTCGGCTGCAAGATCCCAATGGCCGACGGCAGGTCGCTTCAGATCGCGCTCCTCGGCGATCTGGTCCACATCGGCTACGTCGCGCCGGGCGAGCTCTCGCCGGACGTCACGGTCCCGATCCACGTCGAGGTGGTGCCGTGGCTGGTCAACGCGCTGCCGCGGTTGGCCGCGCTGGCGGAGCCGGTGAGCGAGAAGGTGAATTAGGTGCTTGACAGGGACTCAGGCCCTATCTACATTGCAATCATGCAACGGGGCGATGTCCCACCGGAAGCGGGAGAACTGAGATGCAAGAGCTGGCTGTCACCGGTGGCGAAAAGTGGATCATCGTTTGGGAGAAAATTGGCTCTCCTAAGGGCGAAAAAGGACGATATACGTCGGGGATCGTTGGTCACCATTCTATCTATGGACCGATTGGCGTGCATCCGTCCGAAGAAAGCGCGGTATCACACGCCAAGCGACTTGCACTAACCCATCCGGGCGCGGCATTCGCCGTGGCTCGCGTCTCGTTGATCATCACTGCTCCTAACGGGTTTGAAGACGTGAAGGCGATTACGCCGAACTGGAAATGCACTGGCGATCTTTACGCCGCTGCTGGCTGCGGCGAGGACACCGAAGCCCGCGGCCGACTGCTCGAAGGGTAAGAGTTTTGACCCCCGCTGACATCCTCGCCGCCCGCAAGCGCCTCGGCATGACACAGGCGCAGTTCGCCGAGGCGCTGCGGCTGGGGAAGGATGGAGGCCGCTATATCCGGCGGCTTGAGGCAGGGCAGCAGGAACCTAGCGGGCCGTTGACGCTGGCGATCGAGCTGCTGGTACAGACGCGCCTTGCCGAGGCCGAGGGGCTGGACCTGTCGACGAAGGGACAAGGATCATGAGCAAGAAGCGCGCGTGGCTTCCCAAGGGCGACGGCAAGACGCTCTGCATGGACGGTTACCCGATCGAGATCAGGCGGTATGCGCCGACTGCCTATCGCGTGTTCGTGGAAGGTGCCGAGGTGCGCCCCGATTACGTTCAGAACTATGGCCAGATGATGGCCGCGCAAGCAAAGCTGATCGGCGAAAGGCTCGCCAACGAACTCGACGAATTCGAAGTGCTCGAGCCCGAACCTCGACATGCCGAAGGTGTGGGTGCCGTGAAGGTTAAACGCTCCTGCGAGCTCGAGGAGCGAGGGTGATGTCCAAGAATCTGCACCTCGCAGGCCATGAAGGCGAGTGGCATGAAGTCATCCTCCGCCACACCGCGACTGTCGCGATCGGCCGCTGCGCGGTCCGCCAGATCTCTGGCGATGCCGCGACGTTCTACGATACCGACCGGGCCGATACGCGCGAAGGGCCGGTCCCCGGCCGGTACTTCGTGCACGGTTGCTTTGCTGTTCTGAAGGGGCGCGGCGAAGCTGTCTTCGAGTTCGCGGCGATCGAACCATGATCCTCGACTCCCTCAAGACCGCCCGCTCGAAGGAAGACCTCGCGGCCGCGAGCGCGGTAGTGCGCGAGTTCAAAGCCTGCGAGTCCGATCAGGAGTATCTCGCGGCTGAGCAGGTCTGCCGTTTGAACGAGGAGAGCCAAGATGGCTGACGAAGCCGAGAGGGTTGCCAGCGCGATTGCCCGGCGCAACGAGATCTACGACCGTTCAAGCCGGGATCGCGATTTCTACTCGCCCACCCTGCAGCTCGAAGTAGCCGCGCTCACCGCGTACATCGACGCCTACAACGCGCTCACGAGCGCCGGTATGACGCTCAGCTTGGCGCAGCACGCGTCAGCCGAGGAGGCTGAGATGCTCGCCGACGAAGCCGGGGGCGAGGACAAGTGAACCAGTCCGACTTCCTTTCCATCTATCGCGATCTTCCGGTCGGCGCGACGCTCGACCTGCACGGCGCCGAGGTGGCGGTCGACGACGAGATCGTGCTTCGGCACGGCAAGACGGTCCGGGACGCCCGCTTCACCCACACGTCCCCCGACACCCGCCTCACCGTCAAGCAGCAGGGCGACGGCCAGGGACACCAGCGGGCGGTGCTGGATGGCTGCCGGGTCGTGGGGTTCGAGCAGCAGGGGATCGGTTTGATTGTGCAGGTCCCGAACGTGCGCCTGCGAGAGGTCTACATCCAGAATGCAAGCCGGGGGCTTGAGCTGCGGAACCTTGCGTTCCTGTTCGCCGCCGAGGGCTGCGTGTTCAAGGGGAACAACAAGGGCGTGTTCATAGATGCCGAAAAGTACATGCGCGGCAAGGGGGAAAACATCTCGTTTCACCACTGCAGCATCAGCGGTAACCAGGAAGACGGATTTGTGCTGAAGAGGGCGCGCGTGTCGCTGTTCGCTTGCTCAATTGATTACAATTTGCGTCATGGCGCGATCATGTGGGGCGGCAGTGAGGTAAAGAGTGTTTGCTCGCATTGGGAGACCGAGAAGGGGCGCGAGCACATTCACGATGCGGATGGCGCCGGCAATACATGGACAGATGTCCATAGTCGGATTCTAGAGATCAAGCACGCATGAAGTGGTTGCATTCGAAGTGGCGTATATAGTAGAGATGAGTTGAGCGGTTGTCGGGAGTGAGCCACCACCCCCGACAACCTGACCACAGCGGCCACTAGGAGACCACCATGGCTGTGAAGAAGGCTAGCACCGCTGCCGAAAGCGGCGCAATCACCATCACGGGCATCGATGTCGGGGTTGTTACGTGTTTAATCAAAGGCACGTCACCCCTGATTTTCAACAGGATGGCTGAGAAGGCCAAGCGCGAATTGTTGCTGCCGAAGGGCCGCAAGACGGCGGCGGACAAGGCACAGAACCTGAAGCACGATCCGATCCAGGAGTTCAGATCTTCGGTTTATCAGCGGGATGCAGCAATCGGAGGGCCGACCCGGCTGATCCTTCCTTCGCCGGCCTTCAAGGGCGCGATGTCAACCGCGGCACTTGAGACGCCTGGCGCGAAGAAGGCGCAAGTGGGCCGGCTCGTTTGGATTGAGGGTACGCACGTCGACGTTTACGGCGTTCCGGAACTGCTTATGTCCGTTGTTCGAAGCGCTGACATGAACCGCACGCCAGATATCCGTACCAGGGCGATTCTTCGGGAGTGGGCCTGCGCGATCAACGTTCGGTACGCGCAGCCGACCCTCAATAGGACTGCGATTGCTACCTTGCTAGCCGCCGCGGGGATCATCGTCGGTGTTGGCGACTTCCGACAAGAGAAGGGCAAGGGCAACTACGGCCAGTTTACGCTCGTCAACCAGGACGACGAGGGGATGCTGCGGATCATGAAGGGTGGCGGTAGGAAGGAGCAGGATGAAGCTCTGGAGGCTGCACTGCCGTACGATGCGGAGTCTGCTGAGATGCTCGAATGGTACACGGCCGAAGTCGCGCGCCGCGGCAGGAAGGAGGCGGCTTGACATGCCCAAGCAGGAAGTTGTTCAGGCACTTCGTGAGCTTGAGGACGCAGAGGGCAGGTTGACTGCCGGCGTCGTTGTCGAGGCAGCTCGGAACCCCCAGAGCCCGCTTCATGCTGAGTTCGAGTGGGACAACGCAGCCGCGGCGCAAGCGCATCGTCTGGAACGGGCGCGTCGGCTTTTGCGCATCAACGTCCTTTGGCGACAGCCCGATCGGGTCAACCTCACGCTGGAGGTTCCGGCCTATGTGCGTGATCCCTCAGTGGGCGGAGGCGATCAAGGCTATCGCTCGACGCTATCGATCTCGGTCGAGCCGGATAGCGCCCACGAGGTGCTAGTCGCCGAGTTCGGGCGTATTGGAGGAATTCTTCGGCGTGTGCGCCACTTGGCGATCGCGCTGGGAAAGGCCGAGGAACTGGTGGCCATCGAGGCCAGCGTTTCCCAGTTTAAGGCCGAGGTGCAGGGTCGGGCTCCGCTCGCCTGATCGGCACCTATGTCATGGAAAGGAGCGGCGGTCATGGCGCGGCCGGGTTTGGTCCGTCAGGGCTCTGCCCGGCTGGGTGAATCACGGCTTGTCAGGGCGAGGCCAGGCGGTCATGGCAGGGACGGGCCAGGCCAGTTCGGGCGAGGCTTGTCGCGGCCGGGCCGGGCCGGGCTAGGCTAGGCGGTCTAGGTACGGCTGGTTTCGGCAGGGCGCGCTACGGCTTGGCGGGGCCAGCTCCGGCGCGGTGCGGCGGTCGCGGTGAGTCATGGCTCGGCGCGGCGGGGCCAGGTTAGGCAGGTCAAGGCTGTCTAGGCATGGCGTGGTGAGCCACGGTTTGGCGTAGCGGTCAAGGCTGGGCCCGTCTCGGCTTGGCTGGGGAGGGCCAGGCGGTCGCTGGGAGAAGGGGCGTCGGTTTCGACCGGCGCTCCTTTTTCTTGCCCACTTGCAACTGCCCCACTTGCTGACCTATTTGTTCAAAATGACCAGTAAGCGACCATCTGCGTATCGTCGAGGGTACGGGAGAGGATGGGCGAAGATTCGCGCTCGGTTCCTTGCTCAAAACCCATGGTGCCAGGACTGTCTGGAGCTGGGGCATCGTGTAAGGGCAAGCGATGTTGACCATGTTGTCAGGCACAAAGGACCGTCGGATCCTGCGTTCTGGCAATGGAGTAACTACCGAGCTCTGTGCAGCCTCCATCACAAACAGAAGAGTGGGCGAGAGACCCACGGTCTCGCCCCGAAGTCATCTGGCTACGGGGCGGATGGTTTGCCGTTAGATGCAGACGATGAATGGTCAAGGGAGTACAAGCTGCTGCGCGATCGAGGATGATGGACCGGGGGGGTACGTCAAAACCTATCGTCGGTCCGAGTGAAGACCGCCATGGCCGCTTTTTTGTGCTAAATCGTGACCTGAGTGAACGGAGGGGTTGACATGGCGAGGAAATCAGCGGCGGCCCTTTCAGTCGTTGCGGGCGGGATCGATCAGCGTCCAAATCCACCTGCCGACCTGACCCAGTTCCAGCAGGAACTGTGGCGTCGCGTCGTTGCGGGCGAGCCGTCCACGTTCTTCAAGACCGCTGCCCTGCAGGTTCTGTTGGGAGAGTTCTGCCGGCACACCGAGGCTGCGCATCGTCTGGCACGGGCTATCGACGGGTTTGAGGCAGACTGGCTCCTAACTGACCTTGGACTTGCTCGGTACGGCGAGTTGCTGAAGCTCCGCGATCGGGAGACCAAGGCTGCCGGTGACAAGGCAACGAAGCTTCGCTTGACCAACCAGAGCAGATACACGCCGCAGGCGGCCAGCACCGCGACGCGCAAGACTGGCGAGGAGAAGAAGCCGTGGCAGACGCCCGGTGACCCGCGGTCAGCGTAACATTCGATGGATCGAGCAGCACTGCCGGATCCCGGAAGGGAAGCTGGTAGGGCAGCCAGTTAAGCTGCTGCCTTTTCAGAAGGCGATCATTCGAGGGATCTACGACAAGCCGACCCGCCGCGCGATTATTAGCGTCGGGCGCAAGAACGCGAAGACCGCAACCTCGGCGTTCCTGCTCCTACTGCACCTTTGTGGCCCTGAGGCGCGGGCAAACTCGCAGCTCTACAGCGCGGCGCAGAGTCGGGATCAGGCTGCTATTCTCTTCGGTCTCGCGGCCAAGGTCGTCCGTATGACCGAGCTGCAGCAGTACGTGACCGTCCGTGACACGGCGAAGCAGCTCTTTTGCGCTGAACTTGGTACGTTATACCGTGCGCTCTCAGCCGAGGCGACGACGGCCTACGGGCTCAGCCCGGTGTTCATCGTGCACGACGAGCTGGGCCAGGTGCGCGGCCCGCGTAGCGAGCTTTATGAGGCGCTTGAGACCGCGGTGGGCGCCCAGGAAGCGCCGCTTTCGGTGGTCATCTCCACCCAAGCGCCGAACGACACTGACCTGCTCTCGATTCTGATCGATGATGCGAAGAAGTCCAACGATCCGCGCACAAGATTGTTTTTGTGGACCGCGGAGCCGGATGCAGATCCTTTCGCCAAGGGGACGATCCGCCAGGCCAATCCGGCGTTCGGGAAGTTCCAGAACGCGACCGAAGTCATGGCGATGGCCGAGGATGCGCGCCGGATGCCGAGCCGCGAGGCTGAGTATCGCAATTTGGTGCTGAACCAGCGCGTCGAGACGCAGGCGCCGTTCATCAGTCCCTCGGTTTGGAAGCAGTGCGGTGCAGAGCCGATCAACGATTTCGAGGGGCTTGAGGTCTACGCTGGACTCGATTTGTCCGAGGTCAATGACCTGACGGCGTTCGTGATGATCGCGCGGCATGGGGGTGTTTGGCATGTGCAGCCGACATTCTGGTTGCCGGGCGAGGGGCTGCGAGAGCGCGCGCGGGCGGACCGCGTCGCTTACGACCAGTGGGCGGACGAGGGTTATCTTCAGACGACGCCTGGGCGTTCGATAGAGTACGAATACATCGCCCACTTCCTTCGATCCGTTTTCGACCGACACGACGTCAGGAAGCTAGCCTTCGACCGCTGGAACATGCGGCATCTGAAGCCTTGGCTGGAGAAGGTTGGGTTTCGCGAGGAAGAGCTGGAGCGCCTTGAAGACTTTGGGCAGGGGTTTCAGAGCATGTCGCCGGCGCTTCGCGACCTTGAATCTGCGCTACTACAGCAGAAGGTTGCGCACGGAAACCATCCTGTGCTAATGATGTGCGCGAGAAATGCTGTCGTAGAGATGGATGCTGCAGGCGGACGTAAGCTCAGCAAGAAGCGAAGCCGTCAGCGGGGTCGAATCGACGGCATGGTTGCTTTGGCGATGGCGGTGAGCGTCGCCGGAACGCACGCAGAGGAGCCTGAGCCGGAGTACCAGGCCTTGTTCCTCTAAGGAGTTCGCTTGATGCCCGACCCTTTGCCCAACAAGGTCGGTCGTGCTTACAGCCTGATCGAGATCAAGGCTCTGGATGCCGACGAGCGGGTCATCGAAGGTGTGGCTTCGACCCCGACGCCGGACCGGATGGGCGACATTGTCGAGCCGATGGGCGCGAAGTTCTCGGTTCCGATGCCGCTGCTTTGGCAACACAACTCTGGCGAGCCGGTGGGGCATGTCGAGTTTGCCGAGGCGAATGAGGACGGGATCAACTTTCGGGCCCGGTTCGCTCAGATTGATGAACCGGGTGAACTGAAGAATAGCGTCGACAAGGCTTGGCAGGCCGTGAAGGCCAAGCTGGTCCGCGCTGTCTCGATCGGCTTCTCTGCGATCGAGATGAGTTTTCTGGACAATGGCGGCATTCGGTTCATGGAGTGGGATTGGTTGGAGCTCAGTCTCGTGACGATCCCCGCGAATTCGGAAGCCACCATCTCGACCGTGAGGTCAATCGACAGGGAGCTTCGGGCCGCGTCAGGCCAGTTGGAGCGCTCGGTCGCGGAAGGTCAGCCCTGCGCTGAGGGCAAGTCGAAACCCCAGTCCGTAAGGCTGACCAAGATGTCTGAACGTAAGACCTACACTGAGCAGATTGCATCGCTTGAAGCCACCCGTGCGGCGAAGGCCGCTCGGATGGAAGAGCTGATGCAGAAGAGCGTCGACGAAGGCCGCTCGACCGATGAGGCCGAGGCCGAAGAGTTCGATACGCTGGAACGCGAGATTGCGTCGCTCGACGCCGATCTGAAGCGCTTCCGGGTCCTTGAGGCGAATGCCAAGGCGAAGGCGGTGGAGCCGGCCGGGGGTAGCGCTGCAGACGCGTCGGCGTCTCGTGGCGGACATGACTCGATCCGGATCACTTCTCCGAAGGGTGAGAAGGGGGTTCGGTTCGCCCGCATGACGAAGTGCATCGGGATGGCCAAGGGCAATTTCGGCGACGCACATCGGATCGCTGAGCAGCGCTACAGTGACGACCAGGGTATTCAGAATATCCTGAAGGCCGCGGTCGCGGCTGGAACGACTTCGGATGCGACCTGGGCTGGCCCGCTGGTCGGTGATGAGACGAGCGTCTTCGCGGATTTCGTCGAGTTCCTCCGGCCCATGACGATCCTTGGTCGGTTCGGGACGAACGGTGTCCCGGCCCTTCGGCAGGTTCCGTTCCGCGTGCCGCTGATCACCCAGTCGTCTGGCGGGGCCGGGTACTGGGTCGGTGAGGGCGCTGCGAAGCCGCTGACTCAGATGGACTTCGCGCGCACGACCTTGGAGCCGCTGAAGGTTGCGAACATCGCCGTCGTGACCGAGGAGGTTCTGCGGGACAGCTCGCCGTCGGCCGAGGTCCTTCTGCGGGATCAGCTGGCGGCCGCGCTGCGGGAGCGGCTCGACACCGACTTCATCGATCCCGCGAAGGCCGCCGTTGCTGGGGTCTCGCCTGCGTCGATCACGAACGGGGTTACGCCGGTCAATTCGAGCGGTGACGATGCCGATTCGGTCCGCGCTGACATCCGGGCGCTGTTCAACGCTTTCATCGCGGCGAACAACGCACCGACGACGGGCGTGTGGGTGATGCCGGCAACGACCGCGCTGGCGCTGTCGCTGCTCCAGAACCCGCTGGGGCAGCCGGAGTTCCCCGGCATCACGATGACCGGCGGAACTTTCTTCGGGCTGCCGGTGGTGGTTTCGGAGTACGTCCCGACTGTCACGACCGTCCCGGCTGATCCTGCTGATGGCGCGTTTGTGGTGCTGCTCAACGCCACCGACATCTACCTCGGCGATGACGGGGGGATTTCGGTCGACATGAGCCGCGAGGCGTCTCTCGAGATGGCGGACAACCCGACGGGCACGAGTGCGACCCCGACCGCTGCGAGCTTGGTCAGCCTCTGGCAGACGAACTCGGTCGGCTTCCGGGCTGAGCGGACCATCAACTGGCAGCTGCGTCGCCCGACTGCGGTGCAGATGCTCGATCAGGTGACCTGGGGCGGCTAAGCCGCCTTGGATTGGATGACGAGCCGGCCGGGGTGATCCTGGCCGGCTGCGTCCCCAAAGGAATGGGCGCGATGGTTAAGTTGGTCTCGACGAAGAACCACCGGTACAACACCCGCGCGCTCCGGGCCGGTGATGTGTTCGAGGCTTCACCGCGTGACGCCAAGATCTTGCGTGGTTTAAAGAAGGCCGAGCTTGCGCCCGAGGTGGCGCCGACCCCTCCGCCCGCGCCGGAAGTGTCGCCTCCTCCCGCCGAACAAGGGGTAGAGCGCTCAGACATCTACCGGATGCGCAAGGCCGATCTCATCGAGTTTCTGACTTCGCGAGGTTTCGGGGGCAGTGAAGACGAGACCCGCGATGAGCTTCTTACCCGGGCCCTTTCTCTGCTGTGACGGAGCCCCGCGCAGTTGTTCTAGGGCCGGACGGCATCGCGTTGCCGCCGTCGAGCAAGGCCCTCTCTGCCATTGGTTCGCGTGGCGGCTGGGTGCCGCTCATCACTGAGCCATTTGGCGGCGCCTGGCAGCAGAATGTCAAGGTCGACCAGAACGCTGTCCTGGCGTTCAGCGCGGTCTACTCGTGCATCTCCTTGATCTCCTCAGACATCGGCAAGCTGCGCATCCGCCTGATGGCGAAGGATGACACGGGCGTTTGGACAGAGGTCGAAAACGCGGCCTACAGCCCCGTACTTCGGAAGCCAAACCGCTACCAGACGAGGGTCAAGTTCTTTGAGAACTGGGTGATCTCGAAGCTGGTGAACGGCAACACCTACGTTCTCAAGTCGCGCGACGCGCGGGGCGTTGTCACGGCTCTCTATATCCTCGAGCCGGCTCGGGTGAATCCGCTTGTGTCCGATGACGGCGCGGTTTTCTACCAGCTCTCAAGGGACAATCTGTCCGGCTTGCAGGAAGACACCGTTGTGGTGCCGGCGAGCGAGATCATTCACGACACCATGGTCGCGCTCTACCACCCACTCGTGGGCGTGTCGCCGATCCATGCCAGTGGACTTGCTGCGACCCAGGGCCTGCGGATGCAGCAGAACTCGACCAAGTTCTTCCAGAACGGTGCCCAGCCTTCCGGCATCTTGACCGCGCCGGGCCGGATTCTGCCTGAGACCGCCGAGCGCTTGAAGGCGCAGTGGGAGAAGAACTTCGGTGGCGAGAATGTTGGCCGTACGGCGGTGCTGGGCGATGGCCTGCACTATGAGCCGACCGCGGTGAAGGCGACTGACGCCCAGTACATCGAGCAGCTGAAATGGACAGCCGAGACGGTCTGCTCGGCGTTCCACGTGCCGTTGTACATGATCGGCGTTGGTCCGCCTCCGACTTACAACAACATCGAGGCGTTGAACCAACAGTACTACAGTCAGTGCCTGCAGAGCCACATCGAGTCGATCGAGCTCTTGCTCGACGAAGGGTTGGAACTCAAGGCGAAGCACGGTGCGTCGTTCGACCTCGACGATCTGCTGAGGATGGACACCGCGACCAAGACGAAAGCCGCGGCGGATGCGGTTGGGGCCGGGTTCATGGCGCCCGATGAAGCCAGGGCGAAGTTCGATCTTCGGCCGGTCAAGGGTGGAGCGACGCCCTATCTCCAGCAGCAAAACTATTCACTGGCGGCTCTGGACGAGCGGGACAGAAACGGTCCATTCGACGAGCCATCGTCCCCGCCCGCCCCGGCCGAGCCTGCCCCGGACGTAGTCCCAACCGTCGAGGATGGGGCCCGGATCGCGGCAGAGCTTTACCATCGTTCGGCAAAATTCGATGCTCGCGACGCTGCCTGACGCGCTGGCAGACGCTCTGGGGCGGGTTATCGCCGATGTTCGGCGTGAAGCTCGTTCAGATCTGGAGCGACTGCAAGCCGAGCACCGCGCAATCGTGGCAGAGCTTCGGGCGGAGGTTGCGGCCTACCGAGAGACCCTGCTCGAGATGGCGCGTTCTGAGATCACTGTGTTGCGAGACGCATTGGCGGCTGTTCGTGATGGCGTGGACGGCAAGGACGGTGCGCAGGGACAACGTGGCGAGCAGGGGGTACCTGGTGATGCGGGCCCACCTGGTGAGCGCGGCGAGCCGGGTAAGGATGCCGATCCAGCGATGATCGCTGCAGAGGTTGAGGTTGCAGTCGAGAGAGCCGTCGCGGCGCTCCCCGTGCCTGAGCGAGGCGAGCAAGGGCCTCGAGGCGAGCGTGGCGAGTCTGGAGCGCAGGGTGAACCTGGGAAAGACGCTGATCCAGCGCTGATCGCGGCTCAAGTCGAAGTCGCAGTCGAGAAGGCTGTCGCTGCCCTGCCAGCGCCCGAGCGGGGCGAGAAGGGCGATGCGGGGCCGCCTGGGGAACGTGGTGAAGCCGGGATAGCTGGCCCGCCTGGTGAGCGAGGCGAGGCTGGCGAGGACGCGGACCCTGCCTTGGTGCAACGCGTCGTTGACGAGGCTGTCGAGCGGCGGGTGGAGCAGTTCCCCGATTTCATCGTTCGTACGGTGGATGATGCGGTGCACGCGCTTCCGCCCCCTGAGAAAGGCGAGAGAGGTGACCCTGGCGAGCCGGGGGCCCCGGGGAAGGATGCCGACCCAGCCATGATCGATGAGGCGGTTCAGAGAGCCGTGTCAGCTCTGTCCCCTCCCGAGCGAGGAGAGCGTGGTGAGAAGGGCGAGCCCGGAGAACGCGGTGCAGTTGGTGAGCGCGGCGGGGTCGGCCCGGATGGGAAGGATGGCCGCGACGGCGTCGGGGTCGCGGGCGCTGTGATTGATCGTGCTGGCAACCTGATGTTGACGCTTTCCGACGGAAGCACGCGGGAACTTGGGATGATCGTTGGCCGGGATGGCGCGCCGGGTGAGAAGGGCTTGGACGGCCGCGACGGCGTGGATGGCAAGGACGGCCGAGACGGTTTCGGCTTCGATGATCTTGAGTTCGAGCACGACGGCGAACGCGGATTCGCCCTGAAGTTTGTCCGTGGAGACAATGCTAAGCGGTTCACCTTTTCGGTCCCGGTCGCGATCGATCGAGGGGTCTACAAGGTGGGGGATGCCTATCAGTGCGGTGACGGTGTGACGTGGGGTGGTTCCTGGTGGATCGCTCAGACGGAAGCCCCGACCGAGAAGCCCGGGGAAGGCGCGCAGTGGCGCCTAGCGGTAAAGCGCGGCCGTGATGGACGCGACGGAAAGGACGGCGCCGAGGGCAAGGAAGGCCCTGAGGGCAAGCCGTTCATCGAGGCGACGAAGAAGAAATGAGCCTCGTTCGCACCATCGCGCCTGTAGTAGAGCCGGTCTCCGTGCAAGAGGTTCAACGTCAGGCCCGCGCGGGCGATAGCCCGGAAGAGCGGAGCTCGTTGCTCGGCTACATCGCTTCGGCAAGGTCGTACGCTGAGAACTACACCGGCCGTTCGCTCATCACTCAGACCTGGCAGATGACGGCGGACAGCGCGTTCCCCGAGGTCATCTATCTCCGCCGTCCGCCGGTGCAGAGCATCGCGAGCATCGTGTACGTGGATGGGGCCGGGGTTGAGCAGACCCTCGCAGCTTCAGCTTACCAAGCGGACTTCAGCATCGAGCCCGCAGTCGTGCAGTCGTCGCACGGGCAGTCCTGGCCCGCGACACGGATGCAGCTTTGCGCGGTCAAGGTCACGTACGCGGCGGGGTACGGGGATACGGCGTTGTCGGTTCCGCCGGATATCAGGCAAGCGATTAGCTTGCTGGTGACCAGCTTCTTCGATGAGCGTGGCGCCACCTCGGCGGACTGGGACGGGTTCCATCGACTGCTTGAGCCGTACCGCGTCTTGGAGGTGGTCTGATGACCGATCTCAAGGCGGGGCAGCTCGACAGGCTCATCACGATCGAGCAGCCGATCACGACGACGAGCGACTACGGCGACCGGCTTAGGGTGACGGGCTGGGCTGTGGTGGCAAAGGTCTGGGCGAGCCGCAAGGATGTCCTTGGCCGCGAGATTGTCCAAGGTGGGGCTGAGCGCGCCGAGTTTGCCACGATGTTCAAGATCCGGGATCCCGGGGTTTCGATCGACCCAAGGATGCGGGTCTGCGAGGGCGATCAGGTATTTGCAATCGATTCGATCGCGAGCCTTGGCCGAGGCATAGGCTTCGAGATCCGGTGCAGGAACGCCGACGGCGTAGGGGCGCAGCCCTGATGGCAAAGCTAGAGCCCGTCACGACCGTGCGCTTCGACCCCGTCCAGCTTGCGCTGTTCAAGGGGATGATCAAACGCCTCGCAAAGCGGGTCGCGCGCGAGCGGACCATTCGCAGGAAGCACAAGCAGCACTTCCCGAGCGTGGAGGCGCGGTCCTGATGCCGCTCAACGTCAAGATCTCCGGCGGTCCAGAAACCGTGCGAGCGCTGGCCGCGCTGGGGAAGTTTGCGTCTGCCGCGAAGGTGGGGCGACAGGCGTTGCGCCCCGGTGCCCGCGAGATCGTCAAGGCGGTTCGGAGTGACGCGCCCTCTCAGACAGGGCGGTACCGTCGTTCGATCAAGACGGTGGTAGGACGAGGACGCGGCGACACCGTGGCGCGGCTGTTCGTGGCCCCCACCGGTAGTCGCAGCCGCCGGATCGCTCATTTGCTCGAGTTCGGAACAAGGTACATGCTGGCTCAGCCGCATTTCCGTCCGGCGCTCGACGCCAAGGGGCAGCGAGTGATTGAGCTGTTCGGTCGCGAAATCTGGCCGCGGATCGCCAAAGAGGTTCGACGACTAGCGGTGCGGAGCGCGGTCCGGTGACGCTTGAGGTTGGCCTAGTCTCCAAACTCGGCGGGCTGGTCGACGGCCGGATCTATGCTGGGATCGCACCGCGGAAAGCGGTGTCGCCGTTCATCACGTACCAAACGGTCTCGACCGAACAGCTTGGTCGCGTGCTCGACCCGACGATCCGTCCGCATGAGCGACGCCGGGTCCAGATTTCGATTTGGGCGCGAGACAGCGCTCATGGGAACGAAACCAACGTCGAATACGCTGACGTGGTGACGCTGCGCGATAGCGTGGTCGCGGCGCTGGACCGCGTTCAGGGCGCCTACGGCAACGCCGATGTTATGGAGGCGCGGTTCGAGGACGAACGCGACCTGCCGGAGTCGGAAGGCACCCCGCACTGGCGCCGCGTCCTGGACTTCACCTTCATCGTGAGGAGACCTTAGCCGTGAGTGAGG
>JANQEO010000108.1 GCA_028278325.1 Candidatus Binatia bacterium
CCTGTGGGCGAGGAGATCGAGGGGCTGAGTTTTCGCAAGAATCACGCTGATGCGGGGCGGTTTCTTGCAGGGCCGTTGGCTGGGGTGAGGGACGAACCCCAGCATCTCCAGCCGACCACGCTGGGGTTCACGCTTGTTCACCCCAGCCTACGAGCTGGCGGACCTGTGGGCGAGGAGATCGAGGGGCTGAGTTTTCGTAAGAATCACGCTGATGTGGGCGGTTTCTTGCGGTGCAGGAGCTGCTTTATTCGCGCGGCGACGCCCATGTCAACCCTTCGCTTCCAACCCATCGCGCTGGATCTCGACGACACGCTCTGGCGGACCGCGAGGAATCGACGCGAGACTGCCATTCCTGCCTTGATTCCGCAAGGCCACGAATGGGCGGAAAGCTGCCGGCCGACAGAGGGATCCGCGCCAGCTACGTTCAGTGCTTGTATGCCGAATCGAGTCCCATGGAAACGCTGGCACGCGACGCGCCCTTGTATCTTTCCCATACAAAGAGTAGAGTTTCTCTGTGTATGCGTCCCAACATCCGGTGTTCGGGCGCTTTTTCTTGGGAGCAACGTATTGCAGACGACCATTTTCCTAAAGGACGGAGTCGATCGCTCATGAGCAGAGAACTTGTACGCATCTTCATGTCCTCTACATCCTGGATGTTGGGGCTGTTTCTCCTAACCGCACCGCTGCCGGCGCTCGCCATCACGGAGACCGAAGCGGCGAAGCTCTTGGCCTCCGACGGGTCCGTGTTCGACTATTTTGGCCATTCGGTCGCGATCTCCGGCGACCGGGCGGTGATCGGTGCATGGCGAGACGGTGACAATGGCCTCGACTCCGGCTCGGCCTATGTGTTCGAGCGCGACGGCGCGGGCAACTGGAGCGAGGTGGCCAAGCTCCTAGCCTCCGACGGGGCGGGGGGCAAGAACTTCGGCTGGTCGGTCGCGATCTCCGGCGATCGGGCGGTGATCGGAGCAAGGCACGACGATGACCATGGCCAGGGGTCCGGCTCGGCCTATGTGTTCGAGCGTGACGGCGCGGGCAACTGGAGCGAGGTGGTCAAACTCCTAGCCTCCGACGGGGCGGTGGGCAAGAACTTCGGGCGGGCGGTCGCAATCTCCGGCGGGCAGGTGGTGATCGGAGCTTCTGATTACGAATTCAGTGGCGACTACTCTGGCGCGGCCTATGTGTTCGAGCGCGACGGCGCGGGCAACTGGACCGAGGTGGCCAAGCTCTTGCCCTCGGACGGGGTGAGATATGAAGACTTCGGCTACTCGGTCGCGATCTCCGGCGACCGGGCCGTGATCGGGGCATGGCACGACGATGACAATGGCTACTGGTCCGGCGCGGCCTATGTGTTCGAGCGCGACCGGGCAGGCGACTGGGGCGAGGTGGCTAAGCTCTTGCCTTCGGACGGATCAAGGCATGACGAGTTCGGGCGATCGGTCGCGATCTCCGGCGGGCAGGTGGTGATCGGAACAAGAAGCGATGACAATGGACCCAACGCCGGCTCGGCCTATGTCTTCGAGCGCGACGGCGCGGGCAACTGGACCGAGGTGGCCAAGCTCCTAGCCTCCGACGGGGCAGCTGGCGACTACTTCGGCGTGTCGGTCGCGATCTCCGGCGACCAGGCAGTGATCGGGGCTT
This sequence comes from Candidatus Binatia bacterium, assembly GCA_028278325.1. GTDB lineage: Bacteria > Desulfobacterota > Binatia > UBA1149 > JAJCZL01 > JANQEO01. The sequence goes on from JANQEO010000108.1 coordinate 1,642, forward strand.
ACAAAGACGGTGACAATGGCCACGACTCCGGCTCGGCCTATGTGTTCGAGCCCGACCACTTGGGCAACTGGACCGAGGTGGCCAAGCTCCTAGCCTCCGACGGGGCAGCTAGCGACTACTTCGGCGTGTCGGTCGCGATCTCCGGCGACCGGGTGTTGATCGGGGCTGAGGGGGACGATGGCCCTGGCCCCTTTACCGGCTCCGCCTATGTATTTTCGCTCGCCGCTCCCCCCCCCAAGACCTACAAGCTCTCGGTCACCATGGCCGGCAAGGGTCGAGTCACCAGCAAGCCGGCGGGGATCGACTGTGGCACGGACTGCACGGCGCGCTTCGACGAGGGAACCCGGGTGCGGCTCATCGCCACGCCGGATAAGGGCTTCCGATTTGCCGGCTGGAGCGGGGCCTGCTCGGGCACCGGCAAGTGCGTGGTGACGATGAACCGCGCCCGATCGGTGATGGCGAGCTTCGAGCCTTCTTCCCCGGATTTTGTGGTCACCCGGATCAAACTGACCCCGGCTAAGCCGACCGCCGATGGAACCTTCAACGCCAAGGTGACGGTCGAGAACCAGGGGACGGCGGCCGCGGACGGCGGCAAGCTCTTGGTCTGGACCAACCAGAAGGCGGCCCGGAGCTGTGGTGCCAAGGCCGATCAATCCGTTGCCGTCGGCAACCTCGCGGCGGGCGCGAGCAAGACCCTGACCTTACGCCGGTTGGGCGCCGGGCCGGCGGGTGCCAAGACCTTCCGTGCCTTCGTCGACGGTGACTGCGCCACCGCCGAGTCGGACGAGGACAACAACCAGATGACCAAGGCTTATCGTGTGGGTGGCAGCGACCTGCCCGATTTCGTGGTGACCGGGGTGGAGCTGACCCCAGCCCGGCCCACGGCTGGCGACACCTTTACCGTCAAGGTGACGGTCGAGAACCAGGGAACGGCGGCTGGCGATGGCGGCTATGTCGATGTCTGGTCCGATCAACCCAAAACTCGATCCTGCGGTGATCTGGGTGAATCCTGGGCCGAGATCGGCAATCTGGCCGCTGGTGCGTCCAAGACGATTGCGCTGCCGACGCGCTTCCGCGCCGGGCGGGTCGGTCGCAAAAACCTGCGTGCCTATGCCGACAGCTGGTGTGAAACCAAAGAGCTTAACGAACGGAACAACCAGTACACCACGGGCTATCGGGTGAGGTAGGCGCTGAAGATGGCGTTTGCGGTTGAGGCGCCCGCCACAGACGCGCGGTTGGCGAGGGCCGTAGGCTGGGGTGAGGGACGAACCCCAGCATCTCCAGCCAACCACGCTGGGGTTCACGCTCGTTCACCCCAGCCTACGAGCTGGAAGGAATTTACCCAAGATATCGATCCGGTCGTAGGTTGGGCTGAGCGAGAGCGAAGCCCAACGGGCACCTCGATCGCGTCGTGGATGCCATCAACGCGGACGGAAACGCCGCGCGCCTCTGTTTGGACGAGCGGTCGTGATCAGGCGCGCATCGCCTCGCGTAACATGCGAACGGCGCGGGTTTGGGTCGGCGCGTCCATACAGGTCTGAATCAGGGTGGCGTCCAACCCTGGTAAGACACGACTGCGCTGGACCCGACGATAACCCTCGCCCTCGAGACGGAAGAAGGAAAGTCGCCCCTGCTCCCAGAACCAAACCTCCGGCACCCCGAGCCCTCGGTAGACCTCCAGTTTGTCGATTCCACCACTCGTGCGGACGACCTCGATGACGACGTGCGGAAGCTCGGGCCTGCCATCCACTGGTCCGACGAGATAGCACTCATCGGCCTCGGCACCACGCCTCTGGCCGGGGGTCTTCAAGGTCCAGGAGCCGAATCCCTCGAGCGCCACATCGGCCTCTTCTGCCCATGCCTCGATCAATCGGGCCAGGCGCTTCCTGTCGCCTTCGTGGTCCACGGAGGGGGTCGTCAGCTCCAGCTCTCCATGCAAATAGACCAGACGTGGCACCGCGCTTTCACCTCGCAGCTCGAGCAGGCGCTCATAGTCGGCCCAGTCTGCGTCATGCAGCAGGACCCGCTGATCGGCGCCGGTCTCCCCGGCAGGTGGGATCGTTGCGCTGGGTTCGGCAGGTGCGGCCATGGCGGTCTCCGAAAGGGTAGTGTCTCGATTCTGTCGATCTGCTATGGCGACTTACAACAAGAGTTGATTGTTGTGCGTTGTTTTTCAACATGAAGCCAAACAAGAGGAAGGCGGTTTCCTGGAAAGAATTGACCCGAGAGATCGACCGGTCGTAGGTTGGGTTGAGCGAGAGCGAAGCCCAACAGGCGCCGCGTTGGGGTTCGTTCCTCACCCCAACCTACGGGTTACGGGTAGGGTCTTTTCCGGAGATCACCTTAAGACCAGGAGAGATTGC
>JANQEO010000344.1 GCA_028278325.1 Candidatus Binatia bacterium
GGGCTAGAGATCCCTAAGCCAAAGAGAAGATGAACCGCTCTCTTCAACGGCCCTTTGCCTACCTCGGGGTCTCCGCCCACCTCTACGAACAGATCCGCAGGAACCTCGTGGGCCAGGCCCTCGAAGCCAGGCGCGCTGACACAGCGCGCCGCCTTGAGGAACTTAGGCGCCAACTCACAGGTGCTGCCGCGCGTGCGGACGAACGTGCTTGCGTCTACCTGACCGGCTCGTTTGGTCGGGGAGAAGCCAGCCGCCATAGCGACGTCGATCTGTTCATTGTTGGACGTGCATCCAACGGCAAACGTGCCCTCTCGAAGCTCGACGAGATCTGCCTGAAGGCCGACCTGATCGAAGCAACGCGACAGCTCGGCTTTGCGGACTTCTCCGGAGACGGCGAGTACTTGACTCATCACACTGCGCCAAATCTAGTCGAAAAGTTGGGTGCGCCCGATGACGATGCTGGAAACACGCTCACGGCGCGCCTCCTTCTCCTGCTCGAGAGTAGGCCGCTGATCGGGGATGAGATTTGCTGGGAGACGATTAAGGAGGCCATCGCGAAGTATTGGCGCGACTACGAGGATCACAAGAACGATTTCGTCCCAGCCTTCCTAGCCAATGATATTTTGCGCTTGTGGAGGACCTTCTGCGTCAACTACGAAGCGCGCACCCTTACCGAGCCTGCCACGAAAAGGGCGAAGCGAAAGCTCAAGAACTACAAGCCAAAACACAGCAGGCTCCTCACTTGCTATTCGGGATTGGTGTTCTTGCTGGCGACCTTCGTGGGCCGCAGCACCGTTAGTCCGGACGACGCTCTTGCGATGGTTCGGCTGACGCCCACTGAGCGCTTAGATTGGCTTCGAAGCGAGGTCCGGTTTCGCGACTCAGCGTCCCGGGCCGAGGCTATCCTATCGGCTTATGAGGGGTTCCTCTCCGAGACCGATGCGGATGAAGAAACTCTCGTCGCCCGCTTCATGGATCCCGAGCAGAGCAGACGGTATGCACGAGAGGCGAATCAGCTTGGAGATCTCGTGTACGAGTTGCTCGACGGGATCGGCGAGAAGTGCCGCCTGTATCGGCTACTTGTCGTGTAGAGCGACATGAGCGCGGCTTTGGGGTTCCAGACACGATCTCTTGACAGATAGCGCGGCATGACGAGTCGAGGAGGCCCGCACCCGTTCCGCACCTAGCGGCGCTACATCGCCGGCAAAGGCAGCGCACCCGGTGCGGTTTAGACGCGCGCTGATCCTGCCCTAGCTGCGTTGGAGGTCAGACCTCATCCGCGGTTATCACTACCGCAAATGGAACGCCAAGTGTCTCGAAGTGCCTAGCGCCGCAGCGGACCTTGTCGGCCTCGGTGGTCCGGAGCTTCAGGAAGTCGCGTGAGCCCTTGGTTTCGCGCGCCAGGTAGAGCGCTTGGCCATTGTGCTTGAGGATCGCCCAGTCGGGATTGTACTGGCCGACGGGGGTGTCGATGAGGAACCAGCTCGGGAGTTTCACGAAGAGCCGGATGTCCTCGCGCTGGTCGAGCTTGCGGGCGAACTCTCGCTCGATCTCGGAGTCGTAGGGCACGTACTCGTAGATGGATTTCTCGACCTCGAGCGCCGTCAGGTAGTTGACGAGCTCTTCGTTCTTGAAGAGCAGCATCTCCCACTCGGCCTCGGCGCCGCTGCCCTCGAGCTTCTCGTACTTGATTCCGTCCACGAGAAGGCGATGCAGCTCGTGCTGGAGGATGCCGGCCACGGCGTCCAGGAAGCGCTGGGGATTGTGGAAGAGATCGCCGAGCCGGCCGGACTCCTTCAGGATCCGCACCAGAGTCGAGCGCGTCAGGTCGGTCTCGTTCTGGAGGTAGGCGAGGATGTCCGGCACGGGGAGGTGCCCGTACTCGACGCGCTCTTCCGCGACGCTCGACGCCTGGGCGGTGACACCTCCCTTCTTGACAGCGAGCTGACCTGCGCTGACCCGGATGCGAGGCGCCTCGATCGCCGGCATCTGCTTGGTGGCGGCCACGGCGCGGCTGACCAGGGCGTCGGTGTCGAACTCCACCCGGTAGGTGGTCTTCGGCTTGATGCGCTCCCAGAGCGCCTGGAACTCGGGGCTCAGGGTGACCTCCTTCTTCAGCCGGTTCACCCGCTCGTCCCGGTCCCGCCGGACGTGGCGCTCGATCTGGTAGCTGGAAAGTAGGTCGATCACGGCCGGGGCTAGGTCCTGATGTGCCTCCGGAAGCTCGAGTGTGAAGTCCTTCTTCTTGGGATCGAAGGCGGGCTGGATGCGACCCTCGGCATCGAGGAGCTTCTGGCCGACCAGGCTGGCCTGGATCTCCTCCGCGGCCTCCCGGCCGATGGGCTGCTCGCGGTCGTCCACGACCTGCGTGAGCTTCGCCAGGGCCGTGAGCGGCACCTTCCCGAAGGCGACGCCACAGTCCTCCTCGTACTCGGTCTGGAGCGCCCGGGCGAAGTCCTCGTAGCTCTCGTTCGCCATGACGTAGAGCTTGTTCACCGACTCGTCGAACACGCGCGCGCCGCTCTGGTCCACCGGCAGCCGGAGCCCCCGACCGATCTCCTGGCGCTTCTTCATGGCGCTCCGGGTCTCGTTCAGCGTGCATATCTGGAAGACGTTCGGGTTGTCCCAGCCCTCGCGGAGCGCCGAGTGGCTGAAAATGAAGCGCAGCGGCTCCTCCATGGAGAGCAGGCGCTCCTTGTCCTTCATGATGAGCGTGTAGGCCTCGTCGTCGGCCTGGGTGTCGCGCCCCTCGCGCGAGTCCTTGAGGACGCCCTTGCGATCCTGGGCGAAGTAGCCGTCGTGGAGCTCCTCGACCGGCTCCTGGAGCCACGAGAGCGGCTGGTACCGCTCGTCTTTCGCAAGCGCGGCCAGCTCGGCCTCGAAGGCCTCGGTGAATTTCCCTTTGATCGATCGGCCGCCCCCGTCGTAGTCGCGATAGTTGGCCACGCGGTCGATGAAGAAGAGCGAGAGCACCTTCACGCCCCGCTCGCGGAGCTGGAGCTCTCGCTCCAGGTGGCGCTTCACGGTGTGCTTGATCTGGGCGCGCCAGACATCCTCGCGCAGGCCGCCGATCTCCTCACCCAGCCGGAGGGTCCGCCCCCCCGAGAAGCGCACGTACTCGTTGCCGGGCTCCGCGTTGATCTCGGTGACCGAGAAACCCTGGGCGTAGTTGGCCCGCTCGTTCGACAGGGCGAAGAGGTCCGCGCCGTTCTTCACGGTGACGGGCTTCTCCCTGGGCCCGTCCTTGCCGTGGACGTGGATCCGTAGCTTGGCCTTGATGCCCTTCTTGTACTCGACCTTCTCGACGCGCACGAAGGCATCGTTGGCGGCGCCGTCCGCCACCGCGCTTGCCACGACGATCTGTTTCACCAGGCGCAGCTCGAAGGCCCGGACGGGATCGAGACGGTAGACGAGGTTGTAGAGATTGCGATGGGTCGCGGAGTAGCGGAGGGTGCAGAGAGGGTTCAGGGCCCGAATCGCCTCCTGGGCCTTCTCCGTGGAATCGACGCTCTGGGGCTCGTCGATGATGACGATGGGCCGGGCGGCCTGGACGAACTCGATGGGCTGACGGCCCGAGAGCCGATCGCTCTCCTTGTAGATGACGTTGCTCTTCTGCTCCTCCTCGGTTCCGGTGAAGTTCTTCCGGAACGCGTCGATGTTGATGACGAGTATCTGAAGCGTGTTGCTGGTGGCGAAGTGGCGGAGCCGGTTCACCTTCTTCGCGTCGTAGATGAAGTGCTCGAAAGGCAGGTTGTTGTAGAGGGCACGGAAATGGTCCGCGGTGATCTCGACGTTCTTGAGCACGCCCTCGCGGATGGCCACGCTCGGCACGACGACGATGAACTTCTGGAAGCCGTAGCGCTGCGAGAGCTCGAAGATGGTGCGCAGGTAGACGTAGGTCTTGCCGGTGCCCGTCTCCATCTCCACGGAGAAGTGCGGGCACGTCCGCGCCTGATTGGCGGGCGTGTCGAAGACGTCCCAGGCCTCGGGCACCGCCTCGGAATCGGCGAAGTCGATGTCGTTGCGCGTCTGGACGGTCCGCAGGTTCTCCCGGAGCTTGTCCTCGGCCAGGAGAAGCCGGTTGCCGACCCCGAGCTCCGTGCGGGATTGGCCAGCGAAGAGCCCTTCCATCGCCCCCAGGTCGATCACCGAATACTCGGGTGCCCCCAGGGGCTGGCCCTCGAACAGATCCGTCACGGCCGACACGGCGTCGAGCTGGAAGGTCTGGTCCGGGTCGAACTGAATCTTCATTTCGGCAGAGTATCCACGCGGTTGGGGGTGCAGTCGGCTTGCGGGTCGGCCGCTACGGGGGCTCGCCTTTGCGGCTCATCGTCGGTGAGAAGTGAGCCAAAAGCCCGATTGGGGCTCATCCGTGACCTACAAGGCACAGGAGTCGACCCCAGCTCCACCAGGCATCTGGCTCCAGACCCGCCCTTCGAGCACGCGGCCCGTCTTCTTCTTGTTCCGGCCCCCCCATTGCTTGAAGAAGAAAGGAACCCGCGCGTAGCGACACTGATCCCGAATGTCGGTGACCCACGTCGGGTCCATTGGACGAGCCCCAGGGCCGGATTCGCCCCCCACGATGACCCAGTCGATCCCCGCGAGGTCGAGATCGGGAAGAGGGCCGAGGAGAGGTTCGAGAGACAGGAACTTGAGCTGAGCCGAGGTGCTCCGCAGGGAACCGATTCTGCCGCGATACCGGCTACTCTCCACGCTCACCCCCATCCACACGTTGGGCGGCCAGGAGAGCTCGGGGGCTACCGCCGCCAGGCGACTCGCCCGCTTCGTCAGCACCTGAAAGCGGTGCCAGTGTGCGTTGGCCATGACTCCGAAGACCTCTCGTATGTACTCTGCCGACACGTCGTCATGAAACAGATCGCTCATGGAGTTCACGAAGATCGTCTGCGGTCTCTTCCAGCGCAGCGGCACCTCCAGCATGTGAGGTTGGAGCGTGAGCCGGAAGCCGTCCGCATAGTTCGGCTGGCCCATGGCCTGAAGGCGCACGGCCATGCGCTCCGCGTAACAATGCTTGCAGCCTGGGCTGACCTTCGTGCAGCCCGTGACGGGGTTCCAGGTCGCCTCGGTCCATTCGATTCCGGATCCCTGGGCCATCAGCGCATCTCCCTGAGCAAGTGAGTCGCGATTCGCAGCGCGATGTCTCGCGCGCGCTCGTTGCCCACGGCGAAGCAGAGGAGATAGAGAGGGTTGTTTCGCGAGTTGCGAAGCACTCCAGGTTCCTCGGCGACGCCAGCGAAGACAGTCTTCAGCCGCTGGTTGAAGTAGCAGCCAATCGCATCGGTCGATGCCTTGACCACGCGGTCGTGCGCCTGATCGAAGAGGGTAGGCTCCGGTTCGACCGCGTAAAACGCCTCGTACCATTCGTCGGTCCCCAGCAGAAGGTCGAGCCGACGTCGCCACGAAGCCGGGATCTCTCCGGAACGAGTTAGCAGTCGATTGACTCCGATTCCGAGCGGGAAGAGAAGCCAGAGGTCGATCGCCCCCGTCCCCGCAATCGCTTCGATCGTCGTCCACTCGACCTGCATCCCGTAGGGATCGAGAAAGAGGACCGCTCGTCGAGAGCGCCAATCTCCTTCGCAGAGCGTGCGAATCTCCGCATTGGCATCGCCCGGGCGGACCTCCACGCGTTCTGCAAGCTCCGGGAACTCATGCTTCAACTCCCCCAGCTGCGCGCAACGGGCTGGGCTCTGCTCGATGAAGACGTAGCGGTCGAAGCGTGGCTCGGTCACCAGCGCCCGCCGCGCCGATCCGTCGAGCAGGGTCTGCGGCTCTTCCTCGGCCAGGTCGGGGAAGAGCGACTCCACAGCGGTGCCCCGGCCATCGTCCCGGCGTCGAGCTTCCCGGTATCCGGTCCCTGCAAAAGCGTCGATGTAGACCTTCTCGAAGGGTGCATTCTTCAGTGCGGTCGTGTACGCCCGGAGGTAATCCGAGAGGATGTCGAGCTTGCGGCTCGTCCAGTCTCCCCCGAAGCGATGTCCTCCGCCATCAGCCATTCCGACCCTCAGATCGTCTTGAAGCTCGCAACGCCCTTCGTCTTGAAGGTCTGTACGGCGTTGGCCTTGAGCTGGTCGTTACCCGCGAAGCCCGCGTCGAGGCAGACCACCCGAGCGGGCTGCCGCGTCGCCATGGCGCGGATCACCCCCAAGGTGAGCGCCCGGTCGAGGCACACGAGCAGGTCGCCGCCGGCGACGCTGTAGACGGGCTTGCCTTCCAGAGCGAGGATCTCGACCGGCGTCGTCAGGGGGAAGCCACTCTTCAGGAGGATCTCGTAAAGGAGGTCCTGCTCGGACCGGCCATTGCGGATGTGGTCGACGTGAAGCTCAAGCTGATCGGTAAGCGCCACTGTGTCCTGCGGCTTGTCTACCTGCCAGGTTGCGAAGCTGGATTCGGCCAGATTGAAGACCCGGAAACCCCGATCCCGATCCCCGGTGCCATCGAGACCTAGTTGGCTCTCGCCCTGTTCCTTGATCCCTTGGATGACCCGTCGCACCCGTTCCTTCGCGATGTCTGCGATGGTTTCGTACTCATCCTTGTCGGTTGGCTCAGGGAGCTGAACTAAGATGAAGCGGCGGCGGCCTCCATCCTGCTCATTGAGTTCAAGCACCGCTTGCGCTGTCGTCCCCGATCCACAGAAGAAGTCGAGCACGACCGCATCCTCGTCGCAGTACTGGACAAACTCCTTCAACAAGCCGGTCGGCTTTGGAAAGGTAAACCCAGAGTCAGCCAAGCCGAGATCCTGGAGCTCTTTCGTCCCTACTTGGGTATAGGGTCCTTCCAGTATCGAGAAGGGCTTCGAACCGCGCTCCTTGCCGCTCTCGTCCCTCAGATATTGCTTGTAGTCCACAACCCACTTGTCCGACCGCTTCGTGATCACCAGCTCATTCGCGGCTAGAGCTCGCTCCACGCGCTCCCGCGACCACTGCCATTGCTTCTCCGGCCAGACCTCATGTCCTTCCCAGACGATCGGAAACCGGAGATTGGGACGCTCGTCCATGCTCGTAGTAGCGAGCGGCTGCGTGCGGTAAGGCCCCCGAGTGTCGAAATGCTCATCTCGGAACTTGTAGTAACGCAGAATCGCGGGATCGTGCGGTAGCTCAAGGAATCCTACGGAGTCCCGATTGCGTGCGTAGACAACCACATACTCGTGGAGCCCAACCACGTGCTTGGTCTTGGCCCCTCCCCCGTAAGACTTCTTCCACACGAGCACGGCGACGAAGTTGTGCTCTCCAAAGATCTCGTCGCAGAGCTTTCGCAACTGCGCCAGCTCTACATCATCAATGCTGCAAAAGACCAAGCCATCATCCTTGAGAAGGCTCCTGGCCAGGTAGAGCCGTGGGTACATCATGTTGAGCCATTTCGAGTGGAAGCGACCGTCTGCATCGGTATTCGTTCCGAATCTGCGGCCTTCTGCATCCAACTGACCGGTGTACGCCAAGTAGGTCTGGAGGTTCTCTGAGTAGTCATCCGGGTAGATGAAGTCATTCCCCGTGTTGTAGGGCGGATCGATGTAGATCATCTGGACCTTACCCAGGTACGACTTCTGCAGGAGCTTCAGCACTTCGAGGTTGTCGCCTTCGATGATGAGGTTTTCGGTGGTGTCGAAGTCGACGCTCTCCTCGGGGCACGGACGCAGGGTGCCGAGGCTCGGCGTCTGGATGGCCTTGAAGCAGTCGGCCTTGCCGGGCCAGGTGAGGCCGTAGCGCTCCTTGGCCACGTCCACCGCATCGCCAAGCGCGAGCCGCAGGCGGTCGAAGTCGATCTTGCCGCCCTCGGTGCGTGCCTCCGGGAAGAGGCGGAGCAGCTCCTCGTGCTTGTCCGCTGCGATGTCGTGCGAGCGCAGGTCTAGCTTGTCGGGCTCGCCGACCGGCTGCTGCTCCTGCGAGTTCTCTGCCTTCTCGGTCATGCCAGCTCCCAGCGAAGCGTGAACAGGTTCTCGTGGTCCATGCGTTGCTCCAGGCGGCGCCCGATCTCGTCGAGGAGCGCGTCCTTCTGTTGGTCGATCTCGCGGCTGGCCTGGTCGTAGGCGCGCCAGGCCTCCTCGCGCTTGCTCTC
>JANQEO010000374.1 GCA_028278325.1 Candidatus Binatia bacterium
TGTGCTGCCCTGTGGATACACACTGTGCGGTGCGGATTTCGACGTCGAGGCGCTCGAAAGGCACATCGCACTGGTCCACGGCAATGGCTCGGCGACGGCAACGACGGTCTACATAGACTCCGCGATACAGGAAGCTGCGTTAGCGGAGGCGGTCGCACGGTGTCGATCCGCGTACCAAGAAGGGCTGCGCATGGTCGTCGAAGCGCGGATCGGCGAAGAGGGCGGTGACGTTGCGTCCGTCGTGGCAGAGAATCTCTCGGCTGTATTGGCGTGGCTCGAAGATGTGCACGAATACGTGGGGGACCCGGGCGGCGTGCGAGCGACGCACGTTTCGACGCGGCGGTTCAAGACCTGGTGTGATGCCGTATACGGCGACGAACCGCCGAGCCTGTGGGCACTCTTTGGGTTCCGGCTCACGCAAACGGGGCGTGCGCTTGAGCTGAGATCGGATCGGCTTCTAGCAGTCGCCTCCGCGCTCGGGAATCGAGTGTTGGTCGAGCAACTCGAGGTTGGTATCCCGCGCCTCATGAACCTGATTGATGCGCTGTCATCGCCTCACACCGAGACGGACGCATTTCCTGATTGGGAATGTGAGTTCGAACGGGTCATTGACGGCAAGGTGGATCCGTGGCCTGCCACTCCTCCCTTCGGCGTATCCAATGATGGCCGCGAGCCGGTGGAGAGCTGCCCCTACTGCCACGGGAATATCAGTGCCGCGGAGGGCTGGCCCGGGCACTTCCTGGGTTGGCACAAGGGGCCCGCTCCTGGGACTAGGATATGGATGAGCCCTGAGGAGCACGCCAAGGCGGTGGAGCACGCCGCGCAGGAATGCCGGGAGTTCCACGTCGAACTGGGCGCACTTGTCCGCCAGGACGTAAGGGGGGCGCCGGGTATGTCAAAGCCAGACAAGTCGGCCGACGAGGCAGAGACTGCGGCGAAGGGTCGAATTCCTGAGACATGCGACAAGGGCAAGTGTGGAGCGTGGTCGCACGATTCTGAGCTGATGGCGCGCCACAGAGCTGTGGATTGCGATCAGACTTCGATCTCCGTCTGCCCGCAATGCAGGGTGTTGTTCGAGGGCCCCTCGAACAAGAAGTACTGCAATCCCCGGTGCAAAGAGTCGGCTCGTCCCCAGAGGCAACGAACGCGGCCCGCGGCAAACGTCCACAGTTCGCAGGCAGGTTCCTGAGCCCGCGGTCTGGCTGTAGCGGCG
>JANQEO010000115.1 GCA_028278325.1 Candidatus Binatia bacterium
CTTAGTGCTCCCTTTCATAAATCTTTGTAGGGTTGTCTGGACGATGGTCGATAGAGCAGACAAGCAACGGCGTGTTCACGGAGGAACCTCGCCATGCCCGGACCATCGCCGCTCTATCGTCCGAAGTTCTCGCGCTCACAGCTTGCGGAGGCGCGAGAGCTTGTTCGGAAACGTCGCGTACCCCACGCCCTCGTCCGACGAGCCCAACTGGTCCTGCTTCTGGCCGAGGAACCCACGATCTCAAACCCCGAGGCCGGCGAACAGCTGGGCATCCACGAGAATACCGTCCGGTATTGGCGGCAACGATGGGCGACCGAGGGATTTGTTCTCGAGGACCGTCCTCGGCCCGGGCGTCCGCCCAAGTTTTCCCCCTCAGGAGATTGTGGCGATCAAGGCGATCGCCTGTGAGCTTCCCGCGGCCTATGATCGACCCCTGAGTCGGCTTTTCATTCCTGACATCATCGAGATTGCCGTCGAGGAAGGGGTGGTGGACGAGATCAGTCCCGCCACGGTCTGGCGACTGCTCGACGCCGATGCCCTCAAGCCGTGGCGGCGGCGCAGTTGGATCTGGTCTCGCGATCCGTTGTTCTACGAACGGGCGGCTCCGGTGCTGGACTTGTATGCGGGCTATTGGCATGGAAAGCCGCTGGGGGAGCGGGATTTCGTGCTCTCCGCGGATGAGAAGACGAGCATTCAGGCCCGTCGCCGCCTGCATCCAAGACGCGTGGCGCGGGATCGAAGGGGACAACGCGTCGAACACGAGTACGAACGAATGGGCGCCTGGGCCTACATGGCGGCCTGGGATGTCCACCGGGCGCGCTTGTATGGCCGGGTTGAACAAAAGACGGGGATCGAGCCGTTTGATCGACTGATCCATCAGGTGATGCGCCGCGAGCCGTACTGCTCGGCGCGGCGTGTGTTCTGGATTGTTGACGGCGGCTCTTCGCACCATCGTTCTACTTTCCCTCAGCGGTTGCAGGCCCAGTACCCGAACGCAGTGGCGGTGGTCTTGCCGGTTCATGCAAGTTGGCTGAACCAGATCGAGATCTACTTCTCCATCCTTCAACGAAAAGTGCTGACGCCGAATGACTTCGTTGACTTGGCCGAAGTCCGCGACCACGTCACGAGATTCGGGAGGGAATTCAGTCGCCATGCAGAGCCATTCGACTGGACTTTCACACGTAAGGATCTTCGCGAACTCATGGCCAAACTCAAGAGACCCAAGACGGCGATCCGTGTCGTCATAAAACGTAGGGCTGCGTAACCCTACAAGGACTTATGAAAGCGAGCACTAAGGGCCTTGGCGGGCAGACGACAACGCCGCCGTCCGATAAGACCGACTCGAGACCCGAATGAGCATCCTGTCAGACCATGCCGTGCCTGCCGTTTCGTCCAGCGCCGGTCCCGCGCTGGAGAAGCACGCTACGGCCTGGCGGCGTGGCCTGGCGGTTGCCGCGGTGGTCGTTCCTCTGTCGTTGATGGCGGTCGTGCTGCGGGCATGGCAGCTCGGGGCTCCGTTCGAATCGTCCGACCAGGCGGCCTTGC
>JANQEO010000141.1 GCA_028278325.1 Candidatus Binatia bacterium
CGCGTGAGGCAAGGCGCCCGTAGCTCAGCAGGATAGAGCACGGGATTCCTAATCCCGGGGTCACAGGTTCGAATCCTGTCGGGCGCGCCAGTCCTTCCAGGCAGTATCGAGACTACCGACTTCAAGGTTGCTGAGAATAAATGGTCCGAGTAGGTGGCCAGGTGGCGGTGGCGATCTTGCCGATCACGGTCACCGATTGACCAGCTTTCGAATCCGTCCATCCTGTTTGGTCAACAGATAGATCTCACCCCGCTCGTCCTGCCCAAATCGAAGGTCGACGCGCTCAGCGCCCTCACCGACTAAGTCGAGTAGACGGACCGGCCGCCCATTTTGGGTCAGACGCAGCTCTCGGAACCTGGCCTGGCCCCCAGCGACCAAGTCTTCAACCGGCGTGTGAAATATCCGACCGCTGACCAGGTCGGCAAACAAATAGTGCCCGACGAGACGCGGCAGCCGCTTTCCGCGGTAGACAAAACCACCTGTCACTGCCGCGAGGCCGCTCGGCACAATTGAAAGGTCATGGTCGTATTGGAGAACCGGGTAAGTGAAGGCAAACCGCTGGTCGTCTGCCGGCAGGGGAAGCACCCGATCTGGATCAGCTGGGTCGAGCCGAAACGTCCCTTCACGCTCCCGCCAGCCGTAGTTTGCGCCGGGTGCTCCAAGATTGACCTCTTCGACGTTTGTCTGGCCGATGTCAGCGATCAGGAGCTTGCCGCGGCCACCCATATCCCAGCTGAAACGCTGCGGATTCCGCAGGCCGTAGGCCCAGATCTCGGGGAGCGCATCAGGGTCGCCGAGGAAGGGGTTGTCGCGTGGAACGCGGTAGCCGGGCCGGCCGCGCCTTATCGGGATAATCCTGAGGATCGTGCCGAGGACGTTCTGGCGGTCTTGTGCCGTGCGGAGAGGATCAGGGTCGGCCGGATCAAATCCACCATCGCCGATGCCGACGTAGAGCTTCCCGTAGTCGGGTTGGCTGGGCCCAACCCGAGGATTGAACCCGATGTGCTCCGTGCTGTGTCCAATCCTCCATTGTTCGATCCGTAGGATCTCGCGTTCGGACGAGGGGTCGATTCGATCGGGATTCCTTGGGTCCACTCGCCACTCGGAGACTACATCCACGGCCTCGACGGGGCTGCGGGTCCAACGGAAGATCGGGGTCCGGGGATTGGCGGTCGAGCTCTCCGGAACTTGGATGGTGAGAACGTACAATCGACCGAAGCCGGGACGGCCAGGACGGTCGAAATCGGGATGGAAAGCAAGAGACCGGACACCGCAAGAACCGCCGCAGTTCGCCCATAGCCGGTCACCCAGAAGCACGCTCAGGTCGGCAAAGGGCTCGGATGCCAAGCGGCCGTTCTTGATCAGCCAGATCTGCCCTCGAAGATCAGCCACAAACAGCCGACCGGAGCCGTCCCCCGCGTGGTAGAGATACTGGATCGGAGCAAATCCAGAGGGTTCGTCGGAAGGAACCTTGGCAACGGTCCTGATCCCAACGGTTTGCCCAGCTGCGATCCTGTCGCGGATCGGATTCTCGAGCGCGTAGGAGACAAGCCCTCCAATCCCAAGAAGAAGGATGAGCACCAAGAGTCCCGAGAATCTCATGATCGTCCCACGCCAGGATTACGTGCGTTCGTCAGATCGGGGAGGGCACCCTGCCAGCTCGCCGGCTCGTCGGCAGCGCGAAGGACTGGGTCCGCCGCGGGCTCGACAACCGCATAGACGAGCCGTTTCGCAACAGCCAGTCGGACCCGATCAGCAAAGCGCTCAGGATGGTGGAGGGCGGGCCTTCTTCCCAGGGCCGGTCCCGTCGCTCGGGTGCTACTTCGCCAGGGTCTCCATGTTGGGTACGCCCTCGTCGTCCAGCAGCGGGCCCTCGCGCCCGATGTCGTAGCTGGGCGCAACCCACGCGGGCAGCGTCCGCCTCGGGCTCCCACCGAGATCGGTCGACCTTTCGCTCAGGTTCTTACCCCGCGCCGTCCGGACCGACAGTCGGAGCTCGTAGCCGCCGCCGTCGTCGCAGCTGTCCGCGTCGAAGTCCGCGCCGAAGTCGCGTACGACGATGCTGTGCGTTTCTCCGCTGCCGCAGGCCACCTCGGTCACTTGCGGGCAGGCAAAGCCGCAGACCGGCTCGTAGGTGCATTCCAGCTCGTCATCGCCGATGGCGACCACGTCCCCGTTGCCCGCGATGACTTCGATCAGGGGATCCAGCTCCGAGGTCGCTCCCACCGACGGCGCCCTCGTGTCGACGCTCACACTGAACGACCCATGACGTGGGCACTTGAACGTCCACATGTCCCCGAGCGGCAGCTCACCGTCCAGAATTCGCTCGCCATTGTTCGGCACCCAGTTGGCGCGCAGGACGTCGGCGGCGGTGAGTGGGCCAGGCACGGCAAGTGCGATCACGGATGCTCTGACCAGCAGAACCATTCGAAAGCTCATGGCTCTTGGGCTCCCTCTGCCGACCGCACCGAGCGGGTCGGATGTTGTTGCCATGGCTGCGCCAATCCGCCGGATACCACACTTCCCCCCACACCGCCCCATCGTATTTGAAAACAAGCATCCCTCGCTAGGCAGATTGAGTCGATTCCTGGAAACAACCCCTGCGTCGGTGTTGGCGACCACTTCGGACAGTTACGGATGGCCCTGCGTATGGCGCGCGGGGCCTTCCCCTGGCAGAGCCGGAGGTGGGAAGAAGCTGATTCCAGCCGGCCCGTCCGTTGGGTCGCAAGACTAGCAGCGGCGAACGCGCGGGTTGTCGGGTGAAACGCGCTCGTAGGCCCACTTGCAAGTCCCGAAGATCTGGGTGCCCCGGATCCCCGGCACATCGCTGCTCTCGTACAAGCTCTCGGCATCGAACGTGCCGCCCCCGCCGCCGCCCACCTGGACGCGTCGGAGCCGCAGCATCTCGCGCGCCTCGTAGCTGCCGTCGCAGACCGAGACCATCGCTTCGAAACGGTCCGAGTGAGCGAGGGCCACGACTGTGCCTTCGTAGGTCAGCGATTCCGCGCCGTCTTGGGTGACCCGACGGAGGCGAAGATGATCGCCCCGTTGGGTGATCTCGACCCGATCGTCGGTGACGAAGTTCTGCGCGACACCACCGTCAGTATCGTCGCACACCTGAATCCCCTCCCAGGTGCCGGTCAGGTCTCGGTCTGCGGCCAGAACGGGGCCCGATGCGAGCAAACCGAGCGTTGCGCAGATCAACCATAACTGGTGCCCCATGACGTCCTCCGTGGGTTGCTTTCAGTCGAACTAGCTCTCCATGACCGTCAGGTTTCGCTGGGCGCGGGCAGAGGGTTGAGGTAAGGTGCGGCAGATCACGCAGGAGTGGAGGGCGCGATGTTGCCG
>JANQEO010000398.1 GCA_028278325.1 Candidatus Binatia bacterium
TCCTCGGCGTCGCGCAACGCCCCTTCGCGCTGCGCGCGGAGCCGCTCAAGCTCCTCGTCGTCGCCGTCCAGGAGCGCGGCGGGTATCCCCCGCTCGGCCTCCTCCAGCCGCCGCGCCGCGTCGGCGCGCCGCCCCTCCAGTGCCACTGTCATCGTCACCTCGCCCGTCGATATCGTCGCCGATGATCATCATGCGCACGTGCGCGCCTGCGGTACGCCAGCATTTCGCGCTCGAAAGGTGTGTTCGTGCGCCCCCTTCACCCCAGGAGCACCGGGAGCACATCGTGAGCACCCGAGAATATGAGTACGCAAGAGAATAAAGGGCGCGGGCTAAGCCATTGCGCTTAGGACGTTTTTTCCCGAGCAGGGACACAATTGGGTTTTCGAATAGGCAATAGATAAATCAGTCCGATGAGCGAATCGACACGTTTCATGAAAAACCCGTGAAAGCCAGAGAGGATTAAGTCCTTGATTGAACGACGTTTGTATCACAAACTCAGAGCAGGTGATGAACGCCCCATGACGAGCCGGATCCACACCGGCACGACATGGGGCACCGCTAACGTTCGAGAGTCGGGCGGAGAAGTTCGCTGCCAGGGCTGGGGACTCCACGCTCCAGCCCGCTCCTTACACTGGACGGAAACAGACCCGATGGCAACAGAAAGTAAAAGACGACTCAACAAGATAGCCCGACAGAAGATGGCCATGCGGGCGTCCCTCTGGCCAAATCTCGACGCGTCGAGACTGTGGGAACGCGAGACCTCCACCGGCTGGCTCAGCGTCCCTCGCGCCATGCCCCTGGTGATGCAGATCATGGACAGCCTCTCCAAGGGCAAGCCGGTGTCTTCCACATACCTGGATCTGTGGTGTCGGACCTACGACGACTCGTTCGTGATCGCGAACAAGCACAGAGAGATGGCCTACCATTCCGGCTTCACCGGCGAGCGCGCCGTGCGGACCTGGGTGACCCGTATGCGCATCTTGGAGGAGCTCGGATTCATCGATGTCCAGGAGGGGCCGAGCGGCCCGATCAGCTACGTGTTGATCTTCAATCCCTACCTTGTGGTCCGCGATCATCGCGAGGCGGGGCGCGTCGGGCACGCCTTCTACAACGCCCTGGTCCAGCGGATGATCGAGATCGGCGCCCAGGACCTGGCGCCTCGACAGCCGGAGAAGCCAACGGAGAAAAGGACGAAGCCTCGAACCATACGCCGACGGGCGAAAGCCGCGGAATAGGTCCGCGCCGGCCGGCGCGTGTCAGGGGAGGCCGCCGCCCGCCATGTCCCCTACGACCTCCGGGTCGGCCCACGGGAAGGAGAGGAGCGAGTCGGGCTCCACGGACAGCCTGGACCGGTACCACCTCAGGGAGTGGTTGGCCGGGCAGGGGCAGCCGGACGCCCCCAGCGCGCGCCGGAGCTCGCCGGTCCAGCCCCGCCTCCAGTGGAGGCTCCCGGTGACGTAGTAGGCCTCGTACATCAGGCGCAGGACGTTGTGCCTCTGGGGCAGCCCGGGGGACAGGTTGGCAGCGGCGCCCTGCCAGCTCCCGCGCCCTCCGCGCCTGCCGCCCCTCGCCCCGTCCGGTCATGCCGCCAGGCTGCCGCGCGCGCCCGTGAGGTCAGCCAGCGTGTCGGGCCGGGGCGGAAACGACGGCGCCGGGCAAACTTCATACGCGGCGGGCGACGCGGTCGGACCGCCCGCTAAGGACCGAGACTGAGACTCGGAATTCAAGCTAAATGAAAGGCGGCCCTGAAGGCTATTGGCTGATCGTCAATTTGGTTACCCTTACGGGAAATCCGCTAAAGGCTCACTCAGACGGGCAGCTCGGCATTCGCCGCCATAACCTCAGTCGGACTCCTTTACACTCAACACCTTCTTGCACTGCCAGCACCATGACTCCAGGTCATCCGGACACATTCGTCGAACAAACTTTCCCTAACTCTTCTGGACGCTTCTCGCCTCGTCACTTGTTTGCAAGAGAAATGTATCACCTGCATGTTGTTTAGATCGATTGGAAGCTTGCGACCCCGAGAGTCATTGGCTGTCAAATGAATCCAGGGGCCTGACGACTTTGTCATCTTCCAGTTATTTGCAGAAAGATTGTACTTTAGTATGAAATCCAGATAAGTATTTCCTGCCAGATCGAATACTTCTTCCAAAACAACATTGAAACCCCTAAGGGTTGCAAAAACCAAATCGGAATCTGCAGCCTTCAATTGATAGTGGGACCATTTGAATACCTTTATTCGGTTTCTCCTCGCAGGATCCAAATCTCTGATCCATGCCGTAACCGGATCAACCTTATGCCTGGTCGGTACGGAGAAACTGCCCACCTTACTTGTGCTTTTTTGGAGTTTCGATTCGAATATCTCGATTGGATGCACGTCCATTACGGTCTCCCCTGTCCATAACCTCATCCCCTAACCGAGATGTATAGCGACACTAGCAGAATTGTGGGGAGCTGCAACTTTATGTGCCGTCTTGAATTGGTAGATGGCGCATATGATTGCTGAAAATTCGTGCTCGCTAAGGCAGGCTGAATGGAGGCTCTGAATTCCCAAGTTTGATAATCGGAAAGGGAAAAGAGGGAAAAGGAGAAGCGGGAAACCGGGAGCGGCGGTACGGGGCCGCAGTGGCCGAGACGCCTAAGCGACCTGGATGGGGTATCGACCCAGTCTGGCCGGACGGGGCCAGTAATCCTGACGCGGGGACCTCAGCCCTCGCCGACCTCCTCGAACTCCGCGTCCTCGGCTTCTGTCTCCGGCGGCCCGAGCGGGTGCCTCGGACGGCCATCCTCCGACTCGACGAAGACGACCTCGACGGTTCCGCCCGCCGATGCGCCGAGCAGCGCGGTGCGCTGCTCGATCCTGGTCGGACTGTCGCTGAGCGTCTTGTCCATCCACTTCATCAGGACCCGGGCGTCCACGTGGCCGACCTCGAGGCGCAGGAGTGGCTCGAAGTCGTCGTCGAGCAGCGGCTCGCCCGTGATCGGGTCGAGGACCGGCGCCCACCTGCCGAGGCCCACGGCGGCGGCGGTCTCGACCACGCGCTCCCTGAGCCCCTGCCGGGCGACCTCCAGGGCGAGGTCCCAGGCCCGGGCGAAGTCCGGGTCGCCATCCCGCCACCTGTAGGCGGTGAGCCGGCTGACGCCCGCCGCCTCCGCGGACCGGCAGACGTTGCCCGTCTCCGTCAGGCTCTCGATGAACCTGTCCCTGCACTCGACCGGTAGGGTCATCACCGCTCCCTATTGCTCCCGTTAGCCAGTTCGCCCGGTGCCACGTCCGGTGCCCGGAGCGCGCGCCCGCCCCCTAAGCCCCTGCCGCGCAACGCCGTCCGCCCTCCACGCCCACCGATCCGCGATCTGCGGGGCGGCCGGTCGGAATCTCAGGACCGCAGCATGTCGCACGCTACGGAGGTCATGTTGACGCAGGTATCGAGTGGGAGGAAGCCAGCGTTGCTACGTTCGCCACGTTTCCCAGCTCATAGGTCGCCTAATGCATAGCAGTGCGATTGGCGGAAGACCGGGTAGACCGCAGCTTTGCGACAAACTCTTATGCGCGTCCTGGAAAAAGAGAATTGCATGTCCTATGGGTGATGAAGAGGTATGGTAAATAGTTTCTTAAATCCCTTGGTCTACCCGGTCTACTAGGCGGTAAGCTATAGGAAACAATCACGTTTCAGGTAGACCAAGGACCTGTGTCCACCCTCTGGGCTTCCGTTCAAACCCGTGGTCTACGCTTTGAAAGGGCGGGTAGGCCGAGATCCTTGCCAGGCTACTCTTGGACCTGCCTAGACAGGTTCATCCTCGTAGTGCTCTACAAGTTCGCGACCATGCTCCATGTACGCATCGATGCGTGCGCTTGGGCCTGCTTCCTTCCATCTTTCATGGTCTCGTATCGACCACAAGCGGTGGGATGGGCGTCGGCCGTCGCCTTTGGTATAGCGGCTTTGCTGCGCCGCGCCGATCTCGTCCTGCAGGAATTTCAACGCGGCCGCGCGGAGGTTCTTCTGCCTCCGCCTCATGTCTTGGGGCAGCGACGCAATCACGTCTTCTAACCGTACCAGGTCAAAGTCAAATGGCGCCAAACCTTGGTCGTGGATCTCGAGCAGGTATTCCTCGACCTCGCCCATCGACAGGCGGCGCATCTCCTCCTTGGCGGCTGTTTCGGGGGCACGGCCCTTTGCGTTCAGGCTCACCCGCCGCTCTAGGAGCGCATGCTTGACAGAGGCCGGACCGTCGTTCGATGCGATACGCTCGAACAGCCGGTCGTAGTACTCTTGCTCCCGTGGCTTTGCGGGAGAGAA
The DNA here is from genome assembly GCA_028278325.1 of Candidatus Binatia bacterium. Taxonomy (GTDB): domain Bacteria; phylum Desulfobacterota; class Binatia; order UBA1149; family JAJCZL01; genus JANQEO01. Next base: position 4,302 of record JANQEO010000398.1, read on the forward strand.
AACGACGAGCCAACGCCGGTCGCCGTTCTCGATCTTGAGCGCGTCGCGATGATTCGTGAAGCAGATCAGATTGAGGTGGTTCGGGATGCTATAGGGGTTCCCGTACTTCTCCTCGATGCGGAGCGTGGGCTCGGTAATGACAGGCTTGAGACGGTTGGCCACCTCCATTCGGCCGAGGGTCATCAGTTCTTCGATGATGGCGAGCTGGGCGCCCTCCTGCCAGACCGTGAACCGATTAACGACTTCGTCGTTGCTAGGCTTCACGACATTGCGATCGCCGATGATTCGCCGCATCAGCTCCCCGATAGCGCTCTTGCCCGATCCCTGCTCACCCCGGATCAGCAGCGCGAAGTGCAGCTTTTCGGCGGGCCGCTGGACCGTCGTCGCCAGATAATCCATTACTAACGCACGATCATTGTCGTCGGGAAACATGAAGCGCATATGCTCGTCGAACCAGGACGTGTCTCCTGGCGACGCCTCCACGCCGGAGGGCCTCCACAGATTGTAGCGGTCTCCAGATGGCCCGTCCGGGAACTCGGGAGACTCTGGCACGTAGACGAGTGACTCGAACTTCCGCACTGGAACCTGCCCCTTCCACACGGCGGTCAATATGCAGCCGTCGGGTTTTAGCCCCGCATACATCGACTTCCACTGGTCCGGCTTGTACTTTTTCAGGTCGTTACGTCGGACGAAACGGGCCGCGTCAGCCACCCAGACCCAACGGTCGAATGGCGAAAGCGGGCTCCCTTCCTTTGATTCGACCTCAGGCAATTCCTCCAACATCACCGCGTCGAAGTCTTCCTCGGCAGGAACTCTCGGGATAGCGTCCGCGTGGCCAGAATCGGTCAAGATCTTTCTCAGCGTTCCCACCGTCACCCTTGGGCCGTCGTTGTTTGCGTGCAGCCCATCCCACTTACCCCCTATTAGGTCGCCATGGTCGGAGTATTCCGGGTCCCGTGTAGACCACTCAATGAACTCCTGGCGTGCGTCGCCGGCCGAGGCGTGGTGGCAGGCCATCATGAGTCTGATCCATTCGTCGTATTCTCGGAAGTCCTCGGGGTCCAGCGCGTCGAGGATCTCTGCGATTTGCTCCTGGTCATATTCGCCGCCGCCGCTTGGAGCCGCGCCGCTCGGTCTGCGGATCAGGTCCAACAGTGCGTTGGGCGCATCGGGCGCAATCCAAAGATCCTCCTGATTCGCCGACCACACATAATTCCGTTTGGTGGAGGGGTGCACCGAGCCGGGAGCGACAACCTGTCTCCCCAGGGTCTTGAATTCGACCCCTTCGTATTCGGGAAGGCTGTCCCGCACAGAGACACCCTCGGGCTTCAGCATGTAGACGTGGAGTCCTCCGCTGCCTGTCTCGACCGTCGGGTATGCGGAGGCGTCAAGCTCCACGTCCTCACAGAGGCGGCGGAAGGGGTCGTCGTCCTCGGGAAAGTTCCTGGGGTCGACGTCGATGACGAGGTCGCAGGCGCGGAGTCTTACACCGACGTTGCTACCGTCCTCCATATGTTCGAATTGGTCCTCGTTCCAATAAGGCTTCTTCGTCCAGTTACGATGGACCGGCGACTTTCCTCTCTCCCTCTTCTTGCCCTTGTGCACGTCGGATTCATCGTGGCGGTGCAGCGGGATGAGCTGATAGTGAGCTTCCATGAAGGGCTGAAGCAGCTCAGGACGCGTCTCACCCATCGGCTATCTCCCGGGAGATGTAGGCGTAGAGATCCCGGTGATGGGAACGCACCATCCGACCGTTCCGATGGAACCTTGCGCCTCTACCCTGGCTGTGGTGCGTGTCGAGAGTGTTCTTGGTGAGCTTGATGGAGGCGGCCGCCTGCCTGACGGTGAGCCATTCATCATTCGAGGGCTCGCTCGACCCTCTTGTCGCGCCTTGATCGTCCACTGTGTCGTGCCCTCCGGGGTTCGGCGTTTGATGCCCCCCTGTTTGACGCAAGGAGCTTAACCTTCGGTTTAGGCCCCCGCCGCTTTCGCCACCGGCGGGGCCTTATCCCTGTTTGATGTGTCGGGGATTGCCGGGCCCTGCCGCCGGCGATGGACTTAGTGGTCCGCCTCCATCCCGGCGAGCTTGCGCGCCCAAGTGATCGTCTCGGGGCCGTGCCGCTCCAGGTCATCAGCGCTGGCCTGGCGGAGGAACGCTTGCGGCGTCTCGGCGAAAAAGCGCCCACGGTCGAGCTCGAACATCTGATAGCCATCGGCGAGCACGTGCCTGATGAGCCAGTGCCCCCTGGGTAACCCCATGTCCAACGAGATGCGCCTAACGGCATCCACTGGGTGCTCGCCGAGATCGGCTATCCGTAGGCTGGAGCACTGCACCAGGTCCACAAATGCCTGGTAGTCGGGCGTCGGCCAGTTGTTCGGATTGCCCGGTGGTGTTTGCCGCGAGAGCCCTGAGATATCCCTCGACCGGGTCATGGCGCAGGCTCCCCGCGGACGAAGGCGTCCAGGTCGTCCACGTGGTAGCGGACCAGCCGCTTATTGACGACGCGGTACCGAGGGCCCTCCCCGCGGCAACGCCAGATGGCGAGGGTCTTGGGCGAGCTTCCCAGGTAGGCTGCGGCAGCGGCGGTGTCGAGCCAGGGGGACGTGAATACGGGCGAACGTCGCTCGCCCTGGAATGCTTCTGCTGCTTGCGTCATGCACAGCTCCTCCCTCAGCCGCCGCGCGAGCGCGACGAACAGGTCGGACGCCACTCCTGTCTGTCTGGGGAGCCCTTTGCCGGTGGGCGTCGTCAGCCCGGCAGTCCCAATCGGCACCTATCGGTGCCTTATTGGAGTCTACTGGCTTCTGACTCCGGTCAATACCATCGTTTGCGCCTCAGGCGCAGGTCCGTCGGCGGACACGCCCGCCTCCCTCAGGACGAGGTTCTCATAGGCTTGCGCGTGCGGCCTGAGATGCTCGACGAGTTGGTGAGCGTGGACGTAGTTGGCCGAGATTCCGGGGAGCTTGTGGCCGAGCAGTAGCCCGCTCTCGCTGAAGGGAACGCCCGCGGCGACCATGAGGGTGCGGGCATGGTGACGCAGCGCGTGTGGCCCCGGTAGGCCCCGCCTCTTCGGCTCCCTCATGTGGCCGGAGGCGGAGGTCGGGCTGGGCCACAGCCAGGCGCTGGCCAGCGGCTTGTCGGCCTCCATGCGCCGCCGCAGCATGCCCGCGGTCCATTCGCCGAGCGGGAACTGCAGCTCGCCCCCGCTCTTCATATGTCTGAAGGTCAAAGCCCTGGCCTCTAGGTCCACGTCCTCACGCCGAACGGAGAGGATCGAGGTGCGGCGGGCGCCTGTCAGGAGCGTGGCCCGGTGCAGGTCGCGCATCAGGGGCGACAGGCGGCCGGTACGCTCCCACCAATCGGCGAGGTCGAGCGTCCCGACTTCTCGCCGGGGCGGGACCGGTATCCGCACGGCCTCCATCGGATTTCGGGCTATGGTCTCGTCGATCCTCATGGCCGTGTTGATCGCCAGGCGGACGGTGCGGAGCACGCAGGCCGCCAGGGTGCGTCCGTGCCTCGTCGTGAGCGTGTCGTGGAGATCTCGGCAGTCCTGCCTGGTGATGTCGGCCACCGCCCGGCGCCTGAGGCGTGTTAGGTATCTGTCCAGGTGGCAGCGGTAGCTCTCCACGGTATTGGGCCTCAGCTCCCGCTCGGCGATGTGCGCCTCGAGCGCCGCCTCCAGGGTGATCCCGGTCTCGTCCGGCCTCGCCGTGGGGTCGACGCCCGACTGGATCGTCGACATCAGCTCCTTCGCGCGCCGCCTCGCCTCTCGGAGGCCAATCCGGTCGCAGCGGTCGATCTTGACCCTCACGGTCCTGACGTGCCGGCCGTTGCGCCTCACGTCGCCCTGGACCGCGTAGGTCCTCGTGGTCCTGTGGCAGACGACCATCAGGCCCTTGACCTGCTCGTCCCTGTGGATGCCCGACCCCAGGGGCATCGCCCTCACCCTCGCCTCCGTCAGGTTGACCACCGCCATGTCCGCTCCTCCTCGAAAAGTACCGTCCTGAGCACCGAAACGGCACAGTCCCCGGTAGTCGAGAACAGGCGCCGATAAGACGATGATGTCGTGAATGCTGTGGATCGCGAACCCTGATTAGCCTAAATAGGCGTCAGTAAACCGCGCCTGACGCAATTCCTAATCTGGGGGTCGCAGGTTCGAATCCTGCCGGGCGCGCCACCCTGCTTCGCCAAGGCTTCGCAGGGTTGGCTTGTCCAACCCAAGAAGCGTTGTTGCGAAGCAGTGCCCTCCGAAGCCTCGGCGAAGGAGGGCGGCCCAAGGTTCGAACTCTTGGCTTTAGAGGAGACAGGTCATGGACCAGTTCACCGGCGGCTGCCTTTGCGGTAAGGTCCGTATTGTGGCGTCCGGGCAGCCCTACCGGGTCGGCCTCTGCCACTGCCTCGACTGCCGCAAGCACCACGGGGCCCTCTTTCACGCCTCCGCGGTCTTCCCCCAGGACGCGGTGACGGTCGAGGGTGAGACCGGCGACTACGCCGGGCGGTTCTTCTGTCCCCGCTGCGGCTCCTCCGTCTTCTCGCGCAGCGCCGACGAGATCGAGGTCCACCTGGGCTCCCTGGACGCCCCGGACCAACTGACGCCGACCTACGAGCTCTGGACCATCCGCCGCGAGTCCTGGCTGCCGCCCTTCCCGCTCGCGAAACGCTACGAGCGCGACCGTGAAGGCGAGGGCCGGTCGGAGGGGTAGGATGTGGGTTGGAATATTGGCGGGTCGTGTACTGCCGGTCTACACTGCGAGGAGGGCGCTAAAGTGCTCCGGGATGGAGCCAATGATTGAGAAACGCCTTGCGGGTAACCGCTTTAACGCCAATAAACTGATTCAGAAACTAGAGTTTAGCCCATCCCGTCGATGGCATGTATTCATACCTATTTCTCAGAATTTGCTTACAGAATCCATAACCTGTACGGACGAGTCATTCTGAGCACACCGATATCATGCCAAGATATCTCTGAGATTGTCGCACGGTTCACGTATTTAGCCATCATCACCTAAATCAACGAACCTGAAAATGGATTTTACGTCTTGGGGTTGTAGAGCCCACCGATAGGCCATGTGAATCTCCCAGTCAAATCCATAATCGGCGAATTGATCCATTAAGTATCGATTCTGTTCGAAGTTCTTCCTCAATATCTTTCCGTTTTCATCTCTGCGTGCGGTAATGAAGTCGATCTTGTATAGAAACTCGGCAAGAGATTTCGCTGTCACGAAGTTCCCATTTGTGAAGCTGAAGTTTGCTTGTTGCATTATGTTCTTGATTTTTGTTATTAGTCTGTCGTTTGTGTAAAGGTATCCTGCCGCCGTTGTGCGTTCCTTTTTTGATGGACGCATTCCATGGACCAGTTTAGAAATCTCTGGCAGCTCACTATTGAATTCATTGATAATATCTTGCAGACGTTCAGCTGAGTAAACTTCAAACACATCCCTTAAGTCTTGAGTCGTAATCATTTGCCGGTCATGTCGATAGGCTTGACGTGCCGCCGCGGATAGAAGCTTTATCAGGTCTCGCGGACGTTTTCGCGTTAGTGAAAGCAATACCCGGCGGATTGGGGCGTTTTCCCATTTTCCCATTCCATTGAAACGATCGGTGATTATGGGGTGGAGATACACTTCCAACTTGGTTTGATGTACGAGCAAAGCCGCTTTCTCATCGAACTCACGTCCATGAAAGGTCTCAATTCTTTTGACCATTAAAACTAGAATTTCGTGATTGTCCCAAATGAGCCAGATTATATTCTGTTCAATTTTGTCTGTAGATTCATCAGAAGTTCTGACAATAAAGTATACATCCGAACGGAGGCCCAACCTGAAATGTAAGTTCTTTTCAGAGCCGCAAAGGTCTCGTATTGCGTTAAGCAACGCCGAGATCGCCTGTATCTGAAATCTTGACGCGTCCCAGCCGCGGTCCAAGTCATCTAAATAAACACGAATCATGTTGTTTTTCCGAAAAGATTCTAAGATCTTTTTTGCACTTGTCGTCGTTATATTCTCAGCATGGCGGTCAACGAGACCCTTTATAGCAATTATTAAACTACTAACTGTCCCTTTTATGTTATTCTGTTTCTTAACATTGTTGCCGGGCAATATTTCTTCAACAACTCTCTGAAATATCAAGTTGATCAAAGAAACTTTCCATGTCTCAATCATCTCGGTGAATTCTTGATCTCTTGAAATTGGGAGAGCCATAAGATCGCCAGGTTGAAACCAAATCGCAGGGATTCCCCTTTCAACATCTTCCAAATAAGCAACTTTTAGCAGCGCGCTTTTTCCAACGCCCTTATGTCCAACAAGAACTCGAATCGGTATATTTGACACCAAGTTGTCGTAGGCTTTGTTTCGAAAGAATATCTCCTTAAGTCTTTTTGGATCCTCGTTTTCAGCGTCTTCGGCGCCAAAAAGCTCACGTATATTCTCGTCGGTAAACTGGACCATGCCACCCCCCTTTACGTGTTTGTCTGAACCCTCAGGTGCCACAAATGAGCGCATGACGATCACGTCTAAGAGTAGAGATGTGCCTCTCAGATTCACGAATAGTGTGCACTTGGAATGCCGACGAAACAATACCCACTGTATACTCCATCAACGTAGCTAATGACTTCGCCGAGCCGACCGGACCGGGCCTTTTCACATCGTGACCAGCGTGGGTGGTCGGATACACGACATCTAAGCCATCTCGGCTGAACTGGCACGTTGGCGTTCGTTCTTCGAGACTTGGCTGACGGGCACAGGTCAAAGCAAACTTAGAAACCATCCATCTAGGTTGCACACTGCAATCACTTGCGAGCAACAGTTCCTGACCGAACGCAATCAATGACAGTACTTCCCTCCCACCACCACCAAACCCAACTTCGATAGTCCCTCAACCTTCTTCGCCGCGGCCGGTTGAAAGCTGTGGCCGTGACCTGCTGAAATGGCGCTGGCCGGGGCGCGCTTGAGGTGCGCCCCGCGGCTCGGGGTGTGTGAAGGAGGCTCGTGAGCATGGCAGAGAGCAAGACGGCGCTGGTCACTGGCGCGGGGAGCGGGATCGGGCAGGCGGCGGCGCTGGCGCTGCAGGCGGCGGGCTACGCTGTGGTGCTGGCCGGGCGGCGGCTTGAGCGGCTGGAGGCGACCGCGGAGCGCAAGGCGGCCGAGGGCGGTGCGATGCTTCCCGTCGCGGCGGACGTGACCGATCCGGCCTCGGTCGAGGCGCTTTTCGCCCGGGCCGAGGCGGAATTCGGGCGGCTCGACGTGCTGTTCAACAACGCCGGCCTCGACGTCGATCCCAAGCCGCTCGACGAGCTGCCGGTCGAGGACTGGAAGCTCGTCGTCGACACCAACCTGAACGGCGCCTTCCTCTGCGCCCGCCAGGCGATCCGCCTGATGAAGCG
>JANQEO010000399.1 GCA_028278325.1 Candidatus Binatia bacterium
AGGCATCCGCCGTCTGCCCTTATTAGCTTGACCCAAACCGTTGTTACGGAAGCCCGAAGGCTTTCGTAGAAAACGATTCGGTTCGCTTGCTCGGCTGTATACACAGCGTCGTTCGACGCGTCTTGCCGACGCGTCATCATGGAACATGAACCGATTCAGTTATCAAAGACCGTGTCGTCGAGCTCAGCTCGACCGGTCGCATGAAGCCGACCGTGTGCTGAAAACCTGGTGGAGCTGATCGGGATCGAACCGACGACCTCAGGCTTGCAAAGCCCGCGCTCTCCCAGCTGAGCTACAGCCCCGGGAAACAAGGCCAACCGGCACCCCGAACAGGGGGGGCTTTCGGTTCACCACCGCGGTAGCGGGCAAAGGCCCCCGCCCTCGCGAGCGGCCGCGACGGCCGCCAGAGGCAACGACGAAGTACGTTGCCGTGCGGCAAGGCCGGCTTCGCCGGCCGTTACGCCGCTAGTTAGTGGTGGGCCTAGGTAGATTTGAACTACCGACCTCACGCTTATCAGGCGTGCGCTCTAACCAACTGAGCTATAGGCCCAGCCGCACACCCGGCTCGGTCTCTCAAAAGCGAACAGTACGCAGGCAGGAAGACGAGCTCTCGACCGACAGAGCGACCCCCGATTGAACGAGTTACCGGTCTGACTCCGACCCTGCGGCGAGCTCGAACGAGCGCGCCCGGGTCGAATGCCGGGGTTCAGACGCTTCACATCACCCCCCGGGACGTCCGAACGGACGGCGCCAGGAGGCGAGGTCGGCCTTCACGGTTGAGTCCGGTGCTCGTGAGCGAGGACCGGATCTCCCTAGAAAGGAGGTGATCCAGCCGCAGGTTCCCCTACGGCTACCTTGTTACGACTTCACCCCAATCACCACCCAGACCTTGGGCAGCTCCCTCCCGAAGGTTGGGTCACTGACTTCTGGTCTAAGCAGCTTTCGTGATGTGACGGGCGGTGTGTACAAGGCCCGGGAACGTATTCACCGCGGCATGCTGATCCGCGATTACTAGCGATTCCACCTTCATGCA
>JANQEO010000404.1 GCA_028278325.1 Candidatus Binatia bacterium
CTGTGGGAGCCGTACGCCAAGCAGAAGAGTTCGATCCGGGTTGCTCTCGCCCAGGCGGAGGAACTTCAAACCGCATGCTGGGCCGGCTACTCGCAAGCCGCTGAATTCACGAGATTCCGATAACTTAACCAAAACGGCCGAGGTTAAGTTGCGTCAGAGAAGACGGCCCCTGAGAGCCCGAAAACGGCCCGAAATGGCCCTAACCGAGGGTCCTCGTGGTTCAGTTGCCCGCGCCCAAAGCCCCGGAATTCCTGGGCTCTCGGGCGTGGGCTGGCTGATGAGAAAGAACGTCCCGACTGTGGCGTCTTGGCGGAGGGGCGCCGACTGGCAGCAAACCCTCTATTTCGCGAAAACAATGGGTTATAAACAACATCGAGTTTGGTGGATGTCGCCTGGAGAATCGTAGGCGCATCTTCGCGGTTCAAATGCGGTGCGCGGCATGCGAGACGGGTTTCGATCCGGAGCTCGTGCAGGGCTGCAACACCAACGTCGAGGTGCGCCGTGACCGGAGAAAGCAACCGTGTTCTTGTCCACCGCTCGTGGTTTCGTCCTGGGCGGTCCCCGCGGTCAACCTCGCGCCTGCTGGCGGATGCTCGTCGCGGTGGCGAAGTCGTGAAACGACCCTGGCGGCGAGCGCGTCCCATCGAGAGCTGGGCCATCCCATATGAAGGCGTGGCTCGTTCAAGAGGGAATCGAGATCATGATCACGCGAAGGCTCGTTCTGATCGGCGTCCTCGGCAGCACGGCTGTCGCCGGGATCGGCGGTGGGGCAGCGGCGTTCTGGTTCGGTGACGCCGATGCGTCGGGTGCCGTCTTCACGGATGAAGACGGCGTTGCGATCCGCGGATACGATCCGGTCGCCTACTTCACCGACGGCAGGCCGGTCGAGGGCTCGGAGGCGTTCACCGCGGAGCATCTCGGGGCCACCTGGTGGTTTGCCTCCGCCGAGTCGCGCGATCGGTTCGCCGCCGACCCCGAGGCCTACAGGCCGCAGTATGGCGGCTATTGCGCCTGGGCGGTGGCCGAGAAGAACCGCGCCTACCCGATCGATCCGGCGGCCTGGCGGGTCGTCGACGGGAAGCTCTATTTGAACTTCAACGCCGACATTCAGGCGAAGTGGGAGGAGGATGTGCCGGGGTTCATCACCGAGGCCGATCGCAACTGGCCAGGGCTCCAGCAGCAACTCCAAGAGGCGGCTTCCTGAGCCGGGCGGGGGCGCCTGATTCCGAGCGGGATGCCGAGGCGGACGAGGGCCCATGACCCGCAGCGATCCCATCGCCCGGGCGCTCGACGCGCTCTAACACACTTCAATCCCGATCCCGCTTGGCAAGGTCATTCGACAAAAGCTGGCTCTCGCTCGCCGGAAATACGGCTATGATGGGGAGAGCGAGGTCGAGTTGTTCGAGAGGGTGGTCAGGAATTTGTCGCACAAGGAGTTCGGGCTGCCGTGGGGCACACCGCGCAGCGGGATCGAGGTGCTGGCGCGGCGCGGTGTGATCGCGCGGCTGGCCCAGGGCACCAGCCGTGAGGAAGGACGGGCATCTTCCACCAGCCGGGAGAAGCAACAACAAGCGATGCTCGACAGGCTTCAGGAATGCGCTGATGCCGCTCGCGACCGAAGTCGCTGACCAGCCGGGTGTGCCCGAGATCGCCTTGTGGCGCGGCGTGATCGTTCAGGCCCTGGCGGACGCCACATCGCTAAAGCCGGCCTTGGTGCGCGATGCCTTTGACCTACCCAGTCGCCCACACTCCCAGCGCTGCCGCGACGACGACGATCCCAAGGAAGATCAGGTCTCGCTTCGGCCCTCTCATGTCCCACCACATCTCACATGTCTCCCTCAAAGCCGGCCAACAGCTTACCGACCAGGTCGAAGTTCGCATTTTCGGCTCGCTGGTATCGTCGGTGGGTGCTACCTCTGCGAAGGCGTTGAAGCCGTTGGTCGTCAGGTCGAGCAACCAGCCGCCAGGCTGTTCGTTGATGTAGCTTCGGACGTCAATCGCTGACCGGGTTAGAGGAAGCGCTCGGTCAGCATCTAGGATTGCACCGTGGTCATCACGCAACCCCATCGCAGTAGGCGCCTGAGGGGCAGCCGGAGCAACCACACGGGCAAGAGCATGGCCAGGAGTGTCAGCGTGAGGACTTGCAAAGCCCAGTTCGTAGAAGGGCTGCGCAGCCACAATGGCCTCGTCATCGTGTGCTTACTCCAATCGCCTGATTGCATCAAGTGACCACCCAGCAGCATAGTTATCTTCAGGCAATGGACGGAAAGCATCCTATGAAAGAACGAGAGCCGGGCGGTCTGCGAAACAACATCATGGTTTTGTTTATTGGCGTGATGGTCATGAACATCTTGCTGCTGGCCGCCGTCCCATATCTCACCCGCGTTTTGGAGCCTGAAGGCTATGGGCTGCTGGCGATGGCCCAAGCTATTGCTGTCCTAGCAATTACCACGGTGGAATACGGCTTCGAGTTTGCCGGATCGCGAGCCGTGGCTCAGCGTCGTCATGAGCCAAGCCGGCTAGGCGAATTCGTCACCGGGGTGCTGCTGGTCCAATTCGTGCTCTCGATCCTCGTTGCTGTCATTGCGATGCTACTCCAGGAATGGGTTCCAGCGCTTCGTGATCAGCCGCGACTTTTGGTGGCCGCAGTTGGGTTCTCGATTGCTCAGGGTTTCAGTCCCCTATGGTATTTCAACGGTCAGGAACGCCTCGGTCGTTTCATCGCGATCTTGGTTGGGGCGAGGTTCATCGCAACCGTGGCGGTCTTTCTGTTTGTGAATGAACCAGAAGACGCTTGGCTCGTACTCGTTTTTTGGGGATCCGCATCGATCGTGGGTACATTAAGTGGCTTTCTTTTTGCCTGGCGCAAGACAAGATTTGGCAAGCCAACGATTTTGTTATTGCGCGAAACATTCAAATCGGGGTTCTTGCTTTTCGTCTCACGCATTGGGATTAATGGGCATAGTAGCGCTGGCGCTCTCGTGCTCGGGAGCATGACGTCACCGCAGCAAGCCGCGTTCTTTGTCGTCGCCGAAAGGCTATGCAGGCCAATAGCTTGGCTCCTGCAACCCATCAACCTCGCTATGCTGCCGCGCCTCTCGGCCTTACTGGGCTACGATCGAGACCAGGCGCGGCGACTGGCAGGGAACACGCTTTGGTTGATGGGGTCGACAGGCATGCTTATGGGGGTCGTACTCGCATCTTTGGCCCCTTGGGTCGTCAACCTGTTCTTCGGCGAAGGGTATGATGAGGCGATCGGAGTTCTGCGGGTGCTGGCATTGATTGTGCCGCTCCTGATTGTGAATTTAACGCTCTGCGGGCAATGGCTGATACCAAACGGGATGGACCGCTCGCTCTCTGCGGTGGTTCTCGCCAGCCTGGGTCTCAAGGTGCTGTTCGCCGCGATGATCGTTCCGCAGTACGGCGCGCTCGGCATGGCGTATGTTTCGGTTGCCGTAGAGGGCTTCATGTTGCTCGGACTGCTGGGTGCTCTCCACCGCCGGCGGCTGGCACCATGGTCCGCAGCGAGGGGGTTGCCGTAACGCCGCCGCTGACGCCCGCCTGGTCTGGGGCGTCACTCAAGACCCGACCAGCGATCGGCGATGGCGACGGAGTGCCCGGCCTCTGAAAAGCCATGCATGATGTCAGGCCGAGCACACGCCATCAGATGAGCAAGACCCCATCTCATTCTTGCCCCTTCGGCTTCCATCTGAGCGTCGCGCGGTTGCCTGCCTGAAACTCACCCTCTGCGAACTCGACCATCATGTACATGGCGCCACCATAGGGAACGATGAGCGAGAAGACCGTACCGGAGTATTGCCCGCGGAATGTGCCAACAACGGCTCCGACCAGATTTGTGACGAGCATCATTGCCAGAAGATAGACGACGAGCCAGCGCCTGACCGCGGTAACGTGTTCAGCGGTGATCTGAACCATCTCAAACCTCTCCACGTTCTACTCCCTCTCGTGGGTCCAATGCCGACGAAGCGGTGTCTCGGTGCCGCGCCGAGTTCTTTTTTCCGGCGATCATGATGGAACGTGTCGTCGCCGCAACGCCTCTCGAGGGCGAGTCTGGCGGCTTGGTCAAAAGTCAAAACATCGCGCGGGGACCATGGCGCCGAGGGGACTGCTGGCCGGCATAGGGACGATGATGAGGGCTCGTGAGGTTCATGGCGATGCGAGCTCTTCGAGAATGGTCAACGAAGGGGGGTTCCGATGAACTGCTGGGCTGGCCGCCCCTTCCCGGCGTCAACCCCCGCCAGCTCCACCACCCCACGCAGGAGAACAGCGATGATCATGCCCAAAAGTTGGCCGTATTGGGGGCCTCCACCTCGATATCAGAGAAAAAGACATGAGGACGTACAAGCGGAAGAGGAAAAAGCAGAGGAATATTCAGATCCGTCCAGTCAGAATATCAATCGCAGAACTTCATGGCGCCTGAAATATCTACTCTACAGGAGCCTAGGTTTGAAATACAGGAAGGGTGGTCCGAACGAGGACTAGTAGATGTGGTCTTGAAAACCGTGAGCCCTGAACGGGCGTGTGGGTTCGAGCCCCACCCCTTCCGCCACAGGCACGCCCTTGGTTGAAAGGAATATCGCGGCGAGTGGCACCGAGACACTGACTGACCGGCATAGAGGGATTGAAGGACCGAAGCTGGACCAGCCGGGCGCCAAGGTGGCCCTCTGGGGCAGGTAGGGCGCCTAGCCGATGGCTGAAAGGGAGATGACATGGGGACGAACGCATTGGCCACGCTGGGCCTGTCGGCGACGCTATTGTTGCTATCAGGTTGCGCCACATCGGATGAGCACGCGGCCGCGTGCCCCGAGCGCTCCATCGATGCCTACACGCTCGGTCCGGGCGACCAGATCCGCCTGGTCGTGTTTCGCCATGAGGATCTCTCGGGCGAGTTCCAGATCGACGGGTCGGGCCAACTGGCG
>JANQEO010000414.1 GCA_028278325.1 Candidatus Binatia bacterium
CACACCTGGCACACGCCCCGTTCCGCGCCGTCGAGCTGCGCAGCTGGATCGTACGGGCCACCAACACGGGGATCAGCGCGGTGCTGGACCCCCGCGGCCGGATCGTCGCGCAGCTCGGGCTCTTCGAGGAGGGCTCTCTCGTCGTCGACGTGCGGGGGGCGGGGCGCCCGCCTCCCTACGCCCGCTTCGGGGACGGCCCCGTGCTCGGCACGCTGGGCGCGCTCCTGGGGCTGGCGCTGGCGGCGTCGCGCCGTTCCGCCTCGGCCGGCTGAAGGCGGTGGCGGTATTCTCGGCCTGAGTGCGCAGTAGCTAGAGCGCTTGGTGTCCGTCCGGCGAACCACCTCGCGGCTGTCGGATGGCTGTGCGAACTACGGCACAGCTCTCCCAGCTAATCCTGGCGCCGGGCCGACCAGGACCCGGGACCCATCGGGCTCATGTAGGTCCCACTTCCCGAGTTGGCGCCGATCGTCGCGGTCCACGCGGAATCGCCCCCGGTTGCGGCGTTGACGACCTGACTTCCCTGAATCCTCGCAGAGAGCGGGAATCTGAAGCCGGCCTCTCGGCACACGACTTCGCCCGTGACATGGTCTCCCGACTTATGAAGTTCTGCCACGCAGGTGGAGGCCACAGCGCCGGTCAGCGTCACGTTCCACGTACCGTCGACGCTGTTCGCCAACGAAGACGTCGCGAATGCGGCGGCTAGCCCCACGGCGAAAACGGATGATGCAACTCGCACGAGCAGACCCTCCCGTCGGTAGCCATACACCGGTGGACGAGTCTGGGTCAACCGGTCGCGGTGCGAAAACCGTCAGACGAACCGCACGGGGCATGCGATTCCGCTTGCCTCGCTAGCACGCGCAGGGACACCATGCGCCTCAGGAGGTCCTGCCGTGCGAGTCCGACTGTTCTTGAGCATCGCTATCTCCAGCATGCTCGCCCTGCTGCATCCGTCGGCCGCAGATGCATGCGGCGACGGGAACGAGAAACGCGCCGAGGGGGGCATCTATGGTGTCATGGACATCGTAGAGGGCGCCGGGCCTCCTCAGTGCCCCGGCGAGACCGTTGCCCCTACAGGGTGACGCGGGGCGGGCTGCGCCAACTCCCGCGGCTAATCCCGGCGCTGAGCTGTCCAAGCGCCGGGCCCCATAGGGCTCATGTAGGTTCCGCTCGCCGCATCGGCGCCCAGCGTGGCGGTCCACCCTGACGCGGTCGCGGCGGTGTTGGCGATCCGGCTGCCCTGGATCTCTCCCGAGATCGGGAGCTTGAGGCCTGCTTCCCGGCAAACGATCTCACCGGTGACATTTCTTCCCGACTTGTAGACCTCCGCCACGCATCGAGACGCAACGGCACCGGTGAGCGTGACGTCCCATTTCCCTTCGATGGTGTTCGCCCGCGAAGCGGTCGCGAATGCGACGGAAAGCCCCACCATCAAGAAAATCGCGGTCGCGCGCATGACTAACTCCTCCAAGAAGCACGAATACACCGAGTCGCGCGACTTGGTCAACTGTTGGATCCCATAGATGGTCACTATCACTCCGATGTTCGTGCACTAGCCGTGGTACAGATTGAGCGAATACGGCAAGCGTTGATGGAGGTCTCCCGTGCGCGAACGTTCATGGCCTGTGGTTCTGGCAGCGCTCTTCCTCTCCGCCGGTGCCGCGGAAGCGTCCCACGACTGTATGGCGCAACGCCGAGAAGAGGGAGGAACGTACGGGGTTCTTGACCGGGTAGAGCCGGATTTTCCCCAGAACTACTGCCCAGACGGCACGCCGCACAAGACAGGCATCCACACGTCTTATCGGTGCAGCGACGGCGGCTTGTGGCCCTGCTATCCGACTGGCACCGAGCTCGCAGCGCTCGGCAGCGAGGGTCCGTGCGGCGACCCAGTTGTGTACAACCTATGCACGGATCGAGACTGCCCCGGCTGCAAGGTGACAGGCAGCCCGAGCAAGCACCCGACGAGCGACCCCACCAAGGATGTCGGGGATCCGGTGGATGTGACGAGCGGCCAATTGGAGCAGTCGTTCGTAGACGTTGATCTTGGCGGAGGGCTCCGCTTCGTGCGGCACTACGCAAGCGCCTTCGACCGTCCAGAGGGACACGCGCGGAGGGCAATCGAGACCTCGATGGGCGCCAAGTGGCGCCACGGCCTTCAATGGTCGGTGGCTCGCCAGACGGTGGGTAGCGGCGGTCAGGTGATTCGCGTCGCCACTCCGCTCGGGTTGCGTGAGGTGTTCATGCTGTTCGATCCCGTCGCTGGCGGCGATTGGAACGGTTCGCAGCGGGCCTTGGGTTCGTTGGAAGGCGACTTCACCGGCGAGATTGTCTACACGGACCCCTCCGGCACGCGGGTGACATTTGATGCGAGCAACCTCGTAACGGAGATTGCACTTCGGGGAGAGCGGCCGATTGCGGTCACCCGTGCTGGCGACACGGTGACCTACTCCGATGGAGTTCGGTCTCTCATAGTCACACACTACCCGTTGAGTGACCCGGATTTCCCGGGGAAGGTGTATCAGGTAGCTGGGGGCGGACAGACCTTCACCTATGAGTTCATTGACTCGAGCGGAGACGCCCTTCTGGATACCGTGACGGACGGCGTCGGGACCGAGTGGATCTACGGCTACTCGACACTGGAGCCGGCGTTTCTGGAGACTGTTGACCGCGACAACGGAAGTACGATCGATCGCGTTTCCACATGGACATGGGGCTTCCAAGCTCTCCGGACTCGCGTGATCTCGGCGAATGAGCCGACCCTGCCCCAGAAGCTCTGGTTCACGTATAAGGACCCCGGCAACGTGGGAAGGAACATCCGCACCCGGGTCTATGACCATCAGCCGACAGGAGTTGACGACGAGAGCTACGTCGCTGAGATCTGGAGCGACAGCGGAGCGATCACGAGTGTGAGCGGACCCGGCGCCCCGGGCTTCGAGACCACGCTGGCCGGGG
>JANQEO010000422.1 GCA_028278325.1 Candidatus Binatia bacterium
GCTCACCGGCGAGCACGGGGTCGGTGTCGAAAAGCGCGAGCTGATGCCGACCATGTTCTCCGAGATCGACCTCGATCAGCAGCAGCGGCTCAAATGCGCCTTCGACGAGCAGGGCCTGCTCAATCCGGGAAAGATGTTCCCGACGCTGCGGCGCTGCGCTGAGCTCGGCCGCATGCATGTCAGCGGCGGCAAGCTGCCATTCCCCGATATTCCCCGGTTTTGAGGCCGGTGCCTTTGGTGGGCATGCTTTGCATGCCTACGGTCTCGCGCCATGCATGCTCTTAGGACGCCCAACTTTGCTGCGCTCCTCACCATTAAGGGCGAAGACCAAGTAAATACCTCTCCCCGCTTGCGGGGAGAGGTCGGACTGCCGAAACTCCTTTCGGCAGTCCGGGTGAGGGGCACTTGCGGCGCGCATGCAAGCTTGCGCACATGCCCACCTTACGCCTTTTCTTTTCTTACTTGATGTTGTCGTTATAGGTCAGGTCGGCCTTGAGCGAGATCACATAGGCTTCGTTGCACCATTTGGAGGCGAGCCCCCCCTCATTGACCACGGGGATAACAGCGGCCGGGTCGAAAGAGGCGGTGAAGTCGCTGGTGATCGCGTTGCATTGGCCTTCCGAAAGGTCGGTGTCGTAATAGCGCATATCGAGCGTGAAAACCTTCCAGGTCAGACCGACGCCGACATTCCAAGTACTGTAGTCGGGCAGCGGGATATTCCCGTAGAACTCATCGGTCGTGCCGAGATTGTAGTGGCCGTACTCGGCCGATATGTAGGCGTTGGCGTCCGGCGGCATCCACGCGCTCGGAACGCTGAGGGTGGCATTGCCCGACACATAGACGGCATCGAAGCCGAAATTCAGCCAATCGACGTCGTAATACGCGCCGCCACCGATCGAGAGAATATCGGTCACGTCGAGGCTCACCGTGCCGTAATATTCGAGAAAGCTCAGATCTTTCTTGATGATATTCTCGTTCGGCAGAAGGCCTTGCACCTCGCATTCGAGATCGCCGGGCGGGCTGTCGTTAAAGCACTGGCCGCCC
>JANQEO010000016.1 GCA_028278325.1 Candidatus Binatia bacterium
CGACGGCCACCAACGGCCACTTCGGGCGCAGTGAGCCCGAGTTCACCTGGGAGCGTACCGACAAGGCGGACGCGCTCCGGGCCGACGCCGGGCTCTAGGAGTCTGTCCGACTTATCGGTCCGGCAGTCGGGTACAATAGGGGCAGAGTATTTCTGACGAGAGCGACAGCATGGCGGTGAATTTCGTCCCGGTGGACCGCGACACCCCGAACATGTTTCCGGCGACAGTGCAGGAATACCTGCCCGAAGATCATCTGGCGCGATTCGTGGTGGAGATCGTCGAGCAGCTCGACCTCAGGGCCTTGGTTGGGGCCTACGCCGGCAGCGGCTCCAAGGCTTACCACCCGGCGATGCTGGTAGCGCTGTTGTTCTACGGATATGCGACGGGGCTGTTCTCCAGCCGCAAACTCGCGCAGGCGAGCTACGACTCGATCCCATTTCTCTACATCTGCGCCAACACTCACCCCGACCACCGCACCATCGCCGACTTCCGCAAGCGTTTCCTCGAGGAACTCGCGGCCCTGTTTACGCAAGTGCTGCTCATCGCCCAGGCGATGGGGCTGGTGAAGCTCGGTACCGTCAGCCTCGACGGGACCAAGATCAAAGCTAATGCAAGCAAGCACAAGGCGCTGAGCTGGGAGCACGCCAAGCGCCTGGAGGAGCAGCTCAGGGGCGAGGTCGAGGAGTTGATGCGCTTAGCCGAGCAGGCCGACAACCAATCTCTGGCTGAACAGATCGACATCCCCAGGGAGTTGGAGCGGCGCGAACAGCGCCTCGCGGTCATCGCCACCGCCAAAGAAGAGATTCAGGCGCGAGCGCAAGCGCGCTTCGAGGCCGAGCAAGCCGAGTACGAACGCAAGTGCGCGACACGCCAGGCACGTGCCGAGCGCACCGGCAAGCAGCCTGGCGGCAAGCCGCCCAAGGCACCCGAGCCCGGCCCTGGCGCGAAGGATCAGGTCAGCCTCACCGATGCCGAGTCACGCATCATGCCCACCGCTGGCGGCGGTTTCGAGCAGGCCTACAACGCGCAAGCCGGCGTCGATACCGAGACCCACCTGATCGTCGAGCAGCACGTCACCGATCACAGCAACGACAAGCAGGAGGTTGCCCCAGCACTGGAGCGCCTCGACGCCCTACCCGAAGCACTTGGAGAGGTCGACGCCCTACTGGCTGACACCGGCTATCACAGCGCGGCGAACCTGGATCGCTGCGAGGCCGCCGGCATCGACGCTTACATCCCCGAGTCCCGCCAGCGCCACAACGCACCCTTGGCCGAGCGGCTCGCCGACGACCCGCCGGCCCCCACCGGCAAGCCGACGCCGCTCGAGGCCAATCGCCATCGGCTGCGCACCCACACGGGCAAAGCCCGCTATGCCAAGCGCAAGGCCACCGTCGAGACGGTCTTCGGCATCATCAAGCAGGTGCAGGGATTCCGCCAATTCCTGCTGCGTGGCCTGCACGCGGTGCAAGGCGAGTGGGCGCTGGTGTGTCTGGGGTGGAATCTCAAGCGCCTCTTTGCGCTTAAAGGATAGAAAAAGCCCCAAGATCGCGCGTTTTCATGAAAAATAAGCCCATTTTCGCGATTCACCGCCTTCTCGGGTGTATTGTTTTTGCAACAAGCCGCCGCGGACGCCGCGCCCCGACCCTAAGTCGGACAGGCTCCTAGATGGCTTCAGTGTCATGCTCGGGTCATGCTGGAGAGCTACGACTCACGAAGATTTTCGCCTTCATCGATGGAATTCCGCTCAGCAAGATTCCGGGAGCGGAGCGGCTAGAGGATGATTCAGTTATGAGTAAACCTTGGCGTCCTTCAAGGTCCGTACTTCTCACAGCTATTGGGGTCTGCGTCGGGCTGCTTGCGCACGCCCCCAACGCCCTGGCTCAGTCGGTCCAAGTGAGCACTGGATTCATCGAGCCGGTCACGGGCAAACCGGCTGCGCCACTCAAGGAACCGCCCGTCCGCACGGACGAGCAGCTTGAGCGCGTTGAGGAAGCCCTGCGGAGAAGCCATCTGCCGGTGCCGATCCCAGACAGTCCCGGCGAGACGCAAGTGGTGCCCACCTCTCCGTCGAGCCAGCCTGGCCGGGCCCCGCAGGCTCCGAACGATGGGGCCGCTGGCCCCGATGCTCCGGACGATGCGCGCCTTGCCCCAGATGCTCCGCGCGATGTGCCCCTTGCGCCTGACGACTTTGTGATCTTCCAGAACACGCTGTACTCGCCTCCGGCTGGCTACTCCTCAACGACCAACGAGCCCAGCGTTGCCCAGGGCGACAACGTGGTGTTCTACACGGGGAACTGGTACGCGGGGGTTTCCACAGACCACGGCCAGACGATCAGCTGGATTGATCCCTTCACCGGCCCATTCCCCCCCGTTAACAACGGGTTCTGCTGCGACCAGGTCACGATCTACGATCCGAGTCGGACGGCAATCTTCTATCTCCAGCAGTACATCGAGGACGGCACGACCGGGACCCAACGGATCAACGTCGACTCAAACGCAGACGGCGTTTTCGAATGTTACTACGACTTTACGCCGCAACACTACGGCCGACCCACGGGAGAATGGCTCGACTTCCCCGACCTCGTGCTCGGTGACAATTACCTCTATCACACGAGCAACATGTTCACGACCGCGACGGACGCCTTTACCGCCTCGGTGATTGCCCGCTACCCGCTCGACGACATCGCGAGCTGCAGCGGTTTCGGCTTCGGCTATTTTGCCCCGACCGACCGCGCCAGCCTCCGTGCGACCCACGGCGCGGGAGCCACCATGTACTGGGGCACCCATAACAGCACCGGCTCCGTCCGCCTCTATAGTTGGGCAGAGGGCGACAGCACTATCTACGTCTTCGACCGCAGCGTGACGACCTGGGTCAACGGAGGTTCGGTGTGCCCCGGCCCGGACGGCAACGACTTCACTGCCTTCGGCGACGGACGTATCCAGGCTTCCTGGGTCGCCAACGGCGTGATTGGCTTCCTGTGGGACTCGGCCCAGCACGGCGGGTACCCATTCCCGTACGTCCGGGGCGCGCGCTTCGATGAGACGACAAAGAATCTGATTGACCAGCCGCAAATCTGGTCCACCGACCGATGTTGGGCGTATCCTTCGGTCGGCGTGAACTCCGCTGGCGAGCTCGGCGGAACCATCCTGACGGGAACCGCCAGCTCTCACATGCAATGCAACGCATGGATCGCCGACGCCGTCAATGGAGGAACGATTGCGCCATTGGAGAACGCGTTTGTCGCCATCGGCGACGCTGGTCCTGCGTCCGACCGTTCCGGTGACTACCTGACCACGCGCGGACACCGGAACTACTTCACGGAGACCTGGGCCGGGACTTGCTTCACCTATCCGGAATCCGCGACCGGAAACGCAGACCCGCGCTTCGTGTGGTTCGGTCGCGAGAAGAATGGGGGCGGTACGCATCCTTGCTGCAACACCGGCACGGCGGGCTGTATCGATGACGCCATCGAGGCGTCCGTCTGTGCGGCAGATCCCTACTGCTGCAATACCTCATGGGACTCGATCTGCGTCGAAGAAGTCGCGGACGCCACCGGCGACAACTGCGATTGCTGTCTCGCAAGCACAGAAGCCGAGGGCTGCTACGATCCTGACGTCGGCAACGACATCTCGGACTGCGTCTGCGCGAGCAACTCCTACTGCTGTACCAATATCTGGGATACCATCTGTGCCGACGAAGTCGACG
>JANQEO010000017.1 GCA_028278325.1 Candidatus Binatia bacterium
TACTACACCGCAAACTTTGGTGTAACCGCCTATCCTGCGGCCCCACGTAGCGCTCAATTGCTGTTCAACTACACAATGTAGCGCCACGAACACGAAGAAAGTGAAATCGTCGGCTGCTCTCGCGATCTACGTTGACTCGCGTTTACTGACGACTGAGATTCAGTCGCTCGAGGAATACGAGTTCGTGGTCCGGGAGCAGCTCGGCGTGAGCTACGGAGATCACGTCGGCAAGGACGACGTCGGGCCGCAATTGGCCGGTCTCGTACCAGTCGTCTGCACCGGTTTCCGGAATGCGTCGTTTTCTATGGTGATAGACGTTGTCGTTTTCGTAGGCCGGGATGTTCTCGAGGAACCGGCTGGATGGCCAGTTTTCGTCTGTCGGGCTCCAGGTGATCCAAAGGTCGGCGCCACGGGCCTCCTGAAGAAATCGCTCGTCAGAGATAGGTAGTCCCTCGGAATGACCTACCTTGCCAGCGCTGACGGCGGCATCGCGACTAGCCATTACGTTGTGAACTCCGGCGTCGGAAAGGATGCCGGCCTCAACGCCGCGACGATGTACGCGCCAGCCCCCTGCATTGGGGCTGTACGCCCAGACCGCCTTGCGTGTCTGGGCGGCCGTGGCGGCAAGCGCACGCAGCTCGGCGTAGCGCGTCTCGATCATATCGAATTGCCGGTTCGCTTCCGCTTCCGCGTTGAAGAAGAGCGCGACGTACTTGAGCCACTCAGCCCGAGCCAGAGCAGTGGTCTCGGCCCAAGCATAGACGGGCACGGATACGAGGCCGAGATCTCGGAGACGATTGAACTCGTATGTGTGGTTCAAGCTCGCAACTCGCAGAAAAATGGCTTCGGGTTTCGTCTTGAGTAGAAGCTCGAGGTCCATCGAGCGATGCAGGGCGCTGCCGATTGCCGGTAACGTTCCGGCCTCGACGCGAGACCGCAGGTCTGGATCGAAGATGCCTGTCCCGCCGATACCGATCAATCTGTCAGCGAACCCGAGATCTTTTATGCGAATCGCATCGGCGTCGCGATTCACGGCGGCTGATCGGATGGGTACTTCAACGAGGGTTGCGCCAGCGAGGATGCCGTCTGTCTTCGGTGGGGCAGTTCCTCTTTGGACGAGCACGAGAGTGTCTACGGTCTCGGCCTTCCAGGTTTCCCCTTCTTGCCTGGACATCTGGAGAGATTGGGCGCCTGGTGCAACTCGTACCAGCTTGTAGTTGCCGTGGTAGCTCACCGTGAAGCCCGTTGCATGGACGATGTCGACCCTGTCGTCAAACA
>JANQEO010000043.1 GCA_028278325.1 Candidatus Binatia bacterium
CCACCTCGGGCACGTCTACACGACCATGGTCGCCGACGTGGTGGCGCGCTACCACCGCCTGCGCGGCGACGACACGTTCTTCCTCACCGGCGTCGACGAGCACGCCGCCAAGGTCTCCGACAAGGCCGCCGAGCACGGCCTGACCCCCCAGCAGTGGGCCGACCGCAACGCGCAAGCCTTCCACGACGTGTTCGAGAAGCTGGAGATGACGAACAACGACTTCGTCCGCACCAGCTCCGAGCAGCACAAGACGAAGGTCACCGAGTACATCGCCGCCCTGCTCAAGTCCGGCGACGTCTACGAGGGCGAGTACGAGGGCTGGTACGACGCCGGCCAGGAAGAATACGTCCCGGAGAACAAGGCCAAAGAGACCGACTACAAGAGCCCCGTCAACGGCAAGCCGCTCGTGCGCAAGAAGGAGAAGAACTACTTCTTCCGACTTTCGGAATACATTGAACCGCTGCTGGAACACTTCCGGGGGAACCCCACTTTCGTGCAGCCCGAGGCGCGGAAGAACGAGATCGTCAACCGGATCAAGGAAGCGCAGGACGTGCCGATCAGCCGGACGGGCGCTTCGGGCTGGGGCATCCCCGTGCCGGGCGACGAGGCGCAGACGATCTACGTGTGGATCGATGCGCTGTTCAACTACCTGACTTACGTCGACACCCCCGACCGCCGCAAGTACTGGCGGGCCGGCGCGGTGCACTTCCTCGCCAAGGATATCCTCTGGTTCCACGCCGCGATCTGGCCCGCCCTGCTGATGGCGCTGAACAAGTGCGACGGCTACGACTGGGTCAACCTGCCCAAGCAGGTCTACTCGCACAGCTACTGGGTCAGCGACAGCGGTGAGAAGATGAGCAAGTCGCTGGGCAACTTCCTCGACCCCGCCGCCATTGACAATTACGTCAACGAGTTCGGCCTCGACGCCCTGCGCTACTTCCTCGCCACCCGCGGGCCGTTGGGAACGACCGACAGCGCCTTCAGCCCCGACCTGTTCGCCGAGGTGTACAACGCCGACCTGGCCAACACCTTCGGCAACTCGTGCAGCCGGGTGACGAATATGATTGGGAAGTACTTTGGCGGCAAAGTACCCACGAACGATGGGAATATTCAATCCGTGATTGAACGACGTACGGCGGAAATGGGCAGTGACGTACATTCCGGATTTACTTTAGATTTGACTTGCAAAGAGCAACATGAGCAATACCTGTATCTAACAGGCAAGACCTTGCTGCTTGCCGCCTCTCGATGTGCGTTAACGATAGTGCAAGAAGTCGACAGCTTTATCGATTTCACCAAACCATTCACACTGGCCAAAGACGAATCAAAGATGCCCGAGGTGGGTACGATCCTTTATAACTGTGCCGAGGCGTTGCGGATTGCGTCGGTGTTGTTGTGGCCGTTCATTCCGGATGCGTGCGAGGCGTTCTGGGGGCGCATCGGTTGTGACTACGCGGCCCAATTGCAATCGGGCACGGGGAAACTCGACGAATGGACGCGATGGGGGCAACTCGAACCCGGCACGCCGATCGAGAAGGGCGAGCCGTTGTTCCCGCGGTATCAGGGGTGATATC
>JANQEO010000048.1 GCA_028278325.1 Candidatus Binatia bacterium
TACCGGCTACCGGCTACCGGCTACCGGCTACCGGCTACCGGCTACCGGCTACCGGCTACCGGCTACCGGCTACCGGCTACCGGCTACCGGCTACTTGCCTTTCACTGGCCATTCGCCTCGTTTCGCCGTCGCCAGACAAAGAAAAGAGGCGGCCCCAAGGGGACCGCCTCTGAATCTCACGTTTTGAGCTTCGACTTAGAAGTTGAAGCGCAGGCTCGTGAAGATGAACCGGCCAAGCGGATCGTAGGTTCCGGTGAAGCCGGTGTCGGACAGGTCCGGCGCAAGCGGCGGATCGTCGTCAAGAATGTTGTTGATACCGATCGAGAACTGGTAGTTCTCGGCGAAGTTGATGGTCGCCGACAGATCGAAGTAGTTCTGGGCATCCAGCTTGTGGGCATCGTTGATGATCCACAGCTCCTGGTCACCCTCACTGCGAAGGTCGGGATCGTCACTGAAGTCGTCGTTGTCGGTCTCGCCGATGTAACGCCATGCCAGGGAGATAACGGTGTTGAAGTTGGTCTCCCAGGAGAAGCGCGCACGGTGGCGCCACTCAGCCATGGGCTGGCCGCACTGCAGGCCGAAGTAGCCGGTGCAGTCGTAGTCGGTCAGCGGGTTGGCAAAGCGGTTCTCGAGCACGTAGGAACCGATCAGCGACATGTTGAGGAAACCATGGTCGCCAAGGCTCGCCAGGTAGTTCAGGTTGAGGTCAACACCTTCGGCGTACAGGAAGCCGATGTTCTGGTTGTTGGTCTCGATGAACGCGTTGGTGGTGAGCCAGAGGGTACCACTGGTGTCGCGGTGGATGAGGCTGCAGAGGCTGGGATCGCCGGTGCGGGCGCAGGTCTGCAGGATGTCGTCGAAGTCAAGGGCGCCGATGGTGTCCTCGATCTCGATGTCGTAGTAGTCGATCGTGGCCGAGAAGCCGGGCAGGCCCTGCGGCGTGATCACGAAACCGGCGGTGATGGTGTCGGCCGCCTCGGGATCGAGGAGCGGGTTACCACCACCGAAGGTGTTGTACTGGCCAGCCGGGTTGGGAAGGATGTTTCCGTACTGGGCGGGAGTCACGCCGGTGCGGATGCACTCTTCGAGAGTCGCCGCGGGGACGCCGGTCGAGGGCTGGTTGGCGCAGATGTCGTTGTTGCCGCCGAGACCGTAGTTCTGCGGAGCAAAGAGCTCACCCGCGTTCGGAGCGCGCACCGCGTGGTTGAAGCCAGCGCGGAGCTTGAACGAAGCGGTCGGGGCCCAGGACATCTGGATCTTGTAGGTGTCGTGGGAACCGGCAAGGCTGTAGTCAGAGTACCGATAGCCGAGCTCGAGGGTGAGGTCCTGGAAGCCGGGGGCATCCTGGACGATCGGGACGAGTGCCTCGAAGAAGTACTCGGTCACGTTGAAGCCGTCGTCGATCGGCACGGTCGCGCCGCCGAAGCCGGCGATATTGCCTTCCTGCCGCGGCAGGTCGGGACGGATGTACACGTACTCTTTGCGGTACTCGGCGCCGATCGCGAGCTGGATACCCTCGGAGGCGGTCGGGAATGCAATTCCGTAGTCCTCGAGGTCACCTGTGAGGTTACCGCTGAGCATCTGGGTCTCGGTTCCGGAGACCACAACCGCGTTGAGCGACATGAAGTTGATCGCTTCGTCAGTCACGCCACCTTCGAGGAAGATGTTCCAGGGCACGCAGTTCGGGTTGCCCGAGGAGCAAACCCACTCGCCGGTGTCGGGATCTTCTACCACCAGCAGCGCCTCTTGGATGCGCGGCACGAAGAAGTCATTGATGTAGACCTGCGGGGAGGACACTTCGGCGTGCAGGCCGTAGAAGTCGTAGCTCCAGGTCTCGTTGATGTCGCCACGGATACCGGCAAGCAAGCGCCAGCTGGTGTGCTTGAGCTGGTCGGTACGCGGGCCACCCTCGACGTTACGACGAAGGACGACGACGTTTGCAATGTCATCGGGCTCGGTGAAACCGGCCTGGGTGCAGATCAGGTCGCGCTGCTGCTCCGAAAGCATCGGGTTGTCGCAGTTGATCTGATCGGTGCGGCCGAAGTTTCCGGTCGGCGC
>JANQEO010000056.1 GCA_028278325.1 Candidatus Binatia bacterium
CCACCTCGGCACGGGCGACTATCACGCCGGTGCGGCGCGACGATACTCGGATCTTGGATTGTTCACCTGCGATCCGGAAATCGGCGAGGACATCACCGAGCTGTTCAACTACCTCACCACCGGGCTCAAGCCGTCGCGCAGTTACAACAAGATGCTGACCGCCCCCAAGCACATGAAAAAAGGCTTCCTCCAGCGAATCGAGCGGGAAATTGAAAAGCACTCGCCCGAAACGCCTGGCCTTATTCGCTTGAAATGCAACGCCCTCGAGGACGTTGCCATCACGGAAGCGCTCTATCGGGCGTCTCAGGCCGGCGTCAAGGTCGAGTTGATCATCCGCGATACCTGCAGGCTGCGTCCGGGAATCCCGGGCCTCAGCGACAACATCACGGTGATCAGCGTTGTGGGGCGTTTCTTGGAGCACGGACGCATCTACTATTTCCGCAACGGTGGCGACGAGGAATTCTTCATCGGTTCCGCCGATCTCATGACCCGCAATCTGGAAAGCCGCGTCGAGGTGCTCGCGCCTGTCGAAGACCCGCTTCTGCGGGAGGAGCTGCGCACCATCTTCGAAACACAGCTGAACGACTGTCACAGCGTATGGGACATGCGGTCCGATGGGACCTATGTCAGACGGAAGGTCACCGAAGAGACCCAAGGCTGTCAGGAGCTGCTCATAGAAGCCGCGGAACGCAGGCATTTCGAGGCGACCAGATTGCGGAAGCGGAAGCCCCGCGGCATCGCCCGGCGGATCTCCGGTTAGCGTGAGAACGGAGATTCGATACGGACCGCGTGCCAAACCGGTCGCCATACCCGGCAGCGCATTTCGTGGGGAAAACGCCGCTTCATGACCGAACGACGAGCCGCCATCCTTGACCGGAGATCCTCGCGGTTGGCCACTACCTTGCGACCTTCAGGGGCCGCCCGGGTCTTGTCGGACGTCTCTACCCTTCCGCCACGCGAGAGCACCTGTGCTCGATCGGACCGGACCGCAGCCGGGACGCGAGTGCGAGCGGTCCGGCGGTTCGCTGTGATGGCGCTCGAAGCCAGGTGGCCGGAGGCGTGACATGACGGAAGGCGCCTTTCGGTTCGGGAACACGCCGTTCTACTTTCTGCGTCATGGCGAAACCAGTGATGGCGAGCTTGGACTCGTCCAGGGCCAGGACGAATCTGTGCTCAGTGACGAAGGGCGGCTGACGGCCTGGAAGGCCGCAAGGATTCTGTCTCCGATTCATCTTCGGTCGATATACTCGAGCCCGCTCAGGCGGGCCTGGGAGACGGCTGAGATTATTGCCCGTGTCGCGGCAATCCCGGTCACCCCGCTCCCCGGCCTCATGGAACGCAACTGGGGCCATTATCAGGGAAAATCGCGTGATTCGCGGCCCAGGCTGCAAGATCCCGATGGCGTCGAAAGAACGAGCCTGTTTTGGGCCCGTGTCCATGCGGCCATGCAATCCATCGCTGGCCCTTTGCCGGTCCTGGTGGTGGCCCATTCTGGCGTGTTTCGCTTGCTGTGCAGGCATGCGGGCCTAACGGTCGACCAAGGGACGGCGGTAGCAAACGGCCTGGTCTACAGCTTCGATCCGCCGCAGAGCGGGCGACAGCAATGGCGCATCCAGGTGGTCGACGGATGACATGAGAGCAGAAATGCAGGAGCGCTCTAGCCTGAGCACGGTGGGACGATATCGGCAGCCCGCCTTGTTGCGCAGACCGCTTCCTCGCGCCGGACTTCTCCCCTGACGGGAGCGGGGCGGCGATTGATTTTTTCAGGTAAGGGACTTCGATATGGAAACTCCGAAGGATCCGTTCGCGTTTATCCTCGACGAACACGACCGGCAGTTTGAGATCTGCGCCCGTCTGGAGAACTTCGTCGGCACCTTGGGATCCGAGCCCTGCGCGCGAGAGGCGGCCGCATTGCTCACGTTCCTCGTTCAGGATCTTCCGGTTCACATCGAAGACGAGGAGCGGGATCTCTTCCCCCTGCTTGCGTCCCGACGAGGAGACGATGAGAACTTGACGATCATCCTGGATCAGCTGGTATCCGAGCACGAGCTGGACCGCGGCTTGGTCGAGCCGATCGTGCAAGATCTTCGTCACATCGCGGACGGTCGGACTCCATCCGACATCAAGCGGTTCTGCATGGACGTGCGTGCCTTCTCGGAGGCCATGCGGCGGCACATCAACTGGGAGAACCGCGTCGTCATTCCCCTGGCCGAGGGGATCTTACGTGCGCAGGACCGCGAGCACTTGGCCACCCGGATCGCCGAAAGACGCCGCAACCTCGCCCCCCGCGGCAGCTGACGCGACGACTCCCGAAGGACTGCGCTGTCCTCCACCTTCCTGCATGGCTGTTTGCGGAACGCCATCGTCGAGCGATGCCGCTCCCCATTCCGGCGATCTTAGGGCATTCCTGACCGGCCCACTCCCCCACCCGTCCACTCACCGCATCGTAAGCTATGGGTGGACGGGTGGGGGCGGCGAAGCCGGGCGCTACGCGCGGGCCGGCGCCGATTCGACGTAAGTCGTGATTGGTCTAAGTGAAGACTTCCGTGGCTGGGGCCTCCATCCGCGACACGAGCACGTCCATCACGACGCTCATGATGTCGCGGATGACTTGTTCCTTGTTGTTGTTCACGATGATGGGGACCTGCTCCCGATCCGCCTCGGACAAGAGATGACTCTGCAGCCGCCAGATCTCATCGAAGTGCTGCAGATAGCGTGCGGCGCGGCGCTTGTCGATCTGCTGGCCACGCCCCTTGAAACGATCCCGCAGGTGCGCCGGATTGAGCACCGACAGCATGATCACGATGACAATCGGGTCGAAGTCGGTGGGAATCCTGTCTATCAGCGATTTCTGGGCGTGGACGCCTTCCAGCAACACGGAGGTTTGCTCACGCAGCGAGCGTGTGATCACGGCCTCGCAGGGTACCGACAACAGGCTCGCCTGGGCCCGATAGCCGTCGATTATCATGGAATCTGGATCGTCACCCAGGTTCGCGCCCTCGAACAAGGCCTGCCAGGCGTCATAGGAGGATTTGTGCAGAACCGGAACCAGTCGCTCCGGAATCATCATTCGCATGACTTCCCGCAACAGATCGGTCGACTGCGTGCGGGCAATCTCGAGGCGATGGGCGATCTCGGTCGCAACACCGCTCTTGCCGGTACCGGGCGCGCCGCCGATCAGCACGATGAGCGGCCGCCTGCCACGCAGGTAGTCGACCAAGGCAAGGTAACGGTGAGCGGCGTCGGCTCCCCTGGTGAGGCGCAGATAGCGGTAGGTCAGGAGCCCGAGGTCGCGGCTGCGGATCTCGGTGATGTTCCGCTCCAACATGTGCCCGGAGATCGTTGTCGTGACGGTCGTCGATTCCTCGTAGGAGAGCCCGCTGGTTTCCAGAATGCGGCGATGTTGCTCTCTGGAGAATTGCGTTGTGTGGCCCGCCGCGTCCCGGACCAGCACGGTGCCCGGCGCCCCCGGCGGTTGACGATAGCGCTGGACCACAGTGGGACCGTAGTCCGCCATGTGCTCCAGCACCGTGTCGCGCAGCTCGTCGGTGGTAATCTCCGCGGTGTCGCTCAGCTCGTCTCGCACGACAGAGGCGAGCGCGTAAGCCTCGTCGAAAGAAAGGCCCACATCCTGCAACGATCGCGTCAGGATGCCCCTCAAGAACGGTATTTTCGTCGGGATTTCATCCGGTTCTACGACCAGCGTCTTAGCCATCGGCGGTTCCCAGCTAAACTGGCGGATATTCCGTAGCGTCTGTGCCCCGGCATAACACAAATTTGCAGGATGAGGTTACCGCGCGATCCGCGCCGAGCTCACGGACGATCACCAAGCGACGATCGACGGCTTCGCTCCCTAGCATCGAGTGCGGCCTACTCGGCTGATCGGTCAATCATCGTCGGTCGACCAGCTAGCGGCGGCGGCAACCTGGTCCTGCAGCACCTTCGTCATCCATCTTAGCTCGGAAAGGACCGCCTTGACCACGTCCCCGATGCTGATGATCCCCACCAGGGCTCCGTTCTCCGCGACCGGCATGTGGCGGATCCGGCTTTCCAGCATCCGGGTCATGATTTCTTCCGTGCTGCTCTCCGGCGGACAGGTGTGGACCGGCTGGCTCATGAAGTCACTGACCGGCGAATCCAAGGCCGCCGGACCACGCTCCGCGAGACTTCGCACGATGTCCCGTTCGGAGATGATGCCGGCAATCCCGCCACCTGCGTCCTTGACCAAGAGCGCACCGACCTTTTCGAGGTTGAGAGTGCTGGCGACGGCGGAAAGGCTGGCCGATTCCTCGATCGATATGATTCGATCCCCCTTCTCCGCCAAGATGTCCACTATCCGCATTCGAACTTTTCCTCGTTGACGGTTAGGGCCTCGTCGCCAGGCATCCAGGGCAGAGCCGCCTGGGCGACGGTGGCGACGAGGTGGACGGCGAGCCGGTCCGTCATTCGGCCGCCTCCAGTGTTTCCGCGGCTGGCGCTTCCCGCCACTCGGTACGCGCGATCTTGCGGCAGAGGCGATAGATGCGGCTCAGGCTCTCGATGATCTCCATCTCGCGATTGAAGGTCTGCAGCCGGTTTGGCGCATCCGCGGTGAGGCGAGTCAATTCATGTCTCGTGGTCGTCTCGGCCAACCTCGCCATGTTCTTCTTCATATCCTTGACCGCCAGGGCGGATTCCAAGCTCTCCTCCCGAACAGCCGTCATGGCGGCCCTCAAGGCGTTTGCGACCTCCTTGTGATAGTCCTCCATCACGGTCTTGGTGGCATCGCTGATAACCACCTCTTCCGCGATCCGTTGGCGGCCAATCCTGACGATGTTCGTCTCTACGATGTCGCCGATCTGCTCGAGGTGGTTGGCGACCTGAACGAGCTGCATGACCTGCGCCGACTCCTCGTCGGTCAATTCCCGCGCACTTATCCGCCCCAGATACTTGATGATGTACCCGTGCAGGATATCGACGTCGGTGTCGAGGCTCGCGAGGGCCTTCAGGTCTTCCTCGTCTCCCTCGACGACCGCCGGCAAGGCCGCCTCCAACATTCCTTCGACGTGTTCGCCGAGGCGGCCGATTTCCCGGCGCGCCCTGTCGACGGCGAGCGGCGGCGTGGAAAGAAGCTCCTTGTCCAGATACTTGGGCTGAATCGCGGTCGGTTCGACGACCGGCTTGTCCGTTACCACCCATTCGCAGAATCGCGCCACGAAGCCAGCCAAAGGCAAGAATGCCAACGAGAAGAGCACATTGAAGACCGTATGAGCGTTGGCGATCTGCCGTGGGGTCTCCGCGGCCAGCCGGTCAATGCCGGAAAGCTCCGGCGACGACGGCGAGATCGATCGCACGAAGTCGGCCAGATAGGGAATGAACCACACCATGATGGCCACCCCGGCAACATTGAACGTGACGTGCGCCACCGCTACGCGCACCGCCTCGCGCGGCTTGCCGATGGAGGCCAGCCCCGCCGTGACACAGGTGCCGATGTTGGCGCCCATGATCAAAGCGATGCCGGCTTCCAACGTTATGAGGCCCTGCGAAGCCATGGCGATGACAACGCCGGTGGTTGCCGACGACGACTGGACCAAACCTGTGAAGACCGCGGCGATGAGTATGCCCACGGCCGGGGCCGAGACATCGCGCATGAGGTCCAGGAAGGGCTCGAAGGACCGCAAGGGCTTCATGGCGGCGCTCATGATGCCCATGCCGAAGAAGATCAGGCCCAGCCCCATGATCAACACGCCGTAGGTCTTGATCCGCTCCGACTTACTGACGAAGAGAAGCGAAAAACCGACGGCGACCAGCAAAAGCGCATAGTGGGTGACCTTGAAGGCCACGATCTGGGCAGTCACGGTGGTGCCGATGTTCGCGCCAAAAATGACCCCAACGGCCTGAGACAGGGACATGAGCCCGGCAGTGACGAAGCCGACCAGCATGACGGTCGTGATGGAAGACGACTGGATCACCGCCGTCACAAATGCCCCTGTCAGAACACCCATGAAGCGATTGCTGGTCAGCTTGCCGAGGATGTCCTTCATGCGGTTCCCGGCCACCTTGCGCAAAGCCTCGGCCATCTGCTCCATGCCGAAGAGGAAGACGGCGAGCCCGCCAAAGAGCTGCATGGCCATGCTAAACCAATCGACCCCGGAGCCGTTCTCCGCGGCGGCGCGTGCGGGCGTTGCCATCAATCCGGCCGCCGCACAAAGAATCAAGAGAGCCAATATGCGCGCGTTGCAGGCCTGCTTCAGGCCATCCCGATGTCTGTGGAAGTGGAAAGCTTGGTACATCATCAATAGCCTCGACACGATTGGCTCATGTTCGTTTCCGCCTAGTTCCCGCCTTTCACGATCGTCACCGGAACCGGCGACAACTGGACCACCCGTTCCGCCTTGGAGCCCAGCAACAGATGCGGCAGGCCGGTTCGTCCCTGGCTGCCCATGACAATCGAAGCCGCACCTACGGACTCTGCCGTCTCGAGGATGCGGGTCGCCGGTATGCCCCGCACCAGCTTGGTTTCCATCGCGCCCACGGCGGCAACTTCGGCATGGTCCTTGCGAGCCTGTTCCAAGAACTCGTCGAGCATCTCCCTGGCGACGTCCTCCATGGGACGCAGGGCGTCCTCCTCGCGCACCCGGTAGTAGCCCGGCGCTTCCCCGGGATCATGGACCACGTGAAGGACGGTAACGCCGTGCCCGGTTAAGCCGGCGTACCGGCAGGCCCAAACGAGCGCCACTTCGGAATCCTTGGAGAAATCCACCGCGACAAGAACGGGCCCGGTGGCAGGATTGGGCGCGTCTTGGGCCTTTCCTGCTTGTTTCTCAACCAACTGGCACCCCCCTCATTCGTGATCACAGGACGCCTGCCGCGCTAACAGCCGGACGCTTACCCGATCGCCGCAGCCGTCAGGACTGGATACCGCGGCTCACCCAACTGACTTTGACATCGCCTCCCCACGACTTGGCGGGGTCTTTTGTACCGGTGCGTCCACGAGTGGCGGTCGAACCGGATGCGTTCATGTCGCTTGAGTTGACAGACTCAGTCCACGTGCTTCATTGAGGTATATCAAGTTCCGGTCTCAAATTGACATCTAATGTTGCTGCTGTTCAGGGCAATCGGCGCTCCTTCGAGCTTTCTTTTTTGAGCTATCTCAATTTGCAGGCTCGCAGTGGCCGCTGCTCTGCTGAGAAGGGCGAGAAGTGGAAATGACGAAACGGGATGCGAAGACCCGGAACCTCGGCATGGTCCCAAGGGATGGGCGCTGGCTGAGCGGGAATGGAACTCGGCCATCCGGTCGACGTATCAAGACAAAGCTCTACGAGGCCAAGCTGGCCGAACTGCAGATCGACTTGGTCAAGCTGCAGGAATGGATCAAGCATCAAGGCCTCAAGGTCGTGGTGATCTTCGAGGGCCGCGATGCCGCCGGCAAGGGCGGCGTCATCAAGCGGATCACCGGGCGGCTGAACCCGCGCATCTGCCGCGTCGTGGCCCTCGGCACGCCGACCGAGCGCGAGAAGACCCAGTGGTACTTCCAGCGCTACGTACCGCACCTGCCGGCCGCGGGCGAGATGGTCCTATTCGACCGTTCCTGGTACAATCGGGCCGGTGTCGAGCGGGTCATGGGCTTCTGCACCGAGGAGGAGTACCATGAGTTCCTGCGCACCTGCCCGGAGTTCGAGCGCATGCTGGTGCGCTCGGGCATCATCCTCATCAAGTACTGGTTCTCGGTCAGCGACGACGAGCAGGAGCGCCGCTTCCGCGGACGCATCACTGACCCCACCAAACGCTGGAAGCTGTCGACGATGGACCTGGAATCCCGCAAGCGCTGGGTCGAGTATTCCAGGGCTAAGGACGACATGTTCGCCCACACGGACATCAAGCAGGCGCCCTGGTACGTGGTGAACGCCGACGTCAAAAAACGCGCCAGGCTCAACTGCATCTCGCACCTCTTGAGCGTGATCCCCCACGAGGACATGACGTCCGATCCCATCGAGCTGCCACCGCGCCGAAGCACCGCCA
Organism: Candidatus Binatia bacterium; assembly: GCA_028278325.1. Lineage (GTDB taxonomy): Bacteria > Desulfobacterota > Binatia > UBA1149 > JAJCZL01 > JANQEO01. Next base: position 8,002 of record JANQEO010000056.1, read on the forward strand.
GCTATGTACGTCCACCGATCGGGGATCAGACCTTCGTGCCGGAGAAGTTCTGACGCCCGACCAACGAGGCGGGAAGCCCCCACTCCCCATTCAGGACGGTCGGCGTTCGGCGGCGGTTGCGATACGGTCCGTCAGTCGTTCGACAGGCTTCTTGCCTGAGACAGCCCAATTTCCTTGAGCCAAATCAATTTCTTGAAGCGTCGCTTCTGCTATCTCTTTACATGCAATCGGCAGTCCCCTTGGCATCGGAAGGATGTGCGCCTTGCCGCGCGCCTCGCCCCTCTTGGAGGCACTGGCGCAAGGGGCAAACGCGTTTGGTTTGAGGTGCGGGAACGACCGAAGACGATCTAAGGGAATCAGAACGGACACTTGGGCTCGCAGAGACGCAAATGGACATGGTTCTCCAACAACTGGCCCAGTTCTGGGAGGCGACCGCGGCGTTCTTCGCCTTTGATCCCGCACGCCTGCTTGCCCCAGGCATGGTCATCGCGCTCATCCTGCAGGTCTTCCTGTTTCTCTCCTCGGCCTTCTTCTCGGGATCAGAGACGGCTCTCTTCTCGCTCTCGCGCCTGGATCTCCAGAAACTGCGGCGCGACCGCCACCCGCGCTCCGAAACGCTGCATGCCCTTCTCGATCAGCCCAGGCGGCTGATTATCTCGCTTCTCTGCGGCAACGAGCTGGTCAACATTGCGGCAACGGCCAACCTGGCGGGAATCCTCGTGCAGCTTTATGGCACGCAACGGGCCGGGTGGATCAACGTCCTCGTGATGTTCCCGCTGCTGCTGCTGCTGGGCGAGGTGACACCGAAAACCGTCGCGGTCAGCAATCCGGTCCGCATCAGCGCGGGATTGGTCGCGGCTCCGCTCAATGCTTGGGCCCGCCTGATCACCCCCCTGCGCCGCGTCGTCCGCCTGGTGGCGGAACAGATCACCACCTGGATCGTCGGCGCGGAACGGGCGCGGGAGAACATTCTTCAGGTGGACGAATTTCGCACGCTCCTTGCCGAGGTGGCGGACGAGGGCGTGCTCGATGCCACCGAGCGGGTCTTGATCGACAACCTGTTGTGGTCCGGCGAAACGGAAATCGTCGAGATCATGACGCCGCGCACCCGCATTCGCTTTCTCAAGGACGATATGAGCGTCCCGGAGATCGTCGAGCGCTTCCGCCATATCCAGCATCCCCGGGTGCCGGTCTGCCGAGAGCACCACGACAATCTTGTCGGCTTCAT
>JANQEO010000143.1 GCA_028278325.1 Candidatus Binatia bacterium
AACCCCTTCGGCAGCTTTCACACTAACCTCGGCACGGATGGCGACTTCGGCGTGTTCGGCGGCTCCACCCTGTCGGCTTGCGCGGATGCACCTTCGTGACCGTATGGCGCGACGCGCTGCTAGGCCAGCGCAACGGCTTTGCCAAGGACGTGACAGGCGGCGCGGCGGCCTCCGAGGACACTTGGGTCACGACCCTAGCCGACAGCGGGACCGGCTCTCTGCGGGCCGCCCTGGAGGCTTCGGGCCCCAGGTGGATCAGGTTTGCGGTGACGGGCGATATCAACTTGACGACCGCCATCCTCGCCAAGCCGGACAAGACGCTCGACGGCAGGGGCGTCAACGTCACGCTCAAGGGCAAGGGCATCTATCACGATGGTGCGACGGTCGGCACCACGGCCAACTTGATCTTTGCCTATTTCAACCTCGATGAGCTGACGGTCTCGGACAGCGACGGGATCAGGGTCGAGAACGGCGGCGACCTGGTTTGGATCCACCACATCAGCGCCACCAACGTCCCGGACGGCATCATCGATATCGTCGAGTCGGACGGCAACGTTACACGTGCAACAGTGGACTGGTGCAGCTTCGGGCCGAACCCCGGCGAGTTCGCTTACGACAACAGCAACGTAGATGGCAAGATCGCGCTTCTGGGGCGAACCCAGGACGAAGCCGATCCCGGCAAGATCCAGGTCACCTGGCACCACAACGACGCGCTCAACTGCGTCCAGCGACAGCCGACGTGTTGGGCCAGCCATGTCCATGCCTACAACAACCGGGCGCGCTTCTGGGGCAACGCGGACGGCTCGGGCTCGGTGGCCATGGAGGTCAGGAACAACGGCAAGCTGCTACTCCAGAACAACATCTTCGAGCCTTACAACGATGGCGACGCTTGGTGGCAGGCGGCCTATGGGGGCGCGGCTACGGTCACGACGGCGGATAAAGAAGCGGCCAAGAACGTTAGCGGCCTGGCCTTCGCATCGAGCGGCTTGACGCTCCGCAACAGCGCCACCGTGCCCAGCGACTTCGGGACCATGTTCACGGTGCCCTATGCCTACTTCCTGGATGATCCCGCCGGGACGCTGGAGGCCGATCTTGCGGCGAGCGCCGGCAATGTGCAGGCGACGGCCGGCGCCCTGCCAAATCGCACGGTGCGCGTGATTCCAGAGCCGAGGGTGGTTGCCGCATGAAGACGATCCCGGCGCGCTTCGAGCAGAAGACCAAGGATGCGGCCAAGATCTACGGCATCGATTGGTCGGATGAGATCCCGACCGATTCGGTTTCAACGGCCACCTGGTCGAGCCAGCCGAGCGGCCTGACGTTCGCGAGTACGACTATCACCGACAATGCGCGCAAGACCAATGCCACGATCTCTGGCGGCCAGGCGGGGGTCGAGTACATCGTGATCTGCAAGGCGGTGACGGCGGTTAGTGGTGAGACATTGGAAGCCCGTGTCCCCCTCCGGGTCGAGAGCGACCCCGTGGTCCTGTCGGACTATCAGTGATGCCCGATAGTGGGCTCGGAACACTCGATCTGGCGTTGCACCACAAGCAAGGGCAGGCACTGCTGTCGCGGGGAACCGAGGTGCTGTACGGCGGCGCGGCCGGTGGCGGCAAGAGCCACTTGATGCGCGTTGCCTCGATCATTTGGGCTGCTGAGATTCCGGGGCTTCAGATCTACCTGTTCCGCCGGATCAGGGAAGACCTGGTCAAGAACCACATGGAGGGCCCGAAGGGTTACCGGGCCATGCTGGCCGGGTGGGTTATTGCGGGGCTCGCGACCATCGTCGAGGACGAGATCAGGTTTTGGAACGGCTCGAAAATCTACCTCTGCCACTGCAAGGACGAGAAGGACCGCTTTAAGTACCTGGGGGCCGAAATTCATGTGCTCCTGGTGGACGAGCTGACGACCTTTACCGAGGTGATCTATCGGTTCCTGCGTGGTCGTGTCAGGGCGGTTGGTTTGCCGACACTGCCCGAGAAGTATCAAGGCCTCTTCCCGCGCATCCTCTGTGGCTCCAATCCCGGCAACGTCGGACACCACTTCGTCAAGGCAGCCTTCATTGACGGGCATGAACCGGAGGCGATCTGGCAGGCCTCGGAGAGCGAGGGCGGGATGCGTCGCCAGTTCATCAAGGCGCGGCTCGACGATAACCCTTCGATGGCATCAGACGACCCCGGTTATGAGACGCGGCTGGCCGGTTTGGGGTCTGAGGCTCTGGTCAGGGCGATGCGCGATGGCGATTGGGATGTGGTGGCCGGTGCCTACTTCGATTGCTGGCGACGCGCTCGGCACGTCATCCGGCCCTTCAGGATGCCCGAGCAGTGGTTGCGCTTCCGGTCTTTCGACTGGGGTAGCGCCAGGCCCTTCTCGGTCGGCTGGTGGGCTGTTGCCGGCGAGACCACGCCGCATGAGAGCGGCTTGATTCCGAGGGGCGCGCTGATCCGCTATCGCGAGTGGTACGGCGCCAAGGGGCCGAACGAGGGCTTGAAGATGACCGCTGAGCAGGTGGCTGACGGCATCTTGGAGCGAGAGGACGAGAAGGTCGTCTACAGCGTGGCCGATCCGGCGATCTTCGCGGAGGACGGCGGGCCCTCGATTGCCGAGCGCATGGGCAAGCGCAAGGTCCATTTCAAGCCAGCCGACAATAAGCGTGTCGCGGCAAGAGGTCAGGTCGGGGGCTGGGACATGCTGCGCCAGCGCATGATCGGCGAGGACGGGCGACCGATGCTCTTTTGCGTCGAGAGCTGCGTCGATTCGATCCGAACGATTCCGCTGCTCCAGCATGATGAGAAGCAGCCGGAAGACCTGGACACGACGCAGGAAGACCACGCGGCGGATGACTGGCGCTATGCCTGTATGTCGCGGCCCTGGACGCGTGCCGGGACCAAGCCGGGCAAGCCGAAGCGCGACCGCTGGGATAGGGCATTCGAGGATCAGGAGGCGGATTCGTGGCGAACGGCGTGACCGCCCGGAAAGAGATGCCCGGCGATGACATGCTGGCCAAGCTGCTGGGCTGGTTCCTGGAAGCCGAGGACTCCGGGCGCGATGCGCGCGAGTACGCCGAGCGTGACCGCGACTACTACGACGGCAAGCAGTGGACGAGTGCCGAGAAGACCAAGCTGGAAGCGCGCGGCCAGGCCGCCATCGTCATCAACCGGGTCAAGCGCAAGGTCGACTTCCTGACCGGCTCGGAGATCCAGGCGCGTACCGACCCGAAGGCTTTCCCGAGGACGCCGAACCACGAGCAGGCGGCGGAAGCGGCGACTGATGCGTTGCGCTATGTGTGCCAGAACAACGACTTCGATATCGTGCGCTCGGATGCCTGGGAGAACATGGTGGTTGAGGGCACGGGCGCCTGTGCGGTGCTGGTCAAGCCGGTGCACGGTGAGCCGGAGATCTCTTTGGCGTGGGTCCCCTGGGACCGCCTCTTCTGGGACCCGCACAGTCGCAAGCGCGATTTCTCCGATGCCCGCTACAAGGGCGTCGTGATCTGGATGGACCAGGACGAAGCGGTCGCCCGCTGGCCTGGGCATGAAGCCGCTTTCGAGGAGATGATTCAGACTTCCACGACGGCGGAGACTTACGACGACCGTCCAAAGTTCAACGTATGGGCCGACAAGAAGCGCAAGCGCGTCCGGGTGGTCGAGATCCACTACAAGGACGGGCGCGGCGCTTGGCATTGGGCTTTCTTCACCAAGGCCGCGATGCTCCAGGAGCCGGCGCTTTCGCCCTTCGTGGACGAGAATGGCGAGCCCGAGAGCTGGCTGATCATGTCGTCGCTCCATGTGGACCGCGACAACAACCGTTACGGCGCGGTGCGCGAGATGATCGGTCCTCAACAGGAGGTCAATCATCGCCGTTCCAAGGCGCTGCACTTGCTGTCTGTAAGGCAGGTGAGGACGGAGAGCGGCGCGGTCGAGGACGTTGGGCACGCCAAGCGTGAGCTAGCCAAGCCTGACGGATGGATCGAGACAAATCCGAACCTGCAATTCGAGATCCTGCCGACCAATGACATGGCGCAAGCGCAGTTCAGTCTGTTGCAGGAATCGAAAGCCGAGATCGACGGCATGGGGCCGAACGCTTCGTTGCAGGGCAAGCAGGACAGGGAGCTGTCTGGTCGCGCCCTTCTTGCGCAGCAGCAGGGCGGTTTCGTCGAGCTGGGGCGGGCCTTCGACACGCGCCGGCAGTGGGATCTTGCTGTCTACCGGCAGGTCTGGAATCGCATCCGGCAATTCTGGACCGCCGAGCGCTGGGTCCGCGTCACCGACGATGACGACAACCTGAAATTCGTGGGCTTGAACCAGCCGGTCACGGCCGGGGAGCAGGTCATTGCCCAACTCCGCGACGGGGGCGCCGATCAGGCGACGCTGCAGGCCGCCGTGGCGCAACTCTCTGCGCGGCCCGAAGCACAGCAGGTGGTTGCGGTCGAGAACGAAGTTGCCGAGATGGACGTCGATATCATCCTGGAGGAAGCGCCGGACACGGTGAACATCCAGCAAGAGCAGTTCGACGGCATTGTGAAAATGGCCACGGCCGGCGTTCCCTTCCCGCCCGAGGTCATCATCGAGGCGTCGAGCCTGCGCAACAAGAAGGCGCTGCTTGAGAAGCTTCAGGGCGGCGACGAGGAAGCGCGCGCCGAGGCCGCTGAAAAGGCGGTCATTGCCGAGGAACTCCAGGTTCGCGGCGCAATAGCGCAGATCGAGAAGACCGAGGCCGAAGCCGAGGACAAGCAGGCCAGCGCCGAGGAGCGCCGCGCCAAGGCCTTGGCGACCCTGGAGCCCCAGGGCCAAGCCTGAACCACACAACAGCACTGTTCTTTTGATGCCGACGCCGGGTCACGGGCGATTCGTGCCGCCGACGATACGGGCGAGGAGGGCTCAATGAGCGACAGCACCCTAGACGACATCCTTTCCGACGACACCAAGACCGAGCCGGAACCGAAAGCGGAGGCTCCTGAGGAGCAGCCAAAGGCTGAAGAGCCCGAGGGCGAGCCGAAGGAAGAGCCTGAAGCCGAAGATCCGCCGGAAGACACGGGCGAAGATGACGCGCCGACGCCGGGCGCAACCAAGGATGTCATGGTGCCGCTCAGAGCCCTGGAGGACGAGCGCAGCAAGCGGCAGGAAGCCGAGAAGCGCCTAGCAGCACAGGAGCAGCCCGAGCGCCCCGACGCGCTGGAGGACCCCGAGGGGGCCGCCAAGCACATCGAGGGCTCGGTGGATCAGAAGCTCGCCGACATGCGGGCCGAGATCTCTCTGCAAATGGCCGAGGCCACCATCCCGGACTTCACCGAGGTCATGGGCCCCGACCTGGAGCACTGGAAGTCGCTGGCGAACGAAAACCCGGCGCTTCTGCAACAGGTCATGGCCAGCCCGCTACCCGGCAAGGCCGCCTATGACGTGGTCAAGCAGTATCGGGCTTTGTCCGCCATCGGCGACGACCCGGCTGCCTATGAGGCCAAGATCCGCGCCGATGAGCGCGCCAAGATCGAGCAAGAGCAGAAGGCCAAGAAGGCCGACGAAACCGCATCGTCCCTCCCGAATTCGCTGGCGGATGCGCCGTCGAAAGGCGAGCGCAAGGGGCCCGAGTGGGCCGGTCCACCGCCGTTGGACGAAGTCTTGGGCGGCTAGGCAGCCGCCTCACCTAACAGGAGCCAGTCATGGCTGACACGACTGCTGCAACGGGCCTAACGGTCCAGCAGTGGGATTCCAAGTTCTTCACCGAATACGTGAGGGAGTCCCGCTTCAAGCCCGTCATGGGCACCACCGAGAATTCGGTGATCCAGCTCAAGGACGATCTGACCAAGAAGAAGGGCGATAGCATCACCTTCGCCCTGGTCAACCGTCTGACCAATGCGGGCGTCACCGGGTCCAACACCCTGGAAGGCAACGAGGAGGACATGGCCTCTCGTTCGCACAAGGTGACGGTCGACAAGATCCGCAACGGCGTCCGCGTCTCGGAGATCGAGGAGCAGTACAGCGCGATCATGCTCCGCCAAGCCGGCAAGGCGGTCCTCAAGACCTGGATGATGGAGAAGACCCGCGACGACATCATCTCCGCGATGGGGTCGATCAACGGTGTTGCCTATGCCTCGGCGTCCGAGGCCAACAAGGACGCTTGGCTGGTCGACAACGCGGATCGTGTGCTCTTTGGCAGCGCGGTAGGCAACAACTCTTCGAACGATCACAGCGCTTCGCTGGCCAACGTCGACAACACCAACGATCAGCTCGGCGCCGATGAGTTGTCGCTCATGAAGCGTATCGCCAAGACGGCGAGCCCGAAGATCCGGCCGATTCGCACGACGGAAGACGAGGAGTGGTACATCTGCTACGCGCCCTCGCTAGTCTTCCGCGATCTTCAGCAGGACGCCACGATTGTCTCGAACCGCCGGGACGCGGCGGCGCGCGGCATGAGCAACCCGCTGTTCCGTGGCGGCGACATCATGCACGACGGCGTGATCGTCAAGGAGATCGAGGACATCGGCGTCCTGTCCGGTGTTGGCGCTTCTTCCATCGACGTTGGGCCGGTCTATTTCTGCGGCGCTCAGGCCGTGGGCATGGGCTGGGCCAAGCGGACAACCTCGAAGGAGGAGACCTTCGACTACGGCGACAAGATGGGCGTGGCCATCGAGGAGATTCGCGGCATCGAAAAGCTGCGCTTCGGCTCGGGCTCGGGCGATACCGACGACCTCAAGGACAACGGCATCGTCACGGGCTATTTCGCGGCCGTCGCCGACGCCTGATCCCAACCCTAGCGGCGGGGCGCTTCGGCGCCTCGTCCTCTACCAGGAGGAAATCAAATGGTAGCAGAGACCCTTACCGCGGATCGGGCGGCGGCAACCTTCCCGGTCTTCAAGCCCCAGGGCGCCGGAGTGGTGGCGTTTGCCTACGGCGTCTATGAGATTGCGGCCAACGTCGAGGATGGCGACATTTTCGAGATGTGCCGCGTTCCGGCCGGAGCAGTCGTCATCGACGGCTTCGTTCGGGCCGACGATCTCGACACCGGCACCGAGGCCCTGGACATGGACGTCGGTTGGGCCGCCAACGGCACCGACACGGCCGACCCGGACGGCTTCGGCAACCTCGGTGTTTGGACCGGCGATGCCGTGGCCGGCATCAAGCCGGAGGTACAGATCTACTACCCGTTCAACGGGGTGCTGAAGGACGGGCCCAAGACCTTCGCGGCCGAGACGGTGATTCAGGTCGAGGCCAATGTCGCGGCCAACGCAGGCGGCACCGGCACGCTCTACGTCGGCGTCTACTACCTGGTGCCGTGATGGCGCGGCGCGCACGCAAGGTGACGGAGGCGCCCACCGTGGCGCCTCCCGAGCCCGTCACGGAAGCGCTGAACGAGCCTGATGCCGATCTGGTTGAGGTCGTCAATTCCAGCTCCTGGGCTTTTCGTTACGTCGGCGATCCGCGCAACGACGGCGAGGGGCCGGACCAAGTGACAATCTGGGGCGTGACCTTCCCCAAGGGCGGGGATGTGACGGTCACTGACGAGTGGCTGGCCGAACGCCTGGCCGGCAACTCGCACTTCGAGGCAGCCGGGTGAACAAGACGCAGCTTCGCGAAGCGATCCTGGAGCATCTGAAGGTGCTCGCGGCCGGCGAGACGGCATCTTCGGAAGATGCCGCGCTAGTCGACAAGATCATCGACCGGGTTCATCCCCAGCTTCAGGTGCGCGGCATGGCGCCTTTCGACACGGCCAACATTCCCGACCACTACGGGGAGCCGTTGACCCGGCGCATCGCCTTCAACGTCGCGCCCAAGTTCGGCCTGGCCCAAGACTTGGTGGAAAAGGCCGACGCCGAGCGCGAGTTGCGCCAGCTCTCGACCAAGCCGACGACCGAGCCGACGACCTTTTCGGACTTCTGATGATCCCCATCCAGTTCAGCACACAGACCTATGAGAGCCGCTCCAAGCCGCTCTCGGCGCAGCAACTGGTGAACTACTATCCCGAGCGGGCCCCTCAGGGCTCCGAGGCGCAATTCGGGCTGATGCCGACGCCGGGGCTCAACGACTTCGTGACCGCCGGTTCCGGTCCTATCCGGGGCATGCACCGCATGGGACGGGACGGCTCGCTCTTCTCGGTCTCGGCAGACACTCTCTACAGGCTCGACTCCAACGGCTCGACTTTCTCGGTGGGCACGGTCCTGGGCTCCGGCCCGGTCAAGATGGCTGACAACGGGACGCAGTTGCTCCTGATCACCGGGTTCAAGGGCTACCTGCATTCCGACGCTTCTCCGCTGGCGCTGATCGCCGATACCGA
>JANQEO010000126.1 GCA_028278325.1 Candidatus Binatia bacterium
CTCTCCCTCAACCGCATGACGGACGTGCGCGCCGTCGACACCGCCAACGACACGTTGACCGTCGAGGCCGGCTGCATCCTGGCCGACATCCAGGCTAGCGAGCGTGACAGCCGATCGATCTTGTAGACCACCACCACGTCAATCAGCCCGGCTTCGATATCGGCAATGAGCCGCTGCAGCGCCGGCCGCTCCAAGGTGCCGCCGGAGAACCCGCCGTCATCGTAGCGCTCGCGCAACGCCACCCAGGCCCGACAGCGAGATCGGCACGGCGGCGAGCAGCCCCAGCACGAGGCCCGCCAGCATGTCGACCGCCAATGCGTACGAGAGCGCGCCCGCCCATGAGCCACCCGCAAACCCGCGCAGGACGAAGAACCCGTCGAGGAGCCCGGCACCGAGCCCGGCGAGGATGCCCGTGAGACCCATTTCGGCGAACACTTCGAAGGGCGACAGCCGGGCTCTCGACTTCATGGAACGGAGGGCTCCTCCTCAGTTGACGCAGGCGATCACCGACAGCAACGGGGGCGTGTCGGGCGCGGGCCTGATGATGCATGCTTCACGTGTATTGGCGCAGTGTCCGAGTGGGTTTCTCAACTGCGGGGACGACCCGGGGGGGGGAGTGAACGGACGGTGTGCGCCACGTTCATTGTATCCGGGATTGCCGTCGCACATTGCACGGCTCACGGACGGTAGGGGTGCAGCATGAAACCGCACTGGTTCCGGCTGAATCGAATAGCCACAAGCGTGTCATCACCATGTGGTTCGGTCGATTCTGAGAGCCTGTGTCGGGACTCACTCTCCACGCCGTGGGAAGAATGACGCGAGCATGAGAGGAGATGAAGAATCAGAGGACACGTGAGTCGCTGAAGGCTGTGCTAGAATGAAAGCTTGGATTTCCGGACCCAAGGGGCGCAAGTCGCGCTTTGCATTCGCGATGCAGCGCGGATACAGCCTCCAACGGCCGGGCGACCGACAAGGACAGCGATGCTGCACCGCAGGGAGTTCGTTCGAGGCGTCACCCAGGCCTCGATAGCCTCATATCTGGCCGGCATCGGCCTCGGCACCGACACCTCGGGGTCCGAGTGCCCGGTCAGAAGTACTCCTCCCGGCTTCGGGCCGGTGTCGCACTATCTTCGCGAGTACAAGCCGCCCACGGGACGCTTTGCTCCGGATCGCGCGCAGACGATGCGCTTCGACGTCGTCTATTGGTACACGATCGACGCCCGAATGACGCCGCAGAACATGGTGATCGGCGAGGTCACCGTGAAGCGAACTCCTGTCGCGGGTTCGGACCTGATCCGATTCGACGTGCAACGCACCGTTTCGAAGATCGAGGAGTTGAGCGCGTCGATCATCTGCCGGGGGGACGTGACCAGGACTCCTGTGAGCTGGCGACTCGATCACCGAAGTGCAAGTGCACTCGAGGAAGAGCTCGTTCGCGAAGGGAGGTTCATCCAGACGGGAGAGTTCGACGGAAAGACCGTCGTGACGAAGCAGGGCGCGATCGAGAGGCGGACAGACGTCTCGGATCCCTTGTGCTGCCAGTGGGGTCTGCTCGAGCAGGCCGGGCAGGTCCAGAAGGTGAGCGGCGAAAAGCACGCCAAGGTGATCGAGCGAGGGTTCTTCGGGAAGAGGATCAGTGTCCTCGTCGAACCCTCGGGCGTTCGTTCGGACCAGTTGGTCGTGAAGCAGGCGTTGGGGAAGCCACTGCCGAACGCGGGGCCCCTCACGGCGTGGCTCCAGACGGGTCCTGGGACCGTACCGACCCACTGGATCGTGGACGACGAAGGCCGGCCGCTCTTCGTCACGATATTCACGACGTCACTCGGCCTTCGCGAGATCAGGACTCACAGATGACATCCGCGAAGCCGAACATCCTCTTTCTGCACGTCGACCAGCTCTGCCTCGATACGATCGCGGCCTACGGATGTCGGTGGGTCAAGACACCCAACATCGACCGCATCATCGCCGACGGTACGTCGTTCCTGTGGTCCTATGCGACCAACCCCATCTGCTGCTCGGCACGCGCGAGCTGGTACACCGGGCTGATGTCCACGGAGCATGGGGTCGTGCGCAACGGCTTCCCCCTTCCCGAGGACGTGCCGGACCTCGGGCAATGGATGCGCGAGCGAGGCTACCGCTGCTACTACGCAGGGAAGTGGCACATCCCGAAACGCAAGGTCTACAGAAGCTTCTCCATGCTGGCGAATGGGCCACGGTATGGGGAGGTCGGCGACGCGGTCACGGCCAGCGCGTCCTGTGGATTCCTCGAACGCTACCGCGGGGACGAGCCGTTCTTCCTGAGCGTCGGACTGCTCAATCCCCACGACTGCTGCTACTTGACCTTCGCGCCGAAGGACCCCGCCACGAAGTTCGAGCTCCTCGATACGTTCGGGGACAATCTCCCTCCTCCTCCCGCGGGCTACCGTCCCGAAGCGAGCTTCCACACCAACGAGGGCCCCGATCGCTGGGACGAGATGGGCGTCCGTCTCTATAGCTACTACTACTTCCGGATGATCGAGCAGGTGGACGTCGAGGTCGGTCGCGTGTACGACGCGCTGAGACGGTCGCAGCACGCAGGCAACACGCTGCTGCTATTCGGCTCCGACCACGGCGAGATGCGCGGCAACCAGAACCGGTTCAAGAAGGGTTGCCTGTTCGAGCCGGCGGTGAAAGTTCCGCTCGCCGCGGTCTGGCCCGGCCGGATCAAGGCGGGCGTCACGGACGACGAGCACCTCGTCAGCGGAATCGACGTCACCGCGACCATTCTCGATGCCGCGGGCCTCGACGCGATGCCCAGGATGAGGCATGCGAGCAGCCTGCTGCCGCTCATGAGCGACGGCGCCGCAAAGTGGCGCAAGTACCTCGTGGCCGAGAACCACGTTGCCGGGAAGCGCCGCGCCGTGATCACGAAGACCGGCAAGACGGTGATCTACAACGATGGCCGCAGAAGGCGGTACTACGACTTCAAGGCCGATCCCAACGAGCTCACGGACGTTGCGAAGAAGGCGAAGAACGCCGACATCGTCAAGGCAGCGATCAAGGCCCATAACGGGTTCGTGCGGGAGATGTCCATTCACCCGGACTTCCGGGACTGGGGCGAGGTCTGAGCCGCGAATCGTGCTCCTCGAAGTCGACGCCCTCGGCGTGAGGAGACGGTGAGTGCCGTGCAATCAGCCACGACATTCTGTCTGACAAACGGGCTGTGCCTTCCATGAGAAGGCCCCGACTCTCTTGTGAGGGCCGAGCGGAAGACTGCTCGGCCCTCGCTGCGTTTCGTCGGTGCGACGCGCTGCGACGTCCGCCGACAACTTCACGAGTCGCCGTCAGCGAAGCCCGGAAGGTCGGAGAGACAGCTCGACTTCGACTCACAGGTTCCCGACATTCCCACTCGGGCCGGTGAGTCCGGATGGTGCGGCCGCGGTTCCGCCGGCGCCGCCGGCGCCGCCGAGGCCACCGACCCCGGGGAGGAAGACGTTGCTCGGATCGGTCATTCCGACCGGCGCGCTGGTCTGGATGAGGCTCAGCGCATTAAGAACTTTTCCACCAAAACCGCCGATGCGGTAAAGCGCCTCCCTCGTAAACACTCCCTCGTCCTCACCGGAACGCCC
>JANQEO010000132.1 GCA_028278325.1 Candidatus Binatia bacterium
TCGTCGTTCTGGAAGTCGAAGGAACGACCGGAGAAGTCCGTGGCGATGGTGCCCGGCTCGATGATCTTGGCCTTGCAGCCGATCGCGGACAGCTCGAACGCGAGAGACTCGGTGATCCCCTCCACGGCGAACTTGGTGCCGTGGTAGAGCGCCCCGAGGGGAAACGTCGCCTTCCCGCCGACCGACGAGACGTTGATGAGCGTGCCCTCGCCACGTTTCCGGAAGTGAGGGAGAACCGCCCGCGTCACGTCGAGCAGGCCGATGACGTTCGTGTTGAACTGACGGACGATGTTGTCGCGCGGGAATGTCTCGAGGGGTCCGTATGCCCCGTAGCCAGCGTTGTTCACTAGGACGTCGATACCACCAAACGCGCCGGTAGCCGCCGAGACGGCGTCCCGGATCGAATCCTCGTCGAGCACGTCGAGCCGGGTGACCAGCACGTTGTCGTGCTTCGTCAGTTCCGTCTCCTTCTCCGGGCGGCGCATCGTCGCAACGACGTTCCAGCCGCGCTCCTGGAAGTGCTCGGCGGTAGCCCTGCCGATGCCGCTCGAGGCCCCTGTGATGAGAATGGTCTGGGTCATGGTTCGTCTCCTTTGTGGTTGTGGGCGTCGAGCGGTCAGGCGTTGGGGGTCTGGGGCGGAAGCACCATCTCGGCGAGCTGGTCGAGGAAGGCCTCGCGCGGGGCACTGTTCATCATCTCCATGATCATCTGCGCGTCCGCCCCGATCGGGTTGTGGACCGGTGTGTCCCCGGTGGCGCACTCGTAAATCAGGTCGGCAACCTCCTGCGGGTCCGACTGCTCGCCGCCCTGCATTGCCATGTTCTCGGCGACGGCCTGGATCTGCGCCGCCAGCGTGGCGGCGTAGGACGTCAGCTGCTCGTCGCCGACATCGCTCTCGTCGTCTACATTCGCGTTGAAGCGCGTCGTAGGGTAGGAGCCTGGCATCACGCTCTTGAAGAGGATGTTCAAGGGGCGGTATTCGAGCGCGAGCGCCTCCGTCAGACCCTCGACGGCGTGCTTCGAGGAGACGTAGACCGAGGCCGTCGGAAAGCCGATCACGCCGGCCATCGAGGTGACGTTGATCACGCGCCCTTCCTTGCGCCGCCGCATCGCAGGGAGCACGGCGCGCGTGACGTTCATCAGGCCAAAGACGTTCGTCTCGTACATGCGACGCACGGCCGCGTCGTCCATCTGCTCGAACACCGCGTTGCCTCCGTAGCCGGCGTTGTTGACCAGGACGTCGATTACCTCGAAGCGCGACACGGCCTCGGCCACAGCGCCACCGATGCTGGCCGTGTCCGTCACGTCGAGCTTGACGACGAGAACGCCGTCCAGCCCGGTCAGGTCGGACTCCTTCCCCGGGCTGCGCATCGTGGCGACGACGTTCCAGCCGCGGTCGTAAAAGGTCTTGGCGGCCAGCTTGCCGAAGCCGCTCGAGCATCCCGTGATCAGCACCGTCTTCTTGTCCATGACCTGTCTCCGTTCGTCGTTCGCTTGGTTCTTCGTCTTCGGCGGCTCGTGGCAACGGCCTCGACGAGGCTCCACCCGGGAAGATCATAGACTCAGATCGGCAGACGGACATTAGCGATTGGCGCCAAAGAACTGCCAAGACGCGCCAAAATGGCGTCAGCAGATTTCAGGACGGCGCTTTTCGCTAATGCCTTGGCGCGTCTGGCGGCCTACAATACCTCTATGGCCGATCCCAAGCCCATCCCCGTCGAGAGCGTCTGGCTCATCGCCATCAAGGATCTGGGTCTCGAGGCGGAGAACCTGCTCCGGCGCGCCCGCCTGCCCCGGGACCTCTTCACCCAGGAGCGCCCACGGGTGTCCGTCGAGGAGTACTTCCGCTTCTGGAACGCCTTCGTCGAAGAGGCCGGCGATCCCCTACTGCCCCTGACACTGGTGAAGAACCTGTCCCCCGAGGCCTTCTACCCGCCCGTGTTTGCGGCCCTCTGCAGTCCCGATCTGAGCGTGGCTGCGCGGCGTATGGCGGAGCACAAGCGGCTCGTCGCTCCCATGATCATGACCGTCGACGAAGATGCCGCGGGCTTGTTCATCGGTTGTCAGTGGGAGGACCCGGACATCCACTCCCCGGTGTCGCTCGCCGCAGTTGAACTGGCGTTCTTCACACAGATTGCCCGGATGGGCACGCGCGAGCCCGTTCGGCCCGTGCGAGTCGAGAGTCCGTACGCGATCCAGCCTGCCGAGGCGTACGAGGAGTTCTTCGGCGTTGCGATCGAGCGGAGCGATCGCCATGGCGTCACCTTCAGCTCGGAGGACGCGACGCGACCCTTCCTGACCGCGAACGAGTCCCTATGGCAGACGTTCGAGCCCGAGCTGCGACGGCGCCGAACGAACCTGGGTGCCGCCGCCCCGCTCGTGGAACGGGTCCGGTCCGTGTTGCTCGAGACACTACCGAGTGGGGAGGCGACGATCGGCGTAGCAGCGAGCCGGCTCGGGATGAGCTCACGCACCCTGCAGCGCAGCCTCAAGGAGGAAAGTACCTCCTACAAGGAGGTCGTGAGGCGGACCCGCGAAGAGCTCGCACGCCATTATGTGACCAAGACGAAGATCAGCTACACGGAGATTGGGTTCCTGCTCGGGTTCGCCGAGCCGAGCTCTTTCTTCCGCGCGTTTCGTGACTGGACCGGGGAAACGCCGGATTCGCTACGGGTCTCGGTCGGCAGCTGAGCGCCTCGGCAGTGCTATTGCACGTGTCGAACGGAACCAGCGGGCGCTCGCCAAGCAGGCACCTCACGTCCGTGCGGCTGATTGCGCCATCTGCGACAACCCTGCACGTAGCTGCGCGGGGATGCGAGGCCATGCGCCAAGGAACGACAAGAGGTAGGTTCCGGTGCGAGATTGGTCCCTCGGTGCTGGCGTTTCTGCTGGCGTGCGCAGCACCGCGGCGCAAGTTTCTCTTGCTCAGGCACTTCTGCAGTGTGGTTCCGGTTTCCTAAATCGCTGACCAAGGCGGTGGGACTTCCCAAAGGGGACTTATGAAACCACTTCTGAGCACAAACAGCTGTAGAGCTGTAGACGCACTCAAGCACACGAAATCACGCTCGTTTGCAGGCGAAACGAAGGTCATCTGTCCACGCATTGTCTACGCCGTAACAGAGCGATAGCACTCAACAACCTGGCGCACCTCCGACGCGCCGTCAGCACTTCAGTGCACAGGTGTGAACGCATACATTCGATCTGCTGCCGACTTGTATACAACCACACCACTGCCCGATTGCGCAGGGAGCCAATTGTGTGGTACCGGAAGGGGTGGGTTGGTTTAAGCGACTTGAACCAAGGCGGATTGGAACTGGAGGTATCTGTGGTGAAGTGCAAGGAGCGTGTAGTGACCTACCGACTCGAGAGACTCTATCGCGAACGACTGGACGCCATCGCCCAACAACACCGAATCTCACCAAACCAACTAGCCCGGATGGTTCTTGTCATGCACCTTGAAAACACCGTGGCCTTGAACCTAAAGGACCAGTTGGTGGCGCTTCGCGCCGAACTTGGAGTGCTGCGTGACCAGGTGGGGGCGCTCTCAGCGGCAGTACGGGAAGCGAATCGACAAACGCTCGTTCCACCTTCGCAACACGCACTCCCCTACAACAAGAGGCACTGAAACAGATGCTCTCGATTGGTTTCATGTCGGCCGGACAGGAGACCTACTACACAAGGCTCGCTTCAGCTCGCTACTACACGGAATCTGGGGAACCACAGGGGACTTGGTGGGGTGAGGGGGCAGCGGCAAAGGGCCTTACAGGCGAGGTCAAAGAGCGACACCTTGAGAACCTCATGCGTGGGTTCTCCCCCAACGGCTACCAGCGCTGGGTGCGAAACGCTGGAGCTGAGAACCGCCGCGCCGGATTCGATCTGACATTCTCAGCCGAGAAGTCAGTGTCCGTAGCCTGGGCTCTCATGCCCGCACTCCGTGATGGGATCGAGCGCGCGCATCGAGCAGCGGTCTCGGGCGCCCTAGACTACTTGGAACGGGAAGCAACACGTACCCGAAGGGGCGCACAAGGGGACCGCAGCGAGCGAGCGGAGCTGATGGTGGCCGTGTTCGAGCATGGTTCCGCAAGAGCTGTCGAGGGCTCTCTCCCGGATCCCCACCTGCACAGCCACTGCCTCACCATCAACACCTGCGTTGGAACCGACGGCAGGACTGCGACTCTCGACGGTAGGACTCTCCTGCAGCACAAGATGGCCGCCGGTGTCCTGTATCGCGCAAGACTTCACTTGGAACTGAGAAGACTCGGGCTTGAGGTAGCTCGGGACGGGAGATGGTGCAGACTTGGCGCCGTTCCCGAGGAAGTGCGTGAGGAGTTCTCCAAGCGTCGGGGCGCGATTGAGACGTTCCTTCAAGAACTAGGCGTTTCGAGTGCCAAGGCCTCAGCAAGCGCAGCGCTATCCACGCGCTCGAACAAGGCCGAGATGCATCGAGACGCGCTGTTTCCACTCTGGGAGGACCGGGGAAGGAAGCTCGGGTTCATCTCCCCAGAACGAAAGGTCTTGAGCCTAGAGTCCCGGGAGAGTTTGCTTCGGGGTGCACTCCCCTACGTGCTGGAACAATTGACCGAGCACAAGAGCTACTTCTCGAAGCAAGAACTAACCAAGAGACTCGCGGAGGCCGTCGAAGAGCACGGAGCAATAGCTTCTGAGGTCACGCGATTCGTGGACGCGATTCTGCCTTCCCTTGTGCCGGTCGGGCTTCATCGTGAAGGAGAGCTCTACACGACCAGAGAGATGCTCGCTCTTGAGCTCTCGCTTCAGGACACTGCTCGAAGCCTCTTCTACAGGCCGAACGCCGTAGCGGCCCACCATGTCGACTCGGTAGCGACTCGTTGGACCATGAGCGCGGAGCAAGAACGTGCTTTTCGAAGCATGACCGGCGGCGGCTCTCTTTGCGTCATCTCGGGGGCAGCGGGGTCGGGGAAGACTTTCAGTCTTGGGGCCGCCAGAGAAGCCTGGGAGCTCGGCGGCTTCACCGTGCGTGGCGCTGCACTCGCGGCTCGGGCAGCGAAGCTGCTGGGGGAAAAGAGCGGGATTGAGAGCAAGAGCATCCATCGCACGCTGCATGAGATCGAACGCGGGAGCAGACCTCTTTCGCGAAACACCGCTCTCGTAATCGACGAAGCCGCTATGGTCGGCACAAGATTGATGGAGCGGCTGGTGAGCGCTGTGGCCGAAGCCGGAGCCAAACTCGTGCTGATCGGAGACGAGAAGCAGCTTCCCGCGATCGAAGCAGGTGCTCCGTTCGCAAGCCTTGGCAGACAACTTGGAGCATCGAAGCTCGTTGAGAACCGAAGGCAACGTGATCAATGGGCCAAAGACTCCGCGAAGGATTTCTCGGAGGGTAGGGCGCAGCAAGCCCTTTCACGGTTCGCCGACAGAGGGCTCGTCTGTATCGAAGACGACCGAGAGAAGACTCTGGCGCGCCTTGTTCACGACTGGGAGCAAGATGTCTCGAAGACCTCGCCCATGGACACGTTCGTGCTCACGGGTACTCGACGCGACTCAGCTGAGGTGAACCGCGCAATCCAGCAGCATCGAATCCGGGCGGGTGACCTCGACCAGGACCGCTTTGTACGAGTGCATTCAACGGTGTTCTTCTTGGGTGATCGCGTGCTGTTTCGAAGGAACTCGAGCCTCGTCAACAACGGAGACAGCGGGACAATCGTTTCGGTTTCCGCCGACCATCACACAATCACCGTCAAACTCGACAACGAGCAACGGATCACCATCGACACCAGCGTCTATCAGGACATTCACCTTGGCTACGCAGGCACAACGCACGCATCTCAAGGCGGCACGCTCAAGCGATGCCTGGTGCTGTGTAACGATGTGATGCAGGACCGCGAGTCCACCTACGTTCAAGCGTCCCGCGCCACCGACCAAACACGTTTCTACATGGAGAGCTCGGTGGCAGGCGATGATCTTCGGGAAGTGGCAGCGCTGATGGAACGGTCGCGACGAAAGTACATGGCAAGCGATCTGCGCCGTGAGCCCCAAGCACCACAGCTCTACCTTGAGGCCGCCTGATGGAGATCCGCGTCGCAGTCATCCTGTTTCTCTGCATCGGCTCATGGATCTTCTTTGCTCCACGCAACCGAAGGCTCAGAGGCAGAGAGCTCATCACGCAGCGTCAAGCGTCCCGCGCGCAGAAAAGGCTTCGCCAAGACGATGGGCGCGTGCACTTCGGCTCGATGCTTCTTCCGAAGAAGGCTGAGACCAGCCACTTTTTGTTCCTGGGAACGACCGGGTCTGGAAAGACGCTCAGTATCAAGCGCATGATGGCCGAGGCGCTTGCCGACCTTGGCGCTGCGCCAGATCAACGAGCGCTTGTCTACGACCCGAAGCAGGATCAGCTCTCATTCCTCCATGGCTTGGGTCTTCCTTCCCAGGTCGTCACGCTGAACCCCTTCGATCGTCGCTCAGCGTCCTGGGCCATCGCCCAGGATGTAACCGGCCCTGCGGCCGCACTCGAAGTGGCAGCGATCTTCATCCCAGAGGAGCGCAGTCACAACCGGTTCTTCTCAGACGCCGCCCGAGACCTCCTATGCGAGGTGATGAAGGCTTTCATCCTTCAATCTCCCAGGTGCTGGACTCTTCGAGACGTGATCGCTGCAACGAGAAGCCTTAACGCCCTCTGGTCAGTGCTGTCCTGCTCACCGGATGGAAGGCAGGCCTTCGAGAGTTACTTCGCAGACGAGCGCACTGCCGCGAACGTCCTTGCCACACTTCGCTCCAGACTTGCTCCTCTATCACCAATCGCAGCTCTTTGGAGCAAAGCCGACACCGCCGTAAGTCTTGAGGAATGGGCACGCGAGGACTTCGTTCTCGTGCTTGGAAGCAGCGAACGCGTGAGAACCGCGCTGGACACCCTCAACAGGGTCATATTCAAGCGGGCCGTCGAGCTCGTTCTAAGCCAAAGCGAATCCCGGACTCGTCGGAACTGGTTCTTCCTCGACGAGGTCCGCGAAGCAGGCAAGCTCGATGGACTCTCCACGCTGTTGACCAAAGGACGCTCCAAGGGTGCAAGCGTCGTGTTGGGCTTTCAGGACGTGGAGGGAATGAAGGCGGCCTACGGAGACCGCCTGGGCAACGAAATCATGGCCATGTGCTCGAACAAGGCCATTCTGCGGCTTGAGAGCGCGGAAACGGCTGCTTGGGCCTCGAAGCAGGTGGGCGAGTTTGAACGCATCGAGATTCGACGGAGCCTTAACACAGACGGCGCATGGCTCCCTCGCTACCGAACCCGAAGCGAGCAGCGAATCAAAGGCGATGCGGTGCTTCCCTCTGAGTTCCTCTCGACTCCGCCGGCTGACACGGCCAATGGCGTCACTGGCCACTTCATTACTCCCTTCGTCGGAGCCTACCGAAACTGCACGCCGTTAAGCACACTTCTGGCGAGGGCGAAGAGCGCGAATGATGTGTTGGACTTCATCCCGCGGCAGGAGGACGAGGAGTGGCTCACGCCTTGGGGTGCTGACGACTTTCATCGGCTCAGGATCGTCGAAAGGGCGCTCGAGGTTGACAGGGCCGAGCTTTGCCAGCACATAATCGAGCAAGGAGTTGAACGGTGAACATCCGGGAGTTCTTAAGCAGAATCGAGCCAGGTGAACGTGAGCAAGACTGCTGGCTCTGGGTCGGCGCGATGGGCAGCGATGGCTACGGGCGGCTTAGAGGAGAGCAGGGCACCGTCGAGTGCGCTCACCGCTACGCCTACGAGGTCTTCAAGGGACCAATTCCAGAGAAGCTCTGCGTCCTTCACACGTGTGACACGCCGCGTTGCGTAAACCCGGCACATCTCTTCCTCGGCACCAACCGCGACAACACTGCGGACATGATTCAAAAGAACCGCCAAGGCAACCCCAGGCACAAACTCTCTTGGGAGGGTGTGCGCGAGATTCGCGCAAGGCTGTCAGCTGGGGAGCGGAAGCAAGACATCGCATCCAGCTTTCGAATCTGTAGGTCGACCGTGCAAGACATCGAACGCGGACTCTCCTGGAAGGAAACGCGTGACTCCCGCCAGATGCAGCTGTTCCCTGTAGGCAGGCCGTCCCAAGGGATTCCGTTGACCGTCGGCGATGCCCGCGCCGCGCCCTCCGAGCAAGATCGGGGGCTGCGCTCATCTTGCTACAGTGAGGATATCGTGGAGTCACATCGCCGAGCCCAACCGCCGCGCAGCACCGACCCAAGGGAGTTGTGCAACATCATCGGCGGGGTCCCCGTCAAAGTGGAGCGGGGTTTTTGCGGCATGTGCGACAGCAACATCTCCAACGAGTGGTGTCTTCCTGACCACGGTCGTTCTGAGTTCGAGCTTCGCCACTTGGTGGACATCGGAAGACTCCGACAGACTGAGTACGAAATCCTGCTGATCGCTCTCGAGCGAGGTGAGGTCTGACGGGAGGGAAGGCCGGTCTACTCACCGCCGTCCGGATCGATTACCTCCGGTCCGGGCAAGTTGCCAAGCTCCTGCTCCAAGTCCTCGACTGTCGGGAGCTGTCCAAGAAGATTCTCGGGCAGGGACTCGGTGAGCTGGTACTCCGACACTCCGATGGGACGTTCGACACCGCGTAGCGCCCACTCGGCAACAAGCCTGTTTCTTGCGCGACACAGGAGAAGTCCAATTGGAGGCTGGTCGTCGGGGTGACTCAGCAACTCGTTGACGGCGGTCAGATAGAAGTTGAGCTTGCCAGCATACTCTGGCTTGAACTCACCACCCTTGAGCTCGATGACCACGTAGCAGCGAAGCTTCAAGTGGTAGAACAGCAGGTCGACGAAGAACTCGTCGCCGCCTACTTCGAGACGGACCTGACGACCAACGAAGGCGAAGCCTACGCCGAGCTCCACGAGGAAGTTCTGGAGGTGAGCGATGAGACCCTGCTCGACTTCGCGCTCCTGCGCCTCGTCGCCGAGCATCAAGAAGTCGAAGTTGTAGGGGTCCTTGACCGTCTGCTGGGCCAGATCGGATTCCGCGGCCGGCAGCGTCCGGGAGAAATTGGTCACGGCCTTGCCTTGTCGCCCATACAGCCCCGAGTCGATCTGCATCTCGAGGATGTTGCGGCTCCACCCGTGTTCGAACGCGGCCTTCGCATACCACAGACGTTCGTCGGTGTTCTTGACCTTCTGCAGCAGACGAACGTTGTGGCCCCAGGGGATTTGCGAAACAACCTGTTTCACTATTTCCTCATCGGGCCAGGCTTCTGCTAAACCTCTCATGAACAACAGGTTACGCGGCGAAAGCCCCCGTTGGTCGGGGAACGCACTGCGGAGATCCTGGGACAACCGCTCGATGACCTTCGAGCCCCACCCCTGGGCTCGCTGGCGCCCCAGGATGTCTCTTCCTATGCTCCAGTACAGCAGCACGAGTTCGCGGTTGACGGCGACCCCGGCGCGAACGCGAGCGGTGCGGATCCGCATCTTGAGCTCGGCGAGCAGTTCGCCGTAGCCTGCCGGTTTTTGAACCAGGTCTGACATAGGTTCGGGCAGGATGGATCAGGCAAAAGGACATGTCAAAGCTCGGTTCCCGTCGCCGGACGTGCCTTCCGTTTCAACCCGAATCTCCACGGACGCCCGGCCTACCGTTGAGTTCCTCACAGCCGATAGGTCGAGGTCATGTCGGACCAAGCCAGGGCATGAGTTCGGCTATCGCTTGACGACACGCCTCAAAAGCGAGTCTATTGACTTCGGGCAGAAAAGAGCCTCTGACGATTCGGCGAGGCGCTCCACGTTTTGGTCAGAGGCGGTGCCGAGGAGGGACGCTTGAATCATCCTAAAGGATCGCTGTGGCGGAAATGGGACCTACACGTCCACACCCCCGCATCAATCCACCAAAACTACGGAGGCGACTCCGAAGAAGTGTGGGAACGGTTCATCTCCGAACTGGAGGCGCTTCCACCGAGCTTCTCTGTCATTGGAATCAACGACTACCTGTTCCTGGATGGCTACCAACGAGTCACAGAGTACAAGAGTCAAGGTCGCCTTCAGAACATCGTCACCTTCCTACCGGTTCTCGAGTTTCGCATCGCTCGTTTTGCCGGCACTGACTCCAAATTGCGACGTGCCAACTTCCATGTCATCTTCTCGAATCAGATATCAACGGCAACGATCCAACAGCAGTTCCTGAACCAGCTGCAGGCCAAGTACACGCTGTCGCCTGTCGAGGGCTTCGAGTGGGCCGGCGTTGTCACGCGCGATAGCCTGGCCGACCTGGGTCGAGCCATCATAGAGAGCGCGCCTGAAACGGAGCGCGACAAGTACGGTCCGCCGCTCCTCGAGGGCTTTCGCAATTTGAACCTCCCCGTTGAGGCCATACGGGCAGCGCTCGAATCCCCCTATTTCAGCAATGGGTATCTCACCGCAATAGGCAAGGCTGAGTGGGAGTCGATCCGCTGGAACGACCAGTCCATTGCCGAGAAGAAGACGCTGATAAACTCTTGCGACATCGTGTTCACGGCTTCGGAGAATGCCGCGGCGTACGCCAACGCCAGAGCGAAGCTGAGCGAGCAAGAAGTAAACAGCAAACTGCTCGACTGCAGCGACGCCCACACTTGGCCTGACGCGACCGAAAAGGACTCTCTCGGTAGGTGCGATTGCTGGCTAAAGGCCGATCCCACCTTCAGAGGACTGCAGCACGCTCTTCTTGAGTTCGAGGATCGGGTCTATGTGGGGACGGAACCCCCGAAGCAAGTCGACGTTCGCTCTCGTCCCCAGAAGTACATCGATTCGATAGCAGTTACGAAGGCTGCTGGAACCACGCTGACCGAGCACTGGTTCGACGCCGACGTTCCAGTCAATCCGGGACTTGTCGCCATCATCGGGAACAAAGGAAGCGGAAAGAGCGCCCTTGCCGACATCATCGCGCTTGGTGGCAACAGCCTACAGGAAGACCACTATTCCTTTCTGAACGACAGAAAGTTTCGGCGCCCGCGCGAGAACAAGTCGGATCACTTCACTGCAACGCTCACCTGGTGCAGCAAAGACAAACGAGATTACCGACTGTCAGAATCGCCGGACAACGAGGATGTCGAACGCGTTCGGTACATTCCTCAGAGCTACCTTGAGCGACTCTGCAACGAGTTTACTGCGCAAGGTGGAAGCGCGTTCGACAAAGAGCTGCGCTCTGTGATCTTCTCGCATATTCCCACAGCCCAGCGACTAGGGAAGGCCAGCCTGGATGCTCTTCTTGCCTACCTCGGAGAGGAAACGCTCGTCCGAATCAACGCCTTGAAAGGGGAGCTCTCGAAGACAAACCGGGAGATCGCTTCTCTCGAAGAGCACGTTGCTCCGGAGTACAAGAGCGAGGTTCAGAAGCGTCTCACTGCTCGGCTAAGAGAACTCGACATTCTGAAGGCGGCTCAGCCCCCTGAAGTGCCGAAGCCCGAAGCTGACCCGGCCACGAAGTCGGTCGTCGAGAAGCTGCAAGCGGACATTGAGGCAGAGCGGGCGAAGGTCACAGAGCTTGAATCGGCAGTTGAGACTGCGCACCAGGAGCGACGCGATCTTCTCACGAAGATTGCTACTGCCGACAAACTCATCGAACGCCTGCGTAATCTTGAGGCGAGTGCGCAAGACCTCGAGCGAGAGTCGCAACCGGACTTGGCGGAGCTCGGTTTCGACTTCGCCACCCTTGTCAAGCTTGAGGTTGATGTCGGCCCAGTAAGAGACCTGCGGGACGAGCTCGCCGGCAGAGAGTCATCCGCGCGCGCCGAAGTTGATCCAGAGAACCCAAAGGGTAAGCAGTTTGCGCTTACGGCCGCGAAGCAGAAGATCATTCAACTCCAGAATCAGCTCGACGCGCCTACCCGGCGCTACCAGGAGTATCTGACGGCCCTCAAGGACTGGGAAGGCGCGATCGCAGCCATCGAGAGCGACACAGATGATCCTGACTCAATCTCGAGCTTGAAGGCGGAGATCACACGCATTTCGGAACTGCCGCAGCGGATTGCAGAGCTCTCGTCTGAGAGGCTGGAGTCCTGCAAGGCTATCTACGCGAAGATCTCCGAGCTCAAAGAGCACTACAAACGACTCTACCAGCCAGTCCAGGACTTCATCCAGGGTCACCACACGCTTGCCGAGAGCATCCAGCTTTCGTTCGACGTTCGTATCAGCGACAAAGGCGTTGCTGACGGAATCACCGAGTGGGTACACCAAGGCAAGTCAGGCTCTTTTCAAGGCACTGAGGAAGGAACTACGCGACTGAAGGAGATCGTCAAGCGAAACGCGTTCGACACGCCTGAAGGCGTCGAAGCCTTCCTCGGTGAGATCATGCATGCCCTCCAGAACGATACTCGGCACGAGGGCTCCAAGCCCATGTCTACTGGTTCGCAGCTCAAGGCAAACCGGTCCGCAGCCGAGTTCTATGATTATCTCTACGGCCTCGACTATCTTGAGCCGCGATACGCGCTCAAGATGGAAGGGAAGGAGCTGTTCGAACTATCGCCGGGGGAACGCGGGCTCCTGCTCCTTCTCTTCTACCTGCTCGTCGAGAAGACCGATGGGCCACTCATCCTCGATCAGCCGGAAGAGAACCTGGACAATGAGACGGTACACGAGGTGTTGGTCCCATCTCTCCAATTGGCCAAGCAGCGGCGACAGATCATCATCGTGACTCACAACCCAAACCTCGCTGTCGTCGCAGACGCCGACCAAGTCATCGCCGCGGGCATCGACAAGAAGGACGGTTGTCGAGCACGCTATGAGTCCGGCGCGTTGGAGAATCCGACCGTCAACCAGCACGTCGTTCGGTATCTGGAAGGCACGCTCCCAGCCTTCATGAACCGAGACCGAAAGTACATCCGCCAGACGAGCTAATCACATCGCCCACTCCCCTGCGGATTACAGAGCGGAACAAGCCTAAGGCCCCAAGGTGAAAGATCCGCGCGCCGGAGTTAATCAGCACATCACTGCGCTGGTCTCGCTGTGCGGACCTGTCATCATCCGCTTGCCTCGTGACGCCGAATTGTGAGACGGTGAGATATGGCTCGCGAGAAACCAGAGCAGGAGGACCTTCTTCGTCACGGGGCCATCTACTGGCTAAAAGGCGGAGATCCTGCCGACGGGCTGTACGACCATCCAGCGTGCCCGGACTGCTGGGATAACCAAGGTTGGTTCCTTCGACTACGTGACCCACTGGAAGACGAGCGTTTTCGGTGCCCGCACTGCGAGCGCGCTTTTCCTGTTCCGGAAGAGTACGACCTGAGCTCAGGGCTACTTCGGATTGAGCCCCCACTCAAACTCGTGACGTAGTCTGCGTTTGCAGAGCTGTTGATTGTCCCCGCGGGGTGTGAAACACCGGTTCGGCTATGAGCGAAAGGCCGTCCCCCGCCGCATTTACACCCGATGATAAAATCTGTTATCATCGGCCGTGATGGCGAAAGGGGAATCGAAAACCGTGGTCATGGAAGGGCCTGCGAGCGGTGCCGCGTTGGTGCCCGCGGACCTCGATCGGCTGCAACTCCCGCCCATTGTTGCCGGCCACAGCTCACCTGCCGTCGTGCAGAAAGTTGAGCACTTCTACCTCTCGGTCGCCGAGATGTTCGAAGCGTGGGTTGCTCGCTCAGAGAACTACCACACCCAGCGCTGCTACCGCCGGGACGTGCTCTCGTTCGTCGAGCATCTGGGCATCCGCTGGCCTCAGGAATCGTGGCAGCTCTTGAAGACTGGCGTGCAGGACGTCCGCGACTGGCGGAGCTTCATGGCCAACGAACAAGAGTTCGCGCCAAAAACTCTCAACCGCCGGATCTCGTCTCTCTCTGGGTTCTTCCAGTTCCTGCGCGAGGCCGCGGCTGACGCCAAGCTTCCGATCACTGTCCAGAATCCCGCCCACAAGGACTTCATCAAGCGGCCGTCAACCGAGCCTGTTGCGGAGACCAAGGCGCTCTCACCGGGCACCGCCCGAAAGCTCATGGGGCTTCCCAATGGTGAGAGCATCCTCGAGTATCGCGATCGCGCGATACTCAAGTTCTACCTCTTCACCGGCGCACGCATCGCTACCGGATGCAAGCTCAGGGTCGACGACTTCCACATGGACGAAGACGACCCCACGCTGCGCATCCAAGAAAAGGGCCGCGGGAAGTCTACCCGCACGATCGGCATCCACAGTGAGCTTGCCGAAGCCATCCAAGAGTACCTCCAAGAGGCCGGCCTCGAGTGCGGCCCTCTTTTTCGCGCGCGGCTGAACTCGCGAAGCGTGAAGCTTGGGAAGCGACAGATTGGGCTAACCGCGATGTACGAGCTCGTGCGCGAGTACCTTCACCGCCTCCCCCGCGCAATGAAGAACGTCGAGCTCGAAGACGGGACGACGACGAAGCGCTGCATCTATACGCCGCACTCACTTCGAGCCACGAGCGCCACGCTGCTCCTGAAGGCCGGCGTCGACATACTTGCGGTGCAGGAACTCCTCGGGCACAAGAACGTCACCACCACTCAGATCTATGACAAGCGCGTTCGCCAAACCCGCGACAGCGCTTCGCACAAGATTCCGTTCTGAAGACGGATCTGCCGACGCGGGGAGCAACAACCGAAAACAAGGACCTCTGGGAGCCCCATGGAGAATCCAACCTGCCCTCCCCCGCGACCATTAGGTCCCCTGTTTGGCTGCGCGCAGGACCTTCTGCAGGACCAACGAGCTGGGATATGCTCACGGATCCCAAGCTCCCCCTGGAGAACCTTGGCCGCACAGTCAAACGTCTACCATCCGAGCGTGGATTCACACTGCACGCAACTCGCTCAACCGTTTCTCCACCAAGCAAGAGAAGCTGGCATAAGGTGAGACGGGAACGCGGTCTCCCCCGCTTTTCACGGCAAGCCTGTTGGCGGCCACACCGAGTGAACCGCTGATTCCACTGGATACCCCTGAAGAGACCAATGCGCATATCTCGAATCACGATTAGGAACTTCCGCAACTTCGCTCACATCGACGTTTCGGTTGGCGAAAACGCGGTGGTTGTCGGTGAGAATAGGATTGGGAAATCTAATCTGCTGCACGCGCTGAGGTTGATACTCGACCCTTCGCTTCCCGATTCCGCTCGGAAGCTTCGTGAAGAGGACTTCTGGGACGGTCTACCGCGCCCTCTCGCCAAGAGTGATCGGATCACGGTGTCCGTTGAAATCGCCGAATTCGAGGAAAACGAGAATCAGTTGGCTTTGCTGGCTGAGCATCTGGTTGAACCCGACCCAATGGTTGCGCGACTGACGTATGTCTGGCAACCGCTTCCAGGGCTTGAAGGCGATCCGACCAAGGAAGCTGACTACGAGTTCTTCGTGTATGGGGGCGACCGTACTGAAAACCGCATCAGCTATGAGGTGCGTCGCCGGCTTCCCTTCGAGCTTCTCCCACCACTCCGTGACTGTGAAGGAGACCTGGGGAGATGGACCCGTTCACCGCTGCGCCCCCTCCTGGACAGAGCAGCGGGGGCGATCGACCGAACCTCATTGGAAGCCCTGGCGGAGGGAGTCGATGACGCCACAAACGAGTTATCGAAGGTCAATGAAGTCAAGAAGGTCGCCGCATCCGTCGTTGACAAGCTCAGGTTGATGGTTGGATCTGCGCAGAGACTTGAGACCATCCTGCGGTTTTCCCCTACTGATCCTGACAGGCTCATTCGTGCCCTCCGCCTATTCATCGACGGTGGAAGGCGTGGTATCGCAGATGCCAGCCTTGGGTCCGCCAATCTCCTCTACCTCGCCCTGAAGGCGCTCGAATACGATCAACTGGTGGCAGATGGCGACCGCGACCACACCATCTTGGCCGTTGAGGAGCCCGAGGCACATCTCCATCCCAACCTGCAGCGGCTCATCTTTCGGAACTACCTGAGGTCACGCGACGGCGACGGATCTCGCGCTGAGGACTCTGCGACTATCTTCATGACAACCCACTCGCCGCACGTGGCCAGCGTGACTCCAGTCAGAGAGTTCGTGCTGCTGCGGCGCAACGCCGCCGGGAATGCAACCGAGGCCATGTCGACCGCCACACTTGAACTATCAGAGGATCACGTGTCCGACTTGGAGCGATACCTCGATGTATACCGCGGTGAGATGCTGTTCGCACGCGGTGTGATCCTCGTCGAAGGTGATGCGGAGCGGTTCCTAGTCCCGGTTCTGGCCAGGAAGCATGGATATGATCTCGATGAGCTCGGAATCTCGGTTTGCTCGGTGTCTGGCACCCATTTCGAGCCATACCTTATGCTGCTTGGTCCAGAAGGGTTATCTATGCCCCTCGCGGCGCTCACCGACCTGGATCCTCGTCCGCCAAGCAAGGATGGGACGGAGCGTGAGCCCTTGGGTCCGAAACGCGTTGTCAACCATATGCTGATCCACCTTGTGGATGAGGCTACATGGAAGGCTAACGACTTCGACGACCTCTTGACCGATGCTCACAAGCATGGGGTATGCATGAATAGCCACACCTTTGAGGTGGACCTGTTCCGTTCGGGTCTACACGAAGCGTTCGCCAAGGCAATGAAGGCCGTTGGAAGTAGCGCCCGAGCACGAAAGCGGATGAACGATTGGGCTGAGACGCCGGCTACGCTCGATGTGGACGTTTTCCTAAAGGACATCGAGAATGTTGGCAAAGGCCGATTTGCGCAGCGACTCGCGTCCATCATCGCTGACTCTGAATTGATTTGTTGTCCAGACTACATACTCACTGGAGTCAAGTATGTCGCCAGTAGGTGCGACAGTTAAGCCTGCCTACATACTCGCAGCCGAAGATCTGCGCAAAAACAAAGGGCAGTGGAAGGCCTACGAGTCGACGGGTAACTGCGTCATCCTGGCGGGGCCCGGTAGCGGAAAGACCAAGACCCTTACAATCAAGGTGGCCCGGATGCTCACGGAGGACGTCCAACCGCCTCGCGGTCTCGCCTGCATCACCTACAACAATCAATGCGCACGGGAACTACGACGTAGACTTGGGGCGCTCGGGGTTGAGGACGGGAGAAGAGCCGCGATTGGCACGCTCCACTCGTTCTGCCTGAAACACATCGTTCTCCCCTACGCCAGGATTGCTGGCATGTCTCTCCCAGATCCTTTGAGAGTGGCGACGACCGAAGAGCGCGAAGCGTCTTGGACTGCGGCCGTCGAGAACGTGGTCGGCGCCGATGAGAACCCGCGTGATTGGATGTTCCGGTGTGATTTCTATCGACGCACTCACCTTGATCGGGACAAGCCGGAGTGGAGAGGAGATTACGAATCAGCTGCGAGGGTCATTGAAGAGTACGAATCAAGACTGTTGAATAGTGGCCTTATCGACTTTGAACTGATGGTACTCGTAGGACTTCAGCTCGCTGAGCGACATGCATGGATAAGGAAGGCACTCCGAGCGCGCTTTCCAGTGCTCGTCGTCGATGAATACCAGGACCTGGGCCGCGCTCTCCACCGGATCGTGCTGTGTTTGTGTTTGACCGCACGCATGCGCCTTCTTGCCGTCGGCGATCCGGATCAGTCGATATACGGCTTCACAGGTGCCGAGCCAGCTCTACTGCAAGACCTGGCCAAGCAGGACGGCGTGGAAACTGTCAGACTACAACTGAACTACCGCTGCGGCCCGACGATCATTCGTGCGTCGGAGGTCGCGCTGGGAGAAGCGAGAGGCTTCAAGTCGGGCGTGGAAGAGGTCGGCACGCTGGACGTCCATAACCGCCCACAAGGCGTCGACGATCAGGCAACGTTCATCTGCGACTCCATCATCCCTGGCGCCTTGAATCGGCGGAAGGGACGGCAGATGGGCGACATCGCCGTTCTCTATCGCACCCAGTACGACGGGAATGAAATCGCTGCCGCCGTCGAGACTCGGGGGTGGGACTTCCTCCGCATCGACCAAGGCAACCCCTACCCTCGGTCGCCGGTTGTTTTCTGGTTGGAGGACTGCGCTGCATGGTGCGGGGGAGGCTGGCAATCTGGGGAACCACGTCTTTCTGACTTGATTAGGGCTTGGCAGAACTTCAACGAGACCATCACCACGGATGCTGGCCGGCGAGTCCTTCAGCGCGACTTGGTGAAGTTCCTGCATTCGCACCGAATTCCCGAGCAACCGTTGCGGGACTGGTTGACGCACCTTCGAGGGGCCTGCCTGGATTCGTGCCTTGTCCGCGAGCCGAGGCTTCGTGATGAAACTCAAGCTGTGATGAAGCTGGCTGAGGTCTGTGCCCGTGATGGTCGTCTGGCCGGACTCACAGTATCGGCCTTCGGTGGTCAGGGGGGTTCCGGGACACATCTCAATCTGATGACGCTTCATTCAGCCAAGGGACTCGAGTTTGATGTGGTCGTCATGATGGTCCTCGAAGAAGGTAAGTTGCCGGACTACCGTTCGAAGACGGACGGGAAACTGAGAGAGGACCGTCGTCTGTTCTACGTCGGCCTCACCCGCGCCCGCCATGAGGTCCACCTGGTTCACTCTGGTTGGTATCGGACGCCGTACGGAACGGTTAAGCGAAACGGGCCTTCACGATTCATATCAGAGGTGCAGCAGGCACTCATTGACACGTAGATGCATCTCAGTGACCGGCGAATTGGCGCGTTCGCGTAGCTGCCCCCTTCGCTCGGCCCATCGCTGGTGGCAACAATCGAGAAAAGGAGTGGCAGTGACCCCGAGACTGTTCCGTCAAATCCGCAACCACGTGGCCGTATCCTCGCCAATGGAGACGCCCAACCCGAACGCCACGGCGGACAACGTACGCTTCATCCTTGCTTCCGGTGCAAGCTCCCTCGCCTCCTCGAGACTCTGCCGGACGACCTGTGGCGCGGTAAACAGAAATCGTGATTCCGAGAAGTAATCCTCCCAATACCCGACGATTTGCGGAATCACAATGCCCTGAACCTCTTCGCTACTGGAACCGAACAGCTGGATCACAAAGTCCATGCAGGCGAGCTGTCCCTGGAGCACCGCCGCGGGCGGGCTGCGCTCATGCACGGCAGATAGCAGATAGCCCGAAGCCTTAATGTCCTTGGTGTGTTCGGTGGTCTCCAGTGCCTTGACACGCTCCCAATACCGCTCGAAAGTGTCATCCTCCAACGCATGCGCGAACAAATCGGCCACCGCCGTCCACATACTCGCAAGCAGCAAACCGCCTGCCTTATTTGCGATTATGTCACGGCAACTTGCTACGTCGCGTCTCGCCTCAGCCTTACCCGCGGACTCTCCGCGGAGGAATCGAAAGCACGCCGGCAGCAAGAAGTAGCGTAGGCCCAGCTCTTCCGCGCGAGCCCTCAGATCGTCTCGCTGTTGAACAAAGAGCGGGTCAAACTCGAAGTCCGGCCGCATGACGTCTCGTCCAGCCTCTCTCTCCTTCTTGGCGGCGACGAAAGCCTGCCCTCCGACCATCGCGACGTCGAACGCATCCGCGAACTCCCCAGCGGCCAACAGTCCACTGACGACCTGGGGAGCGACAACCGCGATGACTGTCGGGTTCCCCTTGTCCCGAGCAATCTCATATGCCTCTCGTGCCCAGATAGCCGCACGTTCTGCGCGCCCCACTGCCCGCCCAAATGCTGCCACTTGGGCAGGTATCATATAGCGCATACTCTCCTGGTACCTCGAGACCACGGCGCGGTTGAATCCGCGGAACATATGATGTTCTGGCGCGACGTACTCGCCTCCTCCTTCTACGTAGCTCGGCGGGCTACCGGTTGCGCTAACCGACGCATAGTAGCCCGCACAGTGCCCGACCAGCACGAACCGTGCTTTCGCTTCGGGCGACTCTTCCAGGCGGAGCAGCTGGACAACCGCCTTCTCA
Organism: Candidatus Binatia bacterium; assembly: GCA_028278325.1. Taxonomy (GTDB): domain Bacteria; phylum Desulfobacterota; class Binatia; order UBA1149; family JAJCZL01; genus JANQEO01. Next base: position 19,744 of record JANQEO010000132.1, read on the forward strand.
AAGTAGTCGAATGAGGCCTCTCTATCTCCCCCGTCCCAGTACGCGACGGCCAGGTGGATCTGAGACAGAAACTGCATTTCACCAGAACCGCCGTCGAGAGATTCAAGCTGCTCTGCTGCCCGGTGACCGAAGCCTGTTGATTCCATAGCGTCGAACGCTGAACTGGCCTCGCACGCACCGAGCAAGCCATAGAATCTGCGAGCCTCGTATCCATCAAAGTCGCAGTCCATAGCGGCCTTAAACCACGACCGAGCGCCACCTGCGTTGCCATGAATCAGAAACTGTTGGCCCACAGTCTCGGATACTATGAACGTGCAAGTCGGATCCTCCCCACACCACTCCAGAGCCTGAGCGGCCAACCCCTCAACTTCGCGGATGTCTCTCAGGTATTCTCCGCGTATAACCAGCATCGCCCTAACAGCGCAGGCCGCCGCGATCATGTTATCCCGCTCACGCGCCCAGTTGAGCAGTCTCTCGTAGTCGCTTACCACACCTTGCCATTCGCGCCGGCTACCCCCTTCCGCGTCGAGATTGGCGGTCCAGATTCTGTCAATTAGAATCATGCATAGCTCGCGGACGTTGCGGTTCCGCCAGATTAGCTGCTTCGCATCCTGTGGTAGTTCCTCCAAGGCTTCCAGCCACGCCCACACACCGTCCCAGTCATGAGCGGCGTATCCAACTATGCAAACGAGACCCGCTCGATCCACTGAGGGTGCAATCTGCTTCTTCTCCGTCGCTCCTACTGCATCCCACAGCTTCATGGCCTTCAACAACCAACGGGCTGCTGTCTGGACTCCGACCTTCTGAGATAGGAGGGCGACTTGCATCGAGGCGCCGAGGGCCGACATCGAGTCTGTGCTTTCGCACTCGTCCGCAAGCTGTTCCATCGACGACAGATAGGGCGCTGGGTCACGGTCTAACTTGCCAGCCAGGGCCAGCTGGGCAGCCCGGACGTGCACGCCCATTGAGGCGGACAAGCCGGGGGGTAGCACTCTGCTCGGAGGGAAGAACGCAAGCAGACCGAAGTCGGTCGTCAGATCCTCGCGCTGGCTGAGGCTTCGACAAGCCATACCGAGCACCGCAGCTGCTCGAGCGGGGTCCTCGCCGGCCGTAAGATGGGTGACAGCGAAACCCACGTCATAGGGGTCGAGCGGACCTTGCGCCAAAAGTAGTTCGCCGAGAGTGAGATTCACCGACACGCTTGTCGGATCCGGTAGCTGCCGGGGCCCCAAGCTCCGCACCAGCGGCGACACCACGAACTGCTCGGCAGAGTCCTGCTGCAACCACATGCCCGACAGAGCGGCGACGCACTCAAGGTGATTTGGTACCCCCGGTTCGACGCGTGCAACGCTCCCAATCTGGTCACGAGTTAGAGGGTAGCTTGATAACGCCAGACGATAGAGCAGCTCTCGGCACTTCTCCGCTGTAACTGCATCCACCAATCGCCCTACAGTGCCCTCGGTCAGGTCTGCTTGATAGGCTCCACCAAGGAGCTCATTCAGTGCACGCTCATCAATTACCCAGTTCCTCTCGACGAGGTATCGGGCTGCCGCGGAAACCAGGGTCGGGTGACCATTGCATATAGTTTTGATGAATGTGGATCTCTTGTCCCGCCACTCGTCTCCTGCCCCCCAACTCGTCAGGATCTCGAGGACCTCATGATCACTAAGAGCGGGGGCAGTGATTTCGCGAATCAGCTGGCCATGCTGTTCCCTTAGTCGGACTGGAAGGGGAGCTGAGCTCGTCGTCAACAGGACAGCCCCGTGCCGCTGGCAGGAGGTTGCAAGCAACGATAGGCGACTTGACATAGGGTCGCCGCCGTCCAGCCGAGGAACATCATCCAGCACGATCACGGACCTTGCGGGGAGTCGCGCACAGACCTCATCGTACAGCGCCTCTGCGCTACGCACGTACCCGGGCGCTCCTGATAGCATTACCGCTTGGAGCTCCTGGCGGGCTTCGCCAGCCGACATATCGCGCAACCGCACCCACAACGCAACCTCTCCCAACCTCTGTGCCAGCAGGGCTGCCAGGTGCGTCTTTCCCATGCCTATGCTGCCGGTCAGCATGATCCACACGGCCCCGTTTGCGTGAGGATAGATAGCCTCGAGCGCATCGGCGCGTTGGCTCAGGTGCTGGACGAGCAGCGGCGGCTTGGTGGGTCCGGGAACGTGACTTGGCTGCATTTCTACCTGGGGCATGGCTCCTGGTGGATGCGTTCTCTCCAAGCGGGCAACTCGTGTCTCCAAGCTTCTCCAGTGTGCCTCATGCGTTCCCAGGGATTTCGCCAGGGCGTCAACTCGTCGCCTGTCTTCTTCCTCGAGCGGTGGCAGAGCTACCACGGAGTCTCGTTCAGTCGCCGTGAGGATCTTCGCCCCTGGCTGGGACATTACATCGAGCACACGCACAAACAGACGCAGATAACACGACGGCGCTGAAGTACCGCTATCAAGCCCATACCTGCGACTGAGATCGCTGATTATCGATTCGTGTATCGATGCGTCACCAGACTGCCCAACGAGCCACTCGAATCGGCGAATCAAGTCGGCCAGCTGATCGTCGTCTCCACTCCCAACCAGTTCAGAATAGAGTCTCCAGGCCTCATCGCTTACACGCTCGGGCCGTCGTGCGTCTGCCATCACGCTTCGTATGGCTGCAAGTAGCGTGTCTCTCGTTGCGTCGTCGACCCTCCCTTGCCGAAGCTTCTCCCATGCGACGATACCGGGGAGTCCGGATGGCATTGCTGAGGGCAGTTCGCGCCCTACATCTGCCGTAGTCGTGAAGCAGAACCGGAGATCTATCTCGGGGTTCTTAGCCCTGTGTTCCAAGAACCCGGCGACGGAGAACACGCTTGGACGGGACTTGAGCGTTATCCGAGCCTGGAGCTTCTTTACCTGCTCCAGTAACCGACCTTGCTCCTCCCCGCCTTCGATCAACGCCTTGGAGACGACATCTATGTCTTCGCCACACTCGAGTTGAAGCTCAGCCGGGTCTTCAAGATCCAACCATCGCTGGATGGTCCGCTGCGCTTGGTAGACGAACCCAGCGATCGTCGAGGAAGCATCCTGTGCTCGCCCAGGGCTGAACTCGGTCATCTGCGGGACCTATGGTTGTCCCATGCTGACAGGCTGATGATGTCCCACCCGAGAGAAAGCCCTTTTGGGATGTGCTCCGCTCGGGCGCGCGGACACCCAGACAACGAACAGTACGCGGAAAGCACGTCGCACGACGTCAGGGGTTCCGAACGATGCAGTAGTGGCATTCTGCTGGAACCTCTTCCCACTGGCAAGGGCCGTCGGTGGTGGCCTCGTCATCAGTAGAGGTCCTCTCAGGCACCTGCGCGGAACACACCTGAAGCCTGCCTCCGTTCTTTCCGGTCGGCCCATCGCTGTCGGGGTCACCCAAGAAAGAGCGTTAGCGACGGCCCCGACAGCGATGGGCCGACCGGGAAGTTCGTGCCGCACCGTTCGACCACTCCGAACCACCTTGGTTTCCGGCCCGCCGCCTGCACCCCCAGAACTCTTTCTGGGAGGTTTGGAGCAAGAGGGGTCACGCAGCCACCAGGCTGCGTCTTAATCACGTGCCGCGGCGAAGCCGTCGCTACGCACGAGAAGGTCCTCGACCTTGGTCGCTGCTCATCTGCCGCACTGCGTCCCAGGAAGGGAGGCCCGGGCACAACCCGGGCTGGGACAAGCGGTCAAGAGCCGGTTGCTGTGCGCTACCGGCCTTCGGCGTCCTTCGAGCTGCTCTCGAAGATCCAGGTGTGGGCTTGGTCGGCCACCTTCACCACCAGGGGCAGGTCTTCTCGGCCGAAGGTCGTGGTCTGCTTCCACTCGTCGTCGTCCTTGTAGAGTCGGACGATCGTGACGTTGTGGCGCACGGCGCCACTCGGCGTCTCGTTCTTCCAGACGGAAGCCTTGATGAGTCCGAGGCGGATGGTGTGAACGGGTTGAGTTGCCATCGAAGAAGTTCCTCCAGGTGAGGGGGTTTCGTTTGTCGGTTCACCCGAACCACCGACAACAAACCCCGCGGGGACGGGCCACGGCCACTCGACACTCGCGCCAGGGTGCATGAGCCAGTGACAGCTTGCTGGCACGCTCGTGCCTCGAAGAGACGAAGCGCAAGAAAACGGGGCCGTGGCCCAGGAACAGATGCAACACGAGCGTTCATCCATCAGCCTGGGGCGCGCAAGTCGTGTTGGAGATAGAGACCCCAAGGGTCGCCTCTGGGACTACGATTCGTCCAAATTCAGCGAACGACGAGATGAATTCGGGCAACCGACTGCCGAGGTACACAAAGACCGTCCCTACGGGCGGTGGTTGGACGCCCACGCCGTCTGGCGAGACGAAGCGGACCCGATGGTCGGAGAAACACAGAGGAAGGCTCCAGAGCCTCTCGAACCAGCTCGAGTGCGTCGCCGCCGTGAGGACCAAGATGATCTGCTCTGCATTCCCGCAACGAAACTGCTCAAGTGCATGCGCAGACCACAAATCCTGATTGGAGCCCCCATGGTCCCCCACCCTTCTTCCGTAGGGAGGATTACAGAAGACCCGAGCAGCCTTCCAGGGATGCCTGAGCCCATCGTCCTTGACCGTGAGGATGCGGGCGGCACCAACAACCTCGTTGAAGGGCTCCGAGGTTGCAGGGTCAAGGTCGATTCCGCTCATCGTGCTTCGGGCAGCCTCGACGTACTTGGCAGGAGTTCCCCACTCGTAGCTCTCCGAGCTCCCCATGACGTCGAGTGCGTGTCGTCTTGCGGCCGCTCGAAGAAGGCCTGCAGTCGTGAGTTCTTCGCCGGCCTCCTTGATCTCACCGATGGCATCCTCGAAACGCTGCGTCGGGATCAAGGCAATGCGCTGCCAGCGAGACGATTGGCTCTTGCTGACGCCAAGCTCATCCAAGGTGGTCGAAACGGTCGCACCCGGCGACCGTTTGTGGGGAGGGCGACCGCCCTGGTGATGTACGGAAGCAGCAAGCAGCTCACCCAGCCGACGCTCCGCGCGAAGCTTGATGTCCGCGCACTGGTTCTGCATCTCAAGGGACTGGGAGGCCTGGCGCGTGTAGGCGCGAAGAGCCTCAGCACGATCCCGGATATCCTTCACCTCATCGACGGACGCTGCTTTGGCGACGGCAGCGCGCGCTTCCTCGAAGAAGGCAAGAGATGAGTCGTTGCAGTGAACCAGTTCGCCCACAGGGATTCGTTTCGCTTCGCGCCAACGCGCGGTTGTCTAAGGGGCTAAATGCTCACCTTCTGATTCAGTTGCTCGGAAAGCTCCTGCCTCTCCACGAGCTCGTGCGCAAGTTGCTTCCTTCGCGAGCGCGCCATCTGCCAGACAAGCTCGCTCAAATCCTCGCCGGCAGTGATCGTGTCGGCATAGGCACGTGTCATGTGGCTCGCCCGGGAGAACTGAACCAACGAAGTCTCTCGGTTCTGTAACCAGCCACCGAGCAGTATGAACGCGCGCTCAACGGTCCTCGCCTGAGCCTTGTGCACCGTTGACGCGTAGCCAAGACTCACTCCCGCTTCATCAGTGAGCCAGAGTGTCGCTCGAATCGGCCTGAGACGGCCCAGATGCTTGTGCATCCGGACGAGGCGAACGGTGAGGGAGCCCGGACCGCGGAGGAAGCCAGCCGGGGTCACTGCCTCGACGGTCGCGAAATCGCCGTTGTAGATACCGGCAGAATGGACGTTCTTCGTAAAGAGAAGGCGGTCCTTGACACAGAACCGTGCGTCGCCATGCTTCACTGAACGCTTCGTGGAAACCTCGCCTGCTTCGATTCTTGCTGCCTGCGCGAGGTCGTTCATGTACTGGGCCTCCTCGTTCGTTCCAACGATGATGAGCGCTTCTTCAAGGGCTGGAGGCCGATGCTGCATCCAATCGCGGATAAGCTCCCGCATGCTCGACTCCGGAGTCTCCGACACATGGAGACATCCCGCGGCAGCGTACTGTGAGAGCGCGCTCATGGAATCGCCTTCGGCAAACTGTCGGATGGCTCTCCGCATCCATGCCGAGCCCTGGCGTTTGATGTCGACAAGCTCCACAGGCTTGAAGAGTTTCTGCAGATAGGCGAACGGACTGCCTGCCTCGACTGGAGGTAATTGCCGCTCGTCGCCAACAAGGACCAGTTTCGCGCCAGCTCTCTTCGCCGCCCGAAGCAAGTGCGTCATCTGGCGAGTGGCAACTGTGCCGGCCTCATCAACGAGAATCACCGTCTTGCCGCGACCCAACTTCTCGATGGGCCAGGTCTTCTTCTTCAGAGCCGCACGACCAAGCTGCCGGCCATGGTGCTTGACCTGGTCAGTCACGGACCTGCTGAGCACCGGTGTAAGACGCGCGAGTGTCATGCCCGGCACGCCGGTCACATCACACAACTCTCGTACGGCGCGCCCTGAAACAGCCGTACCAACGACGGTGAAGCCGGCCTTCGCCCAGGCTGCCACCGCGGCCTCCAGTACGCGGGTCTTTCCCGTCCCCGGAAGACCTGCAAGGCACTGCACGGCGAGGGGACTGGTCGTCAGCGCTTGTAGGGCCCGGAGCTGCTCCCCGTCGAGGAGTGGACGCGCTCTCGCGATCCGCTCCACCGCCTTGGCGCGGACCGCCGGCCCGCTGGCGTGTTGAAGGTCAGCTGCCAAACGAAGGAGCTTCTCCTCATTCTTCCAGATGGCGGGGGTGGTGTACTGAGGAGCACCTTCTGGTGCGGGAAGTGGAACGATGTGCTTGTCATCGCCCAAGTAACTTCCGACCAAGGCCGTCAGCGGTTCAATCGGCGCACCGATGGCACAAACCGACTCGGCGACACGCCGGATCAAGTAGTGGCGTCCGAAGTGGCTTTCGTGCTCCGTGATCTTCTCTGTGGCCAACGGGATGGCACGGTTGACAGCGTCTCCAATCGTACGACTCGGAAGCGGCTCTGCTCTGTTTCGAAGACCAAAGACCTGCACTCGCAAGATGCCTGCTTGAGCCGCAGTCTCTATCCAGCCTTGTCGCAAGTCGACGATGGGAACATCTTCCACTAGCTCCGGGCGGGTGAGCCTGGAAGCACGTTCTTTGGCACGGGCTGTGGCAGCACCATGCACCACAATCGTGCGATCGATCTCTTCAGCCCGCCGAGAGAAGAGCTTGACCGCCTCCTGTGAGATTCCGTCGATCTCCCACCACGTACGCTCAGGACGAAGCCTGTAACCTAGGTTCTCCGTGAGGAGGAAACCGAGCTCGGTTAGGAAGAGGGCGCGCGCCGCAGAGAAGGAGCGATACAAGTCCTCACTCCGGATCGTCCGAAAGCTCCCGTCCTCGCACAGCCCCGCATTGAAAACAACGCAGTGAAGGTGCAGGTGTGGCTGAAGCGCTCTCGAGGTCTGATGCGGCACGACCGCCGCCACAAGTTTGGCGGGCTCGAGACGCTCGCCGCCTGCTCCACGACGAGCGAATACTGCGCCGCGCTCTAGGAACGTCGTGAGTGTTGACGAAAGAGCCTTGAGGCGGCAGTCGTCGATTGCCTCCCGGGTTTCCACGTCACCCAGTGCATGAGCGATAGAAAGAGTCTTTGGCACCGTGTACACCGTGTCCCAGGCGCCTTGGTGCCTGCGCCCAGCTTGGACCTGGACCAAGAACTGGCGACCGTGAGGGTAGAGCCCAGCCATGAGGTTGTTGAATGGCTCTTGACGAACGCGACCTTCCAGACCAAGTGCGGTGGCTCCAGCCCCGCACCAGTAGCCGACGAACTCCTGCCCCAGCATCCTGGATTCGTGAGCCAGGTAGTCGTGGTAGTCGCCGCCCGATCGAAGTGGCGCGATGCTCATGACGGAACCTGCGTAATGCGGCGGCGCATGCGTGCGGACACGAATTCTCGGACCGCCTCGGGGGTCACCTTCGACGATGAGAAGTTCAGGAGCGACATCTCAAGCGTTAGCGCCACGTCTTCTCTAAGGGCATTTACCTGATCAGCGAGTCGCGCTTGAAGCGATTCCAAGAGGTGGACCACTTCCAGGTGGTGCTCATCACGAAGCGCCGCCGCGACAAGCTGGGCAGCCAGCTCGCCAGGACTCATGCCGTGAGCCTCGGAGAGTTTCGATAACTTGGCGTCGAGGACGGAGCTGAGCCGGAAACTCACCGGGTCTGCCTTTCGACGTGTTGTGGATTTCATGATCGTGGAAGCTCAAGCGGAGGTTGCGATTGGATTGGATGGACTCTATGCACCCTGCCTTTCACGCGATAGGCGAGCGTCCACAACTGAGCGCTCCAAAGCAGGTTGGAGCGTATACAGGCGGTAGACAGGAACATCACTGACCGATTGGCAACACGAGGCCTTCCCCGCCCGGTTCATCATGCGTTCGCTGAGGGGGCACGTCGCGGAGATTCAGGCGCACCCGGTCTTGCTGTGTCCAGTGTCGCGGGGATTGAAGCTCAGAGGGCATCTGCTCGAGAGCGACTGTGACCTTCCTTGGGACATGCTTCATGATGAAGTCCCAGGGGATGTTCCCTGCCCATGGGCCCAACGCTGGCGTGTAGAACACGCCCGTCATCCCAGTGGATGGCCCCGTCGGGGGAATGCTCAAGAAGTCTTGACGGAGTGCCGCAGGTCGCTCCTTCAGACTCGAGGAACCTCCATAGGAGCTTCGCATAGGTCCGAAATGGCTCTGGCTCCAGTTCGAAACCGTCTCCCAGTATTCGAACTTGCCAAGGAACCCATCCGCCACCCACTCGGTGCTCTGGGGGTCCCTTAGGCCAAGGAAGGCAAGATTGGCAGTCTCGGCGAGAATCGCGTCGGTGCCGGACTTCTCGTAGATGCTGTTCAAGCCAGCGATTGACTGGCTACCCAACACGGCGTAGCCGCGCTTCGAACGCGCCTTTGTCAGGAATGCAGGGAGCGCGTCAAGTTCCCGCGCGGAGGCCAGCTCATCGATGAACACCCACGTCTCCCTTTCCGGGTTCTCTGGCTGGGATAGGACAAGCTCGACAGCTCTCCGGAAAAGGGCCTGGTTGAGCGGCCGAAGAACCTCTGAACGCGCATCGTCAGTGCCAAGCACGATGACGTAAGGCTCTTCGCTCTCGATCCACTGGGTGAGGCTCATGCAGGCATCACCGAGTGCTGCCCAGAGCGGGCCGACGGACGCGAAACGGGACAGCTCGGTGCGAATGGTCGCAAGAATGCATCCGACAGTTTCTTCCGACCTCTGGTCAAGGTAGAGCTCAGCGACTCGAGCTCCCTGCTCGGTCTGCGCGAGCACCTCCCTCATCTGAGTGAGGCCAGAGGTACCTTCGATGATGTCGTTGAAGATCCAGCGGCCGGGTGCGTTGACCGTGTAGGTCTTGATGATGGAGGCAAGCAAGTCGCGCGCGGCCAACGTAAAAAACGGGTTCGACTGGTAAGCGCCCTGGGCTTCAGAGATGAGAATGGCAGCAAGCTGCTCTGCATCGACAAGCGTTTCGATGTCTGCAGCCAGATCCCAGGAGCGCGAGAACTCGCTTCTAACGAAAGGCTGAAAGTGAACGATCCGGTTCCTCGGAATGCCGCTTCCAAGCAGCGATGCGATGGCATCGCCGTTGCCTTTGGCTTCAAACACCAACGCTCGGCTACGCAGCTGACCCTTTGGAGCAAGCGCAGCGCGCGCGACCATGTCAATGGTCAGGGTCTTGCCCATCCCAGTAGCTCCGAGCACGAAGGAGTGAGGAGCCAGGTGGCCTCGCTTGCGGTCCAAGAGAAGACCGCCCCAGGGAACGAGGTCCGGCGCCCTTCTCCGGTTGAACTGCCGCGCAAGGCGCGACAGAGCTTGAACCGTCCGACCCCGAAGCGGCTCGCCACAGTCCTTGACGATGTCCCCCGAGGGCGTTGACCTTCGACCGAGTAGGAGCCGGACTACCCCCAAGACGCACACGCTCCAGAGTGCGGCGTTCCTTCCCGCAGCCCACGTGTTCTCCCAGTCGATTCCGTGATAGAGAACGTGGGCAAGGGCTGTGCAGGAACCAAAGAAGAACGTATCGACGGCCACAGACGCGCCAAGGCCTCGCAAGAGTGCTCCGCAGCCTTCTTCCCTCCCACACGCGACTCGATCGGGGAGCCCAAGAAGGACGGCAGCTACGGGCCATGCCGCGAAGTACAAGAGCGGCAGGTCGGGCGGGATGAGGCCCGAGGCCTTTGCAGTAGTCCCGCCCACGAGCATTAGCAGCGAAGCAAGGAGACGAAGGACGCCGCAACCAACCGCGGTGAAGAGACTGCTCATGATCACTTGCCCCCCTCGGACAAGAGACTAGCCTCGAGTTGCTTCAAGCCTTCAAGCTCCGCGTTCAGCTGCTGGTAGGCAGGTTGCCCTTGAGGTGCGGCACGAAGCCGAGACTCTGCGGCGATGAGTGTTCCCCTCAAGAGCTCGTGCCCAAGAGCTTGGTGGGCATCGATCAATCGGCGCAAGACACTCCTCGTTCCGGGGTAGACGAAAGCGTCCCTGCGCTTGAAGAGCAGACGAAGTGCACTCTTTCCATATCCCACGAGCAGGTCGTCCAGCGCGCTGAAATAGGCGCGCTCCAGCGAGGTGATTCGGCGTCTATCTGGGGCGGTAGGATCTCGCACTGGAGATGCGTAGAAGGACAGCCACCAATGGACTCTCCAGTCGAATTGATGGGAGTCGAGGTCAATAGCCGCTCGTGATCCATGGGTTGCCAAGAGTCGAATGAGCTCGACTGAAAACTCAGCCTCGGCAATGTCCGCGATGCGCCCGCGCGCATCCAAGCTTGGCACCCTCCAGAGACGAGTTTCCGCGCCAAGTCCCTTTGCAAGCTCTACGGTCAACTCTGGGAAGACGCGCGTCAGTCCGTTAATGGCCACGAGTGCTTGCACGTGAGCCGGCGTGACTTTCATTGTGAGCATGCGCTCAGTTCTCACGATCAGCGAGCGTTTGCTCGCGTGCCGGTCAACGCCGCCGCCAAGAGTGAGAACCCTGCGGACCGAAGCGATCGCACGGGCCGCATCCTCGGAGGTCTTCCAGAGGCCGGGACTGGACAGCGCCCTAACTGCAGGGAAAAGGCGCAAGGCGGCGCCTTTGTAGCGCTCCTCGTACTTGTCCATGCCGTGGGGTTTGCGGCCGTAGAGGTGGGAGTCGACTTCGCCGTATCGTGGCTGCCAATCCTTGTCGAACCAGTCCCGAAGCTCCTGGTCGACGCCCGTGATGTACTCCGTTAGGAGCGCAAGCCCGGGAGCTTCGAGGAATGAGGCGGCCTGGCAAGCCTCCGCGAGAAGCTCATCCTCACCTCGCCTGGGGTCTTGGAAGGCCGGCTTGATGGCTTCAAGAGCCAAGGCGCTGCCCGGGTCAACGGATGCGAGTGCCTTGGCTGCCCGACAACGCGTCAGCGGGTCGAGATCCTGCAGAGCTTCTTCTAGGAGGCCCTTAGCGGCCCGCGCTCCAGGACCGACTGCGGCAAGCGCATCGAAGAGCTCCCGGCTGTACTCTTGCTTCAGCAGCCGCACCATGGAAGCGACCGCGCCGCTCCCGTGGGGTCCAAGCCGGTTGAGCAAGAGCAAGGCACCGGGCCGCAGACGCGGATCTTCAACGGCAACGCGCCCGATCTCAGCCGCGCCCTTTCCCACTTCACCGGGCTCGGTTGACACGACCTTGAAAAGGCCCGCCAACGCGACGGCTCTGAGCCTCCGGTCCGCGATGGCCGTTACAAGCACCCGCGCCGCCTCCCCTCCCCCTATCTCAGGCAGGACCTGTAGGACCTGAGGGGCCACAGCTTGCGAGACTCTCGGCCAGGATTCGGGCCCCCGAACCAGATAGCCGACTTCATCGATGAGACCGCCGAGAAGGCCAGAGCTAGGGCTGCTGGGATCCCTCCGGCGACGACGCTTGCTCTCTACCACACGACACAGGGCCGGGAGAGAGTGTTGCGCGTTTGAGACCAGTAGCGCCTGAGCTCTTTGCCGAACCGACTCACTGCGGTCTTGTAGGGCGACGATGACGGCAGCGACAACCACCCGATGCTCGAGCCCCACCGCGCGCATTGCGTCGAGCGCGACGAGCCGTTCCGATTCCGAGCGGGAGGAAGCAAGCCCCTGCATCCACGCGTAGACCGTCTTGCCGCGGTATCGGCGAATCCCGGCCAACGCATCGGAGTCAGGTTGAAGCGTGAGCTTCTGAGCCTCCTGCTCCTCTTGCGGGACTTGTGCGGGACAGACAGTGGCTCCAAGCAGGACAATCACGATGACTCTGATCATCTCCAGTCTCCTTTCTTGAGGTTCAGCTCCTCGCCACCCACGAGCTCCACTGTGCTCAGTTGCACCTCAAGGTGGAGTGCGTGTAGTTCGTGAGATTCGACAAGAGCAAGAGCAGCGTTCGGTAGCTTCACGGTGGTCTGGAAGGACCCGTTGACAGACAGGACCGGAAGCGAACTCGAAGGTTTGCCGATGGTGAACGGCAGGCGAACATCGACCTCGGAGCTCTTCTGGCAGCACGGCAACGGACAGCGCGCCCGGTTGCAGCTCAGCAAGAAATATCCCGCGACATAACTTGCAGCGCGCTCGAAGCGTCCAGCGCCAAGCACGACATCGACGGTCTTGTTCTCAACGTCCTTCCCAACGAGCTCGACAACGAGCAACGGAGAGGGCTTGCGGGAGGAGAGAGCGAACAGCCCGAGGAGCACCGCCACAAGGAGCAGGATTCCTAGGCAGCCAAGGTTCCGGGACGGTGAGCGTTTGTCCCGCGCGGTGACCCCCTTCGGGCCGCTATCGACGATGGTCCCGAACACCTCCCAAGACGGCATCTACACCCCCTCCTCCGCTGGGAGCGCTCGTCCGGGGACGGATGCGCTCGGCTTGCCTGGGTTGTCGGCGGCCTGCGAAGGGGCCCTCCTTGCGGGCTTGCCGTCCTTGGCCGTCGCCGCCTCGATTGCCTTCAGGAATCGCGCGGATTGCAGGGCACTTCGAAGAGTGCTGAGCGGTGGCGACTCGGCGCCTTCGGTCGACGCGATGAACTTCGTTGTCGCACGCTTCAAAGAAAGAGCGGCTCGCCTTTGGGCATTTACGGCCTCATTTGAGACTGTTTCCTTCTTGTTCGAGTCAGGGGATTGCGGGTCCTTCAGCCACCGGCAGATGGTTGCGCGAGACTTGCCAGTAAGCTGGACCAGAGCCGGGATGAGAGCCTTCTCGTTCGCGGCCGGGCGCCCCGCCAGCGTGCGGTAACCTGCTTTGCGTAGCCCCTCCGCGTAGGCAAGAAGGTCCTCGCGCGTGAAATCAGCTCTGTTCTCGTTCTCGACAAGCTGCGCGACCTCAGCGCGATGAGGTTCTTGTTCGGCGCTGAAAGCAAGGCGAACCACCGGCACTTTGACCGGAGCCTTGCCTTCAACTCGGTTGAGTCCTTCCGTGACCGCATCGTTTGCGGAGTCTCGACCGAACAATTCGCACCACACTCCGATTCTGGCAGTCCCAGGCGGAGCCGCGAAGAGTAGGAGAGCGGCAAGACGGTGCGCACCGGCGACAACACGGTTCTGCTTGTCGATGGTGAGAGCCTGCAGCAAGCCAACCAGACCGATTGAGGTCAACAGGGCGAGCACTCGGTTAGGGTTGAGCTGACGGATTCGCTCCGACTGCGGTGGAAGGCATAGCTTTCTCAAAGGGACGTGCTCAGGCGTTCCACCGGCCGGGTTGAACGAGAACACATCGTGCGAGTTGTCGTCGGTCATTGGACTTCCAAGAACGAGTGACTAGGGGCAACCGACTCGGGACGTATCTCGCCAGACATCGGCTGTCCACAAGAAGAGCATCCGTTGAGACGGTCAACTCACGACGGAATCGAGCACGTGCCGGTGCAACGCGTCTTCCGCGTGTTCCGCGAATCGCTTCTTGTTGGGTTTCTTCGCGCGTGATTTCGATGATGACGCTTGGGTTCCGCCCTTGCTTTCGCGGTCGTCATCGTCGTCCTCACCGTCTCCTTCACTACCGCAACGGTCGCACTCGCGGCGACAACGGCAGCTGCGAGATCTGAGCACTCTGATCGTCTCGGAGAAGGCTGCAAGCAACCCGACAATGAGCAAGCGAACCGTCAACGGAAGGACGGGAAACGAGAAGGCAAGCGCCGCTGCCGTTGAGAAGACCGCACTGACCGTCTCTGCCGCGTAGTTCGTCAAGAGACGATTGACGGCCAACTTGGTCAGAAACCAGACGACAAGTGCAAGGAGCGCTGCGAAGAAACCGAGGAGCATCATGACGCATCACCTGGTGAGTTGTTCTTGTAGACGGCCTGGGTCCCTGCCTTGACGGGTAGCCCGGCGAGGTTCCTCAACTGGCTCATGGCTGATCACCGCTTGGCATCAACCCGGCCCGGCGTGCCAAACCTGCCCCTCGCGCGGTGAGGGTGTAGCCAGCGCGCGGAATGAGCCGCACCAATCTGGCTTTGACGCACGCGCCCAGCAGCAGTCCGATGGTCGCCTTCCTGACCCCGAGCTCTTTTGCGATCCGCTTCTGCGACAAGCGCTCATCTCGGCATGTGCATAAGACCGCGATGATCTGCGCAGCGAGGTTCACTTCGTTTGAGCTGAGCTCCACCGTGTGTACGGACCCTTCTCTTGCAGCCATTTCGATTCGTTCCTTGATATGCGCACCCCAACTCCAGACCGTCTCAATGAACACTCACTGAGATAGACGTGGAGACAATCAAGCCCACGGAACGCGACCCAACGACGCTGCGATACAGCGCGCGCAAGGTCACCCAGGGCCTATTGCTGAGGTGGAGTGGCTAGGGATCTGTGATGACGTGGAACGACATGCACTCCCGCGTGATGCGAGGCGGAAGCGGTGGCGGCTGCGGCCGCAGCACACGATCGAAGGAGAGGCTCAAACGGGGGACAAGACGCCCGTCCCGTGAAGCGGTTGGTTTGGTAGTCATCATGGCGTGGCTGCCCTTTTCTTGGGTGCCATGCCCCAGCTGCTCGGTAGCTCACTTCCCGCGAGTTGCCTGCTCACGAGGACCGAGAACAGCCGTTCCTTGAGCATAATGTACCGCGAAGGGAACTCGGAGCAAAGTCCGATTTGCTTTGAGATGCCAATCCGTGCAACGCTGAACGTTGCAACTTCCCGTCGCTCGCGGTCGAGGTGGGGAGGACGGTTGGCCCGGAGGTTAAGTGCTCGGAGTCCTGGAGGGAGCTGATCGAATGGCTGGCCCCACGGGGTCGGTTCGGTCGGGTGGTGGCACGGTGGCATCCGTTCGCCGCTGCATTAACTGGCCGGTGAGTTCTCTCTTGTGAACTGGGTGCTCATTCTCTTGCCCCGTTTTTTCGCGCCCAAGAGTCTCTCTCTGGACGCCCTCACTTCGGCCACCCAGCCAAACGTGGACCTGTACAAACTAAGAGGAGCCGGCAGCTCAGCTGACGTCCCGGGGGGCTCGCCACGATCGAATGCCGTCGCGAGAAGGAACAATCCGGTTCGACCCCGCTTGGCATCGCGGGTTGCTGACCTGCCGGCTCTTTTGCTCTCGGTCCAAGAGGGCCTACCAGCAGACTGAGCCCCGAGGCTTCCGGGAAGCTGGAGGCCTCCCATCGGCCGTCTGTGGGGCTGAGCTTGGTACGCAGCCTCCCTGGTGTGCCTGTTAGCTACTGAGAGCCCGCTGATGTTCCCCAGTGGACAGAGCGGTAGCTAGCAGACCGGACCTTGAGGGGGGGAAGCTGCCCAGGTCAGGGCGCGCGGGGCGTCGGCCCTAGGTCAGCAAAGGGCTACGCACGGAAGAGTGGCAGCACGTGCACGGCAGGCGCTTGACGAGAACGGCGTCAGGAGGAGGAGGTTGGCCGGATAGCCCAGCAAGATGCGGGCGATGAGTTTGCGGCTCGTTCATGTGACGTCCTTTCCCTGCGCTTCAGCCTCTCGTCAGATGGCTCCGAGAAGTTCCCAAAGAGTGCGTAAGTGCACTCGGAATCCCTGCACGTACTCTGGCCACCCATTAGATACAGTTCGCAAGCGGCACGCAAGTCCAGAGTCGCTCGACCCTCTCGGATCCAGGTTGGTCTGGACCGCCCTCCGGTGCCGGCGGACTGTCTCCGGAGGCGCCTTGGCCCGGCGATATGAGATTGGGTGGGACCTGGAGAGCTCCAACATCCGGAGCGGACGCCGCTACTGGCTCCGTGTCTCCGCCCCTGCGGCGCGAGCGGTGACTAACTCTTCTTCTCAAGAGTGGCGAGTTGCTCGGCCGCCGCCTTCGCCTTGGTCGCCAACGAGCGTCGAAGCCTCGGGAGGTATTCCTTGACCGATTCTCGAACGAGAGCCGCGACGGGCTGGCTCGAAAGCGACGAAAGCTCTCTTAGCTCCTCGGCAAGCGCTTCCGGTAGGCGAACCACCGTGTTGACCATCGGAGCGGTGTCCACCTTGGCCTGCGGCTGCTTCTTCCGAGAGCGTCGGCGTTGTATGTCTGAGATGGGAACAACGGTCTGAACCGCCGGTTCTGCGGATGGGCCCTCTGCAGGTGCCGCCACGTCGCTCGATGGTGTCGAAGCAGTCCCGGCAAGGTCGCCCAAGGGATCCAACGACGAGCTCAGCTGACCGCGCTTCCGTTTCGTTTCCATCCCCTACCCCGCTGCCCGTTTTCTCTCGTCTTTGACTGCGCCGCTTCCCACGGAACTGTACGTTGCCACCAGAGCAGCTGTAGCTGCTTCGTAGTCTTCGACGGAATCACAATCTGGATACGCGAGCATTACTGGCTTACGTTCGCTGTAGGACTCCGCTATGTGGACTCGATGACGGATTGATGGGAGCGCCCGGTCTTCAAACTTGCTCTTGAGCTCCGTCTCGATGCTACGAGCGAGTCTGGTTCGTTGCTTCATCGCCAGCATCGCCGCGCGGATCCCCAAGTGCGGATTCGCGGTCTTCTGAAGAGACCACATCGTCTTGACAACAGACACAAGACCATCGAGCGCCTGCTCCGCGGAATCAACTGGGCAGATGATGTCGCGGGCTGCAACTAGGGCATTCAACGTCAGGACACCGGTGACATCAGGATGAGTATCGAGGACTATCCACTGCCAGGTGCCTGGGTTCTGCTCGAGGAGCCTTTGGAAGGCTCCGCGAAAGATCAGCTCCGAGCCCTTTTTGCCGGCGAGTTCTCGCTTTGCGCGAGAAAGCCACTCGCCTGATGATGGGATGAGGTCTAACCCGGGAACCTCGGTTGGAACAACCGCGCCAGACAGGTCTCCGCTGTCCACGAGAACCTCTGCAAGTGCCAGCGACTCCCCTTCGAATCCAACCCAACGAGTTGCGTCGGCTTGGTGGTCCAGGTCCACCAACAAGGTTCTCCCATGAGACGTGGCAAGGGCTGCGCTCATGTTCACAGCCGCTGCCGACTTCCCCACTCCGCCCTTGTCGGAGGCAAACGCTATGACCTTGGGCTCGGCATATCTGCTCATGCTCCTCCTTACCTGATTGATCTGACACTACCCTCTCGATAGCACGCGCGCTCAAGAACGCGCAATAGGCATTCTCTCGGTGCAAGCGGCGCATCCGTCAGGGAGCGGCGAACCTTCGCAGGTCATGACCTCGCGCATATGCGACGAGCGCGGCGACTATCCCGCAACCGGTGCAATGCGAGTACTGCGCGCCATCTTGCGAAAGCACGGAAGTCGCGCACCTGGCGGACTACGACGAACACCCCAACTGCAGAGAGTCTGTAGAGACTCCCTATAGCGCGCACTCGGTGGCTTCTCCTGAAAGCGGGCAGTCTTGAGACTGGGTGCATGCGCCGCATTCTCCGCAAGCGAGGCGCTCCCCGCGTTGGGAACTCGAGAGCAACACCATGAAATGACACGCGAATCGACCAACAGAACCTGCGGGGTAGGAGGCCGAAACGGCCTCGAGGCCCATCACCGATGAACTCCAAACAGCCAGAACGCATCCCGCTAAGCGCCGCTCATCGCCTTTCTGCGGCACAAGCAGCCCGCCTGCTTGGCGTGCACGTGATGACCATCGTTCGCTGGTGGCGCGTTGGGCTTAGAGGGCGCAAGCTCCGGTCGGCCAGGGTCGGTGGCAGGCGCTGGACGACCAAGAAGTGGCTTGAGGAGTTCCTTCAGGAAGAGGAGTCGGACGGCTCGGTTGAATCTCGTCGGCGCCAGGAGGTCGCCGCGGCCAACGTCGCGCTACAAGAACGCTGCGAGTCAAAGGGGCATCGCGGCGAGAGACCGACAGGGCAGGGGAAGCCAAGCAATGAGAACGCATAGAGAGGCTGAATGAGGCGTCCGGGTGGAGACGAGGCGTTTGGAGTCGGGCGTCGACTGCGCCCGCGAGGACTGACAATCCGTGGCTGCGATGGTTGAGCGTAAATTGGCGGACGCATATCGCTGTGCTACGGTCGGCCATGATCGAGGACTTTGATCTCACTCATAGGACCTTCTTCGAAGAAGAGGACCATGAGACCCGCTGGACCCGCCTCGTCGAGATGTTCGTCAGGGACCCCGGGAGCGCTCGTGTCCTTTTCATGACGGAGGTTGCCGCACTCATCGACCACTGGCGAGAGCCTACCAAGGAGGAGCTTACTCGCCTCCTCGAACTAAAGATCGAAGGCGGCCGAATCGCTTTTCCAATGGAGCGCGTCCATTCCCTCCTGCTTCCCGTCTGGGCCCTCGAGCTCGCCAAGTACGACGTTCACGTCCTTCAGTCGTTTGACGACGGCGGGCTGTTCTCGAAGTACTTCTTAACCGGGGTCAGGTTGTCATCGACGGCGCTCGTCAATGTCTGGTGGGCCTTCGAGACCATGATGAACGATCTTGCGGGCATCATGGTCACCCAAAGGAAAGAGACTCTATCAGACACGGACCGCGCCCTGATCGAAGAGAAGTCGATCACACTGAACGCCAAGGGGCGACCTGAACGGCGCCCGTACTTTCAGCCTATCGACGTCAGAGTGCAGTACATATATGCACTATTGACCGGGGAGGAGATCGACCGATCAACGACGACCTGGATGGACCTTCGAAGGCTCAAGAACGCCCGCGATTCCCACGTCCACAGGCTCGGGAAAGACGACAACAGAAAGGAGGGCGGACTGTACGAAGTCTCCCTTGTTGTGAAAGGTCTGAAGGCTGTGCAAGCGCTTGTCGCCGATGTGTTCGCTAAGACTCCCGAGTTGACCGGTAAGTTTGCTTATCGGTTTCTTGCCTTTTGGTCCTGCCGGACTGAGACCCCCTTCATATGGGACGGTCGGGAGGGCGACGGGTTGTTTCTCGGCCTTGGTGCGGTGGACGTGAACCACGTGCTTCAGGTAAGTGCCCCGATGCCAGGGTCGTTCAGCTCTGACGGCCCACTGGCCGGTGGAGCTCCAGCACAGGACTCACCCCAAGGTCCGTGATGAGCTTGCTCGTGCTCCCACGTCGATGGCGCGGTCGTGTCTATGAAATCAAGCGCCGTCTGGCCATCGAATCCCTCGATCACAATGACGGGGTGGGGGACCTGCCCAGGCCGATACGAACGCTGATGCCTATCCGATGCAGCGAACGATCTTTCTAGCTCGCTCCTCATCTCTCGACATGTAGACCGCCGTGACACTGACGGATCGATGCCCCAGTAGACAGCGTGCGCCCTCAGCGCCATCGACCCGGGCGGCTCGGTCCGCTGCAAGGTGGCGCAGCTGACCAGGGTTGAACCGAGGCAGACCGGCCTTGTCGCAGGCCAAGTGAATCGCCCGTCGGTACGAACTCACGGAGTACCGTTCACCCGGTGGCCGCTTGGGATTCTGAACGACGTTCGAGCCAGGGCGGTTCCCGCACGAGAGAGGGGTTTTTCGCTGAGCATGCCGCCGCGCGTTGGCCTCCGCTCTGGCGTCCTTTGGCCTGAAGAGAAACTGGTTCGGGTCGTCGCTAAGGAAGGGCGCAAGCGCATGCTGAGCCTTCGGTCCAAGCACGATCACACGGCGATGACCACGGTGAGCGGTCTTGTGTTCGGTCGGCACGTAGAGCCATTCCGTGGAGCTCATGTCAAGCTCGCAGCCACGCATCGAACAGACTTCACCGGGACGCGCTCCAGAGAACAGCTGCACCTGCACCATGGCCCAGACCTGACGGCCGAGATGAGGCTTGAGCGCTTGCACGTGCGCCAAGTCAACAGGAGAAACGACGCGGCTCTCAGCAGCGTCGCTCTCACCAGCTCGAAGTCCGCCGACGGTGGCCAGGTCGGCCGGAACGGAAGAGGGGATGAGGCGGCGGCTGGCGGCCCAGCGAAACATGCGCTTGATGCGGACCACAGCGTCATTGATGGTCTTGCGACACCACGCCCGCTTGCTCCCGCCGCTTCGCACCATCTCAGCGCGAAGCGCTTCAAGCTTGTGCTGGTCGAACTCGGTGGCTGAGAGGGTACCGTACAGGCGGGAGAGGATGAGGAGCACGGATTTGATGCTTACAAGCTCCGTCTTCTCAGTCCCGTCTCGCTTTCGGTACTTCTTCTCAGCGTAGTCGAGGTAGGTGTTGGCGACCTCAGCGACCGAGAGGTCCTCCAGGCGAGAACGAGCAGGCCGAAGGGCGGAAGGGGAGGCCAGCCACTCGGCGACAGTCCGGTCGTAGAGCTCCTTGGCTTGCTGCCGGTCACGGCCAAGGTAGACGGTTCTGCGCCGGCCATTGATGGGGAGGTTGACGGCGAAGCGGCCGTCGCTTCGACGGCGGTACATCCGGGGAGGACGAGGCATGGTGTGGCTTTCTTTCGCTCGAATCTGGTGTCACTGACACCAGGAAAGCCGCACCGCCTCGGCGCCGAGGCGGGAACCCTGCGAACCTAAGTCGCGGGTCCGGCGCGCGTTCAGTATATGGAGCCGATGGGACTCGAACCCACTACCTCTTCGTTGCGAACGAAGCGCTCTCCCAGATGAGCTACGGCCCCGGTTGAGGACGGATGGTACGAGGGGGTCGGGAGGGGATCAAGCGACGGAGCGCCCCTGCGGGGAGGGCGTCAGCGGCCCGGCGGGGGGCCCGGCGGGTTCGGCGGGCCGGGAGGGCTTGGTGGGCCCGGGGGGCCGTCGCCCGCCTCGGGGACGGTGCTCGCGTGGACCTCGCGCCACGCGACGAGATCGGCGCTGCCGGAACCACTCTGCTCGTAATCTCTCTGCAGCCGATTCCAGGTCTGGGCGAGACCGCTGCCGACGCCGAGCCAGGGCGCGGCTCGTAGGGCTTCGTCGAAGTGGATGGACGCGTTTCCGTCCATGCGGACGCGCTTGGCGCTGACGCTGCCATAGACGTGGGAGTCGCCGTCGAGGTTGACGACTCCGTTCGGCGCATAGAGCACGCCGTTGACCAGGCCGTTGTCGCGGACGCTCATGGGTTTGGTCCCGTCGCCGGCCTTGGTGGACTCGTACCCCGTGAGGTTGTCGATGTCGAGGAACACCATCACGTCGGTGGCCTGCTTGCGGTTGCTGTAGATCGCAGCCGTGTTCTGGATCTGGAAGTCGCCCAGCACGTACATGTACACCGGCCCGGCCGCCGCGTTGACGACGATCTGGCCGCTCTGGAGGTCGACTGAATCGATCACGTAGGTGGCCGGTCCCGTGAGGGTGAGCGTCGAGCCGTTGCTGACCTGGAGCTGGGAGAGCCTGTACTTGCCGATCGGGCGGACCACGTTGGTACCAGTCACGTGGACGAGAGGCGTCGGGGCGCCCGGGACCGTCGGGACCTGGATCGCCGGGAGGTTGCGTGATCCGCCCTTCGGAGCCGTCGTTCCGAGGATGAGAGCTCCGGCGACGGTCACCTTGGCGGGATCGGTCGAGCTCACGTCACCCGCGACGAGGGCTGAGGGATCCGTCACGTCGATGTCGCCGTCGCTGGCAACGTCCCCGCCGCTGCCGGCGTACGACCGACCACCATCGCTGTTGGTCTCCTGGGACAGGTACGTGCCCTGGGAGCTGTCGTAGCTGTCGATGATGTTCGAGCCTTCGATGAGGACGCTCTCGTCGCCGAAGGCCGCTTCCTGGCACGGCGCCTCCGCGGCCAGCGACAGGACCCCCTCGACGGCGCGCACGACGCCGCCGACGCGGGCGACCGACACCAGCGTGACCTGGTTGCCGTCGGTGCCCGCAAGCACGTGATAGGACCCGTTGCCGAACGAGATCGGGGCCTGCGGGGATCCGAGGACCCCGTCGCCCCCCGCGCGGACCTGCGCGATCGCGTCGTTGAGCCCGGCCTCCGCGACGTAGAACGCGCGCATGGAGGCGTCGGTCGACAGGTGCTCGCGGTTGTCCGCGTAGGCCACGACGAGGAATGCCGCGGCCATGGCCGACAGGATGATGATGACGTTCATCGCCACCAGCAGAGCCGCGCCCCGCTCGCTTATCAGGGCTTGGTGTCGCATGTCATTCGAGGACAACGGTCCCTACTGGAGCGTCGGGTCACGGTTCTCGAAGAGTTGAGGGATATCGTCCCCCGGCGGGGTTCGTCTATCGTCGGTCGACGCGCTTCTTTTGGCGTAGGAAGTTCACCAGCATCCGGAACATCGAGTAGTCCCGCGAGATCGCGGTCGTGTTCCGAGCATCGGACAATCCGCCGCGCGCGCGCAGCTTTCGCACGTTGTCGATGGAGATTCCGAGGTGATCGATCGCGAACGCCTCACGCTCGGCGCGTGATCCGGCCTTCGCGAACCCTTCCTGCTGCAGGTAGAAATGGCTCGTCGTGTGCAGCACCTGGCCGAGACCCGCCGGGAAGGTCGCCATCATCGTGTCCTGCCCGTACTTCAACCGCATCTCCAGCGAGTCGACGAGCACGGTCGTTCGCATGGGGTCCTCGACCGAGATCGGGAACGCCTGGATCTCGAGCCACCAGGTGTAATCCACGTGCGGGCGCTGGGTGTCGCGCAGGAAAGGGTGATTGGGCGCCGCCACGTCGATCTTGACGATGTCGTTGCCGGTCGACTGCTTCACGTGCCCGACGACGACGTCGGGGAACGTCTTGCGGACAGCGTTCGTGAGGGCCCAGTCGGACGTCGCGAGCCATCCACCGCACACGACCATCCACCGCAGCATCTCGTTGGTCGACTTGTCGAGGCTGCCCTCGCAGTTGACGCAGACGGTCTCCTTGGGCCAGACGCCGCGCTCCTTGAGCTCCTGCCCCCGGAGCAGCGAGAAGTTCACCGCCAGGTCCGCCAGCACCAGCTGCACCTTGTCCCAGCGCCCGAGGACGACGGAGACGTCCGTGCCGAGCAGCAACTGGCGGACGTAGTCGCGCGGGAGTCGCCGATCGTATCCGTCGTCGACGATCTCCCCGGGGTCCTCGACCTTGGGCACCGTGGGGACGAAATCCTCGCGCTCCCGCTTCCACCAACGGGTCCAGCCGCGCTTGTCGGGGAAGGAGCGACCGCCGGACATCCAGGTCAGGTTGCGACGCGCGACCCGGCGTGGGACGACGTGCCGATCGTCGTACGCCTTGAGGAGGTAGTCGATCGCCTCGGGCCGCATGGTGCGCGCGAGTCCTTCGAGCGCAGCGCCGCGGATGCGCCAGTCATTGCTCTTGATGAGCTTCGCGATCGCCGGAACGGCGGCCAGTCCACCGACCCGTCCAGCGGCGACGACAGCCGCGCACCGGATCTCCCACTCCTTCTTTGCGGCCCCGCGTCCGCGAGCCAGATCGAGGAGAGCCGGCAATACCTCCGCAACGTCGTCCTCGAGAGCAGCGCGGACGCCGACCATGGCGACGTCGCTGGATGCGTGTGCGAGCAGGGGGCCGAGCGCTTCGGCCAGCCGCTTGCCGCGACGACCTGCCGTGACCTGGGCACGGGCCACCGCCTGTCGCACGCGCGTGTCCCGGGTGCCGAGTCCACGTGCGAGCACCTTCGCGTCGAAGCCGTCCGGCGCGAGCGACGCGACCATGAACGCGTAGCCGCGCGTCAGGACATCGCGTACGCCGAAGTGCGCACGGGCCGCCGGAGCGACACCGTGCAGACGTCCTTCCCACGCGACGCGCAGCAGACCGTACGGCCGCCGCGTCTCTCCGAGGGCCTTGGTGATCGCGGCAGCCATGGCTTCTGCATTGACCTGCGCCGCGTGCTGACCGATGCGACGCAGCACCCACGGCTCGTCATGACGAACGGCCCAGTGAAGGAGGGCTGCACGGCCCGCGTCGCTGTCTATGCGTGCGAGCGCGGCCGCGGCTTCGAACACGACGGACTCGCGCGAGTCCTTGAGTGACTTCGTGAGCGCGCTCACGCCGAGCCGCATCCGCCCCAACGCGCGGGCCGCGGCACGGCACAGGTCTTCATCCGAGCTGCGCGCGAGTACCGACAGCTGCTCCTCGGCCGCCGGGCTGCCGATCAGGCCCAGCGCCTCGATGGCCCTCAGGCCGGCGACCTTGCCGGCGCGGTTGAGCCGGGACAGCAGTGCCTTGGCGGCTCCGGCGCGATCGGTCGTGGCCAGCGCACGGGCCGCGGCTCGCCGTGTCCGGAGCAGCGGCCCTCGCATCGCGATCTGGACCAGCACCTTGCGAACGGCGTCGTTCTCGTTGGTGTCGAAGGTCCGGATGGCCTCCAGCTGGACACCCCAGTCGGCGTCGTTCAGCAGCTTGATGACCAGCCCCGTATCGAGCTCGAGACCCCGCCGCTTCACGTCCCGCAGGCCCCGCTCCCGGATCGTGGGATCCGGATGGGTGGCCCAGGAGAGGTCCTCCTGCGCCAAGAGGGGCGCGACGAGGAGGGTCATCAGGATCAGGGCTCTGGGTGTCATGAGGGTGCCGCGGGTTTCTGACCAAGGTCGCTCCGCCTCCCTTACGTTCGGCCTGGCAGCGCGTTGGGCCGAAGCGGGGCCGGTGGTAGGTTTGGCCCATGTCCGACAGGGGTACCCGGCCAGGGACCGACTACGAAGGCTCGCCGCTCAGTCGCCAGGAGTACATCTCGGCGATCATCCATCTCTACCGCGGCGAGATGCATCGCGCTCTGACGTGGCGCCAGCGCCTGGACACGACCACCAACTGGGCCGTGTTCACCACCGGAGCGCTGCTGTCGTTCCTCTACACCAACAAGACGCCGGACGCCCATATCGTCGGCATCCTCGGCATCCTGATCGTGTTCTTCATGCTCTGCTTCGAGGGGCGCCGGTTCCGCTACTTCGACGTCTGGCGCACCCGCGTCCGCAAGCTGGAGGAGAACTTCTACGCCCCCATGCTGCGGCGCGACCTCTCCTCCCCCGTCGAGAACTGGGGGTTCGTCGTCGCCGAGGACCTGCTGACCCCCCGGTTCAAGATCAGCTACCTGACGGCGGTCCGCGCACGCCTGATCCGCAACTACATCCCGATCTTCCTCGTGCTGTTCTTTGCATGGTTCGGGAAGCTGATCGACCCCACCCACCAGGATCCGGTCGATACCCTCGGCGAAGCGCTCCAGCACGCGGAGGTCGGGCCGATCGAATGGCAGTACGTCTTCGGATCGGTCTGCGCTCTCGGCTTGTTCCTGCTCTACGTCGGCATCTTCTGCGGACCCAAGCGCAGCGACGAGGCGATCTGGTGGTCGAACCGCTCGGACGAGTCGGTCGACGAGATCTCGTAGACGGGCAGAGAGCCTAGCGCCCGACGCTGAACGGCTGGGCGTCGCTGCCGACGATGATGCCGAACGGGTCGATGCACGCCATCTGCCAGACGACGTGCTTCGTCCACTGGGTCGCGTTGGTGAGCCCCAGGCTCGCCGTGAGGTCGAACTGGGCCACGCCGCTCGTTCCGAGACCGTTGGTCAGCGACGTCCAGTCCGTGAGGGAGTAGGCCGGGTAGTCGAGGAAGGCGTCGCCCGCGAAACCGAGCAGGGGGCCGAGTGCCGCGGCGGTCGGCAGGACGCCCCGCGCGTGCTTCTGGCCGTTGATGTAGAGCGGACCGTTGCCGGGATCGATCCCGAACAGGACCACCGGCGTCGTTCCCGGCGGCCAGTAGATGTCGAGCAGGTTGTACATGATGCCCGACGCGCTGGAGCCGAAGCGGCGCTCGCCGGGGACCGTCCCGCCCACGACAAACGTACCGCCCGCCCGGTATCCGATGTGGCCGGTCGCCCCTCCGTACGGGCCCGAGAGCGGGCCGTAGGTTCCGAGGCCTTCGGACGATTCGGAGGCGATGGCGTAGTCGCCGAACGACAGGTCGATCGTCGTGCCGTTGGCGGTGTTCGCTGGGAACGTCGTGACGCCCGGCCCCTGCGCCGGGTTGGTCATCCCGCCGGCGATGACGAAGGTCAGGCGCCAGTCGGAGAACCACCAATCCGATTCAGACTGACCCGCGAACTGCTGCTGCGTGACCTGCGACCGTGCTCCGAGGAACAAGTCGTTGTGCGTGTACAGATCGACGTCGAACGCCGACGTCGGGTCAGGGGCCGGCTGCGGGATGGACGTCGACTGGTTCACCCGCGTCGCACCGAACGCGGACGCAGACACGGCGTGACACGGGACGCCCTCGAGGTCGACGGTGTTCTTGAACAGCGTGTTGACGACTGCGGGGAACGACCGCGGCGGAGTCAGGTTGGGGCCGGTCTGCGCCGTCATCGCGAGCCCGACGTCGCAGTTGCCGAACGTGCACCAGAGAATGCGCGGTCTGTGCACGCCGTCGAGCGCTCCTCCGGTGGAGTGGATCTGCGCGCCGACGGCGCAGTTCATGAACAGGGTTTCCGAGACCGTACCGTCGATCTCCCCGTCACCGGTCACCAGCACGCCGATGTCGGCGTCGACGATGGTCACGCGGTTGACCAGAGTGTACGTGTAGCCGTACAGCAACGAGCCACCCATCACGAAGCACGGAACCCGCGGAGTGAGGACCCCGGTGGTCGGCGAGGGAACCGTGTAGGTCGTAGGAGCCGGTACCTGCCGGCCGCCATCGATGATGACGTTGAGCGCGTTCACGCCCTCGATGCGGATCCCCGGCTGCACCTGCACCGGCCAGACCTCGCCGTTGTACCGCGTGTCGGTCGGGTCGTAGCCGTACCAGCCGGGCATGAGGATGACCGCCCCCAACTCGCTCGGCGTGTTGGTCACCTGCGCCAGTGCATTCACGGCGGCCTGGATGGTCTTGAACGCGTTGCCACCCGGCGATGCCGTCGCGTCGTTCCCGAGCACGGGGTCGACGTACGCAGTGACCGTCGGGAGGCTGGGTGCCGGCGTCGGCGGCTGAACTGGCGAGGGTGAGCCGGGCGGAGCGCAGACGTAGCCCTGGGCGAAGGCGACCGTGGCCACGGACACCCACACCACGGCCAGGAGGGACCGATGGGTGAAGGACGACATCAAACTCGGCGTTCCGACGTACGAGGAACCGCTGCGGAAAGTCCGCATTCCTCGGAAGTCACGCTGCCAACGGTGATTATATGCGTTCACGTCTTGGTGAATCCACCGGATTCCGGCGCGCTCGGCACCACGGCGCGGACCGCGGACGGCCACCACCGCTCTTCATAGATCGTTTTCCCAGAAGGGATTGCGGAAAAGCCGAGGGGTGGCCTCAGCGGCGGGCCAGGGCCGCCAGCTCGAGCAGGACGTCAGGTGATGCCGGATGTCGGAAGGCCGAGACCGCCTCGCGGTTCCTCGCAGCCGAGACCCGTTGGCGGTCGCACTCGAACGGCGAGAGCGACAATCCAAGGAAGGCCGCACGTCGCAGCCGTGTATCGCTGTCGTGGTCGTCGAGCACGCGGCGCAGGACTCCCAGGCCCACCGGGTGCCCCCTGGCTCCGAGTGCGACTGCCGACACGGCGCGCAGCCTGATCGGTACCGGACGCCCGTTGTCACCCGCGAGCTGGCGTCCGCCCGCGCCGTCCTCGAACAGGCTGACGAGCCAGGAGTAGACACCCGCGTCCTCGCACAGGGCGAGGGCCAGTACGGCCGCCTCCCCTTCGCGCCCCGGACGCGCGATGGCGTCCATGACCTCGAGGTGCGCGGACCATCCACCATCGCGCGCCGCCTCGAGCACGAGGCGCTCCTTCGCGCGTTCTGCCGGTGGTTCTCCGCCGCCCAAGGCGAGGAGACCCGCCACCAGGAGCTGTGGCAGTCCTTGCAGCACGTCCTTCCTCCTTGCAAGTAGCAGGCCAGGAGTTGGGACGTGCGGGCAAGTGCGCGTCTTCCAAAGGGTTCAGCCGAAAGGGGCGAAACCGCACGCGAGCCGGAACTGGGAAAGACGTGCGCAGTCCGTTCGACCACGCACGTCATTCGTTCGCTACAGCAGCAACAGCAGGCGTCGCATCTCGGGGACGTCGAGCCAGTAGACGTTGTTGGCGCGGTACCGGTAGAGGAACGGCAGATCGTCCGGCTCTGCCAGCAGTCCGAGCGCTCCTGACGCAAACGCGCGCGTGTCACCCGGAACGTCGACGCCGACGGTGAGGTGACGGAGCCGCTCGACCGACGCGCCGTCGCCGAGCAATCCCAAGGCGAGAGCGCACGACGCACGCAACCAGTTGTCGCGCGCACCGGCCAGGACGCCGACCAGCATCTCCGACGTTTCACCGCGCGCTCCGACCATCGCGAGCGCAAGCGCGGCCTCCCCGCGCACGGCGCCGTGCACATCGGGTGCGAGCAACTCGTTCAGCAACTGCTTGCACTTGCTGTCACCGATGAGTCCGAGCGCGGCAGTTGCCGACGCTCGCTCGTCGGGATCCTTGCCATCACGGGCGACGTCCATGAGCGTTTCGACGTCACCTCTGGAGCCCAGGAGGCCCAGCGCAAGCCAGGACGCACGGCGAATGCTGACGTCCTTGCTGCGGCGGGCGTGTCGCCGTAGCAGGCTGCGGGCGCGCGCGACCTTGTCGGCTCGCTTCGCAGCGAAGGCGACCGCCAGCGGCGCGTAGCCACCGAGCAGGCCACGCTTCTGCAGCGCCGCCTCCGCGACGTTCCAGGCCTCGGGGCCGCCGGTACGCGAGAGCGCCATCAGCGCGAACGCTCGCGCCACGGCGTCCGAGTGGCCATGCACGCAGGCGGTGAGTCCCTCGACGACCGTCCGGTCCTCGGGACGTGCCAGCCCGCCCAGCGCGGCCGCGGCCCCCCGCGCGACGGAAGACTTCTTGTCCTCCAGCGCCTTGTCGAGCACCCGCAGGATCACGGGCCCCCGGTCACCGATCTTGCCGAGCGCGACGCATGCCGCCCCGCGGGTCCGTGCGTCGTTCCGTCCATCCGCGACGAGGCGACACAGGAACGGGACAGCGGCCGCGTCACCGAGGGCTCCAAGCCCGGAGATCGCGAACGTCGCGAGGTGCCGGTCGTCGCTCTTTGCCGCGGCAAGCAACGGCTCGAGCGCGGTGGGATCGCGGGTCAGACCGAGGGCGAACGCCGCGTGACGCCGGGTGCCCGGATCGACGCGGGTCCCGCCCACGAGGCGTCGTCCCTGCTTCGAGTCACGCATGATCTCGACGAGATAGGGCACCACGGGCGCCTGACCCAAGAGCCCGAGCGCGAGCACCGCCGAGTGGCGCACGGGGAGGCTCTTGTCCTCCAGCGCGGAGACGAGCGGAGCAATGGCCGCCGGGTCGCCCGTCTTGCCGAGCGCCATGATCGCGGCGAAGCGGTTGGCCGAATACCGATCGACCAGCGCCCGCTTCAGCGCCGGCAGGACGTCCGTCTCGACGACGTGCTTCGGCAGCCCGCCGTCGACGACGTGGGTGCCCTCGACGCCGCCGAGGTCCGCGTCCGCGTCGCGCGAGACGTTCGCGCGACGACGGAGCAGCTCGTTCACGTGCAGGTACTCCCACTTGTTCAGGTTCCACCAGAGGTCCCAGCTCGTGTCGACAGCTGCCTTCGCCCGACGCCGAGCGCCGGTGCGACCTCCGAACCCGCGGCCCAGGGGGCCGGGGCGCGGGACGCCGCGGGAGCCCACGCCCGCAGGACGCGTCGTCCCCCCAGCGGGAGCGGCCGGAGCACCGCCGGAGTTGGGGGGATTGGGGGCGCCACCGCCGACGGGCGTCGACGGAGAGGGCGGCGCACCGCCACCAGCGGGCGCTC
>JANQEO010000167.1 GCA_028278325.1 Candidatus Binatia bacterium
CCTCACGAATGTGGCTCCTCGGTAGCGTGATGGTCGTTGGCACTTCCATCAAGCACGCCGACGGAGCCACTTTCAATTCCGGGCTTTCCCTACACCTCGCAATGCCGGGTCAGGGCTAGGACGCAGGCGTGCATTCCGGTAGGTAGGACCCGATGAAGGACTCCAGGGTCTGCCGTAGTTCAGCGTCTGCCTCGAAGTCGCTCTCGGCCCGCTGCCTCGCTTGCCAAAGAGGTAGCGGGTCACCTGTTGGCGACCAAGCACGGGCCTCAACCAGGTGGCCGGCCTCATAATCGAACTCGGCACGATTCACCCCGCCGGGGAACCACGATCGCTTGTGGCCGTCGAGGAGTCCGCCACTGAAGTCGTTCTCGGCCTTCGCCTCACCGGCGGCCTCCGGGATCGAGTACCACATCCGTTCGGTCCCGTGCATGACACCGTCCGCGTAGGGAATCTCGTGGACCCTGACACCGCGAGACGTGAAGACTGACCAGACCCCGACGCGGCGACCCGCGGCGAATTCTCCCTGGACAGCGGGACTGCCATCGGGAGCGGAGATCGCGAACGGCCCATCGAGCTGGCCGGCAACGCAGTTCCATTGAGCCGAGTAGGTCGGCGGAAGGGCGCAAGCGCCGATGGCAAGAGACGCAGCGATCAGTGGCGTGAGCCTCATCCCGCCGCCTAGCTAGTGGGACGCTCAGCTTCGAAAGCGGCCCCGCAGCCGCGCCGAGACACCTCCGTTGCCCCGTGAAGCATACCACGGCTGCCAAGGGGGTGCGGTCGTCAGGTCTTCGAACGCCTTGTCGGGTAGCGGACCTACTGGACGGGCTCGCCGTCAATCAAGAAGACGACATGAGACCCATAGCTCGCACCTCGGATGTCGTCCGGTATCGGTAGCTTCTTGAAGGTCTCGGCTCCGAAGTCCACATACAGGGAAGCGTAGGAATAGTAGTGCCCGGGCGCGTTGGGGAAGTGGATCCCGGCGCGTGCGCTGACGCCGACCGATCCCTACGTCCCTGACTTCTCCGATGGGCCGGTAGTCTTCGACTTCGAGGACGGGTTACAAGGGTGGGGAACGTCCGGGACGATTGAGCGCGCGAACACAGATGTGTTGGGGGGAGAATGGGCGGTCCTGGGAGTGGACCGAGGCTTTAGCAACGGTTCCTTCAGCTCCGTCCTCCTTCTCAACATCGACTTCACGAATGTGAGCGCATTGAGCCTTGAGCAGTTCTTCGAGGGGAGCTTCGACGAAGACGCGAGGCTTGTTGTAGTGGCCCTCGATGGCTTCTTTTGGGGCCTTGCGCTTTCCAGTACCGATCCGGCCGCCAACCCAGGGTTGATGACGATCGACCTCGCAGAAGTGACGGGCTTGCGCCAGATGAAACTCTCCTGGGTCTGCTATTCGCGATGTGATCGGAACAACCCAGTGCCCAGCACGGGGTACATCGACAATATCACCTTGCTCCCAGTCCCCGAACCATCGATCGCTGCGCTACTGCTACTAGCTCTTGCCGTCTCTTGGGTTCGTCGAGTCGAGAAACGGGTGCATCACTGACCATCAGCAGGGGGACGACCCCAGGATTGGGAGATGTACCACGGGGCGGAGGCGTGCGTGCGGCTGCGAGCGCCTGTTAGGGGTCGCCCTCAAGGGCCAGTCCGCACTGGGGACAGGACACGTCAGCGTCCGTGATGGCCTCACCGCAACGCGGGCAGTCCGCGATTCCAATGATGAACGGCAGGCCGCAATCCGTACAGGATTCCTGACCCGGTTGAGTGGCTGCACCGCAGGCTGGGCAGGCATCGAGTGAGGCGCCGAACTCAGGCGCCGAGACGCCGAGTTTTTGGGAGTGGTACTCGTGCATCGCCGCAGCGGCCCGCTCCATGTCCGCCTCTCGGAGATACACGGCGACCGATGCGGGCTCGAAGCCGTAGCGGCCACCAGGACCGGCTGCGAGCGGAACGCCGGGAGGGTCGCTGTCGATGCGCGACGGGATGCCGGCGGCCTGGAGCGCGCGTGCCACCTCCTGAACTTGGTTAGCCGGTCCGGATTGGAACAACTCGAGATCCGAAGCCGGAGGCAGCTCTTCGTCCGCGCTGGTCACCGGCTGGACGAGATCGACGTGACAATCCGAGCACGTCGATGACGTGTGCTGGTACTCGGCTCGACAGCTAGGGCACACCTTGAAGGGAGGAGCAACCAACGCGACACCCGACTGCGCCCCAGCCGAAGCCCAACCCGGGCGCGGCTCGGGAGTGCAAATGAAACCCAGAGCGTACCACGGGGCGGTGAGCGGCCCGCTCGGCCATTGGCTGCACCTGCTAAGCGGCGCGTCCATAGATGTTGATTGGCGACCGCTGGAACGGCAGCTTGGCCACCGAGTGTTTGCTGTCGAGTCGGGAATCTCGCCCGGAGGGTCTTCCCGCTGCCACGCCCTGAAACCCGGAATCGAATCCGCGGCTTCCCAGAGGGCTCTCGCTCGATGGAGATACGACCGCCCCCGTCGAGTGAGACCGCCCAGGAGCCGAGGAAGCCAGGGAAGTCGGCGAAGGTGCGCCCTCGGTAGCGAATCGGGTCGCTCAGCCACGATGCGAGCAGGTAGAGGAGAACAACGCCAGCGCCTACAGAGACGGCTGCCGACAGCCAACCCCACCAGCCGAAGGCCACGCCCACGGCGCCGACCGCAACAATGCAGAACACAAGCGCGAAGATGGAAACGCCACCTCAGTCGGCGCGACGCCAGCCGCCCAAGCGCGGTTCAGTCTGACAGCCCGGCCTGGCGCTGTCGCTGCGCCGCTTGAAAGACACCGAGAGCGTATCACGGGGAGGTGTGCCGAACTGCCTCAGCCTTGGGGCGGGCGCTAGGCGGGTTCTCTCGGCGCCTTCGCTCGATGGGCGAGACCCCACTCAAGGCATTGCGCGTAGGGCTCGGCAAGGTCGGGATGGTCACGCCAGTGCTCGAAGAGCGTGACGAACTCGGGGTTCTCGAGAGCATGCTCAAGGAAGCCAGTCTCGATGGCGTTCCGTGCCTCCGGGGAGGCGCCGAGAAACACCTCCGTCACACGCTCCGCAATAGTCGGCAGGAAGCCGCGCCCCTCGCTTCCGAGGGATGACACATGCTTCAGCCAATCGAGGAGTTCATACGCGGCTTCGAACCGCGAGTGGATGTCGGGGCCACGTTCGGGACCTTCGAGAATGCACCGCAGGTAGTAGTTCAACAGGAAATCACAGGTCGCTCGCATCCCGAGCCGCGGCTCGATCCTATTGGAAGCATCGCGAGTCAGCGTGTACAGCAAGCCCCAGCTAGCAAGATCGCCCTCGTCGATCCAGGAGAGAACCTGCTCTCGCCGGATGGGCTCACCTGAGTCGTAGGCGTTGGAGATGGCGTCTCGGGTGCTCAGTGTGTGGCCGCCTGGGCGGGCCTCAGAGCGTACCACGGGCGGGCGGTTGCCAACGAGCCTAGGGCTGCTTGTGTTGGGTCGCGACTGCCTTGAGCGACTCGATGAACTCGCGCTGCTTTCGCCACTCGTCCCCAGCATGCCAGATTCCGATGCCAGTCATGATCACCAGCCATGGAGCCAGCTTGCGCAGTCCCCAATCCCAGCCGAAGTCGAACATCGTCGAGATGCAGAACGCAATCGCTGCCGCCGGAATCCCGAACTCCACGATGGCCACCCACCCGTAGAACGCAGTCCGGCTTGCTCGAACCCATCTCGGGCGGCTCATGCTAGTCCACCAGAACCCCTGTTCCCTAGTATCGCCAATCGCGAAGAGTTGACGAGATAGAGGTCCCATTGGGCGTCAACATCAAGGGCGATGGTGGCTGCAGTGCTTTCTCCGAGGTCGCCTTCTTCTAGGAAGACGTAGTAGCGCCCACACCAGTCTGCGATCTGTTGGTGTATGTGGGGAGAGTGGGGATCCACGCCCTCACGAAGCAACGTGCGCAGTGATGCGACACCCCAAGGGAGCGATAGCTGCCTGAACGCCGTCGCGTTCCAGCGCCCGAGGTACTTGTCGGGGTCCTTGCGCGCCATCGAGAAGATCGCTTCGCCGCCAATCGGAAATGGGGCGCTCAGCATCGGCCCGCACCTGGCAGCCCTGCTGAGACGCCTGGGTACGCCTCAGAGCATATCACGGGGCGGTTGAGGTAGGACTTGGTCAGCGGCAAGCACTCGCTAGCCGCTCTTCAACGAGAAAGGGCGGAGCCTTCGGCGGAAGGACACCCTCGCATGAACGTACATCGCCCGAGCGATAGGTGACGGCGAGAAGCAGCTCTCCGTTGGCAGCGAACCACTCCCAGCGGCCGTCTGCCTCTCCTAGGTTGTAATGGCCAGTGATGAAGTGCAGTTCGTGTCCCTGAGGAGGGTCGTAGAGCGTTGTGCTTTCCGCGAGCCAGCGTTGGTCTGGATGATCTGCGAGGTGCGCCTCGAGCTCTTCGCCGATGAGCGGTTGGCCGAACTTCACGGTTACGGAGTACGGCCCATGCAGGATGCGGCCACCGTTGGCGTCGAGCTCTGGGGCGCCATTGGGGGTAACAAGCCAACACCGATGGACCGAGTACTCCCCTGTGCTCCGGGCGCAATCGGTCGCCGGTTCGCTGACTGAGGCGCACGCGACGAGGAGGGTGGCTATGAGAGCCAAGCTATCGCGGGAAGCTGCCGACAACGTCGTCCGACTCCTCATTCTGAAACCCGTCTCGGCCCGGCTGGCCCAGATCCCTGGAGCAAGCGCCGTTCGGCCCATCGGCTTAGCCCTGGGCCCGAGATGGTATCGCGTCGGGGGGAGCGCGGTCGGGCATCAGGTGCAGTGATGGGATGGACTCCCCCCGCAACATGCGCGGCATCGAGTGCCAATGTTGCCTTGACTCCGGAATGCCCCGGAGAGGAGGAGTCCACGGATGCAGGATACAACGATCGGGGTCGATCTCGCGAAGTCCGTCTTCGA
>JANQEO010000168.1 GCA_028278325.1 Candidatus Binatia bacterium
GAAGACGCTGGAGATGGAGCGCGAGATCCTGAAAAAAGCGACGGCCTTCTTCGCCAAGGAGAGCAAGTGAGGTTCCGCTTCGTGGAGGCGGAGAAGGCCCACTACCCGATTCGATTGCTTTGTCGATGTCTTTCGGTCTCTCGGTCGGGCTTCTACGCCTGGCGCCGGCGGGCTCCGAGCCCTCGTGCCCAGGAGGATGCTCGGTTGAAGGTGGAGATCGCCGCGTCGCACGCAGCGAGCCGCCGCACCTACGGGAGCCCTCGCATCCATCGCGACCTGGTCGAGGAGGGTCACCGGGTCTCCCGGAAGCGCGTCGCGCGGCTGATGCAGGAGCTGGGGCTCGAGGGGCGTCGCAAGCGCCGTTTCCGCACGACGACGGACTCTCGGCACGGTTTCCCGGTGGCGCCGAATCTGCTGATGCGGGACTTCGACGTCGAGGCACCGAACATGGCGTGGGTCACGGACATCACCTACATCGCGACCCTGGAGGGCTGGCTCTACCTGGCCGTGATCCTCGACCTCTTCTCGCGACGGGTGGTGGGCTACGCGATGAGCGATCGGATCGATCGGTCCCTCGTGCTCGAGGCCTTTCGCAAGGCGCTCTTGCAGCGCCCTGACGTTCGGGATCTCATCCACCATTCCGATCGCGGCAGCCAGTTCGCGAGCGGCGACTACCGAAAGGCTCTCGACGAAGCGAAGATCACCTGCAGCATGAGCCGACGCGGCGATTGCTGGGACAACGCCGTGGTCGAGAGCTTCTTCGGGACGCTGAAGCAGGAGCTGCTCTACGAGCTTCCGCTCCAGACGTGCGCAGGGACGCGGAAAGCGGTGTCAGAATACATCGAGGACTTCTACAACGTCCGTCGGCGGCACTCGTCGCTCGACTATCAGAGCCCGGTGGAGTTCGAGTTGAAGAAGGGGAAGGGACTCGGGGGCTCCGCCCCCGAACCCCCGTTCATTTCTGAACGAGGAAAAGATCCGGAAGGACTGGGTCTCACGAGCTAACGAAGGTGTCTACGGAATCGGGGCAGACCCAGATCTCGCCTGACTGGGAACGTACGAGAAGTGCGTCCGGGCAGGCGAAGGGGCTGGGGTGGTTCTCGCACTGGAAGGCGAGAGCTTCTGTCATGCGAGCACAGCAATCGGACATCTCGGACCGCGCCGTCTAACGGATCGGCGTTAACCGGCGTGGAATAGCGCCACCGGACTCGGCCGAGCCTCAAATTGGTGATGCCAGAACGGTACAGCGGCCATTTGAACCGCGCTATTCCACGTCCGGTTCAACGCCTTGTTATACGGCGCTGGGCACAGCCAGCCGCTGAGAGGCGGCCCACTCTCGAATTCGGTCAGCGGCGAGGGGCTGCTGACGCAGCGCATTCGGTATCAGCGACTCGGCCTGTTCTCGTTCGTTCATGACAATCGATACGGCTGCAGCGGCGAAGTAGCCCTTCTGCGAAATCAACTCGGTTCTGGCTCCGGAGTAGCTCGAAACGACCTCAAGCCAAGGCTTTCCGAATTCCTCCCAGGCCTCCGTGACTTGCTTCGCCAGAGCCTCTACGTCCGCTTCGTCATCGACGTCCCACCAAAGGTCCGTTCGGGCTGGCATCAGGCGCCCTATTCGCGAGCGAACCAAGCAGTGGTACTCCTTCGGAATGCTAGGAGCTGGTGGGCTGCCCGCGACGGCGGCAACTTCCGGGAAGTAGACGCCCACGTTCATGGTGAAGCTACCCGATGCTCCTTCGTTCCAGCGACTCGCCTGTATGTTGACGATGTCAGTACGCTGGTCGTGAGCTCGATGGAAGTTCCGGGCTTGCTTCTTGAAGCCCGCGGCCTTGAGGCTTGGCGCGAGGCCGGCTCGAATGACGCGATCGATCGTTTGGGCGGCCTTGCTCATCAGTTGGTGCGCCGTATAACGGACATGCGCTTCAGCTGCGGGGCTGCCGCCTGCGGCCCGACCGAAGCGCCGAGTTTCAACGCCAAACTCTATCACCGGCCGATTGAAACGCACTG
>JANQEO010000178.1 GCA_028278325.1 Candidatus Binatia bacterium
GACATACAGTCAGGGGCATCGCCTCGGACCGCAACCGAGCCACAAGGTTCGGGTCGTCAACGCAGCGGACGCCGTGGTCAATGCGCTCAACGGCCAGAAGATCCAGGGCCTCGCGAATGTAGCTCGGCGGCCCCTCCTCGCCCGCATGCGCGACTGCGCGGAAGCCTTCGGCGCGGGCTCGCGCGAAGACCTCGGCGAACTTCGACGGCGGATTCCCCCGCTCAGACGAGTCGAGCCCTACGCCGACTATCCGATCCTTGAACGGCAGCGCCTGTTCGAGCGTAGCCATTGCGGCTTCGGCGCTCAGGTGACGGAGGAAGCACAGGATCAGACGGGTCGACATACCCAGCTCGGACTCAGCTGTCATCAGGGCTTGATGGATGCCTTCGACAGCCGTCTCGAACGACACCCCGCGATCCGTGTGAGTCTGCGGGTCAAAGAAGATCTCGGTGTGACGAACGTTATCGGCGTGAGCCCTCTGGAGGTAGGCCCAGGTCAGGTCGTAAAAATCGCGCTCCTTTTGCAACACGTTTGCGCCTTCGTAGTAGATGTCGAGAAAGGACTGCAGGTCGTCGAAGTCGTAGGCAGCTCGTGCATCGTCAACCGAATCGAATGGCAGCGCCACGCCGTTGCGCTCGGCCAATTCGAACAACAGCTCCGGCTCGAGCGTGCCTTCGATGTGCAGGTGCAGCTCTACCTTGGGCATTTCGCGAATGAAGTCTTCCATGGGTTCCTCGCTTTTGGCGCGCAGTATAGCCCAGGGCCGTCCTGCCGACTTGTGTCAAACAGAGGCTATTCCTTACTGATCACACTGGCAAAGAGGCAGGAGCCCGGGTCGTTTTTGAACTCGCTGGCGGTGCAGGGACTTTGCCGGGGAAGATGCACTCCGAGCCTTTCACCGAAGTCTCCCGCGTTGCCGATCGACTGCCGGGCCTACTGGTCGGTGCCGAGCGCGCGCATGATCTCGTTTACGGACTCCCGCTCGTCATGCAGAAGCTCTAGACTCGAGTCGGGTAGAACGCCGCCGAGCGGAAATTTGGCGGACGCCGGTACTTCATCAATCCGCGGCAAACCGTTCGCCTTTCCCTCGACGATACTGTCGTGAAGGCGCGCAAGCAGCACAAGATCTGCCAGTTCAGGAGCGGGCCGAGGATTTCGGAGCCAATCACCTCGACTACGGGCGACCTCGACCATATCCGACTCGAAGTTCCAGTGCATGAGGAGTACTTGGCCGATTTTGGGGCGTGTATCTGTCCACGACGTTCAGGATCTGCGCTTCGTCAGTGAGTTGATCCTGATATCGCTTGAGGAGACTAAGGATCGGCAGCACGCCGATGTCCTGTAGCAGGCCCGCGAGCAGCGCGCGCTCCGGCGACATACGCGAGCACTGTCGGGCAAGCACGGCAGACAGCGCTGCGAGCCGTGCGCTACTCTTCCACGTCCGGCGCATCAGCGCTGCAAGCGTTTTTGAGCTTGTCACGAACATGGACCGCACCGCATGCAGTGAAAAGCCCGCGCTCTCGGCAACCTCCGGCCGCGGCGCGTCCGGCTCGGCCGGCAGCGTTTGCAGGGTGAACACTTTCTGGCCCTCTCTGGGCCCGGTGGCGATCCGGTA
>JANQEO010000277.1 GCA_028278325.1 Candidatus Binatia bacterium
ATGTGCACCGTCGCGATGGCCTCGGCCAGGCGCTCCTCGGGCATGTCCTCGCAGGGCGTGTGCGCGGAGAGCACTTCGCGGTCCAGCCAGTCCATCAGCCGCGGTACCTGCGTGCTCGCCGCGAACATGAGCTCACCCTTCGCCATGTTCAGCGTCCGGTACTGGCCTGCCCAGGGGTAGACGTTGCCGAGCCAGCGGCGATGCCACTCGCGCAGGTCTTCCGCGCGAAAGACCTGGTCGGCGGTGAGCTCGTCCACCAGGGCGTCGTGGAGTTGCACCAGCAGATCCAGCTCGATGGCATCCATCTCGTCCGGATCGTTCACACCGAGCTTATTGGCCAGGACCCGGTCGTCGGAGCCGGGCTCGAACTGAGCCTCGACGTTGCCGCTGGTGTCGTAGCGGTCGCTCATGCGGCCGATTTCCGCGACCGCTTGCGCGGCTTGGATTGCTCGGCGCGGGCGGCCTTTTCGGCCTTGATACGACTCAATAGGACCGAGGCGGGCTCGTCGTTGGGGTCTTGGGGGACGAGTTGGCCGGAGAAGGCCTTTTGTAGGATGGATTGGCGTAGGGCTTGGGCTCGTTGGACTTCGGTATCGATGCTCGAAATCTGGTTCTCAACGATCGACATGATTCGACGGATCCGTGCCTTGACCTCTCGTTGCTCCGGGATAGACGGGAGGGAGACGGCCACAGATCGGATGTTGTCCAAATTCAGACCGGGTTTCCCGGCTCCATATGCCGCTTTGTTGAGCTGGCGGCGTCCAGCTGCCTCGGCGACCAAGAACCAATAGAGATACTCGGAATCCACCGTTTCGACCGGCCGACAAAGAGCGACATGCTGACTCACGTAGGCCGTGCCGAGGTCGTTCGTCACGACGGCCGTTTTGGTGACGTTGGCACCAGTGATCGTGATCAATAAGTCACCTTTAGCGATTCGTGTTCGCTTCCCTTCTGTCTGATCCGGCAACTGGACGAACGCTGCATCCGAGAGGTCAAGCCGATCGTATTTCAGGTTCTGTGCGCGAATGAACAGATCGCCGCTCTCCACATAGAACTTGGCCCAGCCGCGTGATCCTGACATTACCAGGGAGAAAAGCTCACCCAGCGTCGAGGGCCGCCACTTTTCGGCGGCGTTATCGGCGCACCACTTGGCCGTCAGCTTGCCCTCGAACGCCTGCTTGAGCACGGCTTGGCGGTAGACCTTGAGTTGCTCGCGCGCGGTTTCGAGGCTTTCGATGCCTTTGTCCAGCTCGGAGAACAGCGCTTCGATCTTGGCGACGATGCGGCGTTGCTCGGCCGTCGGCGGCATTGGAACATGGTAGCCCGCAAGATAGGGTCCCGGCACGCGTCGCTGTCCGACGGCCAGGGCGAGCGCGTATAAACTTTCTTTCAGGCAGAAAGTTACGGCAATATTGAGAGAAACCTTGTTAGGAGCCTCTCATGTCCGCCAGTTTCCTTGAGC
>JANQEO010000358.1 GCA_028278325.1 Candidatus Binatia bacterium
AGGGTGGACTTGCCGCAGCCGTTGCGGCCGACCAGGCAGAGACGCTCGCCTGCCGAGACCGAGAGCTCGACGCCTTCGAACAGCGACTCGCCGCCGAAGGTGAGGTGGACGTCCTGCAGAGAGAGCAGCGGAGCCATGGCCGTGTCGGTCCCTGCTCGGCCTCAGGCGATGCCGTGCGGCGGATGGTCCGCCAGATCCGCCTGGATCAGGCCCTTCGGCCTCGGCTGGCCGAGGAGAGTGGCGGCCATCGGCCCGGCGAAGGCGGTCGCGCGGTCGATCACCTTCGGGCCGGCCATCGGGCCGCGGGACTTGGGCGCAGCATCCACGTTCGTCAACTCGCTGTCATGATCGTCGCAATCGCCACCGGGGCCGCCGGCAGGACAGGGAACGGCGGGACCGTTAACCGTCCTTTAACACTCCTTAACACAGACTTTATCTATCGATTCCACAGGTCCTTATGGCTCGCACGGTCGTGGCCGATGGCGCGGGTGGGCCGGCCCGGAGGGGCAGCAGAGGGGAGCATTGAGCGATGATCATTGTCGGCTTGGCTCACGAAGCGGCGAGGGACGAGCCCACGGTCGCACAGGAGGACACCGCCACCCGCGTCATAGGCGCGATCGCCACCGTCGCGCTCGCCTTTGCCATCGCCGCGTGGGTGTTGGCCGCGAGCCTCGGCTCGGCCCTGGCCGCGGAGGTCATCTGCTCCGGCACCGGCACGCCTTTGGTGACCCCCCATGCGCAAATCGCCTTCAACAGCACGAGCAGGACCTGCGAGGTGTCGGATGCCGGTGAAGCACCCGCTTATGGCCTGCGCGCCTTCCTGCTGCCCGGCTTCTCGACGCCCACGGCCCTCGGTCAGAAGATCGGGCGGGCGGTGGCGGTGCCGCCGAGTGCCTACACCACGACCTGGACTCGTGCATAGGCGAGCGACGGTCCGCGCGCCCGCGGCTTCGCGAGTCGTGATCTGGGGACCTTCCAGGCGACCCTGATCGGTGACGTGGACGGCACCACCTACACCATGGAGATGACGTTCACCGTGGCCGCCGGCAGCACCATGACCGTCGACCAGGCCCACGTCTATTTCACTCCGGTCAGTCACGCGCTGTCCAACGGCAGAAGTCCGTCAGCTCCGACACAGTGACGAGGTGTTGCGGAGAGGTCCTGGCGCCGGTCGTCGCGTCGCCGGCGGGAACGGCAGCTCTTTCGTGAGAATCGGAAACGGCCGCGGCTGACCCAGTTGTGCGCGACACGAACCTCTTCGCTTGGACAATGCGGCTATTGACTGGCGATCGGCGGCCGTTCATTCGACCAACCGTGAAAGCGACCCCTTGACGATCGTTTGCGAATTTCCAGTAATAAGAGGATGCGCAAATATTGAAGGAGTTCAGGGGTACAATGCCATCGCTGGGAGCACGTGTTCTTTTTGCATTGTCTGTTCTGGTCGTCGCCGGCTCTGGCGGGGTTGCAGCCGAGAAGCGTGAAGGGCTGGTCACGGATCCGGAGACAGGCCTCATCAGGAAGGTCGTTGCCGGGTCGAACAAGATCAAAGCCTACACCAAGCCCGACGACGCATCGCCGCCGGCGTTCGACCTGCAACTGCTTCAGCCCTACTACGTGATGGAGGAGTCGGGTGCATACCTGAAGGTCACGAGCATTCGCGCCCAGACGCTGGACGAGGCGGACAAGGGCGATGTGGGGTATGTTCGTGCCGACCAGGTGCACGCATGGGCGACCCGGGAGGCCTTGCACTTCTTGCCGTTCACGCTGTCCAAGGATCGCAATCCAGTGCAGGCCTGGGACGACGAGGAGAAGATCAGGAAGTTCTTCGAGACGGGCGACAAAGTGTCGTTTGCGGCGAGCTTCGAAGAGAACGTCAAGACCACGCTTGCGCGCGAGAAGGCCATGCGCCCCTATCCGGTCCTGGACAGTTTCACAACCAAGTTCATGGGACGCACGGAGAAGCGGATCTACCACGTGCTGCTGCCGGCGACCATCACGCCGAAGACTGTCGCAAAGATCGAGACAGCGGATGTCGAGAAGGTGCGAAAGACTCTAGAATCCGTGACGTTCTGCGTCGTTTTCGATGCCACGGGGTCGATGGCCTCGATTGCCAATGAGGTGGCCGACGAACTGATCGACGCCATCAAATCGGCGGTGAGCGGCTTGCTGACCGACACCCGGATCGGTTTCGTTTTCTTCCGCGACGCTGATGACCAAGAGAAGTCGTTGATCGTTCCCGCTGCCGACGTAGAGACCGCGGCCAAGCGCCTGCGCGATTATGCGGTCAAGATGGCGGGTGGCGGTGATGATGCAGAGCCGGTGCTGGACGCGCTCTACATGGCGGCCGAACTCTTCGATTGGAGCACGGATGAAGCCCAGAAAGGGGCCAAGCGCGTCGTTCTCGCCGTGCTCAACGCGGACGCCAAACCACTGACCACAGGTGCCATCAACGACAGCGTTCCCGCCAGTCAAACACCGGTCGACGTGGCCAACCTCTTGCTCGACAGCAATATTACGGCCATTACGGTGCAAGCGGGCCCGGTCGCCGGCGCCAACCTCGAGAGCGTCCTGCGGCGTGTGGCCGACGATACGGGCGGTGTGTTCATACCCTGGGCCCCTGGGCTGGAATCTCACATTGGGGTTGCCGTCAAGAAATCGGTCCAAGGCGAGGCCAAGACCGCTAGAGAAGAGGCCGACAAGCTCTTGGGCGAAGCCGAGATCGTATCGGACTCGATCGTGATACCTCTCAAGGTGCTGGACGGCGAGAAGTTGGAGCGCCTGCGGGAAGCCGGCGTCAAGTTCAACATTGACGACCGCAAAGGCGGCATCCTGGTGCAGCCGGGCTACCTGCCCGAGAACACGGATCTTCTATCGGCGGAAATCCGCATCGAGAAGGATACAGTCCAGCGCTTGCTGAACCTGTTCTCTGTGCTGTCGACCACCGGCCTCGATGCCACGGACCTGCGCGCCTCCGTGGAGGAGAGCATTGCCGCGATTGCGGGCGAGCGGCCGAATCCGAAGGATGATATCGCCAAGATTATCAAGAAGAAGCTCGGCATTCAGTTCCGGACCGAGCTTCTGTCCTTCAATATCGAGTTTCTCGAGGGCCTGACGCCGAAGGAGCGCCTGAGCCTGCAGAGGCGAATCAAGGAGGCGGCCGACCAGCTGGCCGACTTCCTCGATGCGAGAACGGAGGAGTTCGACCTGAAAGGCGCAATTTGGATGCCCGTTGGTTATATGCCGTAGCGCTGGCCCAGCACGTGGCCATGGAGGATCACGGTCCAGGGCAACCGGAGAAAAGCAAGGTGGCGACGGGCAACTGGCATCTAAGAGACGCGAGCGAGCAGCGGTCCATTGAGGCCGGCAGGCCGGAGCGTGCACCGCTCCTCAGCCTACGTGACATCCGACGGGTCTACGACAGCTCGACGGGCGACACGACCGAGGCGTTGGCCAGTGTCGATCTGGACGTCTATCCAGGAGAGTTCGTCGTCATCCGAGGCGAGAGTGGCAGCGGCAAGACAACGCTGCTGCGGATTGTCGGCTTCTTGGACCAGGGATTCGACGGGCAGTATTCGTTCGACGGCCAGGAGATCAACGGTCGGCCGGGTTGGTGGCTCGACGAAGTGAGGGCTCACAATATCGGGTTTGTCTTTCAGGAAGGGCGCCTATTCGAGCATCTGACGCTCGCCGACAACATTCTGCTGCCGTCCCGTCTGGCAGACGGCGCCAAGGGGAATCTGCTGTCACTGCCTGAATTGACCGCGGAGGCGACTCACTTTTTCACGCTCAAGGAACTCGACCAGAGAATCCTCGAGCGGTCCTCTGCGAAAGCTTCTGGCGGCCAACGCCAGAGGGCCGCGATTTGGCGCGCCCTCTCGACCAAGCCGTCGATGGTGCTCGCAGATGAGCCGACGGCCAGTCTCGATGAGAATAAGAAACGCCACGTCAAGCAGCTCCTGATCGACGCGGCCGCCGAGGGTTTCACCGTGATCGTCGTAACCCACGACGAGATCTTCTTCGATGTGGGCCGGCAACTGATGATGCGCGACGGTCGGCTGACACCGGTGTCGGTCGACGGCTGTGCTCGACCGGACGGCATCGCCCAAAACGGCGTCATCGCCCAGAGCCAGACCGCGTTCTCCGCGCTGCGGACTCTCAGGGGATGGTGGCCGCGTGCTGGCCTGGACACCCTGATGCGCCAAGTCTGGCGGGAGACGTTTCTTCGGCCGGTCTTCCTGCTTCTGGTTCTCGTCGCGCTGGTTGCTGGGATCTGCCAGATTGCGATCTGTGCCTCACTGCTTATCGGCACGCAGGACTTCGTCGACTACTCGATCAAGAATGGCTCGCGTCTCAATCGCATCCAAATCAAGCCCCGCAGCGAGAACCGCCCGAAGCCGGACCGTTTTCCGGACCGTCGGCAAATCCTG
Source organism: Candidatus Binatia bacterium (assembly GCA_028278325.1). Lineage (GTDB taxonomy): Bacteria > Desulfobacterota > Binatia > UBA1149 > JAJCZL01 > JANQEO01. The sequence continues at coordinate 4,428 of JANQEO010000358.1, forward strand.
GCGAAGCCGAACGTGGAAGCGGTTGTCGGGCGCCGCGAGGGAACCGTGCGCCTGGTGACGAACTCGGGGAGTACGACGCCCTATACGGCCATGGGCCTGCACCAGGACGACCCCGAGTACAAGTTGCTCTACTTCCTGGCGGGCGACTTCTTTGCCAGCCCGCCGCGCGAACTCGAGCTCATCGTCACGTCGGCGCTCCTCGTCGACCTTTTTGATCCGGCGGAGTTCAAGGACAACGAAGTCGGGCTCGACCGTTTTGTCGGAAGGCCGGTTGTGGTTGAGATCCCGACCTTCACGCGATCGGGCCGGGTGCGAAAGCGATTTCGGGTCACAATGCGGATCGCAGGGGTGATATCCAAAGCGGAAGGCGGACGGCAGCTCTATCTGCCGAACACCACTCTCAAAGCCTTCGATCAGGTCAAGCGCGATCGCAGCGGCACCAAGCGCCTGCCGCTCAACAAGGCTAGTAACGCCTGGGCCGTTTCTGGGACTGAGGTCGATTCCTTTGCGGAGTTCCCCTGGGAGGATCGTCTACACGTTTATACCATGACCGTACGAGACGTGATCCCCGTGTTCCACGAGCTGGCGCAGATCGGCTACCGGCCGCAATCGGACATCTGGAAGTTCAAGTGGGTGCTGGACATCCAAGACATCGCCTGGAACATCTTCGTGCCGCTACTCGCCCTGATTGTCCTCGTTGTCGGGCTTACGGTGGGCGCAAACATCTTCTCGAGCGCCAAGATCCGGGAGAAGGAGTTCGCGCTTTGGCGCATCCTGGGCATGCGGATCGGCGATCTGTCCTTTACGCAGGTCACGTCCACCACATTGATGGTGATCGTCGGCTCGTTGCTCGGCATCGCCGTTGGGATGGTCATGGTCAACCAAGCGCGCGCGCTCCTGAGCCAGCAATACGAGGATGCGGCGATCGAAATGATCTTCGCGCCGGTGTTGAGCTTTGCGCCCCACATCGTTGCCGGCGCGGTGCTGGTCGGCGTCGCGGCTGCTTTTCTGCCGGCACGCCATGCCGCCCGCACGGATCCGGCGAAGATCCTGCAGTCGCACTAAGCCGCTCGACGATGACGATGAAACAAACCAGGGTAGGGGTCTTGGCGGCTTGTTTGACACTCGTAGTGGGCGCACTTGACTTGGCCGAGGCATCGGATGGAACGACGCCAGCGCCGTACGAAAGTGGCAGGAACGTCGAGATCTCGGATGGTTCTAGATCAAACTGTCCGAGCCGGTATCGATTGCCCACACATTGGGCGAATGACTGGTACAGACTCGACGGCTGCCTGATCTTCGAGACAGATATTGAGCTACCAGTTGGAAACTGCGGAGGACCGCACGGAAAATTCGCTATGTTTTATGCGAATACCGTCTATGGTGTATGGAAGCACCTGTCCCCCCCTGGGTATGAATATAAGTGCCTCTGGGTTACCCGCGATGTCGAGGTCTTCAGTGGGAAATATATGAACGGCCCCATTGTCTTGCCGGCAAATCCCAAGGCGCATGGTATCCGCTACGTTCGGCTGCGGCGTTCCTATGAGATCCTCAAAGATCCCGCGAACCCCGGGCGACCGATTCTGCATCCGGTCGACGCCGCATCCCCTGGCCTCTCGGCAACGGGTGGTCCTCCACCCCTTGCATCCTCCCGCAGCAATGCTGCCCCGGCAGTCTCTCGGGTGACAGGAGCGGAGACCAAGTCCGGCACTAAGGAGGACGAACGGGCGGCACGGGGCGTCGCAAACAGGACCGTGGGACGACCGGTCGCCCCATCGGCGGTGCCGATCAGGCTCTGCGATCTCGCGGGCCGGGACCTGCCCAGCGCCGGCCTCGCCGAATCGCTCTTGCGGACGGTCAACTACGTCGCGCGCCTGAGGACGACTGCGGCTGCCGAGCGCATTGCGGTGTTCAAGGAGGTCGAGGGGCAGTACTTCGATACCAGACAAATCAACAATCCGTTCGCGGGAACGGATCAGGCATTCGTGTCGGCCAAGTCCTTCAAGTCGCTGAAGCAGTTCAGCCTGAAGAACGCTTCGAGTGCACGCGATGTGCATATTGTGCGGCTCGACCTGCCGGCCGGCTTCAGCCCAGATGTCGAACGGAGCGCGTTGACCTATCGACTGCGGATCGTTGCCTCTCGTGCGGCACTGAACCTCGTCGACCTGCCTCGCCTGAGCATGTTTGCAGACCGCGACCGCGAGAAGATCACTGTCGAAGTGGTCTGGGACGAGATCGTGGCGGGAGGATCCCTTGCATCGCCCAAGACCTTTACGGGATTTGCCGAATTGGACAGAGAGGTGGAGAGCGCACCTACCTATCTCAGCGACGATGAGGTCGGACGGTTGTTCGATGCAATCAGGGACAGGTTGGTAGAGCAGGACTTCGATCGCCTGATTATCGCCAAGGAGAGCTGGTCGGCACCCATCGCTGCGGCAAGCGCCGTCATGGAACTCGTCGCCAGGAAAGCGCGCCAGGGCATGCGCGGCAAGTGGTTCGCGGTCTATTCCGCGCGCACCGCGGCCTTCGGGAACGCCTACCTTATGGCAGCGGTCAACCGGAGCGGGGCAGGTCGTATCCATGAGCAGGGGTCGGGCGAACTTCGCCAACCGATCCCGGCGGCGAGGCAGCTCTGGCACACCATTGGACTTGAGGCCGAGAGCCGGGAGAGGCGCGCCGAGCGAGCCGTGTCGGTTCGCCGCGATCAGATTTTGACCGATGCCAATGTCATCGCGGAGAGCACCGGCCAGATCATCCCGAAGCGTGCGTATCGCAAGCTGATCGCCGCGCTGGAGGACGTCGCCAGACTACTGGGCAGCACCTCGCACCAGCAGAGCGAAGCCATAGCGCAACGGCCCGTTTCTCAACTGCTCGAGCAGAAGGTTCCGAAGATCCGCTTGCCGAAGACGGCGACCGATGCATTCCGCCAGCGAAACAAGCATCTTGTGAAGACTGATAGGGATGAGATCATCAGAACACTGAGCCGGGTCAGGGACGGGGTGGCCGCGCGTCTGGCCGAAGGCCGCTGCCAGGCAGTCTACGTCACGGACGCCGAGTTGTTTCTTGTCGAAGGGTCACGGGTCGCCGGTCGCGACTAGGGCGCGTGCGGATGCCTGAGCACACGTATGGCGACTCTGCGAGCGCTACCGCAAGAAGAAAGCCGACCTATTTTTGTGGGTTAGAAACCTGCCGTGCGGGATTTAGAATTTCAATGGAGATGAAATCGTCAATAGCTTATTTTCGAATAATTGTGACTGTTCTTACATTTATTAATTCTTGTGATCCTGTGCTTGCTTTTGAAACGCACTTAAATAGAGCGAATTCTCGGGTGCTCGGAAATTTGATTTATGACAAAAAGATAAGAATTGGTAATCTCTGGCGGACGCACCTCTCTTCGAGGAGCCGCGCCTATTCCCTGTCCCCGAGCGACAGCAGGAAAGGAGGCAAGTTGAGCTTGGCTGGAAGCAGCGCTTGTTTCGCCTCTGGTCGGGACAGACCATTCTGTCAGCTTGCCGGTCTCCACGGCGGCGGGTACGAATGGATCGATGCCGAGAATCGTATAGCAATCTCCTACATTCACGATGTCGATTCGGGGCACGCTGCCGGTCGTCGGGAGGCAGCCGGCTACGAGGTCGCCCGGCGTGTCAAGTCCTGGTCTCTCCAAGCCAAGCGGGACGCCTCGCGCACTTGCAAGCTGTTGCTACGGCCGATCCGGCGCTCCGTCCCGGACGCCGAGGTCGCGATTGTGTTGGGACCTGACGCCAAGGTCGGCGCAGACCGCGTCGCGCTGACGCTCGATCTCCCTGGCGAAACGACGGAGCATTCCATTCTCGTCAGGAACATGCGCACCGAAGTGACCAAGACGAGCAGGCTGCCATCAGGGATCTTCTGGAAAGGCCCGCTGCAGCGCCAGCTGCGGGACAACTCCGGCTTCTATCTGACCTGGTATGACGAAAAGGGCGGCTTCTACAAGAGCGCATTCTTCGACCCGAGCGGCTTTCTGGGCATGCTGAATCGCATGGCGCAGGACTGCAGGGTGTTTCTCGACGAGCTTCTGGGCTCTCCGTCTCCCGGCAAGAAGCAGGAAGACCGACTGAGCCTGACGAGCGCGCAGAAGCGCCATCTCCAATTTGTCCTGCACGCACGCTATGAATCGGCGGGTGCGGATCCACCCCGCATCAGCTGGCCGCCTTCGTCCAAGGTCCGTGATCGAATTCTCAGATACACGCGGGACAAGGATCTCTATCTGTCGCGCTTTCTGACCCGCCGTGCGTTCGACTTACTGATGAAGGAATCCTATTCTTCCGGGCCGCCGGATATGTCGACACAGGACGGCTACGAGAAGCATGTGGACTGGGCTTCGTATTACCGCGGCGAGATTTCCCTCAGCAGGGTCTGCGCAATCGCTACGACGCCCAAGAGAATCGTTGGACCACCGCCGTGGAAGAGGCCCGTCATGAAGATCGAGGCCTACAATTCGGGCTCCGAGGGTCGCGTCAATATCTGGCTGGCGCACCCCAATCCGTTCTCGACAAGCGACAAGATCATGGCTGAGGTGGACGGCAGGCATTGGTACGAATTGGAATGGAACCAGGGCAAGATCGGACCGCCCTCATGGGACACCAGTGTAATGAATGCGATCAAGAAGGGCCGGCAGGTCACGATTCTCGGGCGCGACGCCATCTCTGGCATGCCGCTCGAGATCGTCTTCTCAGCCAGAGGGTACACGGCTGCATTTAAGCAGTTGGCCCGCGATTGCGGACGGCCCGACACACTCGCCTGGGTTCAATAGAAGCGACGAAGAGACGATGGCGAAGTGCTTCCTCGTCTTGCTGCTCTGCGTCGGCATGATCCGGACGGCCGCCGCCGAAGGGCGTCAGCTCTTCATTCCGATGCTGCATCCGCTTCAATGGTACAAGGGCGCCAACCTCGAGGAGACGGGGGGCGAGTTGCCGCAAAGGCCGGCTTTCGCAATTCTGAAAACGACAGCAAAGAGCCTCAAGATTGCCCTCGGTGGGTCGATCGGGGGACGGACGGCCTATGTCCGCAGAGACCGCGGTTACGTCACCGGCTCGGGACAGGCGGTCACGTTTAGTGAGCTGATCCACGAGACGGACCGTGCGCCGTTGCGGTTCTGGCTTTCGGAAGATAGAATCACCGAGTTCATGACCAAAAACGTGAGTGACTCCATCCTGCATAGCATTGAGGAATACATGCTCGAAGACCACGGCCGGCCCGATCCGCTGCCGGTGCTGAGCGTGAAGCCACTCTCCCTAAGAGTTCGCAAGAAGAGCGTCAAGCTCATCAAGACAGTGCTGCGCTTCCCGAACCCATCTAAGGTTCGCGAGCTTCGGCTCGAAGGCATCGACGCCGTGCGCCGGGTGGTATTCGTCATCGATGCGAGCGGATCAATGGTGCCCGAGGGCAGGCGCGTCCTAATGTCCATCCTGGAACGGCTGTCCGGGTCGAAGGCCCATTGGCACAAGCACAAGCTCTACGGCGCCATGTTCTATAACGAGTTGGACGACCGACCCAAGCTTCAGATGCACCCGTTCAGATCGCTTTCGGAGGTCAGTCGGACGATACGCCAGAACAGCCGCGAGTTCGCTGGCGGCGGCGAGGAGCAGGAGCCCCTGTTGGACGCGCTCTATGTCGCCACCAACCGGTTGCCTTGGGGCGTGCGCAGAGTGGGGTCGGTCGCGGGACAACGCACCATCTTGGCTTTCGTCTCCGTCGACATGAATGCAAAGGTGAGGGGAACTGGGCCATATCGGGCACCGAAGGATTTCGGCGCGAAGCGGCTGATAAGTGATCTGCGCAAGAACCGGGTGAACCTGATTCTCGTGCAGTGCTCGCCCGAGCCTGGTTCTGTCCTTGACGCTTTCTTTTCACAACTGGAGGCGGCGAAGGACCCTGCCATTCAGATTATCCGGTATCAACACGGCGTCTCCCTTGCAGCCGAGAGGGCGCTCGAAGCAATCGTCGCTCCCAGCAGCGCGGAGAAGCTGGCGGCAGAGCGCGCGAAGAGGCTGGCCGAGAGCATCAGGTCGTTGGGTGGCATCCCGGTCTATCCAAGACAGTTCAAGTTCGGAGATCTGGCGGACGAGGTCGAGAGCATTGTCCCCTGGTCCATCACCGGGAGAACGGCTTGGGTTCAGGTGCCCGTGTGGCTCGTGCACGACAAGAACCTCATTCGCCTGGTCGATGCAGGTGAAGCAGCGATCACCTCTATGACCGGTAGCGTCAAGAAGCGAAAGAAAACCAGCAGCACGCGCCGCGCCAAGGACAAGGTTACGGGCACCGCAGGGGCGATGCTCGACACGAAGGCCAGATCGACGGAGGGGTCCGAACGGTCAGCGCAATTTCCGGACTTCGAGATCTTTCGTGGGGTTCGCATCTATGGCGCCAACATTCGGAAGAAGCCCCTCAGGCGATCTAGCCTGGCCTCGTGCGGCAAGGCTTGCGAAAGCCGTCGCCGCTGCAAGGCCTTTACCTTCATAAAGAGGAGGCGCGCTTGCTATCTCAAGTCCGGCCCCGGCAAGCGCCAACCTGACCGAGAGGCTATTTCCGGTTTGCGTCCGTAGCGACTGCCCCAGGCATGACCTTGAGAAATCAGGCTGCGAGCGGGACCCTCGTGCGAAGGGGCTGATCAGTCACGGCGCGGGTTCCGGGCTTGCACGTTCGACACCTAGTCGGCGTGATTGGAATTGATAGTTTCGGCTACGAGCTGGTCATGGGTTCAGATTGTAAGTGTTGGTTCTGCCCGATCCGCATGTATAACAGCAATCTTTACACCCTTGTTTGCAATCATATCCACACCCCCAATAATAGCTGGATCTATTTTTTATCCATGCTCCATAACATATCTTCTCATTTTTTTTGCAATTTATTGATCGCTCGAATATCTCGTCATTGCTCAATATCCAGACTCGCTGCGGCGCAGGCCAAACCCACCCACGCCGCTTCTGTGAATATAATTGCAGGTGGATCGTGTGGGAATTTCTGCGCTTGAATACCCAGACCAAGGAAGTCTCGCGCCGGATTCGCTCGGCCTCGGCAATGTGAGACGGACTACCTGGCCAGCAGCGCTTCCAGTCCCGCGTGCCAATGGTGGTGTCGTTCCGCGTCCCGTCCTCGCAGACAAGCTCACAGGCAATTCGATCCAAGGCGCATTCCACAGCGTCCGCCGTATTCGCGTTCAGACCTACCAAGATCAGAAAAAAGAAACAGAACCAGCCGAACTGAAACACAAAAGGTCCTCAATTACTCGTCAACAGAGTGCCAATCTTCACATTGCAGAACTGGCCTGCGACGCTGTGGCCACGTACTTTGGTGCTCCTTCCAGTCGTCCCTGTCCATCGCGAGTATCTCCAGCCGTGACGAGACACCGGTCCGCCCCCATGCGTGACCCAGGACGAGCGCTGCCAAGAGCATGCCACAAAATGAATGCGTGGCCCAACGGCGTGGCGACTGGCTGAGAACTCGGACTTGACCGGGGCAGGGGTTGGAGTAGCCTGCTCTAATGCAGACGCATCCTTGCCGGCGACGCATTTTCGAGACGAGCTTGGGGGCGAGACAGGGGGTGGAGCCAGTGAAGCACCCAATCATTTTCACGGCCGCTGTTCTCGTGACGTCTTCTGCTGATGCCCAGCACGGTTATTGCAGTCTCGACTCTTCCTGTAGTTATGAGCTCGTTGAACCCTTGCCTGACATCACAGGATGGACGGCGGCTGATTTGGTCTACACGCTGGTCAAAGAAAGTGCGTCATGTGGTCTCGGATGCGGGGCCTTCGCCACGTCGCCGAAGGTTTGGCCCTACGTCAAACATACGTTGACGACGCCACGCGTGCGTGTGACACGACCGGCACGCAGGTATGCGATACTCGAGCCTGCCCATCATGCTGCGGCGCCTGCTCCAGCGGGGATTTCGCTGAGCAGGGCGGCTGCCGAGCGCTTGAGCCTGAAGATCGATCTCGAAGGCGTGTTTTTGGGCGATGGCCGGATCGTTCTGGCAGGCAGACCCAATCGCGGCGAAAGCATCGACGCCGCACTTTTTCTAACTGCATTGCGTCTCGCGTGTGCGCCGGGAGATCCATATTTCAGTCTCGATCCCGACGACGGCAAGGCTTGGAGTCGGGAGGGCGAGCGGGCATCCAAGGAACTCTGGCGCCGCATAAAGTCCGAATTCAGTGCGAAGCCCGAACTCGATCAATGTGTGCGCCGCCGTGGCCGAGCGGCCAAGTCTCTGCGGGTTCGCTCCATCTCGGCGAGACGCGATTATCGTCGTTTGTGGCAGCGTCTCGAATCCGCTTACCCCAATCTCAGGACACGCTTGGTGTTCCGGCCCGGCTGGCTCCGTACGACGCGGTTCGGCGAAATCCTGTACAAGGCCGATCTCCTGCTGAAAGAGCTTTCCACAGGCGTGCCGGCCCTGAGTCCCAGCACAGCGAGACGGGTGAGGGCAGAGAAGGTCCCGGGCTATGTTTCCTCGCAAGCACGCGACGCGGCCAAGACACTGATCTCGGCCCCGGACAAGCGACGCCGCTCGAGAAAGTGGCGCGGGCACCGGCTTTGGTTCGACCTCGTTCCGCAAACCGAGACTGTCGGCTCGACGCCGTCTGACGCCCCGATCCGCCGAACGGGCGCCTCTTCCAGGCTGATCGCACTCCTGAAGGCGCGCGGCTATCTTGGCGCACCCTCGCCGGCACGCCCGCAGCCGATATCGCTGGCGACGGATGGCGAGGCCATCGATCTGTCGCAGATCTTTCCCAAGATGTTCGTTCGCCGGCACGATTCGGCCACTGGACGGGATTTGCCCGGCAACGACCCAAGTCTCGATGCGCTCGTGGCGGACGTCAACAAACGCACTGTCAGCTATGCTGCAGTCTATCGGGAACTGCGTGACCTGACGGAGATCTTTCGCGCCTACGTGGCGGCAGTCGGGTTGAAGAACCAGAAGGGGAGTTTCTGTCGCGCTTTGCCGCGCGGGCTCTTGGACGCGGAGAGAGCCCGATCTCCCCTGCCTGACCACCATCCCAGCGAGCTCTTCATGACGGTGGCCACGTATGTCGACTTCTCTGGCAAGCGATGCTGGGCGTCGAGCGGCCGCGTTTCATCGATCAATGGCGGCGTAGCCCTCAGGGGCAAATCCCTGTACGATCGGGCCGTCAAGACAGCCGAGGAGACGGCGGTCACACGAGACCTTAGGCGGGAACTCGCCGACGATATCCGCAAAGCCGAATGGACGGGCAAATCCGGCCGGCGTTTCATCGTCTTGACACTTGACGGGTCCGCCGCGCGCGCGCATCCGGCTTCCCCCGGCACCAGGATCGAGCGCGAGACCGCGGAGATGGTCTTGCCGTACGCATTGATGTCGCGGAACGCCTATCGCGAATACGGGAAAAGCCATCGGACCGACGCGACCAGGCGCATCGCCAAATGGGAGGCTGTCTTCGAGAAAGCCGGATATTCAGCGCAAAAGATCAGACTCATCAAGAAATCCGGATTCTATGCTGCCATCTACAAGAATAGGCGAACGAATGAGATCACGATCGCCTATCGTGGACTGACGAAGCCGCCAGCGGCAGCAGATGTTGGTCCGCCTCGACAGGCGGAATTGCACATCCTGTTCAGGTCCGCAGTGGAATTGGCCCGTATTGTAAGGCGCAAACTTGATGGTGCGAACATCAGCTTGACGGGTCATGGACTAGGGGGCGGGCTTGCGGCGTATGCCGGCGAGAGGACCAAGACGAAGAAGGTCATCGTCTTCAACGCCACCAGCATGCCAACCTATGCGAAAGTGACGAATCCCGATCTGATCAACATCATCGTGCCGGGTGCGTGAGCTACGAAGAGACGAGATTCTCTGATCCGGCTTCCACGGCGGGCCCGTCGGACGCGATCACGCTCCACGACGGGGTGAGGCAACCCCGGTCAGAAATCCAACGGCAGGATCTGCACCGCTTCCCCCGCACCCGCCGCAGGCGCATTCGGCGCACGCACGATCAGGCAGTCGGCGCCGGCCAGCGGCGACAGCAGCGAGCTGTCCTGCGACCGCACCGGCGTCACGCTCTGCTCGCCCATGGGACCGTCCGTGAGCGTCGCCCGCATGTAGTGCTGGCGCGGGCCGTTCTCGCCGACGTCCGCGGCCAGGATGCCGATCTGGGTGGCGCCGTCAACTGCCTCGAGCCCGAGCAGGCGCGCCAGCATCGGCACCAGGAAGATGCGCGTGCAAACCAGGGCGGAGACCGGATTGCCGGGGACTCCCAGGACGCGCTGCGCACCCAGCTGTCCGAACATCAGCGGCTTGCCGGGGCGCATGGCGATGCGCCAGAAATCGAGCG
>JANQEO010000408.1 GCA_028278325.1 Candidatus Binatia bacterium
AGCGAATCAAGCGAACGTCCTTCTGTAGCCTCTCTCCTCGCCGCTACTGCGTCACCTGAATCTCATGACCGTGCGTGGTCGCAAACACGCCGTTTTCACACCCAACGCGGCCAACGGCGTGTTTGCGACCACGCACGGTCATGAGATTCAGGTGACGCAGTAGCGGCGAGGAGAGAGGCTACAGAAGGACGTTCGCTTGATTCGCTGGCTCATCTTTGCTGTCTGCATGATTTCGGCACTCGCCCTGGTTCTCATGAGTCCGCTCGCCCTGGAGGGTGGAGACCTACTGATGCTGGCGGCCGTTCCCTTCATCATGGGGCTGGCCGTTGTCGTGCTTCGTGACAAGGAGCCCTACCTCGGGGAACAGCCCTGGGCTGACCGCACCCCGGAGCGCGAAACGCCTTACCGCGAGCTGACCTCGGGCTCTATTGCACCCGGACTCGTGACCGCCGGTAACAGCGATGAGCCCGTTGAACGGTACGCGCCCAGCGATGTCGCCGATGATTCAGTTCACCGTCACGGTGGATCCGTCGGCCCCGCTAAAGATGACGTTGTTGTAGTTCGTGCCGATGCCGATCGGTTGCCCGGAGATGTTCTCCTCGATCCAGGAGTCCGTAGGGAGGGCGGTGAGCGGACCTGCGCCTGCGAAGGTGTCGAAGGTGACGAGCCCAGGATGGGTCCCAAGTGATCCGTTCGAGATCCCGGTGACGGTTGGGGTGAATCCCCAGGTGCCGTCCGTGATGAAGTTCAGGATGGCTGCGCCTGTTGTTGCAGAGACCTCGACGTCATAGCTCGTCACGCCCATCCCCCCGGTTCCCCACTCGGTCACGTTCTGGTAGTTCACGACGATGCCGTCGGACAGGGGCTGCGCACTGATCGTTCCGAACATGTTCGGCTCGAGATCAGTGCCCATACCGACTCGTGGCATGAGCGATAGCCACTCGCCGGCGGTAGCCGTGAAGTCCATGTGTCCCATGGTGAAGCTGACGTCGCCGTTGGAGTTGATGAAGACCTCCGTGTAGGAGGTGCCGTAGAAGGTCACGGACGTCGCCGGGAAACAGACGGGGGAAGGGGCTCCGAAGACGATGCTCGTGAAGTTGTCGTCGAGAAGGTTAAGCACCAAGGGCCCGACGGGCGAGCCGGCGGCAAAGGTGCATGCCGCCGATAGTGCGACACCGTCGGGATCGGCGGGGTCCGCCGCACCGGCCTGCAACGACCCCGAGGCCAGCGGAGCGTTCACGGTCACGGTGAATGGGTTGGCGCCAACACCCAGGCCGACGGGGAGAGAGCCCGTGACCGGTCCCCCGGTATGGAAGGAGCTGGTGAGCGCGCTGAACACATCGATCTCGAAGGAGTCATCGACAAGCGGAATCGGGCAGGCGAGAAGGGGCTCCCTCGAGACCGCGATGTCATGAGGCAGCCCGACCGACGTGCTGGAGAACTCCAGGACGACGGGATCGCCCTGGCAACCAACGAACGTCGTGGTGCCGTTCAGTGTCAGACTGGCAGCTGCGTGATTCGCGTTCGTCGGCGCCGGAGTCGAGGGCGGACCGCTCCAGCCGTCCAGGGTCACGTCGTCGATCGCCGCGTCACCCTCGATCGGGCCACCGGGGGTGTAGATGAACCTCACGGCCCTCGTGCCGCTAGCCAATGGGACGAGCCCCGAGTCCATCCACGCGCTCCCAACACTTCCGCTGACGGACCAGATCTGCGCCCAGCCTCCGACGCGGCCCACCGCTTCTACGGCGAGGGTTCCGATGGCCGGGCCATCGAGATGGTAGAAGAAGCGCAGGTTCCCGCCGACCGGGAGCTGCAGCGCCGGACTCGTCAGCACAAACGTCGCGGTACCACCATTGCCGGATGACTCGCAGTACATGTACACGCCTGTCCCCGACGTGTGGTCGCCGCTGGGGCCGGTGGTGGGGGATGGAGTCGCGCCCGTCCACGGGCGCCACGCCCGATTAACACCCGTGCATGCCTCCAGGGTCTCGTGCCAACACGGCGGGGTCGTCCACCCACCAGTGGCGGCGCAGTAGACGTCTGAAGCCGAGGAGCCGGGCACGGCTGACTCGAACGACTCCGTGTACTGACCGAAGCTGGCGGGGCTGAGCCAGAGAACAAGCACTACGATGAGTAAGTGAGAACGGTGTGCCATGAATCGTCTCGCTGTTGGGCAACTCGCTCGCCGAGCCTCCTCGTGGCGCAACCCGCCTTGACGCTGCGCGACCCTAGTGGATCGTGACGGTCAGGACGTTGCTTTGCCAGAACAGCCCGTTTGGCAGCAACCCGGTGTCTTGGACAAACGCTTCGCCGTAGAAAGTCAGACCTTGGAGGGAGGGATTGTTGGGTACCAGAATCGCCACGTACCAATTCCCGTTCGCATCCGTCACGGGGTTCGTCAGACTCGGCCCGAACGTGCCCGATGGGTCGGCCAGCGGTATGAGGCCGGGACTCAACGCCAGGTGCGCGAAGTACGTGGTGTTGCCGATGGTCGCGACCGGGAATCCTGCCGGGTTCGGGAAGAGGGTCGAGTCAGCGAAGACGTAGCACGGTGCGTTCGCCTTGGGAGACTGGAGCCAAACCGTCAGGGGTGTCCCGATCGCGGCGCCTGAGATCAAGTCGAGGCATGTTCCCGCGCACGGCGGCAACGTGAGAAAGAAGCTCTTGTACCAGGCTATCTTGTCATCAGAAGAAGAGGACGAGACTACGTCTATCGCGCCGTCCCCATCGACGTCGGCGCTCGTGCAGCTCGTTGCCCCAAGAGCGGACGTCGTGATCATCTGCCGAGGCCCGAACTGGGCACCCAGGTTCTCGTAGAGAGAAATGGCTCCATCACCCGCGGCCGCCGTGAACAAGTCCTGATCACCATCGCCATCGTGATCGAAGATGTGGACGTCCTCCGGATCGCTCTCGATTGCGACGACTTGCTGAGGGCCAAAGGTGCCAGCCCCGATGTTTTCGTACCACGCCACTTTGTCGTCATACCGGGATGTTGAGGCGACATCGAGGTCTCCGTCACCGTCAAGGTCGCCAATCGACAGCCCGCTTGCGCCCGAGGCAGCGGATGTGATGACCTGGCGAGGACCGAAACTCCCGGCGCCGAGATTCTCGAACCACGCCACCTTGTCGTCATCCCTCGACGCGGCGATGACGTCCTGGTCACCATCTGCGTCCAGGTCAGCGGCCATGACGACCCTCGCGCGTGTCGAGCTGCCGGAGAGAAGTATGCGAGGACCGAATGATCCGCCCCCCAGGTTCTCGTGCCATGCGACCGTGTTGTTGCCGAACGACGCATAGAGCACGTCGAAGTCCATGTCTCCATCGAGATCGGCGGCGAAGACGGACTCGGCCCCGGGGGCCTGGTTCGTGATCACCTGCCGCGGCCCGAACTGGCCGACCGGTGACTGGGCGTGCCATGCAACTGTGCCGTCGTTGTATGACGCGGACAGCACGTCGATCGATCCATCCCCGTTGATATCGGCGGCGAATACGCTTCTCGCATTGTCCGCCTGGTTGGTGATCACTTGCCTTGGACCAAATGAACCACCCCCGAGGTTGCGATACCAGGCGACCGTGTCGTCGTCCTCTGATGCGGAGATCAGGTCGACGTCACCATCTCCGTCAATGTCGATAGCGAACACGTCCCACGCATGGTCTGCCTGGTTCGTAACGACCTGCTGAGGACCGAATCCACTCTGCGCGATGAGTGGGATCACGAGGGCCAGGGTGACGGCGATCGATTTCATCGCCGGTTGCACGCCGCGGTTCGTTGGGTTCGACATGGTCCTGCGTGCCTCACCGATACAGGCAAGGTGGCTCCTCAGGCCGGAAGTTCCGGACATCGTGGTTTTCCCTACGATCAACATCACCAAGAACATTGCATGAACAAGTCTCTTGCCTCCCTCGTACACCACCGATCAGGTGGACTGACCGGGGGTCACAACGGAGCTCCGTTGTCCTTCTCGAGTTCAGGGATGGGTCAGTAGACGCCCAATGGAACCGTCGCCACCACGTCGCCTACGGACTGCCCTGCCCAGCTCTCAATGAACCATCGACCGTTGCCACCCGAGAGGTTCGAAACGCCCCCCGCGACTGATGCGACTCCAGTGACGACGACGTTCCCTTGCGATCGAAGCCTGATGGCGCCACCACTGCCACCACCACCCCGTTCCTGTAGGTGGTCGGCGCTTCCCCCCTCGGCCACGATTGAACCCGAGAGCTGGATAGTCCCGGAGGCGGTGATCCCGATGGCCCCGCCACCGCCTCCACCACCGGATCCCATGTAGCTGCCCCCGCCGC
>JANQEO010000188.1 GCA_028278325.1 Candidatus Binatia bacterium
CTGACCATGAGCTGAAAGCTCGAGTTGTTACGTGGCCGCCCCTACGACCTGCCCGGTTGCGCTGCGAGCGCGGATCCGTAGATGTCGTGTTGACCCGCCAGTTCCCGAAACTTGGAGGAGAAGGAGCATGCGTGTCATCGGTATGGACGTCCACCGCGTGTTTGCCCAGGTCGCCATTCTGGACGACGGCAAAATGGTGAGCGAACAACGTATAGACCTCGTTCAAGATAAAGTTCTCGCCTTCGGGCGCACGCTGAGGCCGGACGATCAAGTGGTGCTTGAGGCGACCGGGAACACGGCGGCCATCGAGCGCCTGCTCCGGCCGTTCGTTGAGCGGGTCGTAATCGCGAACCCGCGTATGGTGCGAGCGATCGCATACGCGCGTGTCAAGACCAACAAGATCGACGCCATCACTTTGGCGCGCCTTCAGGCATCGGGGTTTTTGCCCGAGGTCTGGGCTGCTGACGAGGAGACTGTTCGCCGACGTCGTCAGGCGAGTGAGCGAATGGGGTTGCTCGATGAGACGGTTCGCCTGAAATCGCGCATCCACGCACTTCTTCATGCCAATCTGGTCCCGAGATACAAGGGTGCGCTTTTCGGACCCGCCGGTCGGCGCTGCCTGGCCAAGGCGACGCTCCCGGAGCACGAGAGGCTGATCCTCAACCGCCTCGTCGATGAACTCCAGCATACAACAGAGCAACTGGCCGCCCTTGACCGGGAACTGGCGAGCTTGGCTCTGGCCGATGAGCGTGCCGTGCGGCTCATGACAATCCCCGGTGTCGGACCGATCGTGGCGACCATGGTGCTCAGCGCGATCGGCGACATCTCGCGATTCCCGACCCCGCAGAAGCTCGCGAGCTATCTGGGCCTCACGCCGAAGGTGCGGCAGTCCGGCGAAGGCCCGGCCCGTCACGGGCGGATCTCGAAACAGGGAAACGCGTCCGTGCGCAAGATGCTGGTCGAGGCGGCGTGGTCGGCGCAGTCCACGCCAGGGCCACTGCGTGCCTTCTTCGTTCGCATCCGAGCAAAGCGCGGAGCTGCTGCCGCCATCGTTGCCACTGCCCGGAAACTGACAGTGCTGATCTGGCACGTCCTCGCCAAGGGGCAGGAGTACGCCTTTGCGCGTCCGGCATTCCAGGCCATGAAGCTCCGCAAG
>JANQEO010000005.1 GCA_028278325.1 Candidatus Binatia bacterium
CTGGAACCTGGTTGGCGACTACGCGCTCGACTGGAACGGCGGCGGCACCGGCAACGGCAACACCTTCCGTCCCCGCACCAGCGCCGACGTCTTCAACTACGGCCCCTACAACCACATCCAGCGTCCTGACAAGATGTACGCCGCCGGCGGTTTCGCGAACTATCGCATCAATGAGCACGCCGAGGTCTACGTCGAAGTCATGTTCATGGACGACTACACCGACGCACAGATCGCGCCGACCGGAAACTTCGGTCGCACCGATCAGATCAACTGCGACAACCCGATGCTTTCGGAGCAGCAGCGCGACCTGATCTGCACCCAGGCCGGTTTCACCGAGCCGGATGACATTGCAAACGTCGTCGTCCTTCGTCGTAACGTCGAAGGTGGCCCGCGTACCGACCAGCTCAAGCACACCAGCTGGCGCCTGCTTGCCGGTATTCGTGGCGACATCAACGAGACCTGGAGCTACGACGTCTATGGCCTGCACGCCGAAGTGTCCTCGCCGCAGGTCTACATCAACGACTTCTTCATCCCGCGCATCCAAGAGGCGCTGCTGGTCGTCGAGAACGACGCCGGCGAATGGGTCTGCTCCTCGGGCAACCCGGACTGCGTGCCCTGGAACATCTTCCTTGAAGGTGGCGTGACTGACGAAGCGATCGACTACATGTCGCTTAACGCGGTGGTGGTCTCCGGAACTGAGACCCAGATGCTCAGCGGTAACCTCACTGGTGACCTCGAGGACTATGGAATTGCATTCCCGACTGCTTCCGAGGGTATCCAGCTCGCGCTCGGCGCCGAGTACCGCAAAGAGTACGTCTACATTCGTCCTGACCTGCCGCGGCAGGAAGGCAACATCGCCGGCTTCGGCGGCGCGACCGTGCCGATCGACGACGGCTTCAACGTGACCGAGTACTTCTTCGAGGCACTCGTGCCGATCGTCCAGGACGCCCCCGGCTTCCAGGACCTCACCCTCGAGCTTGGTTATCGGTACTCTGACTACAGCCTTGCCGGTTCCCACGACACCTACAAGATCCAGGTTTCCTGGGCACCGTCAGCTTCGGTGAAGTTCCGCGCTGGCTTCAACCACGCGGTGCGCGCTCCGAACGCGGGCGAGCTCTTTGCCCCGCAGAACTTCGGTCTCGGCGGCAACAACGACATCTGTGCCAACCAGCCCTCGACCGGCGTCCCCGCGGCGACTCTCGAAGAGTGCATCCGCACCGGCGTGACCCCGGCCCAGTACGGGAACATCCTTCCCAACCCGGCCGGCCAGTACAACACCTTCGGGGGTGGTAACCCGCTTCTCGATCCTGAGGCGGCCGACACCATCACCGCCGGTTTCGTGTTCACCCCGCAGGGTCTGCCCGGCTTCTCGGCCACGATCGACTACTACGACATCGAGATCGAGGACACCATCGGCGCCCTCGACTTCGACGACATCCTGCAGACCTGCGCCCGCACCGGCGATCCCAGCCTTTGCAGCCTCATCCACCGCGACACCAGTGGTACCCTCTGGCTCACCACCAACGCGTTCATCGAGACCAACAACCAGAACGTTGGCTTCCTGTACGCCAGTGGTATCGACGTCAACCTCAACTACCTCGCGAGCCTCGGCGACCACGGTTTCCTCAACATGTCGCTGATCGGCTCCTGGGTCGAAGAGAACCGCTTCGCCAACCCGCTGACCGATTACGACTGCGTCGGCTACTTTGGTGAGCAGTGCGGCCAGCCCATGGCTGAGTGGCGCCACCGTGCACGCTTCTCCTGGGAGACCAACTTCAACACCGTGTTCTCGCTGGCGTGGCGTTACATCGGCTCGACCGATAACGACGATTTCAGCCCGGATCCGGACATTGGAAGCCCTGGTGACCAGGAGCTGTGGATCATCAACAACGCTGACAAGCTCGACGCAGAGAACTACTTCGATCTGTCGGCGACCATTAACTTTGCCGAGAACTACCAGTTCTCGATCGGCATCAACAACATCCTCGACACGGATCCGCCGCTTGCGCCGGACCTGTCTTCGACTGGATTCGTTGGAACCTACGATCCACTCGGCCGGTTCATCTTCACGAGCCTGCGCTTCAACTTCTAAGTCGAAGCTTAGAACGTGAGACTCAGAGGCGGTCCCTCCCGGGGCCGCCTCTTTTCTTTGTCTGGCGATGACGAGAAGAGGTGGGTGGTCTGCTATTCACCGGGGACTCGCAGGGTGGGGTTTTCCTCACCTTGGCCTTCTATCTTCAAGTCTACCAATAATTTCTGACCCATGAGGTCCGATATTCGGAGAGCTGGATAGAGCTGTCCGGCTTCTCGGATAACTGAGATGCAATCTCGATAAAACTGGGCCCCTATTCCGGCATGATTCCTGCTGTTAAGAGTAGTTCCTGATCTCACATTTCTGACCTCAGGGACCGAAGCCCCTCAAGGACGTCTTGAAGGGCGGTCATCGACGGACCATTAAACCGGGGAGGAAAGAGCCATGTTCAGCAACTTTAGGAACCTTTGGATGCTGCTCGTCTGCGGCATTCTCGTAGCCGGCGCGATACCAGGCATCGCGCAGGAGGATCAAACCGAGGAGGCGATCGAGGCTGCTATCGAACAGGCGTTCGAGGCCGAGGTCGTCGTCACGGGTTCGCTGATTCCTCGCCAGGACCTCGAGGCACTCAGCCCGGTCACGGTGATGGATGTCGAAGAGATCACTTACTCCGGTACGACCCGGATCGAGGATCTCATCACAAGCCTGCCGCAGGCATTCGCCGCACAGAACTCGACGATCGCCAACGGCTCGTCGGGTACTGCGACCGTCTCACTACGCTACCTCGGCTCGGTCCGCACTCTCGTGCTGATCAACGGCCGTCGTATGTCGCCCGGTGACGCTTTCGCTTCCGCGCCCGACTTGAACTTCATCCCGTCTTCCCTGGTGAAGCGGGTCGACGTTCTGACCGGTGGTGCGTCGTCCGTTTACGGTGCCGACGCTGTGTCCGGTGTTGTCAACTTCGTGCTCGACACCGACTTCGAAGGTGTCCGCGGTGGAATCCAGTACAGCTTCTACCAGCACGACAATAGCAATCGTGTGGCGCAGAAGATCAACAAAGAGGTCGGGTTCGACGTGCCGGAAGGCAACATCGACGACGGTGACGGAATCGCGGCCAACATCGCGGTCGGTGGAAAGTTCGCCGACGGTCGCGGCCACGCATCCGCCTACATCGACTATCGCGACTTCGACCCGGTCACCAAGTCCGAGCGCGACTACTTCAACTGCTCGGTCGGTCTTGGAGCGACTGGCCCGCGATGTTCCGGTTCGTCGACAACGCCGCAAGGTCGATTCCTCTCGTACGACGAGAACTGGAATCTGGTCGGCGACTATGCGCTCGACTGGAATGGCGGCGGCACCGGCAACGGCAACACCTTCCGTCCCCGCACCAGCGCCGACGTCTTCAACTTCGGCCCCTACAACCACATCCAGCGTCCTGACAAGAAGTACGCCGCCGGCGGTTTCGCGAACTATCGCATCAACGAGCACGCCGAGGTCTACGTCGAAGTCATG
>JANQEO010000012.1 GCA_028278325.1 Candidatus Binatia bacterium
GTCGCGCTGGGTATCTACTATGCGGGCGCGGTCTATGCTCCTCTCAATCCGGCTTACAAAGGCGCTTTGCTGGAGCACGCGATCGGTCTTGCCGACGCCTCGCTACTCATCGCCCATGCGACCTACCTTGACCAACTCGAGGGCCTGGCTCTCGGCAGTCTGAAATCCATCGTCGCGATCGGCGGCGCGGAGGGACTCCGAGCCGACGTCGAAGTGCTCTCCGGAGATGTTCTCGGCCCACCTCCGGGATCCAGTTACGTCCCGCCCGATCCACCGATCGAGGCCTGGGATGTCCACAGCATTTTCTTTACCTCCGGTACCACCGGTCCGTCGAAAGCGGTGATGAGCACGCATGCGCACATTTACCAAATGGCGACGGACGGGCTCCACTTTCTGACGTCCGATGATCGCTACATGAGCCCGTCGGCATTCTTCCATATTGCCGGCGCCTATGTTCTCTGGGGCGTGATCGCGAAGAGTGCCACGGCCGTCATCGTGGGGCGGTTCAAAGCCGACGAATTCTGGGATCAGATCGATCGAACGGGGACGACGGGCACCATCCTGATCGGCGCGATGGCCGACTTCCTTCTCAAGGCGCCACCGGGCCCCAAGGACCGGGATCACAATCTCAAGAAAGTCCTGCAGCAACCCGTGACGCATGATCCGGTCGCCTTTGCCGAACGCTTCGGTGTGGAGATTTACACCCAGTTCGACATGACGGAGGTCGGCCCCTCGATCATTTCCGAGCCGCTGAGCCACGTCAGCCATCTCGACAAGGGCTATTGCGGCAAGAAGCGAGATGGATTCGAAGTCCGTCTCGTCGACGAAAACGATTGCGAGGTTCCGATAGGCACGCCCGGTGAGCTGTCCGTGCGCTGCGACGTTCCCTGGGTCATCACGCCGGGCTACTTCGGCATGCCGGCGGCCACGGCGACAGCCTGGCGCAATGGATGGTTCCACACGGGCGACGTCCTGAAACAGGACGAGGATGGGAACTACTACTACGTCGACCGCACCAAGGATGTCATCCGCAGACGGGGCGAGAACATCTCGTCGTATGAAGTCGAGACGGAGGTTCTCTCGCATCCGAGCGTGAACGCTGTCGCGGCCTATGCGGCTCTTGTCCAAAACGGCGAGGGGGAGGTCATGATCGCCGTCGAGCCGAAGAACGGCCGCGAAGTCAATCCGCAGAGCCTATGCGATCATCTCCTGGGGCGCATGACCGGCTTCATGGTTCCGCGCTTTATTCGCACGGTCGCCGAACTGCCGCGTTCGGCCACAGACAAGATCAACAAGGCCAAGCTGCGCGAGGAAGGCGTCACCTCGGATACCTGGGATCGAAAGGAAGCCGACCTTAAAGGGACGAGCGAGTGCTGACGGCCGTCGACATCGATTGGACGACGATCCATGGATAACCAACACGACGAGTCCTTGACGAAACACGTGCTGGACAGCGTGGATAAGTTCGTCGAACAGAGCCTCGAGCCACGCGCCGCCGA
>JANQEO010000036.1 GCA_028278325.1 Candidatus Binatia bacterium
CATGTTGGCGTAGAGCGGCAGGATCATGAAGGGCACGTAGGAATAGACGATGCCGACGTAGACCGCGAACTCGGAGTAGAGCATCTTCAAGGGCTGGTCGATCAGGCCCAGCCACATCAGGAAGCTGTTGATCGTTCCCTGGTCCGCCAGCAGCCCCATCCAGGCGTAGACCCGCAGCAGGAAGGAGGTCCAGAACGGCAGGATCACCATCAGCAGCAGGATGTTCTTGGCCGTCGGCCGCGAGCGCACGATGCCGTAGGCGATGGGATAGCCGACCAGGAGGCAGAGCACCGTCGAGATGGTCGAGATCTTCAGGGAGTTGAGGTACGTCTGAACGTAGAGCTCGTCTTCCCAGAGATAGAGGAAGTTATCGAAGATCAGCGCGAGGATCAGCGCCCCATCCTCGGTAATCTCGACCATACGGGAGAACGGCGGGCTCGCGATCACCGCTTCCGCCAGGCTGATCTTGAGCACGATGAAGAAGGGCGCGAGGAAGAAAATGAACAGCCAGGCGTAAGGGATAAAGACGACGATCCCCTGCCAGGCGTTTTGCGCCTTCCGCGCGAGCTCGTCGAAATACGAGCGGAACTTCTCACTGCCGCCCAGCGAGACCTCTTGGTAGCTGCCGGCTTTCTCGCTCACTTCGTCAACACCACGGCGCTGGAGGGCTCCCAACTGAGATAGACTTCGTCCTCCCAATCGACCGCGTGGCGGCCGCTCTTGGGACGAACCTGATTGGGCGAGGTCACGTCGACGATCTTGCCGTCCGGCAATTCGATCCGATAGGTCGAGGTGTTGCCGAGATAACCGATCTCGTTGACCGTGCCGCTCAGTTGATTCGGGCCGGGCTCCGATGCCGGCGTCTTCGAGAGCACGATCTTCTCCGGGCGCACCGCGACCCAGACCTCCGAGCCCTCCTTCACGGTGAGGCCGTGGTCGATGTAGAAGTCCGCGCCATGATCCTTGGCATGGACCACCACGTGGTCGGCACTGTCCTCGGTCACCCGGCCGACGAACATGTTGGCCGAGCCGATGAAGTTGGCGACGAAGCGGGTCTCCGGGTATTCGTAGATCTCCGTCGGCGTACCGATCTGGACGAACTTGCCCGTATCCATGACCGCGATCCGGGTGGAGAGCGTCATGGCCTCTTCCTGGTCGTGGGTCACCACCACGAAGGTCACGCCGAGCTGGTCCTGGATCTTCATCAGCTCGAACTGGGTCTGCTCGCGCAGGCGCTTGTCGAGAGCGCCCAGCGGCTCGTCCAGCAGCAGCACCTTGGGCCGCTTCACCAGCGCCCGGGCCAGGGCGACGCGCTGGCGCTGGCCGCCCGACAACTGGTGGGGCTTGCGCTTGGCAAAGGGCGAAAGCTCCACCATGGCCAGCATTTCCGCCACCCGGTCGGCGATCTCGTTCTTGGCCACCCGATCCCGCTCCAGGCCGTAGGCGACGTTGCGCTCCACGGTCATGTGGGGAAACAGCGCATAGGACTGGAACATCATGTTGACCGGACGTTCGTAGGGCGGAACGTCGTTCATGTTGATGCCGTCGATGAAGATCGACCCCTCGGTCGGCGTCTCGAACCCGGCCAGCATGCGCAGCAGCGTGGTCTTGCCGCAGCCCGAGCCGCCCAGCAGCGAGAAGAGCTCGCCGTTGTAGATATTGAGATCGACGTTATCGACGGCAGTGAAGGGACCGAAGCGCTTGGTCACGCCCTGCACCTTGATGAACGGCTCCGCATCCGGGTCCGTCCAAGGCCGGTCCTCGTATCTGGCATCCGTCGCCATGCGACTACCCCCCGTCCAGATCGTACGGCCTAAAGGCGCGGGGTGCCACCCCTCGATGGCGGCACCCCGAACGCCTGTCGTCAGTTACCTGCCTTGATGTTGGTCCAGGTCCGGGTCTGAACCCGCTCGATCTTCGGCGGCAGCACGTTGCTCACGTACATCAGGTCGACCTGCTCCTGGGTCGGATAGGCCGCCGGGCTACCGGAGACTTCGGTATCGACCATGGGCAAGGCGTCCAGGTTGGCGGTGGCGTACCAAGTGTAGTTGCTGTCGTTGGCCGCAACCTCGGGCCGCATCATGTAGTTCAAGAACAAGTGCGCGTTCTCGACATTCTTCGCGTCGGCCGGAATGACCCAGCCGTCGACCCAAAAGGCGGCAGCGCCCTGACCCGGCGGCAGGAAAAAGTCCAGGACCACGCCGGTGTTGGCCTCGGCCGCGCCGGACATGGCCAAGAGTCCGTCAGGGCCCCAGGTCACCGAAACGCAGAACTCCTTCTCCGGCATGCGCTGATAGGCGTAGTTGTCGAAGGTCTTGATGTAGGGCCGGATCTGCGCCATCAGCTCCTCGACCTTCTTGTAGTCGGCTCGGTTGGTCGAATCCACTTCGAGCCCGAGGTAGGCCAGCGCCATGGGGATCATGTCGGTGGGCGAGTCGAGGAAAGAGACGCCGCATTCCGCGATCTTCTCCATGTGTTCGGGCTGGAAGATGAGATCCAGCGAGCCGATGGGCGCGGTGGGATGGACGCTTTCGACCAGCTCGGCGTTGTAGGTGACCCCGTGGGTGCCCCACATGTAGGGGATGAAGTGCTTGTTACCCGGGTCGCGTTTTTCGACCTGCGACATGACGTCCGGGCGCATGTGCTTCAGGTTCGGCAGCTTGGATTTGTCCAGCTCCTGCAGGATACCGGCGGGGATCAGGCGGGCGACGTTGTAGCTCGAGTGGCTGATGACGTCGTAGCCGGAGTTGCCGGCCAGCAGCTTGGCGTCGGCGGTCTCGACGGAATCGTAATGGTCGTAGGTGACCTTGATGCCGAACTCTTGCTCGAAATTCGCAATGGTGTCGTCGGCGATGTATTCGGCCCAGTTATAGACGTTCAACGTGCCCTCGGCGTAAACCGGCGCCGCACCCAAGGTCAGTGCCAGCGCGGCAGCGCCCGCGACGGTCAATTTGCCAAAACTTCTCATAACGTTCTCTCCCGTTCAGTTCCTGTGAAGTCTCGCATTAGGTCGATGCGGCAAGACCGAGGGACCCGGGCGAGCCGCTTGCGCCCGCGACGGTCCTGTGGATGGTCGTGAAGAGCCTGGCGGCGTTCATGCGCCTGCCACTGGGCCGGCCGATGGCCGACCTCGTCCCTGCCTGCATCCTTGCCCGGAGCGACACCGATTCCTTGTCTCCCTCTGGGCCGCCCTTTGGTCTTACCTCGAACGGGGTCTTACCCCTGGGCGTCCCTTATGAGCCTCCCATGGCACCCGGCCGTTGCGTTCGTCTCTCTCGGACGCCGGTATGCCAAACGTCGTTAACCGACAGACTACTTGATCGAATATGCCCGTGACCAGACGGTTTTCGACCCGGCCGGAAAAGTCCGTCCGGCGCTCGCTCCAGAGTGGTCGATCCCTCTATCTCCCAATATCTAGCGGTGCGTCTGAAGCCACCCACAATATTTCGTTGACACGACGCCAAGGCAGCCGATAAGACCGGTCCCGTGCATGGATGCGGGATTTTTGTTGGTGCTCCTGTCGTCGATGGCCCG
>JANQEO010000101.1 GCA_028278325.1 Candidatus Binatia bacterium
CCAGGAGATCCCAACATCGATCACGAGGCCAATCACGCCCCCTCCCGCAACCGCGGCGGCCTCCTCAGCAGCATGTCCCGCCCCGCCCGATACTCCCCCTCCGCGTCGATCCCGTGCTCCACCACCCACTCCGCCATCCGCAATAGCGACTTCGCCAGCACCCCATTCCGAACCAGCGTGTGACCGAAAACGGCCGTCGGATGCTCATCCCGCGTCTTCTGCGTCTTCTTCACATCCACAGTCCCCGCCCCGACGTCGAGCCCCTCCATCGTCCCGATCTTCACCTCCCCGACGTACACCTCCTCACGCCCCCGAAGCGTGCACTCCTGCGGCGGAAACCGATACCGGTGCACCGGGCACCTCTCCGTCCCCCCAAAGTCCCCCTCCACGCGCTCCAGCCCCGCGAGCCCGGCCTTGTCGTGCAACAAGTCCTCCTCGGTCAGCTCCAGCAGCCGATACTTCTCCCAGAACGAAGTCTTCATCTCCCGCCAGTGCCACTCGAGCATGTGCGCGAGCAACCACCGCGCGTGCTCCCCCGGCGATCGCTCCGCCCGCTCCGCCGACACATCCCCCGCCAGCGCCTCCATCAACTCCCGCACCCGCGCCTGCCGCTCGCCGAGCGCCTCGCTCGGATCGCCGCTCTCGGGCGCCGGCCGCGCGATCACCTCCCCCTCCGCCACCAGCCCAGCCCGAAGCCCCTCGAGCCAATCCCGCAGCCGCAGCGTCGAGACACAATCGTCCCGGTTGTACGCCTCGACGATCTCCCTCGTCGCCGGATCCACCGCCTGCGGATCCCCCACCTCCAGAGCACACTCGAGCGCCCGCAGATGAGCGGACGCCTCGCGCAGCTCCGCCTCGCGCTCGAAGTCGTAGAAGACCTCGAGATCCTTGATCGAGTACTTCTCCACCCCCGCGCGCAGCGACTGCCTCACCACACGGTGCAGATCGACGAAGAGCTGCCCGCGGAGCATGCGATCGACCTCGAGCTCCCGCGTCGCGTGCCGCCCCATGAGCCGTTTGACCGCCGACGGCTCGTAGGAGTGAAAGTGATAGATGTGCAGGTCAGGAAACTGCTCCCAGCGCGCCATCACGCCATCGACGAACGCCTCGAACGCAGCCTTCTCGTCGCGACGCCCCCAGGCCCAGAGACTCTCATAGTGAGGCTCGCCTCCCTCAGCGACCGTCACCGTGCCCAGGAGGTACTCGAGGCCGCCGTCCGAGTAGAAACGGTCGCCCTCGATATCGAAGAAGATGTCGCCGGGCGAGGGCGCCGGAAGACGCGCGAGACCCTGCTCCGGCTCACGGGGCAAGAGCTCGTAGACGGGACGCTGGGACTCGCGCGCTGCGAGCTGCAGGCGCGCTTGCTCTCGGACTTTCTCGTAGCTCTCGCGCGATCCGCGCTTCGGGTGTTGCTCGATGGGGATGGTCATGCGGGCCAGAGAAGCGAGTGTGTCGATTCCCCAATCGCGGAGCTCGCGGCGCTGGGAGCGAAGGATGCCCGCGACGAGCGAGAGATGATCGTCATCGCGCCGGCGCTGATCGCAGTGGCTCCACCAGCGGCAGATGTCGCATTGCGGGCACGGCTCCGGGTACGTCGCGTCATCGGCGGCTGCAGCCGGGGCATCGACGGCTAGCTCGAGGCGGGCTTTCACGAAGCGGAAGTAGGCGAGGTAGTCGTTGACGCGGTACTTCTTTGTGGGGAAGTCGGGGCCCGGGGTGACGACGTACATGTGCCGGGGAGCGACGCCTTGGATCTCGGCGACGAGCTCGGAGTAGAGGCAGAGCTGGAGGACGGTGCCGGCGCGGGTTTCGCGAGCGAGCTTGGTGTCGATGACTTGGTATGAGTAGGGGCCGAGATTGCTGGGGAGGTCGACGCGGCGGAGGATGTCGGCGATGCCGAGGAAGCGGTTGGAGGCGAGGGTGGCTTGGACGATGACGTCGTGGCCGGCGTGCATGGCATCGCGGGTGCGGGTGGCGGCCTGTGCCGTCGCTTCCGTCGACTCGAGGTGAACGGGAGCAAAGCCGCGAGACCTGAGATGCTCGATGAAGGCTCGCTCGTGCTCGAGACCTCGCTCCTTAAGGACGTGGAGCATGGGATCCCGCCAGGTAGGCGGAATGAGCCGGCCATCGGCGCACGCACGGTTCAAGTTGGTGAGGTGCGAGCAGCCGAGATGGTTGGCAAGGTCGGTGGCGGAAAGGCCGAGGCCGGTGTGTTGCTTTCTCATAAGTGATCGATTCGTCGATTCGGCAGCTAGCGGGACTGCTCGGCCAGCGTCGGATACAGGAAGTCGTTCGAGACCACGGAACACAGGGTCGCCGACCATCCACAGTCATAGTGGCGAAGCAGAACCGACGTGTGAACAGTTTTTCGGACAGCCGCGGATCCGGAGGTCGGCGTGGTGCTTCTATCGCAGCTGCAGGCGGTTCAGCCCCGGCCCCCTTGGCTGAGTGGCAGTCCGTGACATAGGCTGACACTTCACTTGGCTCCTGCTGCGTCTCTCTCAGTTACTTGCAACACGGACAGAGCGAACGCAAGAGTCGGGAACAGGCGCCACATACGGCCGCGCCCTCATTCGAGCAGTCTCGCTGACTAAGGGTGCGATTGGACTTGCTCATGAAAGAATAGAGAGCCTGCTGCACCAACCTCGGGTTGAAAGGGCGCAGGTCATTGTCAAACGCAGACAAGTCGACCTTGCGTCCGAGAGACCGAACGAACCTTCTGCGTGTCTCATATGTCCAAGGCCCAGAGAATCCGATCTCCTTCAGGAATAGATCAACGTTGCTGTCCACAACCACGAACCAAGACCAGTCTACTCCGTCGGACCAGGGCGCTTCTCCTCCACAGAGATCGGGGTTGCTGACAACAGAGAGGAACATATTGGCTATCTTCTTCTCTACGCGAAAAGCACGGCACAGCGCAGCCTCCAAACGTACCGCAGCATCTCGCGGCGACGTGGCTTGGCGCAACACGTGTTCTCGGAGTTCGCGCAAGTCACGCCCACCGGATTCACTGACAGCAAAAGCGATGGACGTGGGGACCTTGCCGAAGTAACCGTATCGCCGGAGAACCTCCGTATCTCGTTTCAAATGGCACTCCAAGTCACGATTCTGAGTGCAAACCCCAAGCTTCGTAGAAGGATCTTTGCTCAGGTCACAATGCGTTTTCAGCGCATCGCTGGTTCTCATGCATTCACAAGGGCTGAGCCTTGCGAGCCGGAGCAGACTACGCTGAGAACATATTCTTCGCGCGTCCGACGACGGCACTCCTCGCAAGATACGGAGTACTTGGGCATCCCTCTGTCGCTGGAACATGGCTGTCGTAATCAGCACACGAAAGAGAGCCGCAGGCTGCCCCGCGAGCACACTATCTCTGCGAACAGCAAACGAGCCCACTCGTGCGCGATCGCAGTACATGTCTAGGACACCGTTGTCCGACTCAGTACGGAAGTACCGCGTCAAGTACCACTCAACGATGGCGATTACGCGTCGGACCTGACTCGGCGTAGGAGACTCTGGTCGGCCCAACCCTCGCTCACGATCAATCTTCTAGGTAATAGAGCACTGTCGCTGCTCACATGAACTTGTCGCTGCGAGCCGAGAAGCTACGGCCGCGCACAGCTGCCACTAAGCCCTAGCACAGTCGCCTGGCTTCACTCACACTCCGACTGCCTCTGTTGCAGGAGCTCATAGAACGGAAGATCCCGAATCAGACTCGCGCCACACCGCGCCCCATCGGCAGACAGACCGACGGTGAACGCGCGGTGCTTGGTAAGCTGCGCAAGTTGCTGCGCGACGTCACGAGATGGCGCAGACTTCAATCCGAAAAGCCCCTCGATCTCTTTGGCTTTTACTTCGGACATTCGGTGCAGCACCCATGTTCCTACCAGTTGGCGGAGCGCTGCGTCGGTGCCGCTAAAGTGCGTCAGGAACTGCGTCGAGAGAATCACACCGCAACCGAACGAGCGCCCCTGCTGCATCGTGTTCTTCAGGCTTGCCAGATTGAGACTCATGAAGTCGTCTGCTTCATCGACGAGCACGAGGCGTCGAAGCCGACGTAGCTGCACTTCAACGCCCAACACGTCCCTCAACTCGGTCGGCGCCTCACCTAGGCGCATCATGCTTGAATAGAATGCGTTCATGAAGAATGCGATCACGAGCTTGATCATCCTCGGCGCGCCGGCCAACTCCTGAAGATCAATAACAGTAACACGGTCGAAGAGTTCGTGGGCTACGACAGAATCTGTCGGAGCAAACACGTCGAGATCATGCAGATCCCCCAGGATTGACTGTGGAAGCCCCCGCCCCAAGTCATAAGCGCGCATGTGCGTTATCAGATCGGCGATCGTGGGAAATGGTTGCTGCCACGAGGACTCCGATTGCAGATCAATGCCTGCATCGGCAAAACAACTGTCGATCGCCCTAAGCAATCCTTCGCGCTGCACAGCGCCAATCCTCCGCTCAACCGATTGCAGCGTGTCGACAAACTCTCGAGCGTTGATCGCGAAGTCCCGCTTCCTTGTTAGCACATGCGGGCGTAGAGGATTGATAGGCAACTCGAACGGAGAGAGGACCTCGGCCCCGATGTGCTCAGGGAATCGGTCAGAGGATCGATGGCCGTAGTCACCCTTGTAGTCGAAGATAAGCAACCCAGGACGCTGTCCGCCAACGTTGATGTCGCCGCCCCAGAGAAGTTGTGCGACTAGCGACTTGACCAACTGGGTCTTCCCGGTCCCCATTGTTCCGGTGATTCCAACGTTGAAGTGTTCAACTAGGTCGGTCCGATTGGGGAGCCACAGCGCATCCCGATCATCGGCTTGGGAACGGCCAAGCCTCACGCGAATCCCGCTTGCCGAGCTAGCGTCGGTCTCTCCAGCGTCGGCACTCTTGCTTTGCTGAGCCTTCTCAGCATCACCGCCGGCAACGGTCACTTCGCTGGATCCGTCCTCCGGAGGTGGTCCATGATCAGTCGAACTTGAAGCTGTGCCTTCATCGCCGGGTAGCGGACTGATCACTCGATACGTCACTGTCTCCGTAATGGCATCGACCTGCACCTCTTTGCTGAATATCGCTTCCTCGTCCCACGGCTCGTCGCAGACGAGCCAACACTCCGGCGCCACGTCGACCGACCCGGCCCCTCGAAGCGCCGCGTCCAGAGAGAGGAGCGCTTGCTCCCACTCACGCGCAGCCTCCTGGTGGCCGGCGCCAAGCCACACCAGACGGCGGAAGAGCTCGCGTTCACGTCGATCCTCATCGTCCCCTGCTAGGTACCGGAGAATATGAGATCCTGTGACGATCGGCTGCCTAGCGAATGAATCAAGCTTTGTCTGCAAGGCTTTCTTGCTGACACTTGCCTTCAATTCAACGACCCGAATCCGATTGACGTTGGCCAAGTCCCCGCCTGCCTCCAGGATCAACAAGTCCGAGCGGGACGCAGTCCCACCGAAGGCCTTCGTAGCTCTCGCCCACTTCAAGCCCATGGGATCGTCAAGACTGATGACGAGTTGCTGGATGTCCGGCGACCTCAAAGACTCTGTTACTTCGCCGAACGCCCTAAGAAGGCCACGATTCCCTCGCAGGTGACGATGATCGCCCCCCTCAATTAGACGCTGGACGAACCTTCGGCATGGGTAGAGAGCGCGAACCCCACTCTGGATCCGTTGCAGCTCCACCTCGACGTCGTGTTCCGGAACGTTCAGAATCTCGCGAAGCGCGCGACGGACTCGCTCTGACGTGATGTTCTCATCTGCGATCAGCACGTAGACGTCTTCGCCTTCAACCCCATACGACAAGACGTCGGTACGTGGCTCGGGGCGAATGGGCCAGCCGCCAGCGCATATCAAGCCGCGAATCAACGTATCACCGATGGACGGGGACTCGGCTCCGGGCTCCCGCGAACGACCTGCCGTAACACCGACATTCTCTAGCAACATGCGGTATGCGTCGAGGCCGACGTCGCCGCGGACCTCGATTCGGCCGATCGTCCCGCTTGAACTCGGAACGTACTTAATCTCGACGCCCGCTATGGAGTCACCGACACTGTCGTCAGGCAGATGCCGATAGGGAGTTTGAACTGCCTGAAGCACTAGATGACGCGGTCTAGCACTGGGTTCAGTCGCCGCCAGAATCTCGAGTCGCAATCCCTCGCCAGCACGCGTGCTCAGTGCTTCGTCGAGATCATCTCTTACCTGCTCAACAATACTGGCGACAACTTCGTCATTGACACTGCGCTGAGAGCCTGTGTCGCTGTACGCGATCCAAACACGCAGAACCAACCAATCGCCAATCCGGCGATCAGAGTCGAAACAAGCAGCTGCGCTGCGAGCGAGCGCCAGAATAGCGTCCGACACATTTGGGACGTCCAGCAACTCGACGTCGAGAGCGGTAAGGAGGCCCTCGGGCGCAAGCAAGCTCCAAAGCTGCTCGAGCCCTGCCGCAGCGCAAGCCGAGATACTGCGTTCGCTCGGGCCGACGCGGTGAACTCGGTGATAACAGTTCTCCAGAGCATGTGGCTGAAGGACCTCTTGCGCCTTGTAGGTCACAAGCAAACTCGCGGGTTGGCTCGGCGGCCGACTTCCAGACTTGACCCACATCCGGGAACGCGCAACCCTGACCGGGTGCATCGGCAACAATCGACCTGCACGCGTTACACCGTCTTCTACTGAGAATGCTACATCGAGATGGATCATCCAATCCTCGAGTTTGCTCGAGCAAATGGGCTCAGCGGTGTCTAGAGCGGTAACAAGATCGTTGTAGCTCTGCGTGTACGCGTCACACACCTCGGCGGCATGGCTTGCGATCAGCAACGGAAACAGCTCTAGCAGCGCGAGCCCTCCAAGTGCCTCCGGCAAATCGGAGTCCTCGGCCTCAACCTCTAAACCTCCAACGATTTCGTCGATCGCTGCTAGAAGAGCTGACCTTCGCTCACGAAAAGCCGCAACCGCAGCCCTGACTGCCCCGCTCTCCCGCCCGAGTTCCTCATCCGGCAACAGGTAGCACGCCTCCGCGCGAGATGGCGCGCCGCGCAAGATCGCCCCTTCGTTATCAGTTCGAAGTGCACACCCCGCGCCCGCGTGCTCTCCAAGAGGGCCCTGAATGGCGTTCAACACGAACTGACTTCTAGGGCCGGGTCTCAGCCGAATCGGGGTGTCATCCGTGAGTTCAGGGCTCAGTTCCACCTCTCGCAGTTGATCGTCGATCCTTAGGAGTGGACGACCGAGCAAACTTGCCCCGAGTTCCTCCACGAGATCGTCTTCTCCCATCGGTGTTCCCGAAACAGGCACACCGATGCTATCCGGATCAGCGTCCCCTAGGAACTTCTCAAGCAACCGCTCACCCTTGCGCAGAACACTAATCAGCTCCGTGCTCAGGCCGCACAGCCGATCCAAATCGTGGTCGAGCCTCCCGCTCGCGAAGCGCTCGAGCGACTGGCACAGACGTAGCGCTTGGCCAACCGGATCGGAGTCCGAATCCAGGACCAGCCTTCTGCTGCGCAACCGGTCAGCAACCTCTTCTCGCTCAGCCTGAAGCGCCCCTAAAACTTCGGCTGCGCTGCGCAACTGGGAAACAAGACGCGTACCTGTGTACTGGGCCAGCGTCGCAGGCCGTCGCACGTTGGCAAGCGACACCGGGATCAGCCCAAGAACTGGCAGGGCGTAGGGCTCCGAGTGGCTCTCGGCTATGCTGCGGTACGTCGACAGCTGTTCGATCGTGGCATCTTCGATGTGCGCGACCACTGTGCGGAGCCGACTTCGGGAAAGTTCCTTGAGATCGGTCAACTCAGCCGAAACCGCGAAACTCAGTGCGAGGTGCTGTGGAGTAAGTTCGTCAAGGCCGTCGAGACCGGCCTCCCCAGGCGTCGACTCGCTGTTTAGGTAGATTAGCCACCGGCTCTCTTGCAGTTCCGGGCTATTGCGAATCGTTGTCATACGGGCTGCGGCTGCGTGCGGAGGTAGCACTTCAATGTCCTCGCACTCCGTCGCAAGGGTTCCGCCCGGACGGCCGATCACTGCGCGAAACTGCCCCTTCTCCCGAAGCCTAACAAGCGCTGCAACGCATTGCGTCGCGTGCTCCTCGGTTGAGATCGCGTATGACCGAATCCCCAGTGCTCTGGGGGGGAGTTCCCCAAGCGCGCGCTCCAACGCAAAGTAGAGAACGTCCTCGACGTGATTGCTCACCACCCGCCCCCGTCTATCCGAACCACGTCGTCGGATTCACGTCGAGCGAGCCCGAGAGAGATTAGATGCTCCTTGTTGATCCCACCGGCGTCGCGGACCGTGGCTGCACCACCGAGCATGTGGAGCCGTTTCGCAATGCTGTGCTCCTGAAGGCCGCCGAAAGCAAGGCCTAGAGTTTCAGCACGCGCCGCAAACTCGCTCCAAGTCAGATCCTCACTGGGGTTCACTAGCGCCCTCACTAGAGTGCTCAGCTGTCTCGAGCCCGGCGCGAAGTATCGTTTCGCACCACCTCGTGCTTCGCGAGGCCGCAACCACCCACCGCTCGCGGCGAGGTTAAGCGCATGCTTGCTGGGATAGTAGTGTCTAGGCTTCTCGTCTCTGCTCTTTCGCTCCTTCGTCAAGATGATATCAGCCTCGGCGGCCGCGTCGTCGAGCCCGGCAGCGAGGCCATTCAATGACACTTGAGCCCGCTCGATTGTCGACCTGTTGCGTGGCGAGCGTTGCGACGCGCTGACCACCAGAAGGAGCTTTCCTGCGTCGCTATTGCCACCACGCCACCTGAGCATCCGAAGGGACAGCAGCAGCGAAGCCAAATCCACGACGCCCATCAGAATCTCGGCGCCCATTGATGTGCCCTCGCTCGCCCAATCCAGCAAGCGCTGGGTCATC
Source organism: Candidatus Binatia bacterium (assembly GCA_028278325.1). Taxonomy (GTDB): domain Bacteria; phylum Desulfobacterota; class Binatia; order UBA1149; family JAJCZL01; genus JANQEO01. Next base: position 8,844 of record JANQEO010000101.1, read on the forward strand.
TTGCCTGCCAGATTGGCCCACTCGCCCCAGTCGCCGCCACTCGGCAGTGGGTACGCTAGGCTCGCGTCCGCAACGCAAACGGACTCGCAGGACTCACTAGAGCCAACGCCCAGAAGGTGCACGAGCGAGTTCTGCGGCTCAAGGTTCTCGCCCCGAACGGCGTTGTATAAACGTACGAGGCAATCCGCTCCTCGCTCAGTAGCCGACAACAATCCCAAGAACGTGGCCGCATGCATCCCGCTGAGCGTATGGGGACTACTGAAGCCCGTGAATCGAAACCCCGGCGTGGTCGGATCGCTTGCTTGAGAAACCTTCACTCGATCGTCCGCGTTCAAGACGTCGGCGATCGCTCGATGCACCTCAGGAGTCAAAGCCTGCAGCCCACCCGACAGGCACTGACTCAAGTGCCTGCGGCCTGCTTCCGCAATCTTCCTCACTTCCTTAAAGAGTTGCTTGTCTCTCTGAGTCGCAGCTTCCGATGGCGTGCCTCGATCGTGCCTTAGATCGATGGTACCGCGCTTGAAGCCAGTGACGCACAATGCACGCTCGACGTCAGAAAGTCGCCAGCCATCGAACCGCTCGTCAAGCGCTTGCTCGACGGCACCAACATACGTCTTTGATGCAAGTATCTCGCCTCGCTCGTCTGTCCAATCCGGCGCATCAGGCAGCACACGCAAAAGCTGCACAATGCCGTTCGCAAGATGGGCCCCGCGAACGTTGCCGGTTTCGACAATAACCCCCCAGGCTTCATAGCTTCGTTGCTTGAGATCCTGCTGGTCAGGCTTGCTCATGCGCCTCCCTCCCACATGAGCGAAATGCGGTCATCGAGACCCTGAGCGACGCGCAGCGCACCTCTCCCGGTATCGATCCGCGCCTCCGCTTCTGTTCGAGCCTCGGTCCGAGCACTCGCAAGCCAGCGCTGCAGCAAGAACACGCTGGCCGGGGCCAACACCCGACGTTCCTGGCCACTCAAGGCTCGGAACATTGAAGGTGTAATTCGCAGCGGATGCTTCTCGACTTGGCCCGAAAAGCCGAGCAAGATGTGCGGTGGCCACCATGCTTCCCCTAGCGCATCCAAAGTTGTTTGTGGTGGCCGCGGCAGCCCAACACGCAGGTCCCCCTCCGCAATTCGAGCGCATGCGACAGCACCAGCGGACGCGATGCGATGCGCGTCATAGCACAGGCGGCTCCATGCAGGAAACGACCCGCTGGTCCGCCAAAGCCCAAGCGCGCCATAGATGCCGTGCAGCAAAGTGTCAGATATGCGCCGCTGGTCTTGCCACCCGGTCGACTTTGCTAAAACTCCAATAGCTCTCTCATAAGTATCGGCTGGTCGAATCCAGTCATCAGGAACGAATTCACGTACGCCGTGCACCGCAGCCGCCCTTACGATGATCTTGCCGCGCTCGGGGCCAACTGGGAGGGTAGCTAGCGATCCTAGGCCAGGTACATCTCGGAACATCTCCTCCCAACTTCCGGCCAAGACACGCTTCGCGATGCTCGGCTGCGATGTCTGGCACGGGTCGGACAGCCGGCCGTAGACAGGGGCTAGAGTTCCGGCACTTCGCTCGTCGTACAGGCGCGCCCCCACTGAGTCACTCAGGTCAGGAGCACGCTCCTCGTCAACAGCGCGCCCACCTGTCACCAAGTACGCGACGAGAGTCCATAACTGCCGCATGGTCGCATGCGTCCCAGCAGTGCGCGCGGCCCGCAACGCTCGCTTGATTGAATCCCGAACCTCAGGGAGCAGGAGCCCCTCCTGCGCCGCGACGGTAGCAATGCGAGTTTGGGGCGTGATGCCCCCTGTTATCTCCGCGGTCGCTACTCGATCAAGGAGAGCCTCAGTTACGGTATCGCTGACTGTGTCGAACAAGCCCAGATCGATCACTGCGACTAGTTCATCAGACTCCACGCCGTCCACAGCAAGGCGCAGTTGTCCGCGAGCCGCCGTCAGAAGCTGACACACCCTTGGCGCTTGGCTCTGGTTTTCTTGCACATAGCCTAGCAATCGATCCATCTGACCACGGTTGATCGCAACTAGGAGACGATCCCCGGCCGACAGGTACTTCTCAAGCAGCGATGCCAAACCAGAAAGTGGATCCTCGGCCGAGCCAAACGACTCTGAGGCGTCACAAACGACCCGCATTCCTGATATATTCGCTGTGACAGCCGCAAATGACTTCCCGTCCCCAGCATTTCCAGTCAGAAAGACATGCTTCGGTGTCTCGCATGTATCGATCGCCTCGAGATAAGATATGAGTGGAGTTGGGATCGCGATAGCAGCGCGGTCGCACTTGGCTATCTGCTCAACCGCTGTGCCCTTACCACGGTATAGATCAAGCAACAGTTCGTAGCGCAAAGCCGCCATTTACGATTCGCCTTCGCTAGGTCTTTCCCGATCCAGCAATTCGAGCTACCATAACAGGACGACCTAGAACAATGACTCATTGGTAGTTCTTCAGGCGCAAAGCGATGGAAACAGTCACAAGGCTCAGTCAGCGATCGATCCGCATCACGATTCGGATCGGGGTCCCGTCACTAACTCGATGTGTAAAGCGCCTCGCGCGCGCTCTGGAAGCGCGCAGACTGGACACGGCGTCGTCGGAACTGGAACTCATCGCGGCAGACCCGAACCCAATCGAGTTGCTCGGAGGGGCCGATGAGGGTGCGCCAGCTAGGGCACCAAGCCTCCGAGCCCGCGCATTAGGCATGGTCTTGATCGACCTTTACCTCAACGGTTGGGGCGTCAGTGTTGAAGAGGGGCAAGTCTACGTTCATGCACCTGCCTGGCCGCGCAGCGGTCGCGGAATGACCCCTGAGCAGGTGTCTGAAACAAAGAGGCGCATAAGGGAGAGCCTCCAGCCGCGCCTTGAGGAGCAGGCGACTCGGCCGGCCACGCAACGATTCGTCCAAGGGCTCGAGCGGCCCCGCCGAGGACCGCGCGGGATGGTCAGCGCCCTCTCGCTGTTCGCCAACGGACGCTCTCTCGCTGACAGCCTATCCAAACAAGGAGCACTGGCGATCCAGCCCTACTTGCAACCGGTTGGTGGTGCCGTACAGCACGACCCCCAAACCGGGCTACTGCTCAGCGACATCTATCGCTACTTCCGCTACACCTGGGCGTTTCCCTACGAATCGACCCCCGGCAGGACGCTTCCGATACTAATCCGGGACCGGGGACAGCCGAACCATCCAGTGTGTGGCCTGCTAACCCTCGGCAGCCCGGTGCCAAAACTCGCGCCACGGGATCGAGCGCTTGGCTGGACACCGGACTGGCTCGAGGCTGTAGTCGCAGCACTCGATTGCGCTGACGGAGAACCCAAAGATCTACGCGCGCTTGAGGCTGCTCTTCAGAACCAAGCCCCCTCGAGTGGCACCATTGGGCCCACCGGGGTCTTTCGTGACGTTGCAAAACGCTTGGGATTAGGGCCGTGTCCCAACGCCATAGGCCTCGAACACGCTGTACGTCGCCTCAACAAATCTGCGCGCGCTTCGCGAGCGCGTCGTGCTCGACGCGCTCTGATCGCAGACCTCCAGGGAGAACTTCGAGAGGCAGTCGGAGAGATTTCGACTCAGGGGCTAGGCATTGAGCACTGTGACATGTTTCGCGAACCGGCCCTCAGCGTTGCGAAACTTGAACAAATCGCCGCCAAGGCGCGCGAGGCCTGGGTGCGGTCCCGCCCAGCGACGTCAGCGCGCGGCGTGAGATCACAAGGCAATCCCCACCTCTTCCGGAAGAAGCGCGCCGCGAAGCTTCTCAGCCTGTCGCGCGCGCTTGCCACACTTGGGACTTTCGGCCTTGACGGAGCATGTACAAAGGAACTGCGGGCGGCAGTTTTCGGCTCTGAGTCACGATGGACTGCCGGACACGGGGTTTCTGCCGGCCGAGACGTGATAAGGGGCCTTCGAGTCGCTCTCTCGCTTCGAGCAAGCCGACTTGTTGCCTCCCAGATCGCGGATGTTGTAGTGTGCGGTGCGGTCCCCCCGTACGGACCATTGCTCGGCGGAAAACTTGCCGCCTTGCTAGCACTGAGTCGGGACGTAGCCGGCTTCTATCATGAGCGATACACGGACCAAGTCTCAAACATCAGTTCGCAAATGGCAGGGCGCGAAGTTTCACGCCCCGCCGATCTCTTGGCGATCACGACAACGAGTTTCTATGCGGTGGGAAGCTCTCAATACAATCGAGTTTGTCTCCCGGACGCGCTCGGAGGTGCCCGTTGGCGTCACGTGGGAACTAGCGCAGGGCATGGCTCCCTGCACTTCTCACGAGACACAGCCGAGTTGCTGCAGGAACTTGTGCGGGCAGAGACTGGTGCTGCGCTGATCACTTCGACATTCGGCGAAGGACCGTCCGAACGGCTCAGAAAAATCCGCGACGGCTTGGCGAGGCTAGATCTACCAGCAGGAGACCTTCTTCAGCATGGGATGCCTCGCTTGGTATACCTTGCGGAATTGGGCGAAACGAGAACAGCGCCTGGAGCACGCGGACGCACGCGCTTATGGCGGCGAGTGGGCCCCAAGGCGTCTGACGTAGCTGAGTTCTGGCGTCAACGGTGGCTCGCGCCACGGCTCGGCCGCGATGCAAGCCTCATCGCACGCACGAGCAACTTCGACCTGAGGTCTGCCACACCCGGTCGATTGTACTAGGAGAGCACACACGTGAGCTATCATCTGCTGCGAGGCCTGTACTATGGAGAGACCTCGAATGCCGATCTCGCGACGGCAGAGACCCGCGAACGACTGCACATTGCTAGCGAGCTCGACGATCTCGTTCCACATCTCCTCAACGCTGGCACCGATGTCATCCTGACTGGTAACCCCGGCGATGGGAAGTCCCACATAGTTGCTCACCTCAAGGACCAGGGTCAGATCTCAAACGCGGAGGTCGAACTCGACTTATCCGCAAAGCCGACGTCTACGGTGGTTGAACACTGGCAGTCCGCACGCAGTGCTAGGCGCCCCTTCATCATGTGCGCCAACGAAGGCCCGCTCCTCGAGTTCACGGCGGAAGCCAGCCGATGCGAAACGCTTCGGCACTGCATCGAGGATATCAATAACCAGCTCGGCCGCCTGACCCTCACTAGCCACGACGAAATGCCGAGCATGCCCCGACATGCCGCACTCATTGACCTGGCCGACCGCAACGTCTTGGACGAGAAGATAATCGTCGCCGCCCTAACGAAGATTTGCGCGCGCGACTTCCTCCCGAACATTGGGCCACGCGTATTCGACTCTTCTGCCGGACGCAACCTTATCTTGTTTCAGGAATCAGAAGACACGCGATACCGCCTAGCTCGACTCCTGCGGCTAGCAGCGCAACGTGTGCAAGACCATGTTACCTTTCGTCAGCTTTGGTCATGCATCTCTTACGCAATCTGCGCCGGCAAGGCCGAGAACACGCTGAAAGTCGAGCTGTCTCGAGGAGAGGTCGGTCTCCGCACGTACCCAATTGACTACGTATGTTCCGCTCGAGCCGAAGGCTCGCTACTCGACGCGGCGCGTACTCACGCAGACCCCGCGCTCTTTGCGGCACCTGACATCGACGACCAGATATGGACCCGAGGCGCCCCTCGACACGGTGATTGGCTTGTTGAGGATCCCGAGTTCGAACCCCCCGCACTTCGCTGGGCAGACGGCGACCATGCCAGTGCGCTACGAGACTTCAAGTCGCTCAAACGACTGGTAACCCTTGCGCACGAGGAAGGCGAACGAATCCTGACCGCGATGGAGTCAGCGACCAACGCACCCGGTGACTTCACAGACGAGGCACTCCGAGCGGATGTAGTTGCAGGAATTCGACACTCCTACTTGAGCGCTGATCAGGAACGGCTCTTGCCATCGTGGCTCTGCGTTGGAGTGCCGCTTTGGATTCCCGTGAGCTACCGCGATATGCCGTTGTCCGCGAGACCCCATGTCGCAGTTACCTCCATCAATGAGACCGACTTTGACACCTTGAGGCCGATCCGCGCTCCATGGCTCTCCTCCGTGCTGGGTCCCTTGCCGGAGGTAGCGTGGCTCGAACATCGCGATTCAGGGCTTCGACTGAAGATAGACGCCAACCTCCTTGCGGTTCTGCGTCAAGCCTCCCTCACGAGTGGCGCACAGGAGCCGCCTGAGCGGATCAGCCGCTTTCTATCGTTGCTCGCAGGGTGGAGTGAGTCCCGCGAGTCGCTCAGTCTAGGCGGAGACCGATTCGCGGTCATTGACGCACCCAGACGCGAGCTGGTTGCAGCAGGCTCGGTACATGAACTTGACGGAGGAGGTGCTAGCTATGGCTCCTAAGCGACTCGATGCAAAGCTGTTGAGAGATGCGCTAGGGGGCTCCTCCGATGAAGTAGGCGTCTTCCAAGCACTCCTCGGTTTTCGAACTGGGACTGGCGCTCTCAAGGCCGTCCATTTGATGAATGACCTGGCGCAAACGGTGAGCAATCAGATACCAGCGCATGACGGCGACCTACTATGCCGTGTAACTCGCGAGCACCATGAGCGGTCGGAAGCAGAAGGGAACTCGGATTCCGCGTTGCGTGCCGATCCGGAACTCGGCGGAATCTATGGCCGCGCCTACCCCGAGAGACTAGGTGCACAGTTGATCTCAGACCTCCGAAGTGCGGCAGGACGCGTCCTGAACGTGGACACGGGGATGTATGAACCCGGCAAGCGCATGGCAAGTCCGCTCGCGACTCATGTGGGGCTACTCGGCGCCGACGGCTTTGGTCGCTTCCTCGTCGGCCCTTTTCTCGCCTCGCTTCTTGGTGTTGACGGCCGCGCACGATTGCAAGAGCTGTTTTGTTCCGACACTGACCCTGTGACACGCGCCCTCAGGCCCCTCTTCGCAGGCGTCGAGCTCCGCGAGCGACAACAACCTGAATACAGAAACGCTCCTAGTCACTTCGACTCGATCCTCGGGGCAAGGCTCTCCACTCTTCTTACCCAGCCGTTGAGCAAACCAACGTTGCTCCGGTCATTCGCACTGGCCGCAAGCCTCGGGATACTACTCAAGATCTTTGGTGTCGGACGCGCGCATGGGCGCCCAGCCCTGCTCGCATTGTCCTCCAGCGCTACCAGACCTCGGACGCTTCGCCGGGTCGCCGTGCAATCGCTTCAGCGCGGCCGAGACGCACTCGACCGCGCGCTTGCTAACGAGCTAAATCGCCATCCCAGCGCGGAAAAGCTGTGGTCAGCGAAGGTTCGCACGCAATCCCCGACGGTTGAGATTCGCAGAGAGCGGCGCGACGAGACCGCTGCCCTTCAAGCTATCCGCGCGATGCGAAACCATCGGGCAATGAAGTCAAAGGGCGAGATCGAGTTGTATTGGCCGGACAAGTTCGCGCTAGCACTGGCGGGAAAGGCAGGACTAGTGAGTAGCCGAACTGCCGGTTGGGGGCAACATCTTCGCCTATCCCCCGAACACATCGAAATCCTCGCGATGATGTTCGTGCCGCCCACTGCGCGCGCACCCGCATGGAAAACAATGTGGCGCCAGATCCGTGACGATATCGGTGTTGTTGTGGGCGCGAACCCAAGCGAGGATGCTCGTTTCCTGGAGGATGCTGGCGTAATGCACGCTGGCTATGAGGAACTCGCGAAGAACGCACTGTCAATGCTGAATGCCAGCGTTAGTCGTGGCGTAGCTCGCTTGCTCCCTGACAGCGGTGCCGAAGTTACGGGAGGACAGGCGTGAAGTTTCCTGAACTCGTCCTCTCACTCGTGCGCACGCAACTCGACGAGAACCCCACGTTCTTGGGCGTGCGCCTGAGTCCGGTACGCCTTACCGCAGGGGAGGCGAGAGAACTCGCACGCCTTGCACCGGAAGCGCTCGGGGAACGGATTTACGTAGCTGTCTCTGCCCCAGGCACCAAGTACCAACTTTCTGGCCGCGTGCTTGTCGCACCTGACGAGCGCGCCGCTGAAAAGGCGACCGAATGGCGCAACGTCGCGCACCCGAACCAAGGCGAGCATCTTGTGTACGTCAGCGTAGACGTTCATGGTCGTGCGGGGGGCCTACAAGACTGCCTCCACCCGCTCAGCGAAAAGATGCTGCGAGAACACTTTGGCGTCCTCTGCGACGATACAGAGCGCGGCTTTCCTGTGGGACTCGGCGAGACACTGTCAGAGGCTCGTCTTATCGAGAGAGTTTCCTCACATCAACTATGTGAGTTCGCCGACGCTGTCGCACAACGCACGCACGCCGGGGCCACTTCGTGGGCCGCCGTAGGTGCGGCGCTCGGCGATCTCTATCTAGCGACAGACACACGCCTTCGTGCAGCAGATGCTCGCGATAGACTGCGAGCGAATACGGAACTCGTCGCACGCGTCTTAACAGGGGAACGGCAAGGCAGCCGCAAGGCCCAAAACGCAGAGGCGACTGCACTCATGAGCAAGCTGAGAGCAGCTGCAGAGAGCTCGAGCACACTGCGCAGTGTTGATGTTGGCGAGATACAGACCGCGCCGTTGCTGAAGTTAGCGGGTCTGCGTCCGACCTCGAAACGAGGCAGAGGTAAGCCGAAGCCGACTCAAGGCAAGCGCAAGAAGAAAGCGAACAAGAAGAAGACCAAGAGAAAGAAAGAAGCCACCACGAAGCCGGTGACGCCGACAGAGGATCTTCGGCCGGTCGACGAGGAGTTCGTCAATGACCTTCTGGACAAGAAGCCTGAGTCGCGCGAAAAGGAAGCCAGAAGGAGAGCGCGGAGGCTCGTCGGTAACGCCGGTGTCTGGGATGACAAGGTACAGCGCTCGGAGTTGGGTTCGATCAAACTGCCGGCTGGACTCCTTGAGGCGTTCGCACTCCTCGAGGAAAGTGGGCATGACGGCATCTCTCTCCAGGTGCGCGGCGACGTCCGACGGTCTATTCAACGCATCCCTGCTTCCCACGAGCTAGTCGGCCACGATCTCAAAGTCTCTTCCCTTACGCGCGAGATCGAGAATTGGCGATGTGCTCGACTTGCTCTCATGAGTGAACTCGATGAGGTCACTCAGAAGCGATCTGGCGCAGCGCTCGAGTTACTCTTGCGTGCCCCGTTATTGGCGCTAGCTGACGAGCACATCGGCGGACACATTTCGACTCTGATCGATCGCGGGGCAGACCTCCTCACCAAGGCAGAGGCTTGTTCCGATCCCGCGGAACTCAGAGCAGCGCTCAACATCGATACCATCACGATTCGCTCGCGAGCCGGCGAAGAGGCTCTCATAGTCTCGCCACTGCACCCACTCTGGCTTGCGCAATCGAAGGCGCGCTATGAGTCTCTTCTGAGGGAAGCACAACTCGACGACACAGCGCGGAGACTCGTCGCACGGTCACTTGCCGCGGCCCCCGTGGCCCCTCCTAGGTGGCCCTCGCCTAGTGGGGTTTGGCTCGATCGATCCAGCGTCAGCATGACATTGCCGACATACGACGTGCACTCGGAGGCAGTGCCGCTAGCGTCGGTACGCACAGCCACACGGCTGCTAGCAAAACGACTTCTCGAGCTCGAGCCGTACGCTCACCTAGGCCTCCGGGTCCGCGCTGAAGGCCGCGGCGCTGCAGGAGTAGTCGATGGCATGGCGGATCTTCTGCACTCGATTCCGGCTCTGTCCGGCGTCAGTGTTCATGTCCCTGAAGCACTCGCAGAGTATTCAGCCGCCGCTTCGCAAGAGATCGCTGAAGGACGTCTCAGTGTTCTGCCCGCCTCCAACACAACAGATACGTTGCAGCGTCCTCACATTCGCGTCTTGGCGGATCCAACAACTCCTGGTCCCGAGGACGAAGAGCCGGCTCCTCCTGAGACCGCGGGGCATGCGGGCGGAGTGGGGTTCTTGCCCACTCGGTTCGAACTTCGCGGCGGTACTCTTCGAGTTGAGACGCCCGTGACCGGTCATCCAGCGCTCGAGGCAATCGAGGCGCTACTGTCTCGGCTTGATGACCGACATCCTAGAAAGGTCTTCGTTCATAGCGCCAAGGCTGCCTCGCTGGGGACTTTGTTGAAGTCTCGCGAGCGCCGAGGAGTAACGTGGGATGTCCTCCTTGCACCTAGGATCTCTGGTTGCCGCCCCGAAGGAGCACACGACTTGGTAAGGGAGAGAGTCGGCACGCGCTGCGAAGTCTCTGCCATCACGGATGTCATTGACCCCGCGTCCCGCTGGCTCGCAGCCGGTCTAAATCGATTGGGGGTTGCTGACCTCCGACCACGAACACTTCGCGCCCTCGCCGAACGGCTCGGCGATGCGGGAGCTGGCGGACTCGTCTCGTTGACCGGCCCCGGCGACCATCTTCTCGCAGCTGGCACACTGGGCCTAGCATTGCGAGATCGCGGCCAGGAACCCATGCTCGTCGCGCCAATCACGGGTAGTTCCTACCGCACATTACTCGGTCGGGAGCCAGAGTCAGATGACTCGGTAGCGTTCGCTCTCGGGCTCTCTCGAACGGGTGAGGAGTTGTCGATTGAGGTTGGCTTTGCTGCCGTGGCGGACGCAAGCCTGAGTGCAAAGTCGGGCGGCATCAGTGGTGATCACGGCATCGCGCTTAATCGTCTCGTGACAGTCATCACACATGCCTTGAACTCCGATTCGCTCAGCGGCGTCGTCGCGCGCGAGGAGTTGGCTTGGGTTCTTTGGCCTGCTGTTGCCTCCGATCCTCGGCACGCAGAACTCTCCGAGTTGGTGCGATCACTAGGCGCTGGTGCTAAAGCATCGGTTTCCGCGCTTCTGCTACTCCCCCCGGAACATCGGGTCGTGCGAAAACGAGTAGACTTGTCGATCGCTTCAACGAAGGCAGAAGTCATCGCGCTCAGCGTAGAATCGCTCGAGCAACTCCTCTTGGCCTAGTTAGTTAGTCTCCTTCGTGACAGGAGCCCTCGAGCGCCTATGGCTCATTCGCTGGCCGGAAAGTGCTTGAGCCGCCTTGCCTCGCCACGGGATTGCCTCGGCTCGAGGCGTCGCTTCTACGACACGCCTGCGTCGTCCTCTTGCCCTCCCCGCCCCCCTCGCATGCAGTGTCTTCGACCCACTCCCCGATCGGACCACAGAGCGCCTCGCACACGTAGCCCCCGCGGCCACCCGCGAATCCCTCACATCTACCGCGGGCCATATAACTTAGGGGAATACGCCCGCAGCCGGCATCATTCTGGGTCCTTGGGTAACCCGGCCGCGAGCGTCAAGGGGAAAGTAGCCAAGAATGGCTCGCGAGACCACCTCCCGGGGCGCCCGTGCGCAATCCCCCCGTCGTAATGCTGCCACCCGTCTTCCCAACTGGGCTGCCTGGCTCACCGAGATTGCCAAGTCCGTTGCCGTTTCCTCAGACGACTACCAGCTCGCGCTCGCGGCGTGGGAGTGGGCGCTCACGGCGCCGCTCGACGTCAACACAGCGGATGAGTTCCGCTAGCTCCCGAATCTGAGAATCCGGCCCCCCGAGCACCAGCTCGTGAACCCCGTCGACCTCCTCAATCCCCCCCTCCCCGCATCTCCACCCGTCTCCGCTCCAACCCCACCCCAATCGCCCGATGAAAATCCGCCAACGCGCGATTGTAATCTGTCAGCGCCTCCACCTCCTGCTGCTCCGCCAAGGCCAACCGCTCCTGCCGCAAGAACTTCAACGCCAGGAACTCCGGCGTCGGCGCCTCCCGCGTCTCCTCCTCGGCGAGGAACGCTCGCAGATTCTCCGACTGCGCGATCCGCAATGACCGCGTCGCCTGAATCAACGCGAACTGCGTTTCGACATCGCGCAACGACGTCTTCACATCGGTGATGACACTCTGCACGACCTGCTTGAGACCCACCAACGTCGCTCGTCGTTCCAGGATCGCTTTCTGGTGCTCGGCATCGGCGGCGCGGTTCCCCACCGGGAGCTCGAAGGAGAACCCCACAAAGAACGTGAAGAAGTCGTCCCGCGAGAGGCTGTCGTAGGCTTCGGCGGTGTCCTTGTCGAGGCCGGCGTAGGAGACCTCGGTGGTGAGGTCGAGCTGGGGGAGGCGCAGGTTCTCGGCGACCTCCTCGCGCAAGGATGCGTCGTCGATTTGCAGTAACGCTTGCTCGATCTCCGGGCGCTCGCGGATGGCGGTCAACACGGCCTGGCGCAAATTGAAACTCAGCGATTCCGTGGGAATCGCATCGGCGGCCTGGAGGATTTCCTCTCCGCCCAGGGGATGGGCTCGCGCGTTGAGGAAGATCTTCATGCGGTCCGATGTGGCGCGCACCAGGCGCCGCGCGCGCAGGAGCTCTGCCTGCCGGCCTTGGACGGTGGCGACGGCGTCGGCGTACTCGGCCATGTTGGTGTCGAAACCGCGGCGGGCTTCGAGCAGGTTCTTCACCTCGATGCCTTGCTCGGTCAGTCGCTCTCGGATGAGCAGTCGTTGCCTGGCGAGGGCGAGATCCCAATAGGCCTGCTCCGCCGCTGACATGAGGAGGAGTAACTGTGCCTTCACCTCGTTCAGCGAGAACTCCCTTTGGTGGCGGGCCAGAACGACGTTCGCGGTGGTCGGGGTGGTGCCGAAGCCTCGCAGCAGCGGTTGCGTGATGCCGACGGCGAGGCCGGTGCGGTAGGCGGGGTCGGGGGAAGTGTTGAAGCCCGCGGTCTTGTTGTCGAGACCTTCGAGGAGGGTGCGGGCCGAAATAGTGGCGCCGCTGCGCAGCAGTTTCCGGACGCCGGCTTCCACGGTCCAGCGGTCATCGGCGCTCTCGGGGCGGCCCAGGGTGACGCCGCCGATGACGGGGACGGCGCGGGGTTCCTCGCGACTCTGGTACTCGGAGTCGGCGAAGAGCATCGCGTCGAAGTCCGCCTCGGCGATGATGACGTCCTGGGAGTCGACTTCGGAGCGCAGGCGCGTGAGCTGGATGTCGAGGTTGTTCTTGGCGGTCGTTCGAAGCACTTCTTCGAGGGTGAGAGCGACGACCTTCTGCGGTTCGCCCTCGAGGTCTTGCCCGAAGGTGGGAGCTCTCCCTTCGTAGGCGTCGAGACCGGCCATCTGGTCGAGCTCGTTGCGTCTGCCGGCGAGCTCCTTCTCGACATCGGAGGTGGACGCGGTGGGAGTTTGCAGGCGATCGGGGGCGACGAGGCCGGCGATCTCTGCCAGGATGATGTCATCGAGTTGAGAGCGCAGACTCGAGCGTTCGTTGCTCCACTCCGGGGTCGTGCAGCCGGCGAGGGTGAGAAGCACGACGAAGAACAGCATCTTCGCGGGGCCGCTCGTGGGTGCGAGCACCTTGGACGGGGGCGGCGGTTCTTGGGACGGCTTCGTCGGCTCCGTTTTCTTCACGGTTTTCCCACCGGCGGGCTTCCTCATCAGCCGGCGCTGAAGATCGGTGAGCAGACTGAAGAGGAGCGGCACCAGTAGCAGCGTGAAGATCGTCGAGACGAGCAGCCCGCCGATGACCACGCTCCCCAGCCCGCGGTAGAGCTCCGACCCCGCCCCCGGCATGATCACGAGGGGTGTCATGCCCCCCACCGAGGTGAACATGCCCATGAAGATGGGGCGTACTCTCGTGCGCACCGACTCGGCGATGGCTTGGCGCGGCTCCATGGGTTCGTGATGGCCCTCGGCATCCTCCGCGGTGCCGCGCATGAAGTTCAGGGACTGGTGCACGATGAGGATGGCGTTGTTGACGACGACGCCGATGAGAATCACGAACCCCAGCACCGTCAGCACGTCGAGGTTCTGGATCGGCATGTAGGGGTCGACCGTGCTCCAGTCGTGCACGATGGCGAGGGCGATGAATCCGCCGAGGGTGGCGAGGGGAACGCTGAACATGATGACCAGCGGTCGCAGGAAGCTCTGGAAGAGCACGCACAACACCAGGTAGACGACGATCAGTGCGAGACCGAGGGCGCTGTTCGCGGTGCCGATGATGGTTCCATCGCCGAGCATGGCGTTCTGCACGGCCTCGAGCTTGCTCGCGGAGCCGGAAAAACCGGTCTCGACGTCGCCCGGAATGGCGCCCGATGCGCGCAGGCCGGCGAGCAGGTTGTCGACATCGGTCATGGTTTGTTCCAGCGGCATGCCGGCGGGAGGTGTCAGCTCGAGTGACACGGAACGCTGGCGGTCGACGCGGTTGATCTGCTGCGGCGCGGGAATGCGGGTCAGGGTGGCGACACTGCTCAGTGCCACGACGTGACCCGTGGGCGTGGCGATGGGGACATCGTCGAGGCCGGTGAGCTGGGTCTGGTCGACGGCGTCGCGGGCGATGACCTTGAGGTCGATGGACTCACCGCCGATGCGGTACTCGCCGATGATGGCGCCGTCGCCGTTCGTCTGCACCGCGAGGGCGAGGTCTTCGGGCATGAGCCCCGCCGTGCTCAGGCGCACTCGCTTCGGATGAATCTGCAGCTCCGGGGCGGGGATGTTGAAGTTGTTCGGGTTCGGTTGGGTGGCGGCCGGGCCGTACTTCTCCATGAGGGCCATGAAGGTGGCGAGGGCGGCGGAGGTGACCTGGTCGAGGTCGCCGCCGGAGAGGTTGATCTTCACCGATGAACCCGAGCGTCCGCCGACGCGAAACAGCGGAACCTGCATCGCGAACGCGAGGATGCCGGGCATCATCTCTCCCCGGGTGGCGTGGCCGAAGAGGGGCTTCATGTCCACCGCGCGTTCGGGATCGCGGCTGATGCCGCCGTGAAACATCATGCCGGTGAGGGAGACGACGAAGTAGTTCTCGAGGGGCGCGGGCGTCACCGGCGGCGCGCCCCACTCGCCCGGGACCTCGGGGAGAGCTGCGGCGGCGGCTTCGTATTCGGGGGTGCCCTTCTCGTAGCGGCCGGCCTCCCAGAACGGGCGCACCGTCTCTTCGATGCGGCGGGCGAGATCCTGCTGCTGCTCGAGGCTGTAGCCGGCGGGAGGAATCACCATGCCGAAGACCATGTTGCGGTTGCCCTGGGGGAGGTAGTCGGCGGGGGGGAGCAGGAGGTACGTGCCGACGGCGGCGGTGGCGGTGAGGATCAGAACCACGGCGACGCGCGCGAGGACGCTGCCGCACAACCGGTAGACGATGCCGGAGAAGAAGTTCGGGATGCGGCCGAGGGGGATCCAGCGCCCGAGGCGGGAGGGAGTCTTGCCGCTCTCTTTTCTGCGGCGCGACGACCGCATCAAGCGGGCCGCCGTGGTGGGGATCACCGTGATGGAAACGACGAGGCTCAGCCCCACCGCCGCGCAGATGGCGAGGGCGATGTCGCGGAAGAGCTGGCCGGCTTCTTCCTTCACCAGAAGCACCGGAATGAACACGACGATGGTGGTGAGGGTGGCGGCGAGGATGGCGCCCCACACTTCGCGGCTCCCATCGACCGCGGCCTGAATCGGGGACTTGCCCATCTCGAGGTGGCGGTAGATGTTCTCGAGGACGACGATGGCGTTGTCGACCACCATGCCCACCGCGAACGCCATGCCGGCGAGACTGACGACGTTGATGGTGCGGCCCATCGCCACCATCACGACGACCGCTCCCACCACCGATATGGGTATGGCGAGGGCGACGATGCCGGCGGAGCGGAGCGAGCGCAAAAAGAGCAGCAGCACCAGCATGGCGAGGCCGCCGCCGATCCAGATGTTGCTCTGCACCAGGTCGAGGGCGTCGTGGATGTAGGTCGTCTGATCGAAGACCTGGGCGAGAGCGAGGTCTCCGGCGATCCCCGTTTTGTCGGCGTGAGCCTGAATGATCCCGCCGGGCCGGTTGAGGAAGTCGACCGCTCCCTGCAGACCCGCCATGACCTTGATGACGTTGGAGCCGACTTCTTTCTGGGCGTTGATGGCGATGACCGGCTCGCCCCGGGAGTGCACGAAGGCGGTCGGTTCCTTGTAGGTCTCTACCACCTCGGCGACGTCTTGCACGAAGATCGGACCGCCGGCGGTGGTGGCGACGACGGTCTTCTCGACATCGCTGACGCGACCGTACTGGCCCATGGTGCGCACCCGCACGCTCGACTTCGCATCGGCGAGGTCGCCGGCCGAGACGTTGCGGTTGGCGCTGCGGAGGGCGTCGATGAGCGCGCGCGTGGTGATGCCGCGCTGGGCGAGGAGCACGGGGTCGTAGCGAACTTGCACTTCGCGCTCGCGGCCGCCGAGGACGTTGACCTCCGAGACTCCCTCGACGCGCTCGAGGACCGGTTTGAGGCGATCTTCGGCGAAGTCCTGGAGGGTTCGGATGTCGAGGTTCGGGTCCGTGGACTTGAGCACGAACCAGGCGATGTAGTCGCGGTTCTCCGGGTCGGAGGCCTCGACCACCGGCTCGTCGGTATTCTCCGGATAGTCCGGGACCTGGCGCAGCTTGTCGCTCACCTCGCGCAGGGCATCTTCCTTGAGGGTGCCGACCGCGAACTCGAGCTTGAGGGTGGCGAGGCCCTGCTGGCTGGTGCTCGTGATGTTGCGCAGGTTGGCGACGCCCTGGAGCTTGTCTTCTTGCTTGTCGACGATCTCCTGCTCGACCTCCTGGGGGCTCGCTCCCTCCCAGAACGTGGTCACCGAGATGATGGTGTCCTCGACGTTCGGCGTGAGCCGCACCGGGATGCGCTGCAGGGCGATGATGCCCGCCATGAGGATGAGGATCACCCCCACCGCGACGGTCACTGCCTGACGAACGATGGCGTTCACTGTGGGGCCTTCTTCGCAGCGGCGGGGGATGGGATCACCGGGGCCATGGGGAAGAGGCGCTCGTTCCCCTCCCGTATGGCGAGGTCTTCGGGGCGAAGCCCGGGGCTGCGCACGGCGACGCGGTCACCCACCGTGAAGAGGATCTCAATGGTGACCGGGGTGGCCATGGCGGGTGCATCGGGGGCGGCCTGCCGCGCCACGTAGATGTAAGGGCCGACTTCGTTGCGGAGCACGGCATCCTTGGCGACCGTGAGTTGCTCGCCGCTGCGGCCGGTGGGCACCCACGCCGCGAGCGACATGCCGTGGGTGAGATCGCCTTTCGTGTTCGGCAGCGTGACGACGAGCGCGAAGTTGCGGGCGCTCGAATCGACGACGGGGATGCGACGGATGGCAGTGCTCTCGACTTGCCGTCCAGTCGCCTCCACCCGGAGGGGAATGGAGACCCCGGGAGCGCCGGCGGCGGCGTAGAACGACTGCGGTACCGCGAGCCACGCCTCGACGGCGCCGGTGGAAACGAGCTCCACCACGGCGTCGCCCTCGGAGACCCACTCGCCGAGCTCCTTGTGATGGACGACCACGACACCGT
>JANQEO010000112.1 GCA_028278325.1 Candidatus Binatia bacterium
CCGACGCCCTGGAGCAGCTCCTGCGCGCCTACTGCGAAGAGAAGGGCATCAAGCTCGGCGCCGTCATCCACGCCCTGCGCGTCGCCGTCACCGGCAAAGCGGTCGGTTTCGGCATGTTCGAGACCCTCGAGATCCTGGGCCGCGAGAGCTGCCTGGCAAGGATCGACAACGCCCTGGCGCACCTGGCCAAATAGGCCTCGCCAGACGACAGCCGACAGAAGGCTCACGGGAGGTTGGGTACAGAGATACTCCCTTGCCCGGCCCTACGCCAAACCTGTGACCTGGACATCGCCCAAGTCGCCATCTCGCAGCAGGCCACTCGAAACTACCTCGGCCCCGCCGCCTCTATTCGACGGCAAACAGCTCTGGATCCATTGTCCGGATCTTCGCCAGGGTCGCAGCGGCCTGGATCATCGACTCAAGGGCCCTGCGGTACTCATCGACCCGTGCTTCTAGAGCACGAGCTCTCTTCGAGCCCGATGGCGGGATAGGCACCAGGACCTTCGCCAACTCGGAGGTTCGGATCCTGTTGTGCGACGCGGACGTGCCAGACGTGAGACTGCGAACCTGAGCCTGGACTACTTCGGTGTGGAGCAGATAGGCCAACGTGTAGACATCCACGTCCGCTCCTGGCGTCATCACTTCGATCTCCGAGGAGCAGAGTGTCTCGAGACCCAGGTCTGGAGTAACGCAAACCCGTGGGATTCGCGGGTTGATTCTCGACATAAGCAAATCCCCTGGCTCGGTGGGCAGTCCTGGCGTCTTCGGTGAGTTGTTCAGGGCGCCCTTCACGTCTACCAAGCCCTCGCCAAGCAGATGCAGGACGCTGATGAAGGCCAGTCCCGGCCGCCATGGCTCCGCTCTACGACCATCGGAGCGGAATTCAACAAGCCGGCCAAGCGGTACCAAGTCAAAGTGGCCGTTCCCGCGCATCCGTCCGACCGCTTCGAGTCGTGCCGCGCTGTAGTGGTTAGGCGTCCATGTGCCCCTGAGAAGCGTCGCCTCCGGCACCACAACGCAGGACGGTTCGTGGCTCACCACGTTCTCTTCGGAGTCGACCGGCACCTTGTCCGCGCGGCGATAGGCCTCTAGTATCGCCGGCAGGTCACTTTCTCCTTTCGGCACTTTCACCTGAACGCCCTTGCGTGAAGACACCTGGAAGCCCAGATCACGAGATGTCGCCACAAACGCTGGTCTTGGCTTCGCGGCCCGGCCCTTCTGAAGGTACAAGATCGCCGTCTTCGTCCTTGTACCCGCCTGTGCAAAGGTCACGGCAGGAAGCGCGATGACCGCCCGAACCGTGGCCACACCTGCCACGTGCTGGCGTAGCAGAGCTGCCATGCCCTTGGCGGAGACGACGCCGTCAGGTACTACGATTAGCAGCCGGCCGCCTTCACGTAGCAACTGCAGGTCGCGATCGACGAACAGGAGTTCTGAGTCTACCGTCGATGCCCGCCTTAGACGGGAGAAGAACGGTGTGTTGTCGCCGCATCCTGAAGCGAGATAAGCAGCGTCGAACCGAGCTCCGAAAGGAGGGTTTGTCAGGACAACGTCTACTCGACCATTCAGGTCATCCAGCAACGATCCGCGCTCCAGTGAGTTCCCGCTCGTAATCCGATGCTCCGCGCTGTCGAACAGCTCGAGATTAATGGTAGACAGCCGCACCATCCGCTCGACCTTGTCCTGACCAAAGAGCCGCAGCCGCTTGACATCGAGCCAGTCGCTCTGACGAGCTCTGTTGTACACAGCTGCCAGAAACGATCCCACTCCGCATGTAGGGTCCACTACGGTCCATTGCTTCCCAGGGTCACTTGATGAACCGTCCTCACGACCGATGTCGTACAGCACCAAGTCGGCCATGAAGTCCACAACCTCCGGCGGGGTCATGTACTGGGCATCCTCAACGTTCCCGCGGAAATTGTCCCGTACAAAATGGCCGAAGGCCTCGTTGAGAATGTCGAAGGGGCACCCGTGATCGCGGAGCTCGAATGCCGTATCGATCGAGTTCCGGACCAACCGCACCAGATCACCCGCCAGTTGTTCATCACCCTCCCGAACCG
>JANQEO010000122.1 GCA_028278325.1 Candidatus Binatia bacterium
CAAGGCAGGCGGGGCCTATCTGCCGCTCGATCCCTCCTATCCAGCCGAGCGGCTGGCCTTCATGCTCTCGGACTCCGGTGCCGAAGTGGTGGTGAGCGAGAGCGGGCTCATCGATCGGCTGCCGGCGCACGCGACCGGCGGCACCACGCTTGTCGATACCTCCCTGGTCCTGCTCGATCGTGATGCGGCGGCGATTGCCGCGCACCCCGCGACCGCACCGATCCTCGACCTCGACCCCGCCCACCCCGCCTATCTCATCTACACCTCCGGCTCCACAGGAATACCCAAAGGCGTACTCGTCGCCCATGCGAACTTGGTGAACTTGCTCTTAGCAATGCAGGAGCAGGTTCCGTTGGTCCAGCACGACCGACTATTGTCCGTCACAACGGTCGCATTTGACATTGCAGCTCTTGAGCTTTTCCTGCCGCTCATTTGTGGCGCCAACCTAACCGTCGCTCCGGGCGACGTCGTTAAGGACCCGGTTGCGCTTGCGCGAATGATCGCGCAGTCCGACGCTACGGTGGTGCAAGGCACCCCTACACTCTGGCAAGCGCTTGCGAACGATTGCATCGGAGCACTGACCGACCTTACGATTCTCGCGGGAGGTGAAACGCTAACTGACGAGCTTGCGACCGCACTAAGAGTCCGCGGACGCCGAGTGACAAATCTATACGGGCCGACAGAGACAACGATCTGGTCGGCCATCATGCGTCTTGACGAAGAAGATGGTTCACCGCCGATTGGTCGTCCGATTTGGAACACGCGGGTTTATGTTTTGGATGGGTGTTTGGAGCCGTGTTCGGTTGGTGTTGTTGGGGAGCTTTATATTGGTGGTTTGGGGGTTGCGCGCGGCTATTGGGGGCGGTCCGGCCTGACGGCCGAGCGTTTTGTTGCGGACCGGTTTGGTGCGGCGGGCAGCCGGATGTACCGGACTGGGGATTTGGCGCGCTGGCGTTCGGATGGAGTGCTGGAGTTCGCCGGTCGGGCGGATGCGCAGGTCAAGCTCCGGGGCTTTCGGATCGAGCCCGGTGAAGTCGAGGCGGCGCTGCTGGGCTGTGCGGGGGTTCATCAGGCCGCCGTTGTCGTACGCGAGGAGGCCTC
>JANQEO010000137.1 GCA_028278325.1 Candidatus Binatia bacterium
AAACAGGGACTCATCACCTCGCTGATCGGGCCCTCCGGCTGCGGAAAGACCACCTACCTGCGCAGCATCAACCGCATCAACGAGCGGCTGGGCTATGTGAGAACCGAGGGCACCATCGCGGTGCTGGACCACGACATCTACGACCAAGGAGTCGAGCTGGCGCAGGTCCGCAAGCAGGTCGGCATGGTCTTCCAGCGGCCGAATCCGTTGCCGATTTCCGTCCGCGACAACGTGCTGTTCGGCTTCGAGCTGCACGCCGAGGGCCGCAAGCGAATGCACCGCAGCGAGAAGGACGAAATCGTCGAGAAAGCGCTGCGTCAGGTCCTGCTCTGGGATTCGGTCAAGGACCGCCTCGACAAGAAGGCGACCGGCCTTTCGCTCGAGGAGCAACAGAAGCTCTGCATCGCCCGTCTCCTGCCGGTCAAGCCGGAAGTCCTGTTGATGGACGAGCCCTGTTCGGCGTTGGATCCCAAGGGGACCGAGGCCGTGGAGGAGTTGCTCTGGGAGTTGCGCGGCGAATACACCATCGTCATCGTGACCCACAACATGGCCCAGGCCCGCCGGGCGAGCGAGGAGTGCATCTTCATGCTCATGGGCAAGGTCATCGAGCACGCCGATACCGCCGAAATGTTCGTGACGCCGGCCAAGAAGGAAACGGCGAACTATATCGAGGGACGGTACGGCTGACCCGCGACCGGAGTGGCCTAGGGACGGCCCTCAGCACGGCCCTGACCCGGCCGCGGCGCAAGGGATACGGCCAGCCCCTCCAAAATCCACATCATATCCTGTGCGGGGATGCCGCCTCGCTCGCCCGGCTATTCTCCGTCGCCGACGGCATACTCGGGCTCGACGCGTAGCTTCACCGTCGCCCTTTCGCTGGCCTCCACGACCGTGAAGCGGTAGCCTTCCTCGACGACGAACTCGCCTTCTTCAGGGATATGCCGGAGGCGCGCGAGAACCAGTCCGCCCACGGTATGGAACTCGGTCGTCGGCAGGCCTATGCGCAGCGTCTCGTTGACCTCCGAGATCGGCAGGCGCGAATCCATCAGATAGACGTCTTCGGAGAGCTTCTCGATAACGCGCTTGCGCTTTGGCAGGTACTCCTCGAAGTCGTAGCCCACGTCGATCTCGCCGACGACCTCCTCGACGATGTCTTCCATGGTGATGATCCCGATGGCCGAGCCGAACTCGTCGACCACGACGGCCATGTGATCGTGGCGCCGGCGCAGCATCGGTAGCAATTGGTCGATCGTCTGAAGAGGCGAGACGTAGAAAGCCGGCTTGATCAAGGACGCCAACGGCCGTTCGGCCAAGGCCGTGTCCATTAGGTCCCAGGTCGTCAAGGTCACGATGCCGACAATGTTGCTGGTGCTGTTTTTGTAGACCGGCAGCCGGTTATAGCCGTGCTTGCGGACCAATTCGATGGCGACCTTGGCGGTCTCGCCGTGGTTGATGACCGTCGCCTCGGCGATGGGGATCATGGCTTCCGCCACGGTCGTTTCGGCGAAACGTATGACGCGGCGAATGCGCCCGCGCCCGAAGGCGTCCATGGCAGCCCCCTGTTCCGCCATGTCGATCACGGCCCGAAGCTGCTCCCGGGTGATGAAAAAGGGCTGTTCGACCTTTCCGGCGCCGACAACGCGCGCCGCAAGACGGGCGATCCGGGAGAAGACGAAGACGATCGGATAGAACAGCCAAGAGGCCCACCGCAGCGGATATATGATGACCGGAGTCAGTTCGTCGGATTTCTGCTGATAGACGCTCTTGGGAACGATCTCGCCCAGGATCAGGAGAACCGGCGTAAGAATGAGGAAGGCGTAGATTTCGCCGTTCGCGCCGAACAAGCGGATCATCATCAAGGCGCCGATGGTCGTGAGAATGACGGTGGAGATATTGGTTCCCACGAGCGTCGTGCTGAGCAGGACTTCAGGCGTGCGGAAGAGCCCGAGGGCGAGATCCGCACCCCGATTGCCCTGCTTCGCCCGATGACGCAGCTTTATCTTGTCCGAGCTCACCAGGGCGATCTCCGAGCCTGAAAAGAAGCCCTTCAGCAGCAAGAAGAAGAGCATCAGGGCGAGTGCGATGAGGATATCCATGCCCTAGTCCCTTTCCCCTTTCGGGTTCCCGGAGGAGGCTTTCCGGTCTTGCCGCCGTGTTGCTTGCTCTCTCGGCTCATCGGCCTTGCGGGGCGGTAGGACGACCACCTCCGCCGATCGCTCGGCCTCGTGTGGGACCGCCGCCTCTTCCTCCCCGCGCGCCGTCAGCCCCGGTCCCGGCGCGGGCGCCGACGACATTTCGTGGGCTTGACGGTCGCTCTCGGCCTCGGCTGCGGTAGAAGGCGGCATTTCTCCAGTCGGATCGCCGGTCTCTTCCTCTGGGCCGACTTCGGGTTCCTCTTCGCCGAGCGAGCCCTTGGCCACGCGAACCCGGGCCAAGCGATGCCCTTCCATTTCCAGAACCGTGGCGATCAAGCCATCCATGGCCACCTGGTCGCCGACCTCCGGCAGCCGGTCCAGGTAGCGGAACACGACGCCGCCGATCGTCGTCATGCGGGGATCCTCGACACCGAAGTTGGTCAGGTCGTTGAAGTCGGTCAGCTTCATGTCGCCGGGCACTTCGTAGACGTTCTCGTCGCGCTCCTCGTAGAGCTCCTGGCCCGCAACGCCCTCGGAGACCTCGCCGAAGATGAAGCTGACGATGTCGCGCATGGTGATGAACCCCTCGACGCCCCCGAACTCGTTGAGGACAACGGCGGCGCGGACCCGGTTGGTCTGGAAGAAGTCGAACATTTCATCGACGTACTTCGTGGGCGGCACCACGACCGGCGGGTGCATGATCTGATCGAGGGTCAGTTTCGAGAGATCCACCCGGTCCAGCACCAGCCGCAGGATATCTTCGGCGTGGATGAAGCCGACAAGATTGTCGTGGTGCTCTCGGCAGACCGGCACCCGGGGATGCTGGATATGGCGGAAGCGCTCGACGATCTCCGGGACGCTCATATCG
>JANQEO010000138.1 GCA_028278325.1 Candidatus Binatia bacterium
GACCTGGAAGCCTTTTAGTCCGGCCCGTTCCGCCGCCCCGCCCGGTGAGAGCGTGGCAATCAGCAACCCGTCGTCCGTCTGGTAGACCTCGGCGATGCCGACGTCGGCTCGCACGACCCGGCCGTTTTCGATCAGTTGGGGTACGATTCGCGCGATGGTGTTCACCGGAATGGCAAACCCAACGCCCGCACTTTCGCCCGTCCTGCTGGCGATGGCGGTATTCATTCCGATCATCTGTCCGCGGCTGTCGAGGAGCGGTCCGCCGGAGTTACCCGGGTTGATCGAGGCGTCGATCTGGATGATTTGCTGGATGCTGCGGTACTTCCGCTGACTGGGGAGCATGCGGTTGAGGCTGGAGACAACGCCGGTGCTCAACGTCCGTTCCAGGCCGAAGGGGTTTCCGATGGCGTATGCCTTCTGGCCCACGCGAAGCCGACTCGAATCGCCGAACACCACCGGGAAGAGTGATTCCTCGGGCGCATCGATCTGCAATACAGCCACATCCGTGGTGGGATCCTGTCCCACGAGCCGGCCGTCGTAGGTCTTTCCGTCGAAGAGGGTTACCTGGATCTCGCGGGCGCCGTCGATCACGTGGGAGTTTGTCAGCACGTGTCCCTGCCGGCTGATCATGGTGCCGCTTCCCTCCCCCTTGGCGGGCGCTTCGGCGAACCAGAAGAAGCTGTCGCCCCGAACGCTTTTCGTGGTGATGTTCACGACGCTTCGATTGACGTTTTCGTAGACGGTGATGTTGACGTGCTCTTCCGGCGTCAGTTCGGGATCCGCGGGCACCACGCCGCCGGACCTGGTTCCCGCGCCAATCTCCACCCGCGGGCTGCCAGGCCCACTCGCGCGAACCCTCCCGGGCGGCTCTTGGGCAAGACTCTCCCCGAAGAAGTCGGGCGGGCGGGTCAGCAACAGGGCCAGCATCGCCCCGGCCACCGCCGACACGATGCAGAAGAGAACGGTTTTCTTCATCGCGACCACCTCCCATTTCTCAGCGACTGCATCAAAGGTAATCCACCGGCTCTGCCGTTTCCTGCGAGACTCTTGAACCGTGGGATGTTGGAATAGTGGAATGTTGGAGTGATGGAATAGGAGTGCCGGACAACAATCTGCGATGTGATCTGTGAACCGATACTCCCATTCGACGCTTCGCCGCTGAGGACGCACGTTTCCTGCTGCTCCACAACCTCCGACTGTATGGGGCAGTATATCATTTGGGGCCAGCCTCCTGAAACAGGGGTCTGGGCGTGCCAGATGGGCCGCGATATCTAGCCAAGGAAGCCAGTTGTGTGAGACTTTTCCGGCTCGCCCCATGCAGTCCGGAAAGTCGCCCTAGGTCGCCCAGTTTGTGCTTGCTTGCCCGGAAAAAAGAAAGGGTTTGCCCATCTGCCGGTAGACAATTCCTATGTATCCCCGCAAGGTTAACCAGGCCATTTCAAGCCATTTAGCTGGTCAAAGCCGCAAAGCTCACCAACCTCCCGAGAGTGTGCCAATTGCCTAATGACGCCAACTTTTTTTTCCCGATAGGGTTATCTGTTGCCGCGAAGGCCGCGAGATCGGCCGCCACAAGACCGATTCGCGATGAGATTAGCTACCGAACTCACTCTCTCTAACTCACCCGAAGTTTTTCCTGGGAGGATTTTTGGCGATGACAAGCTCTCGTGTAACATGGACATTCTGTTTTACTCTGCTCAGCGGGGCAGCGATCGCATTGGGGATAGGCGGCGGGGGTCGCGCGTTGGCAGAGGAATGGGGCATGGCTTCCGAGTGCTACACTCTGCCCACGGAGCAAGCCGATCACTTCGACACGGGCCCCGTGTCGGAAGGAGACTGCGTCGTGGAGAACACCGCGGACGACGCGGGATCGTTCGACTACGACGAATGGGCGATGGAGTACCGCTACGAGGATTCCAGTGATACCGACGAGTGCCTGCGCGATGAGTCCGAGACGGTCGACGATACAGAGGTCGTCGCCGACGACACTACGGAGAAATCGGAATTCACCTACGCCTACGACGAGTGGGAGTACGAGGCCGAGTATCTGAGCCAGCACGTCGAGCCGGCCGCGGACGAGGCCGATGAGTGGACGTGTGAATACGACGAGTACGACTGCGAGAGCGAGTACGCGATCGAGGAGTTCGAGGGCGTTGATGACGCGGAGCCGGCCACGGAGGAGGTCGACGAGTGGACGTGTGAATACGGCGAGTACGACTACGAGAGCGAGTACGCGACCGAGGAGTTCGAGGGCGTTGATGACGCGGAGCCGGCTACGGAGGAGGTCGACGAGTGGACGTATGAGTACGGTGAGTACGATTACGAGAGCGAGTACGCGACCGAAGAGATCGAGAGCGTCGACGACACGGAGCCGGCCACGGAGGAGGCCGACGAGTGGACGTATGAGTACGGCGAGTACGACTACGAGAGCGAGTACGCGACCGACGAGATCGAGAGCGTCGACGACACGGAGTTGGCCACGGAGGAGGT
>JANQEO010000153.1 GCA_028278325.1 Candidatus Binatia bacterium
GGAAATCTCGTCGATGGTGACGGCTGTGATTCCAACTGTACGGCCACGGCCTGCGGCAACGGTATCGTCACTGCCGGTGAGGCTTGCGACGACGGCAACCTCATAGACGGTGACGGTTGCGACTCCAACTGCACCCCGACCGGCTGCGGCAACGGCGTGGTCGACGGCGGTGAGATTTGCGACGACGGCAACACCGTCAACGGTGATGGTTGTGACTCCAACTGCACACCGACCGCCTGCGGCAACGGCATCATAACAGCAGGTGAAGCCTGCGACGACGGCAATCTGGTCGACGGCGACGGCTGTGATTCCAACTGCACCGTTACCGCCTGCGGCAACGGCATAATGGACGGCGGTGAGGAATGCGACGACGGCAACCTGGTCGACGGCGACGGCTGCGACTCCAACTGCACCGTTACTGCCTGCGGTAACAACATAGTCACCTCCGGCGAAGCCTGCGATGACGGCAACCTCACGGACGGAGACGGCTGCGACTCCAACTGCACCGTCACCGCCTGCGGCAACGGCATCGTGACCGGATCGGAAGAATGTGACAACGGCGTCGCCAACAGCGACACGGCCCCCGACGCCTGCCGCACGGATTGCACCCTCGCGTCTTGCGGCGACGACACGGTCGATAGCGGCGAAGAATGCGACAGCGGCAGCCTCAACAGCGACACACAAGCCGACGCGTGCCGCACCAACTGCCTCTTCCCCTACTGCGGAGACGGAGTCGCCGACCAGGGTGAGGCTTGCGATGACGGCAACGGCGAGGAAACCGACGGCTGCCTGAGCACATGCGTGTTGCCGACTTGCGGCGACGGATTCGTACACGCCGGCGTTGAAGATTGTGACGACGCCAATGCGTCGAATCTGGACGCCTGCCTCAACGACTGTACGAGCGCCAGCTGCGGAGACGGATTCCTGTTGGCCGGACTGGAGGAGTGCGACGACGGCGGAGCCAACAGCGACACGGCTCCCAATGCATGCCGCACGACCTGCGTGCTGCCCTACTGCGGCGACGGCGTGAAAGACTCGGGCGAGAACTGTGAACCGGCGGGAACCGCCAACTGCACCGTGTCATGTAACGTGCCTACCGGGCTCGGCCTACCGGCCGGCTTCCAGGACACGACGGTGTGGAGCGGCCTCACAAACCCGACCAAGATCCGCTTCTCTCCGGACGGCCGCATATTCATCGCCGAGAAGAGCGGCATCATCAAGGTGTACGACAGCCTGACCGACAACTCGCCGGATCTCTTCGCCGACCTACGTACCCAGGTTCACAACTATTGGGATCGAGGCTTGCTCGGCATGGCCTTGCACCCCGACTTCCCGACGGAGCCGTACGTCTTCGTTCTTTACACCTACGACGCCGAACCCGGAGGCAGTGCCCCGAGGTGGGGCAATCCCGGTTGGACCAATGACGGCTGCCCCAACCCGCCCGGTGCGACCAATCACGGCTGCGTCGTGCAAGGCCGGCTGTCGCGGCTGACGGCGTTCGGTAACTCGATGATCGGATCGGAAGACGTGATGATCACCGATTGGTGCCAGCAGTATCCGAGTCACTCGATCGGCGACCTAGCCTTCGGCGAAGACGGCGCGCTGTACGTGAGCGCCGGTGACGGAGCCAGTTTCAACTTCGTGGACTACGGGCAGAAAGGCTGGCCATGGTTGAACCCGTGCAACGATCCGCCGGCAGGCATCGGAGGTACGCAGACGCCGCCCACCGCCGAAGGCGGGGCTCTGAGAAGTCAGGATCCGGAAACGACTTCCGACCCGACGCAGTACGACGGCACGGTACTCAGGGTGAATCCCGAGGACGACATCATCGGACTCGGCGAAGCTCTGCCCGACAATCCCTGGTATGGCGGCCCGTTCAGTGACGATGATCGCATCGTGGCCTACGGGCTCCGCAACCCGTTCCGCTTCACCGTCAAACCCGGAGGCTCCAACGAGCTGTGGATCGGCGACGTCGGGTGGGTGCTCTGGGAGGAAATCAACCGCGTGGCAGATCCTGATGGCACGACGGTCGAGAACTTCGGATGGCCCTGCTACGAGGGAATGGGGCCTCACTCCGGATACGACGCGGCGGATCTCAACATCTGCGAAAACCTGTACGCATCGCCCGGAGCCGAGACGGCGCCGCACTACACCTACCATCACTCGGCCGACATCGACCCCAACGGTGACATATGCGACACGGGCAGCTCATCGATCTCGGGCATGGCGTTCTACGAGGGCGGCGAGTATCCGTCCGAGTATGACGGCGCCCTGTTCTTCGCCGACTACGCCAGGGATTGCATCTGGGCGATGTTCCCCGATGGCGGCGGCACACCGGATGTGAATACCCGGCACACCTTCGTGGCGCGGGCGCCGACACCCGTGGACCTGCAGGTCGGGCCCGGCGGCGACCTTTTCTACCTCGACATAGGCGGAGACAAGGTCAGGCGCATCAAGTACTTCGCCGGCAACCAGCCTCCGGTGGCCGACGCGTTCGCAGACAAGACCAGCGGCGGCGCACCGCTGACCGTAAACTTCGACGCCACGGGGTCCACGGATGCCGATCCGGGCGACGTCCTCACCTATCGGTGGGATCTGGACGGTGACGGGCAGCTCGACGACTCTACGAGCGCAACACCTTCCTACATGTACAACACGCCGGGCACTTACATCGTCACCCTGGAAGCCGACGACGGCAACGGCGGGGTCGATACCGATCAAGTCGTGATAAGTGCGGGGAATAGCCCGCCCACGGCACAGATCACGATCGTGAGCGGCAACCCGTGGGCGGTCGACGACCTGGTGACCTACACGGGCTCGGCGGTGGACGCGCAGGATGGGGCGCTACCCAACTCCTCACTGACTTGGGAGATCATCCTGCACCATTGTCCGTCTGACTGTCACCTCCATTTCCTCGACACGATCGTAGGAGTGGGAGGCGGCAGCCTCGCCGCACCCGATCACGAGTATCCCTCCATTCTCGAGATACGCCTGACCGCGACGGACTCCGGCGGTCTCACCGACGTGGTCAGCAAGTTCTTGAGCCCGAAGACGGCGACCCTGAGCTTCGACACCGTGCCCAGCGGTCTCGAGATTTCGATCAACGCCGAAACTTTCACGACGCCTTTCGAGTTCACGGTGATGGAAGGTTCGGCGAACACGATCAGCGCGCCCGTCCAGCAGTCGATGGGAGGCACGACCTACGACTTCCAGTCTTGGAGTGATTCAGGACTGCCCACCCACGACATCACCGCCGTGCCGGGCGCCAGCTACACCGCCACCTACACCCCGGCGCCTTAGCAACACGAGGCGCCCACGCGCAGCGCACCAGGCCCGGCCTACATGGGACCCTGGTACACTTCCATGAAGCGCATGAACAACTCTTCCGGAACGGCGCGGTTGGCGGCTACGTCGGTCGGTACGCAGACCACCACAGGGGCACTGGCCGAAGCCGCACGCCCGAGGGCTGCGGCGAGATCTTCCGTCCGATCCACATACTCGCCCTTGCAGCCGAGCCCTTCGGCGACTTTGTCCCAGCGCACCTCCCCCATCTCGGTTCCGAAGGTTCGCCCGTAGGCCGCAAGTTCGCTCGGCTCCTCCATCGTCCAGGAACCTTCGGCGAACACGACGACAGTTACGTCGATGCCCTCACGTGCGGCCGTTTGCATCTCCATGAAGTTGAAGCCGGCCGCGCCGTCACCGGTGACACACACGACCTTGCGGTCGGGCACAGCGAGTTTGGCGCCGATCGCGGAGGGAATGCCTGTGCCCAGCATGCCGAGTTCGGTGATGCCGTGATAGGAGCAAGGTCGTGTTGCGGGCAGGAACCAGCCTGCCCACAGGGAGGTCATGCCTCCGTCCACGACGTACACAGCGTCAGTGCCGAAGGTGTCACCGACGGCCTGCATGACACGGGCCGGATGAATCCCGCCGCCATCAGCCGTAGTGCGCGGCCCCACCTGTGCATCCCACCACGCATCGGCTCCGCTCCGATACCGTTCGAGCTCGGTCGGATCGCGCCGTGCCACCCCGCGGTCTCGTAGCTCGGCGGCCAGCGCCTCGAGGGCCGCACGGGCATCGGCGACTATGCCGAGTTCGACGGGCCGGGTGACGGCGATGTTTCTCGGGTCGACATCGATCTGAATGATCTTGTGATCATCGACATCACCCCAGTACTTGTCATAGGGCAACTCGAGGTTCCCCATACGGGAACCCACCACCAGCATCACGTCAGCTTCCTTGCGCACATCGTCGGCACCGGGCCCGAACCCGTAGATCCGCGCGGGATGGTCGGTAGGGACGGTGCTCCGACCGGACATCGTCGTGATGACCGGGCAACCTAGAAGGTCCACTACATCCATCAAGGCTTCGTTCGCCCCCGCTCTGTCCACGCCCGTACCGGACAACACGACGGGACGACTTGCAGTGGCAAGGATGTCGGCCGCCTGCGCGATCTTGTCCGCAGATGCCTCCGGGGCGGCAGGACGCGAACTCGTCGGCGACCAGAGCGGTGTGCCGGCAGGGTCGCGCGGTTCGTAGATGACCGTCATTGGTATCTCGACGTGCACGGGCCCCGGACGGCCCGTCCACATCTCGCGGAACGCAATACGCATCACTTCGGTGATGCGGCCGCCGTCGAGGATGGGACCGCCCCACTTCACGGCCGGCTTGAACAAATCGAGCTGGTCTTGGCCTTGGAAGGTGGACGGCGGCGACGGATATACGACTCCCAGGCGGTGTTGAGCGGTGATGACGACCACAGGGACGCCCTCGTGCAAGGCCGTCACCACGCCGGGGACCAGATTCGCAGAACCCGGGCCCGGGTTGCCGATCACCGCAGCGACCCGTCCGGTCGTCTTGTATACTCCTTCGGCCATGTGAACGCCGGCGGCCTCGTGACGCACCGGCACGAAGCGCAGGCCGTGCTGCTCGAGAGCTGCGAGTATGGGCTCGATCTCGGGACAGGGAAGGCCGAAAAGCAGCGTTACGCCTTCGGCCGCGAGGCAGCGGACTATGAGCTCGCCACCGGTGAT
Organism: Candidatus Binatia bacterium; assembly: GCA_028278325.1. Lineage (GTDB taxonomy): Bacteria > Desulfobacterota > Binatia > UBA1149 > JAJCZL01 > JANQEO01. The sequence goes on from JANQEO010000153.1 coordinate 5,034, forward strand.
TTCTTCTTTCGTAGCCATGCGCCCCCTCCGTGTGTGCGCCTCAGGACGAACCGGCACGAATCCCCGACCGGTCCCTGCAAGACCACTGCTAGCAGCAGGCCCGCACTCACGGAACCAAACCCGTGTGTCGGAGCGGGCGCGGTGCGAGAAACGGTAGGTCGACGAAACGCGGGTGAAGGGCCCCGGCGGCAGGCGGTCAGGCGCCGGAGCAGGCGTACAGGTGCTCGACTAGCTCCTCGGCGAGTCTAACGCTGGAGTTCCACGCCGTTATGTGGGGATAGACCTGGGCCGATGTCGCCAGCAACAAGCGGCTACCAGCGACTCTGAAGTCCGGCTTCATGGCCGTGTAACCCAGGGGATACGCAGGCTCGACGAACGGCGCCTTGAAAACCTTCACGTCGACGACATCCTCGGGTTGTAATGGAAGGTTCGGATAGATGGACACGAGCTGTTGCGTCCAACGGTCGCCGATCGACTCTTCCGGCTCCAGGAACAAGTCCGATTCCCGGTCGGTGTACTTCATTACGTAGACGAGATGCCGGCCACCGAACTGTTCGGTGTCGACCAACGCGGACATCTCGACCACACCGTCGAACTCGGTGCCGCAGTCGAGAACCGGCGTCCAGTAGAAGCCTTCCAGGGGCCGGGAAAGAAAGAAGAGAGCGTTCACCACTCCCTGATAGGGCAAAGCGGGGTCCCGGTACGCGCCTTCCAACGCCGTGCCGGTCGTCATCTGACGCAGCAGAGGCAACGGCACGGTCGATACCACCCAATCAGCTTCGACTTCGCTCCCGTCGGCTAGGCGCACCGTCATGGAATCGCCGCCCTCTTCGAGCTTGGAGACGGGAGCGCTCACGCGGACATCACCGTTGGCATCCTCGATACTCGAAGCCAGCGCATCAATGATGGTCTTGTAGCCGCCACGAGGGTAACCGCGGTCGGCCACGTTGCTCTCGCGCCCCAGCCTCTGCCAAAGGTACAGAGCCGGCAGCTCACTGGCATGGTCACCGAACTTGGAGTGGAACAAAGGCTTCCAGACAGCCTGCCAGATCGCATCGCCGAACAGACCGCGAAGCCAATCCTCCGTGCGCACGTTGTCGAGGTCTTTGCCCTCGCCGAGTCTCCTCAGCAACAGCGAGACCACCCCGAGACGCAGCCTTTGGAAGAACGACAAGGGCGTAAACCTGAGCAGGTCGAAAGGAGTGTTGAAAGCGAAGTGCCGGTGTCCGACCAGAAATCCCATCCGAGTGCGCTTCCAGTACACCCGGTCACGAATCCCCAGGTCATCGAGCAAGCCCAGCAGGTGGTCGTCGGTGGGCATGATGCAGTGATAGAAGCGGTCTATCCAGTTGTCGCCGTCCTTGAAGAAGGTGCCCAGACCGCCGAGCTGATCGGATGCCTCCAGTACCGTGACGGACTCTCCCCTGCGCGAGAGCCTAGAGGCTATCGCCAGTCCGCAGATCCCCCCGCCGATTACAACGACACGCACGCCCGGCCTCCCCGCACTATTCTAGCAGCGCGCAGCCTGCGACGGTGCCCGGAATCGGACACCGTCGACAAACACACGTGTAAAGGATCTCCGCCGAATCAGGAGTGCTTGGCCATGGCCTCGGCAAGGATGGCCGAGGTACTCTCTCTCATGATGCGTGGGTCGACCGGCTGACCGGACTGGAGAGTGGCGCGGACTTCCTTCCCGGAGATGAAGACCGGCTTCTCGTCTTTGTGGTTCTCCATCAGGTCAACGCGCCCGAGAGACTCGTAGTAGGCCGCAAAGCCGACGTTCAACGGATGGATGGCCAGCTCGCCGCCAAGTGAGTCGAAGATGTGCTGGGCGTCGAAGTCGCCCCAGATCGGACTGCCATCATGGTACGGCGCATCGGCATGCTTGCGACCGATGATTATATCGGTGAAGCCGTAGTTCTGCCGGTAGATCGCATGCATGACGGCCTCTTTCGGCCCCGCATAGAACATCTTTATGTCGAGCCCGAGGAGAATGACTCTGTCAGGCACCGACTCGCCACGCGGCTCCCAGAGCTTCGCGTCGCTGTCTCCCTGGCCCATCTCCCGTGATTGGATCAGGGTCTCGTAGGTGTGCATCCTGACATCGGCATGCACATCGTCGCCCTTGGTCTCACCGATCAGAGGGTTCAAGCATGCGCCTGCGTTGTGGCCTTCACGCAGCAACGTCTCGAGACCGTAGACCAGAGCGTACTCGTGCGCCCTGTGGAGCGGGTTACGCGTCTGGAATGCGACCACCCTCTCCCAGCCGTGCTCACCGATAAGCGCACGGGTTTCCTTGGGGCTAAGCACGTACTGACCGAAGCTCGGGTGTAGCGGCTGGGGAAGCGTCCGGATCTTGCCGCCGACGAGATGGGTATTGCCCTCATCCCCTTTGAGAACCATATCGCCACCCGGATGATCCGTACGATCAGTACCGTATACGCTCTCGAGATATCGAAGCTTGTCCCATTCGAAGACGTCATCGATCTCGAGTGTCCCCACGATGTCTCCGTTCGAGGATTCGAGAGCCACGGTCTCACCGGCCGACAAGCTCGAGGCCGTGTCCGTCGAGACCGGCAGAGATAGCGGTATCGTCCAGGCGAACAGTTTGCCGCCGAACTCGATCACCGATTCATCGAGAGCCCTGTTGTAAGTGGCCGAATTCATCGGCCCGCTGAGAGGGCTCAAGGCTCCGTCACCGAAGCGGTAGACAGTGGAAAGATCGGCGTCGGAAACCGGCAGGCGTTTGAGAGAGGTAGCGCCCGCGAGGAAGTCGTCGCGTTCCTCCGGTGCTACGGTCCGCGTAACGGGTTCGGTGAGGCCTCCGTGGGGAGGTATGAGATCAGACATCGACTCCTCCGTGAGTTCGGTTCGGGTATTCGTGTGATACCGGCGGCAGCGCGCGGCGGTCAGCCAGCTTGTATATGGCAGTACTGCGGGCGAGTCGAATCACGGTTCTGCCCGCTTTGTGCCTTGCTGTGGCGAAAGCGTTGTCTCCAGACCCGCATCCAAGGGCCCCCTAGAACAGTCCACCGGATGCTATACTGCGTGTGAAGCGCCATCTTGACTGCCTGGCGCCCGACGATTAGCGTGATCAAAGACGCCTCATCACGACCCCGCACGGTGGCCCGTCAGCAACCCCGCATGCTACCCGTTAGACACCAATCCAACGTTACGAAAGCCGCCAAAACGGCGACGGACGCGCATGCCCAGGAATTCTCGGTTTCTTATTCCTATCCTGTGCACTTCACGCGCGATTCCCTGAATCCCGACAACACGATCCTGGTCGATTCGGTGTCCAGGCTCGAGCCGCGCAACAAGCACCGCATCCTACCGGTCATCGACCGCAATGTGCTGGAGGGGCGCCCCGACCTCGGCCGCCGCCTGGAAGCCTACGTAACGTCGCATGCCGACGTGCTCGAGCTCGCCGGTCCGCCCGAAGTGCTCGACGGCGGGGAAGCCGCAAAGAACGATCCGGCACATCTCGAGCGTCTGGTTCGCGCAGTTCACGACCTGGGGCTCGACCGCCATTGCCAATTCCTCGTTGTCGGCGGCGGCGCCATCCAGGATATGGCGGGCTACGCTGCAGCGGTGTGCCACAGGGGAATTCGCGTTGTGCGTATGCCGACTACGGTCGCTTCACAGAACGACTCGGGAGTCGGAGTTAAGTGCGGCGTCAACAAGTTCGGAGTGAAGAATTTTCTCGGGGCTTTCGCTCCACCCTTCGCCGTGGTCAACGACTTCGACTTCATAGAGACCCTGCCGACACGCGAAAGAATCGCCGGCATGTCGGAAGCCGTGAAGGTCGCGCTAATTCGCGACCGAAACTTCTTCGACTGGCTCGAGACCCGAGGCAGCGCCCTCGCCGAGTTCCAAGAAGAAGCCATGTCGACGATGATCCGGCGAAGTGCTGAACTGCACCTCGAGCACATCGCCACCTCGGGCGACCCCTTCGAGTCGGGCAACTCGCGGCCCTTGGACTTCGGTCATTGGGCTGCTCACAAGCTCGAGTCGCTGAGCGGCTTCGAGATCAGGCACGGCGAGGCGGTCGCCGTAGGGCTGGCGCTCGACGTGCGCTACTCCTGCCTCTCCCGCGAGCTTTCGGATCGGTCTGCAACAAGGATCGTGGACCTGCTCGAGAAGCTCGGGTTTCGGCTCTGGCACGAGTCCTTGGCTGCACTCGACGACAACGGGTCCCCCGCCGTTCTTGCCGGACTCGAAGAATTCCGCGAGCATCTCGGAGGCGAACTCACCATTTCCTTACTCGATGAGATAGGTCGTGAAGCCGAGGTCCACGAGGTGGACTCGGAGCTGATGCGCGAGGCGCTCTCCTGGCTCCAGGCGAGAGACGCGGGTAGATGACGCCCGTCGGGGCCGGCGGCGCTCACCTCGGCTACTGTACCAACATCCATCCCGGTGAGACTTGGGCCGAGGTGCGCAAGAACCTCGAGGCTCATGCGCTGGGGGTCAAGTCCCGCGTGTGTCCCGACCGCCCTTTCGGCCTGGGCTTGAGGCTCTCCGGCCTGGCCGTCAAGCAACTGCTGACCGGCGACAACATCGCAGAACTCAAAGATTTCCTGGCGTGCAACGGAATCTACGTGTTCACGATCAACGCCTTCCCTTACGGGCGTTTCCATGGGACGCCGGTCAAGGAAGCCGTGTATCTACCCGACTGGAGCAGCCCGGAAAGAGTCGAATACTCGAACCTGGCGGCTCGCATAATGGCCGAGCTCATGCCGGCCCAAGACCTCGAGTACGGAAGCGTCAGCACCGTCCCCGCCGCTTTCTCGGACGTGACCGAAGACACGGCGGCCCGCACGACGATCGTGCACAACTTGATCGCCCATGCAGCCGAACTCGTCCGCATAGAGGCCGAGTCCGGCCGACTCGTGTGCCTCGCCATCGAGCCCGAACCCTGTTGCGCCCTGGAAACCATCGAAGAAACGGTCGAGTTCTTCGAGAGACATCTCTTCGTTCGTGATGCGGCCGCAGAAATGGCCAAGCTGTGCGGCATCGACGGAGCTGACTCGGAGGCCTTACTGCGCCGGCACATAGGCGTGTGCCTGGACGCTTGCCACGGTGCCGTCGAGTTCGAATCGCCGGGCCAGTCCGTAGCAGCCTTGCAGGCCGCCGGTATCAAGATCGCCAAAGCCCAGTTGAGCGCGGGCCTGAAGCTGAACCCGGACACCGCCGGCGCCATAGATAACCTGAGACTCTTCGACGAGCCGGTCTACCTACACCAGGTCGTGGAACGCCGCGGCTCCGAGCTTCGCCGCTTCATCGACATTCCGCATGCATTGGGAGCCGAGGTCAAGGCCGGAACCAAGTCGTTGCGCGAATGGCGTGTGCACTTCCATGTTCCTTTGTTCAGAGAGCAGCTGGCACAATTCGAGAACACCCAAGCATATCTCCGCGACCTGCTGGCGCTTCACAGATCATCACCGTTCACCAAGCACCTCGAAGTCGAGACCTATACCTGGGATGTCCTGCCGTCGGAGTTCACCGGCGAGGCGGTCGAAGACGCCGTCGCACGGGAGCTTCTCTGGGTCGTAGAGGAGCTGGCGTCGTGAACTGGAGAACGGCCCTACGGCTCGGCCGAGTCTCCAACCTCCCCACCGTATGGTCGAATACTCTGGCCGGCGCCACACTCGCGGCACCAGGATACGGAATCGCCTCGGTCGTGACGCTGATGGCGGGCTTCTCGCTGTTCTATGTAGGCGGGATGTATCTAAACGACGCCTTCGACCGCGAGATCGACGCGCGTGAGCGGCCCGACCGGCCCATTCCCGCAGGGCAGGTGTCGCCGCAGGCGGTCTTCGCAACCGGCTTCGGCCTCCTCGCCGCCGGAGCACTTACCGTCGCCGCCGTCGGAGCACGCAGCGGCCACATCCTCGCGGCGCTCGCCGGCAGCGCCGCTCTCGCTGCGGCCATCGTCTACTACGACATCAACCACAAGCAGAACCCTTTCAGCCCCTTGGTGATGGGGCTGTGTCGCAGCCTGATCTACATCGGCGCCGCTCTGGCTCTGACCGGCCACATCGACGGCAGAGCGGCCTTCGCAGCGGCCCTGCTGCTGGCTTACGTCGCCGGCCTTACCTACGTCGCGCGCCAAGAGGCCACGGGCGCGCCCCCGGCACTCTGGCCGTTCGTTCTGGTGCTTTCACCGTTTGCCCTTCCCTTCGCCATCGGGTCGGTGTCGGCGGGAGCCCTGGCCTGCCTGGCGCTGTTCGCGGTGAGCGTCAGTTACGCACTGGTCATCATGAGACGCGGCGGCGCACCGTCGATACAAAGATCCGTGGCACTCCTGATCGCCGCAGTGTCGCTCTTGGACGCGACGGTAATAGCGTCGCAGGGAGCTCTTTTGAGCTCCGCAGTTGCGATCGGAGCATTCGGGCTGGCGCTTGGTCTCCAGCGCTACGTCCCCGGTACCTAAGAACCGAACACGTGGTCGAGGATGAGGTCCTTGACCGCAGTCGCGCCCACCGGCCCCTCGGGCAGCAGTTCGCGCTGAGAAGAAATGAAAACGGGGCCGTGCTCACCGTTGATCTCCGAGCGCCCATGAGATCCCTTCACCAACGTCGCATCGAGAGGGATCACGTCCATGAGAGTGCGAAAGCCGGCCGTCTTTTGCAGCAACCGGATGCCTATCCTGACCTGTGGCACCCACAACTCGGGATCGACGAAAAGCTCGACGGGGTCGTAGCCGGGCTTGCGGTGGATGTCGACGGTACGCGCGAAGTCGGGCGCAGCCTCGTCGTCGCGCCAATAGTAGTAGGTGAACCAGCGATCCGGCTCCGCCAAAGCGACCAGCTCCCCTGATCTGGAATGATCGAGGCCGTAGCGCCGCTTGCCTTTGGCACCGAGAACCTCTTCCACGCCGTCGAGTTCGCCGAGTAACCTCGCGACGTGAGTTACCAGTTCCGGCCGCCTCACGTACACGTGAGCGATCTGATGGTCGGCCACGGCGAAGGCATCCGAAACACCGGCATCGAGCAATTCCCGCCCCAATTCCTCCCGAACGGTGAGAAGCCCGGCCTCACGAAGGGCACGGTTGATGTGCACCGGGCCGCTGACTTCAGTGATGCCGTACTCCGACAACACGATGACCCTGGCCTTGGCCCTTTGCACATGCTCGATGATCCGCCCGGCCACACCGTCGATACGCGCGACCTCGTCGACTACCGCGGGGTGATTCGGCCCGAGGCGCTGCAGGCAATAGTCCAAGTGAGGGAGGTATACCAAGGTAAGCGTCGGCTGCCGGGTCTCGAATATGTGGAGTGCCGTGTCGGCTATCCATTGACTGGAGGTGATATCGGCCGTGGGACCCCAGAAGTCGAACAGGGGAAAGGCACCGAAGTCGGCGTTGAGCTCGTCACGAAGGCCGGGCGGAAACGTATAGACGTCGGGAATCTTGCGACCGTCGGCCGGATACATCGGACGCGGGGTAACCGTGTAGTCAGCCGTGGAGTACATGTTGTACCACCAAAAGTGTTTGGCACAGGTGAAACCCGGGTCGCGGGCCTTGCCGGCATCCCAAAGCTTCTCGCCCTCGACCAGACCTTCGGGCTGACGCCACAACAGCACCTCGCAGAGGTCACGGAAGTACCATCCGTTGGCGACGCATCCGTGGTCGCCGGGCAACGCCCCCGTGACGAAGGTCGACTGCACGGAGCAGGTAACGGCGGGCGTGATCGTCTCCAGTTCGCGAACGCCGCCGCTGGAGATCAGCCGGTTGAGATTGGGAGTGTGGTCGCCGAGCAAAGCCGGCGTCAGGCCGACGACGTCCAGGACTACGGTGCGGTGCATACGGCGAGCGCTTCTCAGCCGGCCGGGCGAACCGTCGGCTCCTGGCCCCGCAGCACCGAGTTGCCTTCCCACAGGCGGCGCTGGTCGACCGACGGTGCGCTGTCGAGATCGGCGATCTCGATACGCGCGCTCTGCGCAAAGAACGCTACCGGGTTGCGCCAAGCCACTGTCTCGATGTCGGCTGCGGGAATCCCGGCAGCACGCATCTCGGCCACGGTCTTAGGCACCTTCAGCGGGTCGCTGACTCCCCAATCCGCCGCGCTGTTGATGACGATGCGGTCGGTTCCATACTTCTTCACCAGCGTGACCATGCGCTTCTCGTCCATCTTGGTGTTCGGATAGATGGAATGACCGGCCCAACACCCCGTATCGAGGACCAGCGGAAGGGTCTCTTCGTTGTTGTGGTCGATCAGCACCCTCTCCTGGGGAAAACCGCTTTCCTTCACCAGATCGATGGTGCGCTCCGTGCCGCGCCGCTTGTCGCGGTGGGGAGTATGGATGAGGACCGGAAGGTCGAACTCGGCAGCGAGTTCGATCTGCGCCGCGAAGTAGCGCTCTTCGGCTACAGTCATGTCGTCGTAGCCGATCTCACCGACTGCAACGACGCCGTCTTTTTCCAGGTAACGTGCGAGGAGATCCATGACACCGGAAGCCAGCGCTTCGTTGTTGGCTTCCTTGGGGTTCAAACCGAGGGTGCAGAAGTGGTGGATCCCGAACTGACTGGCTCGAAAGCGTTCCCAGCCGAGCAACGACAGGAAGTAGTCCTCGAATGTCCCCACGTGCGTGCGCGGCTGGCCCAGCCAGAATGCAGGCTCCACGATCGCGCGTATGCCTGCCTCCGCCATGGCCCGGTAGTCGTCGGTGGTACGGGAGGTCATGTGAATGTGGGGATCGAAAAGCTTCATCTCACTGCTGCCCTGGGTCCATGACCAACGCTGCGTCCTCCGGAACCGGCCGGCCCGCCGCCCGGCGCTCGGCGACGTAGTCCCCGACCATCCTGGCCAACTCGGGATTGCGCCGCTGTGCCAACCCGACGATGCGTTCGAGCCTGATGCCCGTGAAGAGCGCCTTGACCGTCATCTGGTTGAACGCTCCTTCGCTGAAGTAGGTCGCGGGATAACGATTCTCGCAGGCGATGGCCTCGAACACATCCTGCACGTTCGTCCGGCACGCCTCAACCGCGATATCACACAACGATTCGCACCGGGGCAGCGCACACAGGGTGACCAGAAACGAGATCTTCTCCCGATTGTCTCCGCGCTCGAAGACCTCCCTGGCCAGGTCATACCCTTCGGCCGGGCCGAGACTCTCCATGGCCGAAGCCAACAAGGAAGCCCGGACGACCTGGGCGGCGTCCCAGTCTGAGGGCGCCACCACACCGGCCGCCTCGAGTTGGTCGGACGTCGCGGGATCCAGGCTGATGGTGGTCGCCTTCAACCTACGGGAGGCTCCGGCGAAGGCCGCGAGAAAGCGACTGCGGTCCAGCCCCCCCTCGGCCGTCGGGAGCGCCCTGGAATACCAGTCACCGGGAGCCGGCCTGCACCGCCCCGACACGGCCTCGACAAGCAGATCGGCTAGGGACTCGGGAGCGGTCATGGGCACCTCAGTTCCGCCCTCGACCGACGCCGAAGCCGGCCCTTCGAGCAACCGTTCACACTCCAGGGACCCCCCTGGTCAATGACAAAAAAAGCCGCAAAACAGCGTCCCCGCGCAGGGGCTGTCAAAACGTTCGCGTGCGCCGCATCCCGCGTTTTCTTGCTTATCCGGCGTGTTCGCCCATCGAGTGTCATGCGGGGCTTTATGTAACGGTCTGTAAGGTCAAGGGAGACAAGCGAAACGAGGCTTATAGGTGTTGTAAACACTAGGCCGGTATGCAAACTATCCCCCCCGAATGGTGTATCGATGGGCCTCGCTCGGCCAGGTAACGCCGGGCGAAAATGCGATTCCCCGGGCCCCTTCGACACACCGCGAGCCGGTTATGAGTCCAGCCCGAACAGACAGCTTACTACATGCTTGCGGGCCGGCATATCGAGACGGTCGCTGTGCAGGCACACGGACCCGTAAGTCGATACGAAAAAGCGTGTTTGATATGGTGCGT
>JANQEO010000163.1 GCA_028278325.1 Candidatus Binatia bacterium
AACGATGCCAACTGCACCGACAACAACGTGTGTAACGGCATCGAGACCTGTGACATCAACAACGACTGTCAGGCGGGCACGCCGCTGGTCTGCAACGACGGTGTCGGTTGTACGGATGATTCGTGTGACGCCATAAACGGCTGTGAAGTCACAGCCAACGATTCCAACTGCACAGACAATAACGTGTGCAACGGCATCGAGACCTGCGACATCAACAACGACTGTCAGGCAGGAACGCCGCTAGTCTGCGACGACGGCGTGACCTGCACCGACGACACGTGTGACGCGATCAATGGCTGCGAAGTCACGGCTAATGACGCCAACTGCGACGACGCCGTCTTGTGCACCGTGGACGTCTGCGATCAGATCAACGACTGCCAGAACACGCCGGACGATGGTATCTGCGCCAACGGCGATTTCTGCGACGGCGACGAGACCTGCGATCCGATCAACGACTGCCAGCCGGGAACTGCAGTGGATTGCGCAGATGCCGTGGACTGCACGGTAGACGTCTGCGACGAGCTCAACGACACGTGCATACATACGCCCAACGACGGGCTGTGTCCGGATCCGGATGTATGCACAGAGGGCCTCTGCGATGCACTGACGGGCTGCTTCCCGTCCGACATCTGCTGCGGCAACGGCGTAATAGATGGCCGCTGCACCCATGATACCGGGGTGTTCTGCACGGACGATACGCAGTGCGACGTGCTGTCGGCCGGATCGACCTGCACGGCCGGAGAGGAGTGCGAGCCGCCCATGACTCCGCCGCAGGAGATCTGTAACAACCGCCAGGACGACGACGGCGACGGGCTGGTCGACTGTAGGGACGCCGATGATTGCCCGGCTGTCTGCGAGCACGATCCGCTCATCCCGTGCACGACGCACAAGATGTGCCGTGACCTCGTTCCTTCCTCCCGCTGCATGGGTGTGGAGACCTGCGGCGACCAATGCAACTTCTTGATCGCATGCGAGAGGATCGACAGAGACCCGGCAAAGATCCGCTGGCGCAGAAAGCCCGAGGATCTCGATGCCTTCAATATCCATGGACGGTTTGCCTTCCAGACCGAGATCGATCCGGTGACGGAGGGTTTCGAGATCAGCCTGGCGAACGTGAACGGCACCATTTGGAGCGGCACACTCCCGCCGAGCGTCATGACGCAGAAGGTCGGGGGCGTGAGCCGGTGGTTCTACAAAGACCGTACGGCCAAGAAGACGGGCGGGCTGCATGACGGCCTCATGAAGGTCTTGATCAAGATCAAGAGCTTCAAGGGGGTGCCGAACGTGGTCTTCAAAGTGAAAGCCTACGGCGATTTCAGTGCTGCGACCGAGGCCCTGATGATGACCAACATCATGACGGGGACCGACGGAGCGTATCTCGAATCGACGTGGACCGAGTACAGTAGAGGCTGGAAGCTCAAGCAGAAGTACTTCTAGCGATCATCGCCGCCGGGCCCGGGATGAGGCCCGGCGGCTCCCTCCTTGACTCACCTCCCGCCGCCAACCAGTTGTGGCGGCACGGAGGTGGCCGCAATGTCACAGCTTTCCGGAAAGACAGCCGTCGTAGTCGGAGGGAGCAGCGGCTTCGGCCGCGGAGTCGTCGAGGCCCTGGCCGGTGCCGGCATGAACGTTGTCGCCGTCGGCCGTGACCGCGACAAGCTCGGTCAGCTAGAAGCGTCATCGGGTGGCAAGGTCCGCGGCGTATCGGCCGATGCGACCAGCGACATAGTCGCCGCCAAGGTAATCGAGCAAGCGAAACCCGCCGTGCTCGTCATCACTGCCGGCGCGACCGGCACACATCGCCCCACTCGTCTGCATACCTGGGACACGTTCTCGGAGTTCTGGAACACCGACATGAAGATTGCCTTCGCGTGGACTCGGGAGGCATTGCTGCTGCCGCTGGAGAAAGGCAGTTCCATAGTGATCGGCTCGAGCACGGCGGCATGGTCGGGCTTCCCACTCCTCGGCGCCTATGCCCCGACAAAGGCGGCCGCCTGGGGATTCGCACGTTGCGTAGCCGGAGAAGCAGAACCGATGGGAATCCGTGTGCACTGCATGCTACCGGTGCTCACGCCGGACACGGACATGGGCGCCGACGCGATACGCACCTTCGCCGGGCGCATGGGCGTGAGCGAGGAAGCAGTCATCGAGAGGATGGAGCTGTCTCCCCCGCTGACCGCGAAGGCCTACGGTGAGGGAGTAGCGCAGCTCATAACCGATCCCGACACGCACAACGAAGTCGGCTACAAGATCGACTCTTCGGGCATGACGCCGATGAGTCAGGTCTCGACCTGACGCACGCTGGGAGCCGGGGTCGACCTCAGCGGAATAGCAACAAGAACTTCGCTAACTCGATAGCGCTGCCGTCGATCTCGAGATCGCCTGAGGCCACCGCCCACGCCACGTTGCGGCGGCGCGACAGAATTTCCTTCCAGGTCATCGACTGAGTCGTCACGCCGATGTCGGCTTCGGCAGGCGCCGCGTCGTCGACCTCGGCCACGCCTTTCCTTACCCGTACCGTGAAATGCTCGTCGGTGTCGGTGAAATGAAAGCCCACCGTAACCTCAGTATCACGGCTCTTGTCGCCGTCCAGATACACGGGCAAGGCTCGCATGAACCGCTCGACCGGAAAGCTCCTGAGCATCTCGACGGGCACAGTCGAAGTGTCGGGCGCCTCCAGCACCAGGGAGCCCTCGGCCTCCATGGCCTGAGTCAGATAGTAATTGCGGCCGTTGGCACTGATCTGTTCGGAAGCCAGAGCTCTCAGTGCGCCGGCACGGACACGCTTGGCGCCGTCGTTGTCGGGCTCCAGGGCGAGCACGGCATCCGCGAGTTCCAACGCCCACTGAGCGCTGGCGTCGTCGAGAGCCTGCTGCGCCGCCTCTAGCAATGACGCTCGTCCACCAGCCAACTCCGCGACTCGGGCTGCACGAGTCTGTGGATCCGAAGGCGACAGATCGGTGGCGTTTCCACCGAACCAGCCGAGATATCCGGCGAAGATCGAGCGCACAGACCATTCCACGGTGCCGTAGTACTCCTTGAGGTAGGGGCGTGACGCCAGATGTTCGGGCAAGCGCACCTGCCCGACGATCTCATCGGGGGTCATACCCCGGTTAATCGCACGTACCGTCTGATCGTGGACGTACTGTATCGCATCACGGTAATCGGTCAGCGTCGCGTGGATCTCGTCGGCCCCTACAATGGGACGCGTGTGGCTCGGGATGAGAAACTCCGGCCGCTTAGCGCGCATCTTGTCGAGGCTCTCGACCCAATCCGTCACGTCTCTGTAGGGTGTGCCGCGAATTGCGTAGAGGTTCGGGAAAGATTTGTAGAAGTTGTCGCCCGGCAACAACACTTTCTTGTCGGGGAGCCAGACGAATATCTGATCCGGGGTCTCTCCCGGAGCGTGTACAAGCTCGATGTCGATGCCGGCAACCGAGAAGGTGTAGCGCTCGCCGGAAAACGTACGATTCGGTCTGATCAGGGCCGGCGTGGTCTCGGCGTCGGCGACCAGGCGTGGGCCGATGCCCGCATTGGTGAGCCCGCCCGGCGGCAAAAGCGTGCCGAACTGCCGCATCGAGCGCTTGTAGATGATCGGCCGGATCACGTTGACCACACGATCGAGATAGTCGAGCGTGGTGGCATGCGAATAGACATCGGGCCCGTCATCACCGGCGAACACCCTCGCCCCAAAACAGTGGTCGACGTGGTTGTGGGTGTAGATGATCGCTTTGACGGGAGCAGTGGTGATCTTGTCGAACTCCGCTTTGACCACCTCGGCGGCTTCCGCGCTTTCCAGGGTATCGACTATCACTACACCGTCGTCGCCCTCGATGAGGATGGAGTTGGCCAGCGCGTAGCCGATCGCGACATGGACTCCTTCGGTCACCTCGATGACGCCGGGTTCGAATTCGGCACTGTGACGCTCGAGTTCGGCATGGCTATGCACCGGAGGCGCCTCTTGCTGCTCGCCACCACCCTCACAAGCGGCGATGAATCCCGCCGAAATCAATCCCAAAACCGAACGGGCCAGTATCTTGGCTGGAAATCTCAAGTGCTACTCTCCTAGTCGCGTATGATTTTGCGGCGGGGCGATGCCGGCCCGGCGACGGTCGAGGTACCGGCTCTTGCGCACCGGCGATTCCCCGCCGCCTCCGTGACACCCCCCGGCGAGGCTGGGCGTTGAATAGCATGGTGGCGCGGAAACCGGCAATAGAACCTTCTCCTGCGTCGTCGAGATGGCCCAAACGCGATGGCGGGACCGCGCGGCTATCGACGCCGCCGATCAATCCGGCGTATGCTTGGATCTGCCCAGTGGCTCTATACGACCACATCACTCGGGAGGTCAGGACCGGCCCTCGCGGCAAGACGGTCGGCGCCCTCTTCGATCTCGACCAAACCATCGTCGCCGGGTTCTCGGCCTTCGCGATGATGCAAAAGCGCTTGGTCGCCGGGCGTATGTCGCCGTGGGAGTTGCTGCAGACGCTGGCCACATCGATCAGCTTCGGTCTGGGCCGCACTGGTTTCTCCGGACTGATGACGGCGACAGCCGAGCTGTTCCGGGGCGTCTCGGAATCCTCTCTCGAAGAGTTCGGCGAGGAAGTGTTCGAAGAACACCTGGCGGCCGACATCTATCCGGAGTCCCGCGAGTTGATCAGAGCACATCAGGACCGTGGCCATACCGTAGCAATCGTGTCGTCGGCGACCCGCTATCAGGTCGAGCCGATCGCCCGTGCTCTGGAAATTCCCCACGTGCTGTGCACGCGACTCAACGTCGAGAACGGAACACTGTCCGGAGGCGTGGTGAGACCGGTGTGCTACGGCCAGGGAAAGCTCATCGCGGCGAAGGGTCTCGCCAAGGAGACGGGCATCAGGCTGCCGCGCAGCTACTTCTACACCGACAGCTACCACGATCTCCCGCTGCTCGAGGGTGTGGGCTATCCACGCCCCCTCAACCCCGACCGCCGCTTGAGCGCCGTCGCCACCGACCGCGGCTGGCCCATCCGGCGATTCCGCAGCCGCGGCACTCCAGGGGTGGAAGAGGTAGCGAGAACAGGCCTGGCGATGGCGAGCCTGGTGCCCGCGACCATGGCCGGCGCCTCTTCACTGCTTCTCAACGGTTCACGCCGCGAGGCCGTCAACATGATGATGTCGGCCTGGGGCGAACTTGGGACGGCCGCGTCGGGCATCGACGTCAACGTGACCGGCGAACAGCACCTGTGGTCGCACCGGCCGGCAGTCTTCATCTTCAACCACCAAAGCGGCATCGACGCCTTACTGATATGCAAACTTCTGCGCCGCGATGTCGTCGCCGTGGCCAAGAAGGAACTCCAGCTCAACCCCGTCTTCGGCCCCCTGTTCACCTTCGCGGACACCGTCTTCCTCGACCGTCTCAACCGCAAACGCGCAATCGAAGCTCTCAAGCCTGCCGTGGCGGCCCTGGAGCATGGCCTGTCCCTGGCCATCGCACCGGAGGGAACACGCAGCTCGACTACTCACGTCGGGAGCTTCAAGAAGGGACCGTTCCACATCGCCATGCAGGCCAAGGTGCCTATCGTGCCGATGGTCTTTAGGAACGCACTGGATGCCCTACCCAAGCATGCGCGTATCGTCAGGCCGGCGACGATCGAAGTCGTCGTTCATCCGCCGGTGGACACGCGCCGCTGGACTGCGGCCAACTTGGACGCACGTATCGAGTCGGTCCGGAAGCTATTCGTCGAGACCCTCGAGCACTGAGACAGGATGATGCTCAGGCCATGAACAGGCCGCCGTTTACGTCGAGCGCCACTCCGTTGATGTAAGAAGCATCTTCGGAAGCCAGGAACGCGATCGCCGAAGCCTGCTCCTCGGGAGACGACAAGCGCTTGATCGGCATGAAATAGCTGTAGGCCTGTATCCGTTCCATGCGCGCGTTCGCCTCCTCGTCGGAAAGAGCCTGATCGACTCCGCCCGCGCGGATCATCGGCGTGTCGACACCTCCGGGGCAGATCGCGTTGACGCGCACGCCACGGGGCCCGTAATCAAAGGCAAGATGGCGGGTCAATCCGAGCAGACCGGACTTGCTCGCGGTGTAGGCCAGTCCGCCGTTGGCGCTCTTGGAACGTCCGGCAAGGGAAGAGACGTTCACGACGGCGCCGCGGCCTCGCTCGGCCATGCCGGGAAGCAGGGCCCGGCAAAGGTACATGGGACCGCTTAGGTTGACGTCGAGAACGAAGCGCCAGCGCTCGTCGTCGATGCCTTCGATGCCCTCCATGCCGGCGGTGTCACCGACACCGGCAACGTTGGCCAGAGTGTCGACGGCACCGAGCTTCCCTTCGATCTCGGCAACGGCATCCGCGACCGCTCGGCTGTCGGAAACATCGCAGCAGACGGCGATGCACTCGCCGTCTGCCGACTTCGCAGCGCTAACCGTTTCTTCGGCGCCTTCGACGTCACGGTCGACGGCGGCAACCAGCGCACCTTCGGAGGCAAGCCGCACCGCCGTCGCGCGTCCGATGCCGCTGGCGGCGCCGGTCACGAGAGCTATGCGGCCGTGGAACCTGCTCACAGGCAGGGAGCTATACGCGCTCCCCGCCTGTGGCAAAGTGAATGGAGAGACGGGTTCAGGCTGCCGCCGAACCGGACTCCTGGAAGAGATGCACGTCGCGCTGGGGGAACGGAATGCTGATGCCTGCAGCCTCGAGTTGTTCCTTGAGCTGACGGGTCATATCGAAGCGCAGCCCCCAGTAGTCCTCTTTCTTGCACCAAGGCCTCACGACAATGTTCACCGATGAGTCGGCAAGCTCGCTCACCGCGACCACCGGTGCCGGATCCTTGAGGACCCGCGAGTCGCCGTCCAGGGCCTTGGTGATGATCTCTATCGCTCGACCGATGTCATCGCTGTAAGAGATACCCATGACCA
The DNA here is from genome assembly GCA_028278325.1 of Candidatus Binatia bacterium. Taxonomy (GTDB): domain Bacteria; phylum Desulfobacterota; class Binatia; order UBA1149; family JAJCZL01; genus JANQEO01. Next base: position 6,902 of record JANQEO010000163.1, read on the forward strand.
TATCGTTGCGGCGGGTGTCGTTGGCCGAGAAATTCTTCATCGTCTCACCATAGACCGACGAGTTCGGAGCTATGATCTTGACGTTGTCGGGCGTGTTCAACGTGGTCGAAAACAAACCGACCTCTGCCACGGTGCCGGCGATGCCGGCAACATCCACGAAGTCGCCGGGCCTGAACGGCCTGAAGATGAGCAGCATCACACCGGCCGCGATGTTCGAGAGCGTGCCCTGCATGGCCAGGCCGACGGCCAGGCCCGCGGCACCGAGGACGGCGATTATCGAGGTGGTCTGTATGCCGAACAGATTCAGTACGGCGATGACGACTACCGTCAGGACCAGGTAGTAGATGATGCTCGACAGGAACGGCACCAAGGAGGCGTCGAGGTTGGCTTTGGTCATGCCACGGCCCGAAACCTTGCGTGCCCAACCGGCGACCCAGCGGCCGATGATGAGGACCGCGATCGCGCCTACGACCTGAATTCCCCAGGTCGATACCAGCGCCACCAGGCTGTCGATCAATTCTTGACTGTTACTCATGTCCATCGAAGGTTCCTCCCCTTAAAACAGCGTGAATGGGTAGCATTGGCGAGAGGCTGATCAAAACGGCGGAACGCTTCAGGCTGGTCACCCTCCGAGCAGATAGGAAGCCGTCTCCCGGCGGGCCTTTCCCGCCCCGCCCGGCAGATCCTGACATACAAATTTGTACGTCAACCGGGCGCGGCGATTCGCCGATTTGACCTGGGACGGGTACATTGTATTGCAGCTATTCACCGCCGACCGGCGGATCCTAAGACGTTGGCCGTGGGGCCAGGGGGTTAGTTGATATGCAGATTTTTCGTGTCCTTGCGCTGGTGTTGATGTCCGTGATGGTCGCCTCCTGCGCCACCAACAGGAACATCACACCGACGGATTGTGCCGTCGCGCTGGGCGCAGCCGGCCTCGGAGCGGGCGCCCTCGTCGGCAACGACGACGGACTCGACAGCGATGACAGCGAGGACCGCTTGGCCGGCGCCGCCATCGGAGCGGCCGGTGGCGCTCTGCTCGGCTATGGCATCTGCGCTCTGGTACTGCCGGATGCGCCTGAGCCGGCGCCGGAGCCGGCCGCAGAGGAGCCGCAGACCGATCCCTGTGAAGGCGTGGTTGTACTCACCGGGGTCAACTTCGACGTCGATCAGTCCAACGTGCGCCCGGACGCGGCGTCCATCCTCAACGACATGGCGGACAAGCTCGGCCGCTGCCCGAAGAAACTCATCCGCGTCGAAGCACATACGGATTCGACCGGCTCGGACGACTACAACCAGGCTCTGTCTGAGAGGCGCGCCCAGTCGGTGCGCGATTACCTGGTCGGCCAAGGCGTCTCGGCTTCCGTCCTCGAGACAGAGGGCTTCGGCGAAACGCGGCCCATCGACAGTAACGACACCGCGGAAGGGCGTGCCCGTAACCGCCGTGTCGAACTTCATCCGGTTGACTGACAACCGTCTCGCGAGCCGTCCGCTCCAGCGGCGGACGGCTCGCTGCTAAACTCCCATGCCGTCCTGGCTCTCCTGGGAAGCCTCGTTTCTCGGTAACGCCCTGAGTTCCTGGGCGATCGCCGCCGGGGTAGGCGTCGCCTTCCTCGCGGTGGCCCGTATCGTCCGCGTCTGGATATCGAGACGCCTGGCAGAGTTCTCAAAGCGCACCACGACTTCGGTAGACGACGCAGTCGCGGCGGTGTTGGCGGGCACCAGGCCTTTCGTCTTGGTGATCGCCGCCGTCTACATCGGCTCCCAGGCGCTGGAGTTGTCGGCCAACGCCCAGTCCTGGATATCGACCATCACCGTTGTTGCCCTGCTGTTACAGGCAGGCTTCTGGGGCGACGCGCTCATCGGTTTCTGGCTGACCCGTTACCAGCGCACCCACCTCGAGAGCGACGCGGCTCGTGTAACCACCGTGAAGGCAATGACCTTCGTCGGCCGCCTGGTTCTCTACTCGGTCGTCGTCCTGCTGGCCCTCGACAACATACCTGGCATACAGGTAGGAACCTTGATCGCGAGCCTGGGCGTGGGCGGGATCGCCGTAGCCCTGGCCGTACAGAGCGTTCTCGCCGATCTGTTCGCGTCCCTTTCCATCGCCCTCGACAAGCCCTTCGTGATCGGCGACTTCATCATCGTCGGCGACTACCTGGGAACGGTAGAGCACATAGGCCTTAAGACAACGAGACTGCGCAGCCTCTCCGGCGAGCAGCTGATCATCTCCAACAACGACCTGCTCAGCTCGCGCATCCGCAACTACAAGAGAATGGACGAGCGGCGGGTGGTCTTTACGCTCGGCGTCACATACGGGACCCCGCGCGAAAAGCTCACGGCGCTGCCGGGCATCCTCCAGGACATCATCGAATCGCAGCGCGAAGTGCGCTTCGACCGCGCTCACTTCAAGGAGTACGGCGCCTACTCTCTGAACTTCGAGATCGTCTATTACGTGCTGTCGGCCGACTACAACCGCTACATGGACATCCAGCAGGCCGTCAACCTGGCCGTCTACGACCGCTTCGAGAAAGAAGGCGTCGAGTTCGCCTTCCCTACCCGCACCGTTCACGTCAGCGACGACAGCGCCGCCGCCGGCTGAGCCGAGCCGGCCCGCGACTACCTCGCACCCGCCAAAGCGTTTGCCTCAGCCGAAGGCATTGCACCTCGCCCGCCTCGATAATGGTTGCCGCCGCAGCGCGGCGTATCGCATACTTGATGGATAGGCCTGTTTTTCCTGTCAGGAGACTTAAGTAATGGCTGCTTTGGTAGGAACCCTGGTTGCGCTCGTGCCCATAGTCGCGGGCATCACCTTATATAACCGCCTGGTTCAGCTCCGTAACATCTTCAAGAACGCCTTCGCCCAGATCGACGTTCAGTTGAAGCGGCGCTACACACTGATCCCCAACCTGGTGGAAACCGCCAAGGGCTATCTCAAGCACGAGGCCGAAACCCTCGAGGCCGTGATCAAGGCCCGCGGCAGCGCTATGGCCGGCCTCAGCGCCGCCTCGGCCAATCCGGCCGACCCGGCTGCCCTTCAGCAACTGTCCTCGGCGGAATCCATGCTCACCGGTGCTCTGGGGCGGCTGATGGCAGTGGCCGAGGCCTATCCGGATCTCAAGGCCGATCAGACCATGATGCAGCTGTCCGAAGAGCTGGCCTCGACCGAGAACCGCGTGGCCTTCGCACGCCAGGCTTACAACGATGCGGTGCTGTCTTACAACAACGCATGCCAGACCTTCCCTAGCTCGATAGTCGCATCCGCGTTCGCCTTCATCGAAGCCGAACCCTTCGCGATCGACAACGAGGACCACCGGATAGCACCTCAAGTATCGTTCGCGTAACACAGCGGCCGGCGGCCGATGAACTTCTTCGAGCATCAGCACCACGCCAAGCGTAAGACGCGCCTCCTGCTGGTACTGTTCGGCGTCGCTACGCTGCTGATCGTGGCGGCGGTAAACTTGGTCGTAGCCGGCGTCACCGTCAACCTTTTCAACCCCGAAGACGAGATCCTTCTTCCCGACCGCGCCTGGTTTCAGGCCAATGCTGCGCTGATGGGCATCTCCACCACCGCGACGATGGTCATCATTCTCGCCGCCAGCGTCTACAAGATCATCCAGCTCCGCCACGGCGGGGGCGGCGTCGCCCGTGCCATGGGCGGCAAGCTCGTCAAACGAGACACCGACGAGCCGCTGGAGAAACGCCTGCTCAACGTCCTCGACGAGATGTCGATAGCCGCGGGCGTGCCCGTGCCCGAGGCATATGTGTTGGATCGTGAGCTGGGCATCAACGCTTTCGCGGCAGGTTTCACCCCGAGTGACGCTGCCATCGGCGTGACTCGCGGCACCCTAGAGAGGCTGACACGCGATGAACTCCAAGGCGTCATCGCTCACGAATACAGCCACATCCTCAACGGCGACATGCGCCTGAACATGGAGATGATGGGCATCCTGCACGGGATCCTGGTGATCGGCCTCACGGGAGAGGCCTTGATCAGAGCCGGCTTCGGCTACGCTCCCCGCCGCCGTGACAGTTCTTCCGTGGGCGGCAGGAGCCGCGGAGCCGGACTCGGCGTAGCTGCAGCCGGCGCTGCGCTTGTCGTCATCGGTCACGTAGGCACCTTCTTCGGCACACTGATAAAGGCGGGCATGTCACGGCAGCGCGAGTTTCTCGCGGACGCATCGGCCGTGCAGTTCACGCGCAATCCGGAAGGCATCGCCGGCGCGCTCAAGAAGATCGGCGGTTTCAAAGAGCACTCATGGCTGCAGGCCGGCCACGCCTCGGAGATAAGCCATATGCTATTCGGCGACGCTTCTTCTTCATTGTTCTCGCTGCTGGCTACACATCCGCCGCTGGTCGAGCGCATCCTGGCCATCGATCCATCCTTCGATGCAGAGGCGTACCAGACGGCCGTCGCCGAGATGACGCGCGAGCCCCGCGATCTGCAGGAACAATTGATAGCCGGCCTACAAGGCGGACAAGTAGCACTGCCCGAAGGCTGTGGGCCTGACGGGGACATTCCCAATGAGCTTTTCGCCGCATTCGCCGGCCAGCCCACGTCCCAGCACCTAGAATACAGCGCCGGGTTGCTTGCCGCGCTACCCAGCACCCTACGCGATGCCGCCGGATTCCCCGACGACGCAGAAGCCGTCGTGATGGCATTGCTGCTTTCGCCGGAGCCGGCTTCGCGGCGCTTCCAGCTCGACATCGTGGCGGAAACCGTCAACGCCGAGCGTAAAGCCCAGGTGGAGCGCATCGGCAATGAACTCGACGGCCAAGGTGAGGAAATCAGGCTTCCGCTTCTGGACCTGTCCTTCCCGGCTTTGAGGCGCAGAAGCAGCGCCCAGACTTCGGCCTTCCTCGGGCTATGTCACAGGCTGATCGAGGCCGACGGTGTGGTCGAGCCTTTCGAGTATGCACTGTACCGAGTGCTGCAATCCCATCTGATCGATGCGGCGGATCCGTCACACACCGGCTACGGCAACGGAGAGCTCGCGCGCTGCGTGGACGATGCCGCGACGCTTCTGGCCATGGTCGCCAAGGTCGGTCACGACAACGACGCCGAAGTGATCACAGCCTTCAGGGCCGGACTGGGCGCGCTGGAGATCCAGGGTGCCGTGCCCTGCTGCGCCGAATTCGACGCTTCGGTAATGGACTCGGCCCTCGACAAACTCGACGAGCTGCTGGACACGGACAAGGAGAAACTGATCGAGGCGCTCTACGTGACCGTATGTCATGACCACAACGTCACTGTCGCCGAGTCGGAGCTGCTGCGTGCAATCGCCGCCAGCATCCACACGCCCATCCCGCCATTGGTAGTCGGCAGCCTGCTCGAACAGGCCTGACTCGGCCTGGACATCCTTACTCAATTCTGATTCGCTCGCGCCAGGCTCCGGCGCATGCTTCATCCTCTGTTGGTAGGCATAGGTGGGTTCCTGGGCTCGGTCTCGAGGTACCTGCTCTCGGGATTCGTCCAGAGGCTCGTGCCCGCTGCTTCTTTCCCCGCGGGGACACTGGCAGTCAACATTGTTGGATGCCTCGCGATCGGACTGGCTGCCGGCGCCGCCGAGCACCGGCACAGCCTCGATGAGACGACGCGCGCGCTCTTCTTCGTCGGGTTCTTGGGCGGTTTCACGACCTTCTCGACTTTCGGATACGAAACCTACGCTCTGATGCGCAACGCTCACATGCTGAGCGCTGCCGTAAACGTCTTGGGCCATGTCATCGCGGGACTGGCGGCAGTGTGGCTCGGCTTTACGCTGACTCGGCCCTAGGAAAGACGTGGCGTCATTCAGTGTAAGACAGGTCCTGCTCATCGAAGGAGCGGCGAATGCTGTCGTACTGATCGCCAAAGCCGCCGTCGGAGTGGCCACCGGATCGGCCGCCATCCTCGGCGACGCCCTCCATTCTTTAAGCGACCTGGCGAACAACGGTTTCTCGCTGGTGGCCCACCGCATGTCCACCGAGCCACCGGACCCGGAACACCCCTATGGCCATCACAAGTTCGAGCAGCTTGCCGTCTTCGTTCTGGCGACTCTGCTTTCGGTCTCGGCGTTTCAACTCGTACTCCAAGCTGTTCGACAAGCGGGAGAGCCGGTCGACACCAGCGCTTGGGGCCTGGCAGTGATGATAGCGGTGCTCTTCGTCAACATCGGCGTGTCGGCTTGGGAAGCGCACTGGGCGCGAAAACTCGACTCGGATCTCCTCCATGCCGACGTGCGCCACACCCTCAGCGACGTGGTGGTGACGATCGGTGTGATCATCGGGTGGCAGGTGGCTGCATACCGCTACGCTTGGGTGGATCCACTGGTGGCCGTCGTCGTTGCCTGCATCATCTTCTACTTCGCCTATGGTCTGTTCAGGCGAGCCATCCCGGTGCTCGTCGACCAGGCTGCCACCGACCCCCTCACCTTGCGGCGCACCGTCGAATCGGTCCCGGAGGTAAGGGAAGTCAGGCGGGCCAGGTCCCGGGCCGGCGGAGGCGGACCCAGCGCCGACGTAGTGATCGTGGTCGATGCAGAGTTGTCGACGACCAGAGCACACGAAGTCTCAGACGCTGTGGAAAGAGCGCTCGCCAACGAACTCAACATCGAAGACGTAACCGTGCACGTCGAGCCGAGTGAAAAATGAGCGACAGTGATGACTTCGTCGAGATGCCCATCGACGGCACCCTCGACCTCCACACTTTCCGGCCCCGAGACGTCAAAGATCTGGTGCCGGACTACATCAGGGAATGCCGCGACAGAGGGATCTTCGAGATCCGCATCATCCACGGAAAAGGGGTGGGTAATCTGAGGCGCACGGTTCACGCGACACTCGAAAGGCTGGCCGAGGTCGAGTCATTCGAACTGGCCGGCGAGCGCCGTGGCGGCTGGGGAGCCACCCTAGTGAAGTTGGCGAGGTAACGAGCAAGTGGAAGCACACAAAGCGATTATCGACTGGAAACGTGGTGACAAAGAGTTCACCTATCAGACCTACAGCCGCGATCACGACTGGACTTTCGAAGGCGGCATCAGCGTGAGGGCGTCGGCGGCACCCGACTTTCTCGGCAACGCCGATCTCGTCGATCCGGAAGAGGCCTTCGTGGCAGCCCTCTCGAGCTGCCACATGCTGACCTTCCTCGCAGTGGCGGCGAAGAAACGCTTCGTGGTCGAAAGCTACCGCGACGAGGCCGTCGGGTATCTGGAAAAGAACTCCGAAGGAAAGCTCGCGATGACGCGAGTGGTGCTCAGGCCCGAAGTTCGCTTCGGCGGCGACAAATTACCCGCCCCCGACGAACTCGAGAAGATACACGACACTGCTCATCACCAGTGTTTCATCGCCAACTCGGTGACTACCGAAGTCAGCGTCGAGCCGGCTAGCTGAAAAAGAAGTCCGTGCCGCAGATTCGGACCTGACCGCCATCGGCGATCAGGCCTCGATCACTTGCCGTGCGAGTCAGCCGCTCCGGGTCGTTGACATCGAGCTCGATCCCCGTGAGTCCTTCCGAACGCTCGTCGTCGCAAGGCTCGAAGACGAGCCTACCGCCGCCTTCGAGCGTTATGACCCACGTGTTGCCGTCGCTGTCGACGGATTCACCGGTTATCTCGGACCATCTGCCGGCCGTTGCGGCGGGGTCGGACACCGCCATACGTGCACCGCGAATCGACCCGCACACGTCGGTGCGGACCTTGGACTCCCACGACGGCCCGGCCCAACGCCAGGACTCGGGCGGATCTGACTGATCCAAGGAGAGAATGGCCCCGCCCACGTCGCGGGGATGTAGATGGATAGTGGCAATGTCCGGAAAAGCGATCTCCCAAACCACGCGAACGCCGAGTTCCTGCATGCGCTTGCGGTCGCCGTCGAGATCGGACGATTGAAGGATGACCATGTAGCCGCAGTCACCGCCGCGACGGCTCAGATAGCGGGCGGCGCTGGCGTCTTCCTTCAATGGGGAGACGACCTCCAAGAAGGTGCCTCCGACCGGCATCAGCGCGTTGTGCAAGCCGAAGATTTCCACCCCCGGATCGTTGTAGGCGACCTCGACGCCGAGCACCGCTGTAAGTTGGTCGACGACCTGTTCGAGATCCTTGGCGACTAGTGCGAGCTGGCGAATGCGCATGGCGGCAAGCTATAGCCGCTGCCAGGGTTCAATCCCAGCGCGCCGGCAGACCCAAGGGCCGACCCGTTAAGCGCGCTCTACCGGACCGTGGTCGTCGCAGTGCCCATCGTGGGCATGGTGAAGATGACCGTCCACCAAATAATCGACGTGGTCACCGTGCGGCACGGCTTCGTGCCCGCATCCGGCGCCGTGCTGGTGGCCTGCCTCATGGGCACCACAGGCGTGATCGGGCGTGCAGTCAGCCGGGTTCGCCGCGCCGACCGCGAGGCTGTGCTCATCCGTGTGGTCCTCGTGGGGATGATGGAGATGCCCATCGTGCAGGTAATCGGTGTGATCCGCATGGCGCACGGCCACATGACCGCAGTCTTCCTCGTGAACGTGCTCGTGGTCTTCGTGTCGTTTGCAGGACATCACTAACCTCCCTACCTAGTCGTCTCTAACGAGCCAACCTATGTTCAATATAGCACACATTTGGCCCATTCTCTCCTTGCCCCACTCCGGCGTGCCATCACACACACGTGAAGCATTCACGCTCATCATACTGCATAGCACATGCCAAAGGAGATGTGGTTCGGAAGTGGTTGGAAGTATGGAGGAATGAAGGCTTAGGGATCAGTCCGGGGTTGCGGGGCTGGGAATCTCCTTAGCGAGGCGTTCTCGTCGGTAAGAAGACGCGGTCGCCAGGCCAATGACCGATCGAGACGGTTGGCGTAGCGCTAAAAGGCCGGGCTACGGAACGCAGACGGGACAGGAGAAGGGGATGGGAATCCCGACGCTGCGCCTCAGCACAGCGAGGGCGTCGCTGGCGTTGCGCTGACCGTCACCGGTGACGTCGCAGATGCAGAGGTGGCAGAAACTGCTGCCAACGCCGGCTTGCAACACGAACAGAGCATCAGTCGCAACAGGGTCGTCAGCACCTGTGGGCTGCCCGCAATCGTTGAATTGGCATTCGTCGTTGCAAGCGTTGCCGACCACGCCGTTGTCTGCGCCGTTGTCACAGACCTCGCCGTCGTTGACGTTTCCGTCGCCACACACCCCCCCGCTGACCAAGGTCGTAGTCGTCGAAACCATCGTGGTGGTGGTCGAAGCCATCGTGGTCGTGGTCGTAGAAGTGCTGGTCGTGCTCGCGACGTCGTTCGTAAGAACGACCGTAAATGTCGTCGAGTCGGCGTAGGCAGGCGAGTCGGTGAAGAAACGAAACTCGACGGGAAAGTCTCCCATGCTGCCTTCCGGGAGCTGCACCTGCCAGGAGGGATGGACATGCAGCCCCGGCACGGTCCCAAGAACGGC
>JANQEO010000181.1 GCA_028278325.1 Candidatus Binatia bacterium
CACCGGGTCGGCCAACTCCTGAAGGAGCTGGCGCGGGAGGCCGGCCTCGACCCGGCGCGGGTCTCGCCCCATGTGCTGCGCCACGCCTTCGCCAGCCACCTGCTCGACCACGGCGCTGACCTGCGCTCGGTGCAGAAGATGCTGGGCCATGCCGACATCTCGACCACCCAGATCTACACCCACGTGTTGGACGAGCGCCTGAAGGCCTTGGTGCGCGACCATCACCCTCTCGGTCGCGGGCAAGGCAAGGAGTCCTGAGCGCGGCCAGGCCGTCTTTTTTTGGTTGTCACATTGCAGGCCTATCCTCGCGCGATGGAACGCATCGCGATCATCGGCAACAGCGGCGGCGGCAAATCGACCCTGTCGCAACGTCTCGCCGTCGGCCTCGACCTGCCCTGGTTCGAGATCGACCGCTTTCTCTGGCGGCCGGGCTGGGAGCTGGCATCGACCGAGGACTATGAGGCCGAGCATACCCGTATCCTCGCCCTGAACCGCTGGCTGCTGGACGGTCTGGGCCGGATCGAAAGCCTACCGGCGCGCCTCGCCCGGGCGAGTGCTGTCGTGCTGATCGACCTGCCCCTGGAAACTCATCTGCACCTTGCCGTCGAGCGTCAGGAGGACTGGGCCGCGGGCCGGCTCAAGAAACCGCCGGCCGGGGCGGCCACGCCGCCCTCGGACGAGGCGATCGTCCGCAATATCTTGGAGATCGAGCGCGACTGGATGCCGGCGATCCGCGATCAGGTCGCGGCAGCGCACGGTGACGGGAGGGTGGTTCATCGCCTCGCCAGCCTGGACGAGCTGGCGGCTTTCGAGGAGGCGGCCCTGGCCGCGGTTGACAGGCCGGGCGTTCACGGCCAAAAACCGGGCTGAGACACGCCCGAGCGACCGTGCAAGACGGTCCCGTGAAAGCCAAAAGGGGGAGCCTGCCATGAGCTTTACCATCGTCGAACAAGCGCCCGCCCGCCTGAACCGCAGCGAGCTGGCGGTGCCGGGCAGCAACCCGAAACTCTTCGAGAAGGCCGCGGCTTCCGCCGCCGACGTGGTGTTCCTCGACCTCGAGGACGCCGTGGCGCCGGACGAGAAGGAGCAGGCGCGCAAGAACGTCATCGAGGCGATCAACGACATCGATTGGGGCAGCAAGACCCTGTCGCTCCGCATCAACGGCCTCGACACTCATTACATGTACCGCGACGTGGTCGACGTGATCGAGCAGACCGGCGACCGCCTCGACCTCATCATGATCCCCAAGGTGGGCACCGCGGCCGACGTCTACGCCGTCGACATGCTGGTCACCCAGTGCGAGGACGCCAAGGGCCGCACCAAGCGTATCGGTTTCGAGCACATCATCGAGACCGCCCTGGGCATGGCCAACGTCGACGAGATCGCCGCCGCCAGCAAGCGCAACGAGAGCCTGCACTTCGGTGTTGCCGACTACGCCGCCTCGACCAAGGCGCGGACCACGGTGATCGGCGGGCCCAACCCCATGTACGGCGTGCTGACCGACAAGAGCGAGGGCAGCGACGAGCGCGACTACCACTGGGGCGACATGTGGCACTACGCCATCGCCCGCATGGTGGTCTCCGCCCGGGCCAACGGCCTGCGCCCCATCGACGGACCCTTTGGCGACTTCAAGGACCCGGACGGCTTCCGCGCCCAGGCCAACCGCGCGGCGGTGCTGGGCTGCGAGGGCAAGTGGGCGATCCACCCCTCCCAGATCGAGCTGGCCAACGAGGTCAACAGCCCCTCGGAGGCCGAGGTAACCAAGGCCAAGCGCATCCTCGAGGCCATGGAGAAGGCCAAGAAGGAGGGTCTCGGCGCCGTGCAGCTCGACGGCCGGCTGATCGACATCGCCTCGATTAAGCAGGCCGAGGTCATGGTGCAGAAGGCGGCCCAGATCGCCGCGGCGGGGTAAGCCGGGGGGCGGTGGCCCCAGGTCGAAGCGCGTTCCGGCGCTTCTAGCCGGTCACAGACCCGGTCGCTCGTTTTTGGAGGTGCAAGCGCGCCGACCTCGGCTCTGGGTGCGCGCGGCAGAATGCTTGAAGCCGCTGCTCGGTCTTCTTGTCCGCCGCCAGCTCGTCGAGCACGCGAAGATGCTCCCTTTCATTGAAGGCGGCATACTCGACCAAACTGGGTGAGTCGGGGCCTCGCTCGATGCCGAAATGGTAAGTGAGAGCCGCGTTCCTCAAGACCACCATGGCTTTGGCCCGAGCCACCATGTTGTAGACCAGTCCGTACATGGCGCCGGTTATGCCCAGGCATGCTTGGTTGCGGACAAATTCGTCGAACAGGGTCTTCGAGAAGACCAAACAGTCGAATCCACCGTGGTCCAGCCCGACTTCCGCCAAGGCGAGAGATGAAGCCTTTGGGAAATGCTGCCTGTCGCCAAGGGTGCGTCCATTGATCGCTATGGCGTCGAAGCCGAGGGCGATGAGATCGCGAATACAGCGATAGAAGTGGGGCTGCAGACAGATATCGGGGTTCGTGAAGACGATAAAATCGTCTGGGCCGGCCAGCTCGGCACCGCGATCGAGCACATCGAAAAGCAGTGGCAGCGGTCTCGGCTGCTGAAAACCGGATATCTCCGTCACCCTGCGATCGAGATCGCGGCCGCGCGAGAACTCTTCCGGCGTGAGATCCAGGCCTTCTCCCGACTGTACGTTGACCAAGTTGATTGGGCCCCCATCCGCGGCCTTTGCCTCGCGCATGCTGGTCGTTACCAAGTCGCGGGCCTCCGGAGGGCCGGACGGCGCTTCATGGAGGTGCACGACGTGTACGAGGGCGAAATCCCCCGGATCCGGAGCGACAGGCGGCCGGGGCGCGTAGTCCAAGAGCGTCGACAGGGGCTGATCGGGTTTCTGGTAGAGCACGTTGTCCGTCAGCCACGAGTTCCGATCGCGAAGCTGCCGACCGCGGAAGCTCTTCGGTGTGGCCTGCTCACCCTTCGGGTGCAGCGTATCGGCGATCGTGCAATCGACGCGGCGGTAGTGCAGGAACACGGCATGGTCCAAGCGCCGCACAAAGATGAGGTTGCACTGTAGCCTCCGTGCCAGCCAATAGTGTTTGTCGCGCATGAAGGCGACCAAGTCACGGCGGGCCTCATCGCTGTTGGCCTCGATCACGAAGGCGTCGATCTGCCAGGCCGAGAAGTCCAAGCTGCGCAGGATCTCGAGCTCGTTACCCTCCGTGTCGATCGAGATGAAACTGATGCGTCTGCGTCCGTTGCTGTACTGCTGAAGAACTTGGTTCAGCGTAAGCGCCGGCACCTCCACTGTCTCGAAGCCGGAGAAGGTCATGCCGCGAATCGAATAGCGGCCGTCCATGTCCTTTGTTTCGTCAGCCTTCAGACCGGAGAGGAGACCAAGCTCCTCTTTGAGAAAGGGAACGGTAGCAGGCTGTCCCTCGCCGACGCAGGCGGCATAGACACAGGTGGCGCCGGGCCGGCTGCCTTGCAGCAGGGGGAAGTAGTCCGGATGCGCTTCCACGCAGATTCCCTGCCAGCCGATCTGCTCGAAGATGTAACTGTTGGAGATATGCACGCCGTCAAAGGCACCGACGTCGACGTAAAACCCCTGGTCTTCATTCGAGAAAAGCGAATGAAGCAGGTAATCCTCGCCGTACTGACTGTAGAACTCCATGGCCGAGCTTTTGCCGGACGTGGACGTGGCTATGTCCTGACTAGAGTCGCTCATAGTGATCCGGCAGATGGTCAAGAAGGCTCGGCGATGGAGCCAGTGGCTCTCGGGACGCGATGAAGATGGCACGCGCCGCTTGGCCTTGGGGCTGCTGGAGCGTCCAATCCGTCGGAAATTCTTCGTGCCAGGGCTGAGTGGCCGGCACATAGGCATGCGAAAACAGGCTCTGCAGCGCCGCCATGATGTGGCGCCGCGTCGGGCGGGCGCCGACGCCGTTCATCGCCTGAGTAGGCGAGACGGCGTTTTCCTTGACGGCGACACCGCGGCTCGTGTCGTCGTAGGTAACGCAGGTCTCGCAAAGCATCAGGTCGGTGCATAACGGTGCCGCCCACTTCAACAGGCGAAAGGGGTTGTTGAGGTGGTAAAGCAGGCCGTAGCAGAAGACGATCTCGTGGGGTTCGATCTTGAGCGTTTCAGGCTCGTCCAGGTCGGCTTGGATGACTGTGAAATCGGTTCCCTCGACCCACTTCTTCTCCGAGGCAAAGGAGTGCCTGAGAATTTCGAGGTTTTCGGGCCGGCCCTCTACGACGGTGACCTTGCATCCGCGGTCGAGAAAGAAGGTGGTGTGATCGCCGATGCCGGCCCCCAGCTCAAGCACGGATCGGCCTCTAAGGGGCAAGCCGAGACTTGCCAGGTGCTCCATTCGGCGCGCGTTGTGCCTGACATAGCGCGTGGAGCGAAAGGGTGTCGACAAGGGCGGAGTGGCAGGAGAATTTTGCACTTTGGTGGGGCTCTCCATGTGGTGGGTGGCGTGCAGCGGCAAGCCCGCGTGGTGTGACCCGTCGCTCGTGACGAACAGGACCTGTCTAAGCGAAACGGCCTTCTGTCGCCAAGCTTAGTTTAGGTCCGAGCGCTCCAAACCATAAAGAACATCGCAGGCACGAACGAGACCTTCATCGTCCGTTACGATCCGATTGATGGTCATCAGCCGATAACCGTGCGGCAGCAGCCAGCACTCCACATCGCTGAACGTCGTCGTGCGACCGTAAAAGGCTGCGGGGATGAGTTCAAGCTGTAAGAGATCGATTCGCCGCGCCTTGAGCAATTCCTGGGCGCCCTTCAGCGCATCCGGCTCAAAGCCCTGTATGTCGAACTTGGCGAAGTCGATGTGATCGATCTTTTCTCGCTCGCAGTAGCTATCCAAGGTCACGATCTTAACGTCAACCGCATCGCGCTGGTGGGCCTGGATCTCGCGGGCCCAGACGCTGTCGGCGCAAATCGGGGCCAGGCTGTTGGTATCGGCTCGGTTGTTGCGGTAAAGCGTGGCGGCTCCATCCTCTCTGCCGACGGCCAAGGCCACCGGATGAGCCCGAGGATCGGCGGCCGTGATTTCCTTCAAGCGAGCGTACATGTCCGGGTCCGGCTCGAAGGACCAGATTTCGGCAAGGGGAAACAGCGCGCGAAACTGGCGGTAGGACTGACCCCAGTTGGCGCCCACGTCAAAGATTGTTGGCTGCGGGCTTCGCACATACTTGGCAAGTGTCAATTCCGCTCGCCGCGGAACGGTCTGGTGGCTGGCCAAAGGTCACTCCTGGCACGACAGTCTCGATAATCGGCCTACAGCAACTCTGGGCCGCAAATGCGCTAGTTTGCCAAATCCGAGTGCTTTGCCGAGGCCCATGGAAAACGCTCCTACAGGCTGCGAAGGTGGTAGCACGTTTCTTCGTCGGGAAGGAAGGTCATCTTGGGCCGCCTAGGCTCGGCGGTGACCGCGACTGATTGAAATCCATGGCCTTCCTACTTTACCTCGACGGGCTCCACCCATATGACTAATCCGCTCGACTCGAAGGGGGCTAATGCCTTGGCGCGGGAAGCCCGGGCAGAGTAACCGAGGACATGGATCGTTATGCCGTGGCTGCTTGATGATGTGTTTCTGCAGGGAGATAAGGAGGCCCTAACCGACCTCCCGCTTCTCGAGCCGCGGTCCCGCCCGACCCGCATCGTGCATTTGGTCAATCCGTTTCGCTCTCCCGGTGGCGACTGCGATGACCGGACACAGGCGCTGACCTACGAGACCATGCGCCGCGCCAAAGATTTCTCATCCGATGTGCCTGTCCATCTGACTGCCGTGGTCTCCGAGGCGGAGGAGGATTGCCTACCTGAGGCCTTCGATTTGGCTGGCACCCTCAACCGTACGATCGACCAGATCACGGATCTTGAGCACCCCCGACCCTTGCCTCTGCTGTTCGACATTCTGGAGCTGGGCTATCGCCAGGCGGCCGAGTTGGCCAGACAGCACGGCGACGCGCCGGAGGATGTCTTTCTCATCTACACAAATGCCGACATTTGCCCCATGCCACATTTTTACAGCTCGGTGGCGGATCTCGTTGCGAAGGGTTTCGACGCCATCACCATTAACCGGCGGACGATACCGGCGCACCCGCGAGAGATTGGCAGCCTGGCTAAAATGTACGCGGAATTCGGCCAGACTCATTCCGGGTACGACTGCTTCGTCTTTCCTCTCTCGAGCTTTGGGCGCTTTGTACGCAGCGAAGCCTTCATCGGGGGCGATTTCGTGGCGCGGTCTCTGCTGTACAACATGATCGCGAACTCCAAGACCATGCTGATGTTGCGCCAGGCCCATCTCACCTTTCATATCGGCGACGAGCGGGAATGGAGTGATCCCAAGTTCAGTGACTACCGCAAATTCAATGTGAAGCAGGCCATTGCTGTGCTCACGAGCCTGGCGAAACGCAATCCGGAGACGGAAGCGAAGCTCGTCCGTTTTTGCCAACGTCACGGCGAGCCCTTCAAGTTTACCGCTCAATCGTGATCGCTAAGGCAAGGAATGCGGCGGCAGCGCTCAAGCCGGTGGGGTCTGCTCCGCAAAAGGTTTGTAGGCGAAAGCGCGCATGATCGCCTGGCATTCCTCTTCAACGACGGCAATTTCCTCGGCGCCGAGAGAGTCCCGAAACTGCCCGATTCGGCTGCTGGACACACCCTTGCCGTGGAGGTCGGTGGTCCAGGGCGCGCGGTCTCGGTCGGTCCGCGATTGATCGAAGTCTTCCACGTTTCTTTGCCATTCGGACTCAGGATTGTAGTCGGCCAGAGCGAGGCCGGTGAAATCGCGCATCTTGGCCACCACCGCCTCGGGCTGAGTCACCAGGTCCTCATAGCGCACGAGGAAGAGATTCGACTGCAGCACGTCCATATCGCCCCGTAGGAGCCGCAGGTAATAGCTTTGATAGTGGCGCGCGAGCAGCCTTGCATCGTCGTTCATCTTGGTCAGGGTCGACGAGATTCCCTGTTCCCGCTGTTTCCTGGCAACCGAGCGCATCGAGACGACGGTATCCCGAGGGTCCCTCACGGTTAGGAAGAACTTGGCGCCATCCACGAGCTCCAGCAGGTTCGGGAAATAGTGGACCAGCTCGGGGTTCTTCAACACGAGATGATCGCAAGGTTGCCAGCGCTCCTCGGTGCGCCGCAGATAGTCGTTCAGCCAGCCGGCCGTGAAGGCCTTGAACGATTCGAGATCTTCGAAAGTGTCCTTGAGATAGAGGTTAAAATGCCTTTGACCCCAGTGATAGTGGTGCATCAGGTGGGTCACATATTGGATCTCCGCGATCGCAGGATTGGTGCTGGTATCGCTGCATAGAATGCTGTTGAGCAGCGTGGTGCCGCTGCGCATGCATCCGCCAATGAAGAAGATCGTCATGCCCAGAAGGTCCTCAGGCGCTCCGACTCGATCAGCCGCCGCGACTGTAGGGGGGCTGATCCCTTGCGTCCACTGGGTTTGGTGAGCCCTGCCGCGGGTGGGGCAGAGAGCTTTCCCTTTCGGAGTAAACCGCCTAAAGAATGGCCGAGCGCGGAGGCTCGCGATGCCCGAGAAGACCGCCCGCCCCAAACCTGCTCCTAAGTCCATTGACGTCAAGCTGGACCTGGAGACGGCCGCCGACATGGCGGACTTCTTCGCCGCCCGGGGCAAGCCGCAGCCGGCCTTGCAGACCTACTCGGCCATCCTATCGCTGGACCCCCATGCCCAAGACCTCCGGCGGCGGTATGCGGAACTCTATTTCCGGGTCCATGGGGGCCGGTCCGCGCCGGGGACCGTAGAACGCAGCCGAATGCTCTTGAGCCTCCTGGCATTGGATGTCCTGACCGACGAAATCGAGACCGAGTACTTCGAAACTCTGGAGCAGCTCTTGAGCCGTCGCGAGCCCCGGGCGCAGCCGGGCACCCTGGTGTTGGGACTGGGCAGTGGGCGCTGCGGCTCCACCACGCTGGCCCACGCCATCGCCGGCGTCGAGGGGGCCTGCGCGACTCACGAAAACCCACCCTTGGTGCACTGGCAGCCGACCCCGGAGCAGCTACGATTCCACAATAAGCGCTTTCGCTTGCTGCGCGAGCGCTTCGAGCTGGTGTTCGACTCTGCCCATTGGTGGCTCAATGCCGCCGAGCCTTTGGCCGCGCAGTTCGACGACGTGAAGATGATCGCTCTGGTGCGCGACCCTGATGCTTGCGCGCGCTCCTTCCTGGAACGAAAGGGCCAGGGGCGCGGTGCCATCAACCACTGGGTCGATCACGACGGAACCTTTTGGAAACCGGCCCTGTGGGACCGCCTCTATCCGTCTTACGAGCCGGGACGCTTCGGTCTCGGCCAGGCCGAGAGCCTGACCTCCGAAGAGCTCGCTTCGCGCCAGCACGACCTCGTAAAGACCTATGTCGAGGACTACAACGAGGCTTTGGCCCGGTTGCAGGATCGGCTTGGCGAGCGCCTGCTGATCCTGCGCACCGAAGCGCTGAGCGACAAGGACAGCGAGGCGCGAATCCAGGCGCATCTTGGCATTAAGTCTTTGACCCTACAGGGTGTTTCGAACCGTGGCACCTTGAAGGACGGCGACGACCAAGAGTTACGTTTCTAGGTTTGGTGGGAAACCCGCGGCTCTTTGGGTGCTGATCGCCGCCGTCCCTGCCGTTCCCGCTCAGCGAATCTCCACCGCGTAGGTCTCGAGAGGCGGCACGGCGTCGACCACGCCCTGGGCCTTGAGGAAGTCGGCGAAGACCTCATAGCGCTTGCCGTCGAGCGCCCGCGGCCGCAGGGCGAAGCGCGGCAGGGTGTCGCGCCAGGCGCGGCGGTTCAACTCGTCGTCTACGGCCGGGCGGTAGCGCACGAAGAGGTCCCAGCTCTCCTCCGGGTGGTTCACCAGGTATTGCACGG
>JANQEO010000184.1 GCA_028278325.1 Candidatus Binatia bacterium
GCGGCCGATCACCATCCGCGTCGTCGGCTCCGACGACGCGCAGCGTGACCGGCTCGCGAGCGCCGTCATCGATCGCCTCGCCGCCATCGACGGCGTCAAGGACCTGGACCGCGACGACAAGGCGGGCAAGGACCAGATCAAGATCGTGCTCGACTACGTGCGCCTCGCCGATGCCGGCCTCACCGTCGCCGACGTCGCCCGCAACGTGCGCCTTGCCTTCGACGGCGAGATCGTCACCTCCGTGCGCTACGGGGAAGAGGACGTCGACTTCCGCGTCATCCTCGAAGAAGGCGCGCGCCAGACCGAAGACACCCTGCGCGACCTGGTGGTCCCGAATCGCCGCGGGCGCTTCGTGCGCCTGAGCGAGGTGGCCGCCTTCAGCACCGAGCCCGGACCCGCCAACCTCTACCACTTCGACAACGAGCGCACCGTCACCGTCACCGGCGACGTCGACCTGGAGCGCACCACGCCGCTGGAGGCCACCAGCCAGATCCTCGAAGCCATCGACCTGGACACCGACTGGCCCGGCATGCGCCTCTTGGTCGGCGGCGAGGCCGAGGAGACCGGCGCCTCCATGCAGAGCCTCTTCGTCGCCTTCATCGCCGCTGCGGTTGGCATCTACCTGCTCCTGCTGCTGCTGTTCAACTCCATGACCCAACCGATCCTGGTCATGCTCGCGATCCCGTTCGGCCTGGTCGGCGTCATCGCCGCCTTCGCGCTGCACCAGCAGGCGCTGGGCTTCCTGGCCATGCTCGGCGTCGTCGGCCTCACCGGCATCCTGGTCAACGACTCCCTGATCCTGGTCAACCGCGTCAATCGCCTGCGCGACGAGCACGCCGACCAGCCCCTGGACTGGGCCATCACCGAGGCCACCAAGCTTCGCCTGCGCCCGATCCTGCTGACCTCCATCACCACCGTCGCCGGCCTGCTGCCGATGGCCTACGGCCTCGGCGGCTCCGACCCCTTCGCCGCACCGATGGCGCTGGCGATGGGCTGGGGGATTCTGTTTGCGACGCCGTTGACGTTGGTGCTGTTGCCTTGTTTGTTGCGGGCGCAGGGGGATCTTGGTGGGGTCGTTGGGCTGCTGCGGCGGGGGCGGGGGTGATTGCGGTCGGCTGCGCGAGGATCGGAGTCGGTCCTGGCCGCCCGTGGTCCCGCGCAATCTGCACGAATGCCGACGTGCTTGTAGGCTCGCCCGCCATGCTTGTCGCGACGCGCTGCGCGTTGCGATGACCGCCGCTGATCTCGCCCGAGCTTCGGATAGCGCACACCCAAGGCCAGTGCTAGCATCTTCCTCTTGATTCATCCCCACTAACCGGAGTGCTTCGACACGTGGAGCTGAGACAACTGGATCGCATCACATTCGATCCCGCCGTTATGGGTGGTAAGCCATGCATACGCGGCATGCGAGTCACGGTCGGCATGATCGTCGGCATGGTCGCCAGCGGGCACGACAAGGAGCAGATCCTGCAACTGTATCCGTACCTCGAGCCCGATGACATCCGCCAGGCCCTGAGCTACGCGGCTTGGCGCGCGGAGGAGGTGGAGACAGCAGTCGGCTATCAGTGAAGCTTCTGCTCGACATGAATCTCTCCCCGGCCTGGATCGGTATTCTGGAGGCGGAGGGCTGGGAGACGGCGCATTGGCAAGACGTCGGACAAGCAACCGCGCCCGACGCGGAAATCATGGGTTGGGCAAGCGAACGTGGCTACTGCGTCCTAACGAACGATCTCGATTTCAGCGCCATTCTTGCCGCAACGCGCGCCGAGGGACCAAGTGTCGTTCAGCTTCGCGCGCAGAACTTGGCGCCGGACGCCTTAGCCCCGTTGCTCGTCAACGTGCTCCGTCACTACAGCGCGAACCTGGCCTCAGGTGCGATCCTCACACTCGATGCCCGCCGATCAAGGGTGCGCGCTTTGCCGCTGCGATGAGTCTCTCCCACGACGATTGTCGATGATTCAATCGGTACTGCTACAGACCCCTCGCCGAAAACAGGCAATCCGTCCCTGGAGATCGTTCTTTAAAACCTTGCACTTGCACTTGCACTTGCTCTTGCTGCGTTAGTTGGTGGATTCAGAAAACCGTCACAGTAATGGGTATGTCAGGTCAGTCCGAGCTGCTGGAGGAAGCGTGAGGGTATCTGCGCTCTAGCCGACCCCCAAGGCATCATCCGTTGGTCCGCGTAGGAGAAGCACAGAAGGCGCTTGGAACGTGTCACGGCGACGAATAGGTTACGTCGCTCTTCATCCATTGCCGACCCCGTCGCACGGTAGTCGGGGAAGACACCCTCCATCATGCCCATGATCACGACAACATCGAATTCCAGGCCTTTTGCCGAGTGCACCGTCAGCAGCGCAAGCCCGTCTTCGCGCGGCTGCTGGGTAGCGCCTAGAGCGATCTGCCCGAGGAAGGTCCGCAGGCTGCGTTGCAGGCCCGAAGCACGGCGCACGAAGCGGTCCCAATCCTTGCGCCATTGGCTTATGTCCTGCAGGGCCATCGCGCGGTCATCGTCCTTCAGCGCGTCGTCGGCGTAGGCCGCAAGGTGATCGAGCGCCGGCCCGAGACGGAGTTCACTGTCGTTCAAGTCCAAGCGTTGCAACGCTTCAAGGATTACGCGGCGATTCCCACTCGGGAAACGCTCCAACTGCTGCATCAAAGCGCTGCAATCTAAAGGTTCCGGGCGGTCTGGCTCCGAGGCATCGATATGCCACCGGGTCAAGAGTTGTTCTAGGTGCAGGCGGTCACCGGGATTCGCCAAGAGGCGCAGACATATTTCGAAGTCTTCCAGCAGATTGGACTCGCTCTCCTGTTGCGTCGAGAGCTGTTTATAGTAGGTCCAGCTCTCTCTAGATAGTGCGGGTTCCAAGCGGTTGAAGACGTAGCGATTGCGTCCCAGGATCGCACACCGATCCAGCGTGATCTCTCCCTCGATATCTGCGTGTCCGGCAGCCTGGAGGTCGCGCAGGTAGGCGATGACTTGGCGTGCTTCGTCCTCCTCATCCCGACCCCGCAGCAGGGTGACCTCACCGGAAATGGGGTACTCGCCTTCCACCTCGTAATCGGGGGACAGACGGGCCGCAATCGCCACGACCGCGGCCGATGAGCGAAAGTTCTGGTTCAGAGCAATGCTCTGTGCCTCAAAGTCGCGCTCGAACAGATCCAAGTACTTGGGGTGAGCGCCGTTCCACTGGAAGATCGCCTGTTTCGGGTCTCCCACCATCATCAGGTTGCGGTAAGAGAGGCCGCATAAGGCCTGGAGCAGGCGGTACTGCGCCTCGTTGAGATCCTGTGCCTCGTCGATGCAGATGTAGCGATAAAGCCTGCGGTAGAAACCGGCGATCTTCGGGCGCTCCAAGAAGAGGCGATAGGTGAGCAGCAACAAGTCATCGTAGTCAATGGCGCGCGACGCCCGCATCCCTTGATCGTAAGCGAGATAGAGCCTGCCGAAACGAGAGTCTTCAACCGTGTCCGGAAGCAATAGCTGTCCCTTTGCATCCGAGATCGCGTCGAGGAACTGCCACAGCGCCTTATCTTGATCGCGGACCGATCCTTTCGAGAGCAGGATCTGCCTCAGCTCGGGATCGGCGAGCATCGCTTGGCGAAGCACCTGCTTGCGATCCTGGAACTGTTCGAACAGATTGGGCGCCCCATCGATGCCGACCGGCTGGCCGCGGCTGGTCAGGACCTCCATGCAGAAGCTGTGCAGGGTGCCGATGAAGGCGCGTTGATGGATGTCCGGAATTTCCTCCAGGCGCTCGCGCATCTCATTGGCGGCCTTATTGGTGAAGGTCAGAGCGAGCACGCGAAAATGCCCCTCGCTCTCACACACGAGCCGCCGGACGCGTTCCGTCAGCACCCGTGTCTTACCGGAGCCTGGGCCGGCCACTACCAACAGGGCGCCTTCACCGTGCTGGACTACGCGGGCTTGGTCTTTGGATAGGTTCATGGCGTGCTCAGGTCGCTTGGGTCAAGCCCAGGCGAAGGGACATGGTCTTGAGAAGGTCTCGGATCAGTGTCGGGAAACGTGATGTCGGGTCTGTCATCGACGTGATGGCCAAGGCCAGCGGCAAGGCGTACCGCGTCTTGTTCGCCGATACTTCCCGCTCAATCCTCGCGAGCCTGTTTGACTCGTTTGCCCATTCTTTCCTAAGCGCCGCCTCATGCTGTACCGTCCGGGAATTCTCTTTGATAATCATTTCGACCAACACGGCCTCATAGACAGGTTGGATCAGGTAGGCCTCGAAATCCTCGCCGTCCGGAATCACGAGGACGTTGTCGTTGGCGCTGTCGCTTGGGTCGGAGGGGCGACCTAGATTTCCGAGCATCGTGCGCAGACTAGCGATGGTATCGGACTCACCATCGGAAAATATGAACCAGGGGATATCAAAGCTCTCAGCAAGGCGCACAAAGGGCAGGTAGGCTCGACCTCCAACGCCAATCATCGAGATCCCCAAGGTGTGGATATGCTCGCCCCAGTACGACTTCGCGAAGAAGGGCAACGCCTGTTCCTCCGTCTCGCCCTCGAAGAACACCAACGCCCGGGCGAACAGGAGTTCGCCGCGAGTATTGAGCACCATGCGGTCGATCTTGCGCAGGTCTTCCGGACTTAAGCCGGAAACGCTCATCTGGGAGACAGTCGTCTCGGCGCCTGCCTTGCGAAAATGCCTGAACTGGCCGATCTCGGCCTGGGCCGCAATGTACGGGGAGTGCGTGCTTATAAAGCGCTGACCGGGGATAGCCTCGATCTGGGCGAACAATGCCCTTTGGGCCTGGGGATGGAGGTGGGCCTCGGGCTCCTCCAGCGCTAACAGGGAATGCACGGCGCCGCCGCTGTCCCGCATTTGGCGCCACTGGCTGTAGGCGCGAAAGGTCAAGACCGCTGCTAGACTGCGGGTTCCCATGCCATGGCGGACCAGCGGAAAGGTCTGGGCATCCTTGGTCGAGAAGCCAATGTCCATACCCCGGCTGAGATCGCGCAGGTGACGGGCCAGCGGCGTCACGCTGACCGCCCCCCTGCCGGACGAAACCGTCTTGTAAAGATCGTCGAGATGGGTCTGAACATGTGAGAGCACCGGGCTCCCATCGACGATGCTGGCATTTAGTCTAGACAGTATCCGCTCGATCTTGGCAACCGTCTTTTCGGGCAGACCCGGATCGGAGATCAGCTTGTGCCAGAAGGAGCTGCGGCTTTGCAGCTCGTCCTGGATGTCCCGCTTGGCATCCAGCAGGTACAGAGCGATGGGTTCGAGCTGCGCGGTCCCGACAGCACCAGGGACGGTATTGGCGGAGTCGAGATCGACCGCCGACGACCATTCGGCGAGAAATTGTCGCTTGGTCTCGTACTCCGCCTTGCCCGTATTCCAGGCCATCTTGGTACGGATGGCCATGAAGTCGTTGTCGTCGGAGTCTTGCGAAACGCCGGTTCCCCAGAGCTCAAGCCAGAAGGATCCTTCGGGAAATTCGTCTAGGATTCCGGACGGATGCGCCGGGCGGAACAGCAAGTCGATAACGATCGTGCGCTCCCGCGGCACCTTCGCCTCGCCGATCCCCAGAAATAGG
>JANQEO010000276.1 GCA_028278325.1 Candidatus Binatia bacterium
GGAGGAGTGGGTCTGGGTGTGGGATGCACCAAAGGGGATTCCTGACTTTGTCGTCCTCGTTGAGTTTGATTCCAACGGCCGGGTTTCCGACGTGGATGGCATAGTCAAGGCGTGGTTTTCACTCTCGCAACTGTCGATTCCCCAGCGGGAGCCGGTGGACAGTGTTGAGAAGATTCGCTACCAGACTTGGTAGTTCGTGCCCGCTCCTCTCGAACGGCCGTCCTCAGCTGGACTCAGCTCCAAGGTCCCATCTCCGGTCGAATGTGACCCTCGTTTCCCCTACGGACATGGCTAGCTTGGTCTTTCTGCCGCGTGTAGGATGCTGATGTCTCGAACGAGGAGCCGATGAAGTACGCGAGCACCGTCGTGACCTCCGGATACCTGGCAGTCTGCGCGCACGGTTGGACATCGGGGTGGGGAATCACCGACCAGGTGAGCCATGCGGTCTTCACGCCGGCCGGGACGACGACAGATCGATGACCGTGCGTGCGGAGGGGTGTCCGGAGGAGCTGCTGAAGAAACTCCCGGCCCTCGCCTCAAGCGGCACGATCGATGAGGTCTTCCTCTCCGCAACCGCCGGCGAGGAGGGCCCGGGCGAGGACGAGATGTACGTCTCCCCGGGCCTCATGGATCTCATCCGTCATCCGGGGCTCCGAGGCGTCAGGCGCCTTTTCCTCGACGGGGACCTCGACCCCAGCTATCTGATCCCTCTGCTCGTCGATGCCCACTGGCGGGACAGCCTTGAGGTCCTCGTCATGGTCGATTCCTGCGACGCGGAGGTAATGCGTGCGCTCGCGCGTGCGTCCCTGCCCGCGACCCTCGTCGAGCTGCGGATGGAGGGCTGGACGAGCGGGATGTCCGACGAGGCGCTGTGCGAGCTGGCGGAGGCGCGTTGGCTGCCGCGGCTCCGGCGTCTCGACCTCGGAGTGGGGGGGCTGACCGACGAGGGCATGCGGTATCTCGCGGCCACGGAAGGTCTCGCGCTCCGTCGGCTCGATCTCCAAGGCGCCTCAAACGCCAGCAACACGGTCGGTGCCGACGGCCTTAGCACGCTCGCAGCAGCATCCTGGTTCGCCAACCTCGAGTTCCTCGGGCTGGCGATGTGCGGCGAGCCCGGTAACGCCAGCGTGCAAACGGCCCTGGCGCGCGGCGCATCGATCAAGTGCGCCGACCTCTCGTCCCTCGGCCTCACCGAGGAGTTCATCCAGGTAGCTTCCGGGCTCCCAGTCTGGCGAAACCTGGAGATGCTCTCCCTCGCCCGCAACCCGATCGGAGACAACGGCGCGCAGCTGATCGCGCAGTGCCGCCGCCTGCCAGCGACGCTGATTCTCCACCACTGCGACATCGGTCCGGACGGCCTACGTTTCCTGGCCGACGCAGTACCTGTCAAGAAGCTCGACATGCGCTTCAACCGCTTGGGCTTCGCTGACTGGATGCGCGCGCTCGAAGAAGACCGTCTGCCGCGCACGCAGTCGCTGCAGGTCGACGCGAATGGCTGGACCGACCATGCCATCCAGAAGTTCAAAGTCCGCTGCCCCGAGTTCGCCAGAGGTCGACGCGGACCGTTCCATGGTTGAGGAGGTCGGAGGTTCGACTCTGGGGGTGCGTCCCGAAAACGCCGTCCGGGTCCAGATCGTAGAGCATCATCGACGGTCGGCCGCTGTCGTCGCCACGTCCAGATCCGCTGAGACGGACGCCGACCCGGATTCGAGTCGCTCGTGAAGCGCCGATTCAGGCTGCGCAGCGGTATGTGTGGTGGAGGCCGCCGAGAATCGGCGTGCTGATGATGTTGCCGTCGCCCGAATCGACACGACGGGGGAGTGGGCAGTTCCCGTTCAGCGCCGAGTGCGGACGCTGTTCGTCGTAGTAGCCAACGAACTCACGAAGGGTCGCTAGGAGGTGGCGCTCGCCGAGCCACTTCCCACGACATTCGGGCCTAGGCGCGATGGATATCCGTCACCGAGGAGGTCGGAAGTTCGAGTCGAGGTCTCTACGCGGCGACGTTGGCATGACCGACGTAGAAGGGGCTTTGACAGGTCTTCGCCGGCTGCGCGCCAATTCTCAGTTTCTTGCATTCAAAACGTCTTGTGCGGTCTCATTGAAGGGGAGGCCCTCAAGCTACAACCCAATGAGGCACGACCAAGAACTCATCCCAGCTGACGCGCTGCTCGGCCACGCAGGATTCGTACGGTCCCTTGCGCGAAACCTCGCCGGTGATCTCGACCAGGCGGATGACATCGAGCAACAAGCCTGGCTCGTCGCACTCGATAGCCCCCCAGCCAAGCGTGATGGCATTCGTGCGTGGTTTCGCATGGTCGTCCGAAACCTCGTGCTGGGCGCGCGACGGCGGTCGGATCGGTGCAGGGAAAGAGAGTCTCGGGCCGCTTCCCCTGTTGCTTTCCCTTCGGCAGAGGAGCTGATGGAACGGCGAGCCGTCTTGGTTTGTGTCGTCAACGCCGTCCTTGCCCTTGAGGAACCGTATCTGAGCACGATTCTGCTGCGCTTCTACGAGAATCGGCCTCCCCGTGAGATCGCCAGGAATCTCGGGATTCCGGTCACGACAGTGCGAAGTCGTTTGCACCGCGCTCTGAAGAAACTTCGCGCCAACCTCGAACCGCGCCTGCGGCGAGATGGCAAACCGTGGGCTCTCGCACTGGCAGGACTTGTGCCCCCTGTGCAGCGCAGCGAACCGATCCTCTCTTGCACCTCACTTCATGCGCTGCCCGGAGTACTGCTCATGGGTCTTAAGAAGGTCTCAGTCGCTGCGGCCCTCCTCGTAGTTTGTGGCGTCACTTGGTGGGCCGTCGAGAACCGAGCCACTCCGGAGGATGGGGCTCACGGTCGTAGCGAACCGCCAAGAGAGTCTGGATTCGCGAAGAGGGATGCGAACTCCACACCCAATCCCGTGCCGACGACTCCCTACCAGGAGCCAGGCCCTCCGCGCTGGATTCTGACGTTCCAAGATCATCAAACGAAGGAGCTAATCGAAGGGGTCGCGGTCTTGTCATCGACCGTCGTGATTGGACGATCCTCGCCCAAAGGGACTGCTGCGCTACCAGGGAAAGAGCCGCAGAGTCTCGTTTGTGCTCATGCGCAGTACCGCGCGTGTTTCCTGGATCTTGATCAGGTCGATCACGACACTCATAGAGTTGTGACACTCGAGCGCGGACTGGCGATTGAGGGCATCGTGCACGATGAGAGGGGTGAGGCAATCGATGGCGCGGACGTGTACGTCAGCCGTGGTGCGGTGGCGTGGGAAGAAGAATCTCGCATCGTTGTGGCTGGCTTTGTGGCCAACTCTGCTTCCGCCGATCTCGGTGCAGTCTCATATCGGCGCCTTGCGACAACCGACTCATCTGGCCGGTTCGTTTGTGCCGGCCTGTTGCCGGGGCGTCACCTCATCGAGTGTCGAAAGCCGGGCTACGTCATTGACGCACGGGTGCCGCAGATCGCGACGGAGGCCGGCCAGCCCGTGGTCATCACGTTGGCTCGCGTGTTTGCTGCCATCATGGCCGGCCGTGAAGAGGATGGCAGCGGCATTCCGGGAGGACTTGGGATCCGCATCCCAACATCCCAGTTCATGGAGCCACTACCTCCGTACTTTGCTGGACAGTACTACGCGATTCGGAGAGTTGTGTGCAAGAAGGTGGAGATGGCGAAGGCTCGCGTGTTCTTGAGACGTGCGCGCAAAGGAACCCAGGTCCCTGATGTTGTGCCGCTGTCCATCGAATACCGTCAGCCAGGACAGGCAGAGAGAACCGCAGAGTTGAGGTTTGTCGCTGTTGACGAGCTTCTGCCTGAGGATGTGCTGAGGCTCGAAGCAGTGGATCTGCCGCCTCAGGATTCAGGAACGATCGTCGTGGCGGCGCGAGTGAAGCCGGCGCTCCTCAGTCACCGTGGCAGCATTGGCAGTGTCGCTTGGCAACCGACGGAGTCTCGGAACGACGAGTACGTCTTCAACGTGCCGCCCGGGGAGTACCTGGTCATGCCCGCGGGTGGGCCGCTTGTTGAAGCACGCGGAAGAGGGAAGCAGGTCGTGCCAATCAGCGCCGGGCGAACCAAGCGCGTGCGGCTCGACGACGTCTCAATCGGCATCTTTACCATCAAGGCTCTTGACGCTCACAGGAGGCCCACAAACAACTACGTTCTCGGCATCGTCATGAAAGGGGCGCAGATGTCCATGTACGGCCGAGATCGGGGTCCGGAGTTCCGACTACAAGCCCGCATAGGAAAACGGTACAGATTCGTTCTGCGCGATGAGACCGGAAAGAACATGAGTGAATGGCAGGAGGCCGTACTCACCAGCGAGTCGCCGGAACGAATCATCTCCTTGATAGAGAGTGCTGGCGGACGCTGATCGGCCGGTTTGGCGCCACCCAGACGCGATCGCCGGGCCTGGGCTCTGACGATCGGAAGCAGACGGTGGCCACGCTGCCCGATGGGCCTCTAATTCTTTGGAGGCTTCCGTAGAAAGAGCCAGGCGTGTCCGTGGGTAGAGGTGTGTTCGCCGACCGACAAGGATGATGAGTCTCCAACTAGCAGGTCGGCCCGTCCATCGCGATTCCAGTCATTGACGCAGACCTTCGCGCGGTACGCTGGTCGTTTCGGAGACGCGGGGTTCACTTCGCCCGGAGCGGGCCCTTTCAGAAGCGTCCGAGGGGTACCTAGTCGGGGAGCCCCTTCCTTCTCCGTATTTCGCCACCACACCACGCTTCCGTCTCCGCAGCCGACCAGGAGGTCTTTTCGCCCGTCCCCGTCCCAGTCTGCGACACACGGGCCGGAGTCGCCGCCCGCGACACGAATCGGCCGGCCTCCCGCGAACACCTCCTTCGAGCGCCCAA
Source organism: Candidatus Binatia bacterium (assembly GCA_028278325.1). Classification (GTDB taxonomy): domain Bacteria; phylum Desulfobacterota; class Binatia; order UBA1149; family JAJCZL01; genus JANQEO01. Next base: position 4,842 of record JANQEO010000276.1, read on the forward strand.
ACCCAGCCTTTCCACCCCGCTGCACACATGGCACGAGGATGACGTTTCCCTTGATGTCTCCGACCAGCAGGTCTATGTCGCCGTCGTCGTCCCAATCAGTGGCGAAGACTGCCGACGCGCTCCCGTAGTTCATCTCATGACCAGCCAAGCTCCGGAGACGACTCGGGCCATCGAACGCACCGTCATCGCGCCCCTTGAAGACGAACAGATGGCCCGGCCAAGATCCCGTGACAACGTCGGGTCTGCCGTCCCCATCCAAGTCCACGACCTGCGGACCGAAGCCAACACATCAGCCAGAGGGAATCTGACCGATACCCCCACGTGCACGGAACCACTTGAACTCACCGAACCTCGGGGTTTTACGAGATCCGATGTTGCGATAGACGCGCATTCGCCCCTCGCCGAACTGTCCTACGAGGAGATCCGGACGTCCATCGCCATCCCAGTCGTAGACGAACGGGGCGGCGTGGCCTCCGTCTACATCGATCGGTGCTCCGCCCGCTGTGAGCCGGACGGGCGATGCCAGCCCGGAACGAGAAGGTGGCTGAGCCTGCGCTACAAGCGCCAACCACAAGAGTACGGTGATCGCGTGTGGTCGCGTCATGCTGCTAACGCTGGTCGATGACGCGGACGCCGAGCGGGAATCTAAGCTCAAAGACGTCGGGGTCGAAGGCGTCGTCGTTGGCCACTATGTGCGAGATCTTCAGAGTCATGCGGTGTGAGGGCTCTCGCGTCTTGCGATCTCGCTGGATGATCGTCAATCGCTTCGGGTACCAGATGCCGGGTTCCGGCTGCACGAACTCATGCACGGTTGCCCGCGTGCGCTCGAGAGGTGGGTCGCCAGACGTT
>JANQEO010000301.1 GCA_028278325.1 Candidatus Binatia bacterium
CCCTCCGAGGGCCGCCATCTCATTCTTCACGAAGGCCATCTCGTGTATGCGCGCGACGACGAGAAGGAGTTCATCACGCCGGCGATGGCCGAACTGGCCGCATGGATAGGAGAGCCCGATGACCTTCTCGAGCGCATACGCGGCCTGGAAGCGGCCGGCTTGAGCCAGTATGCGATACAGGTCACCGACGACCCCGTCCGTCAGCTACGCGACTTCGCCGACGCCGTCATCGCTCGCTACTGACCCCTGCTTGCGCTCGAACCGCCGGATCATCGGCCGGCACGGTTAGAACGACCGCGTCTGCCCTTGTATACCTTCCACCATGGAGTCCACCGAAGGCGTGGTTCTCGTGGGTCACGGCGGTCTCGCCGCCGATACCCCGCGGGAACTGGTGAAGGAGCTGCGCCGCCTACAGCGTGAGCGCAAGGACAGCGCGTCCGCGCACCCATCCGAACGCGAAGTAGAGCTCGAAGATCAGGTTCGCAACTGGCCGCGCAACTCCGACAACGATCCCTACAAAGCGGGCCTGGAATCAATCGCGACGGAGTTACGATCTTTGCTCGGGGAGCGAAAGCTCATTGCCGCTTACAATGAGTTCTGCGCACCGACTGTGGAGCAGGCCATCGACGAACTGGCCGGCGACGGAGTCACCAATATTCTCGTCGTAACTACCATGCTCACGCCGGGAGGATCGCACTCCGAGCGTGATGTCCCGGAGCTCATCGATAAAGCCCGCCGTAGACACCCGGCTATCCGGATAAGCTACGCATGGCCTTTCGAGCCGGCGCGCATAGCCCGGTTTCTGGCCGAGCACCTCGACGGGCCCTGATCCGCAGGTAGACGAGCTTCAACGCCCCAAGGTGTGGCGAAGAGCGGTTTCCACGTCAGCGTGCCGGAACTCGTAACCGGTATCCTTCAGGCGGTTGGGCTCGACACGTGTGCTCGAAAGCAGCAACGCGTCGGCCATCTCTCCAAGAGCCACGCGAGCGGCGAAGGCCGGCAACGGCAGGATGGTCGGCCTGGACATCACGCTTCCGAGGGTGCGCGTGTACTCCCGGTTCGTTACCGGGGATGGTGACACGGCATTGACCGGCCCGCGCAACGAGTCCTGCCCGATAGCGTGCAGGACTATACCGAGAAGATCGTCGAGCGAGACCCAACTCATGAACTGGAGTCCGTTTCCGACGACACCGCCCGCGCCCAGAGAAAACGGCAGCAGCACCTTGGCCAAGGCGCCGCCGGCCGCGGTCAGTACGACCCCGATCCTCAGATTCACGACCCGTACCCCGGCATCCGCGGCCGGCGTCGTCGCCGCTTCCCACTGTCTGCATACCCCGGCCAGGAAATCGTGCCCGGCCGCGCTTTGTTCATCGAGACATTCGTCCCCTCGGCCTCCGTAGAACCCTATTGCCGAGGCTGCAACGAACACCGTGGGCGGTTTCTTCGTCGCCGCCAACGCGCGGGCCAGCTTTTCGGTTCCCCCGACTCTCGAGTCAAGAATTCGTTTCTTCTTCCCGGCATTCCACCGCCCTTCGGCGATGCTCTCGCCGGCGAGATGAACGACCGCATCGAACCCTTCCAACTCTTCCGCGTTGAACTGCTCGTCGGGCGCGGGCCATTTGATGTGAGCACCACCGAGGCGGGGGCCGGAACGCGAGATCTCTACGACATCGTGGCCCCCCGTCGACAGGTAAGCGCTCAGTGCCGTTCCGACCAGGCCCGACGCACCCGTGACTGCCACGCGCAGACGCTTTCCCAGCCGCGTGTGATCTTTCAGGTCGGCAACTTGGGTGCGGTGACGGTAGGCGAAGGTTCGCTCCAGGTCCTTTCTTACTCGGTTAGCCATCAAAGCCCTGCCGAGCGGACCGAAAGGCAGGCCGTATTCGATGTGATCGACGATGGTGCAAGCCGACGTCCCTTGCTCCTCGACACCGTGTACGTGCTCCCAACTACGAAAGGGCCCCTTGGTCTGGACATCCTTGAAGCCCGGCCCCCCCTCGTAGGCTCGGTGCTCGGCGACCCAGCTCATCGCGAGCGACCCCAACACCGGCACCCGCAGTTCGACCCGCGACCCGGGTTCGGTCAGCCCGGTCCGTGAAGCGACACGCACGCCGCTCCACGGCGCCACGAGCCTCTCGAAAGCGCCGGGGCGTTGAAGCCACGCTAGCGCTTCACCGGCGGCACAGTTCACCGTGGACCGCTTTTCGAAGGTCAGATCACCCATTCGGCCACCCTCGCTCATATATGTTGGTCGCTGTCACGTGGCGGTAGTATGCTGATTTACGGGCTCCGGAACCAAATGAGCGACGTCTACGCGGCCATACTGTTCTTCGAGTTGATAGATGCGCGCATCCCCGTGTTCGAGAGTTTGTTCGCCCTCTCTGCCCTGACCCTTCTCCTCATGGCCCTGCCCGGTTTCGCTCTCCACCTGACCTTGTTGCGAAAGTTGAGGCTGGCCCATGCTCCGACCTGGGAGATGCTCGGCAAGCCCTCGGTCATCTACTATGGCTCGCTCAAGAACGGTCTCGCCATGATGCGCTTCTTGCGACACGAGGAATACGAGAGGCTCGGTGACCCGTCTCTGTCGAGCGTGTGCCGGGTGTACCGAGTCTACACGTCCATATACTCCGGGATGTTCGCGGCCATGATCGTAGCCTTCTGCGTCGCGCTGGCCACGGCGCGCTGACTACGCCGTCCGGGGCGGAACCTAGTTAGCGCGAATAAAGTCCACAACCACCTTGGCGAGTTCCTCGCCCTTGTCCTCCTGCAAAAAGTGACCGCCGTCGATTATCGTCTTGTGGGCCTGACTCGAAGCGCCCGGGACTCTGGTTTGGAACACGAGGTCGCCGCCGCGCATGATGGGGTCGGAATCACTGAAGGCCGTCAGAAAGGGTTTGTCCCACCCTTCGAGCGTTCGCCACGCCGCACGGTTGGGCTCGGATGCGGGATTGTCGGGCTCGGTCGGTACCAGCGTCGGGAACATCCTCGCTCCGGACTTGTACGATTCGTCCGGGAAAGGCGCATCATAAGCCGCGACGATCTCGGCGGACAGCTCACTGACGCAACCCATGTCGACGATGCCCCCGGCAGGGAACTCCGGCGTGCTCTGTGAGAACTCACGCCACTGGAAGAAAGCCTGGGGTGTGGGGTCATCCCCCGTAGCCAGGAAGGTGTTCGCAACCACAATGCGCGCGAAGCGGTCACCGTTCTCTGCGGCGAGGCGCAACCCGATCAGTCCTCCCCAGTCCTGACACACGAGCGTGATCCCTCGTAGATCGGTGGTATCCAAGAAAGCCTTCATCCAGTCGACGTGAGCCTGGTAGCTATAGTTCTCGCGCTCGGCCGGCTTGTCTGACCGTCCGAAACCGATGAGATCGGGGGCCACCGCGCGGAAACCCGCTTCTACGATGATCGGAATCATCTTGCGGTACAGATAGGACCAGGATGGCTCCCCGTGCATCAACAAAACAACCTGACCGTCCCGGGGACCTTCGTCCACATAGTGAAGCCTCAAGCTGCCGCCCTCGCCGTCAGGAACTTCGGTATAGTTGGGGCTGAAAGCGTAGCCGGGAAGATTGTCGAATCGCTCGTCGGGTGTTCGTAGAACCTTCATGCCGGCATTCTAGCCTTGCGGGCTCGGCCGACACCAGGCTAGCAACCCTGCAGCCGGGTCGTCCCTCGACGAAGGAGATCGCGGGACGACCCGGCCAGTTGCCTACAGGGATTTGCCGACCGAAAAGACCCAGTTGTCCTCGCTACTCAAACCGCTGCCGCTGTCCTCGTCGAAGTCCCAGTAGGTGATCCCCCAATCCAACCCGAAGCAGGGCTTGGAAACACCGACCGAGTAGTTCATGCCTATGTCTTCATAGTCACCGTAGGTCGCCGACACGCTCGCACCCTTCAAGATCTCGACCTCGCTCAACTCCTCGAGCGAAACGCCTAGTGAAAACTCGTAGTAGTCCGTCGCGTCGTCGAGGCCGGCGAAGTACATGCCGCCGACTTCTACGGGGCCGAATGCTTTGCTCAAACCCGCGTAGATCTCCTCGAAGTCCAGATCATCTTCTCCCGGATAGCGGTACGACAAGAACCCTATGTCGAAGCCCAGTATCTCTTCGTCCCCTCCCATGAGAGTCCCCACGTCGTTGGAGTACCCCCCGTAGAGATCAATCTCGATGTGAGCCATGTCGCCGAAGTCGACGTTGGACGCCCAGGCGCCAATGTAGAGGCCGCTCTCGTCTGCGATGTCGAGCCCGCCCTCGAGAGAGGGATTGCGCATGGTCTGAGTCATCCCCCTCCAGACATAGTTGCTCGTGAACGCCACGTTGCCTGAAACCTCGATCCGTTCCGGCGGTTCCCCCGCCGTCGCCGTCACCGCCGTGCCCGCAAACAAGCAGGCGCCTAGTCCGATTGCAGTAGCTATAGAAGCAAGTTTCATCAGTATCTCCTTTATTTCTTATGTAAAGTCACTCCGGCCTATAGAGATAGGCCAATTGTTGATTACCTTAAGCATCAGTTTTACTTTTGGTTTTATCAGTTTTAGACTTTTTTGCTTCTAGCATGTCTCGTGCCAAGCAAGTGTCGGCAACGAGAGCGCGGAAAAACCTAGCGTTTGTGACAATCTTGGCCGCGGTTGCGTTCCAGGGTGCTCGTCGGTCGCGCACCCCCTGCCGCCTAGCGCGTCAGTGGGTGGGGGGAGGCACGCCCAAGGATCACCTGAGGTAGCTCGCCCACAGATCACGGGAGGTAGCTCGGCTGCTCGCTAGCTCGCAGCCTCGGGGATTTGCGGATACGAGTGAATGCCTTAGGTAGCAGGTAGTTATGGACGCAGACGCCCCGACAACCCGGGAACCACGGAGCGTTTCCTGGGCCCGTGCCTTTCTGTTCCTGCTGGCCACTGTCGTCGTGACCACGGCCGCGAGCGTGTGGATCATCCGGACCTACGTCTTCCCAAGAGCCTTCGAGCCTGTGGAACTCACGACCAAGGAGGAACGCACCCTCGACGAGAAGATCGAGCGCCTCGAAGGTTACAGCACTGCCCGTGCCGGGCTGGAACCCGAGGCCTATTCGGAGAGTGACTCGGACCGAGAGGTCTTCTTCACGGAGCGCGAGTTCAACGCGCTGCTGGCAAGGAACCCGGACTTGGCACGTAGGGTAGCAATCGACTTCTCCGATGACCTGGTAAGCGCCAGGGTACTGGTCCCCTTGGACGAGGACTTTCCACTACTGGGCGGCCAAACGGTCAGGCTAAAGGCCGGCGTCCAACTCGCTTACGCAGACGGGCGACCCGTCGTCATCGTCAAGGGAGTCAGTGTCATGGGCGTGCCTCTGCCGAGCGCATGGCTCGGCGGCCTCAAGAACGTCGATCTGGTCGAGGAATTCGGAGGAGAGGCCGGGGTCTGGAAAGCCTTCGCCGATGGCGTGGAGGCCCTGGAAGTCAGCGAAGGCCGCCTCGTGGTCCGGCTCAAGAAGTAGACCGGCCGCTCTACTGCTTCGAGAAAGCGAACTCCACGCTCGCCGTCTGGCCCTCCTCAACGACCACGGTCGCTTCCTTCATGCCCAGCTTCGGGTGTGCCACGACAACCGTGTGCTCACCCGCCGGCAGGCCGTCGATCTCGAAAGACCCGTCGGCAGCCGTCATCGCGAAGTAGTCGTGACCGAAGACAGCGACGAAGGCCTCCATCCACGGGTGGACGTCGCATTTGATGCGCACGAAGACCTCGGGCTCCTTGAACTTGCGAACCGTCTTCATGCCTTTCGTCGGCATTCCTATGTTGAAGCCCCGCGAGTTGTTCGGCAACGAGTGGACGTTGTGCAGGGTGCTGTCACTGTTCCGGATTTCCAAGGGCTGACCGGCCCGGACGGCCAGGACGCGGGGGACATAACCGCAATTGATCTGGTCGAGCAGTACCGGATCCGTCGGCGCTGGCGTGGCCGAGCCGGGAATAGCGGACGCGACGTACGCAACAGCGCCTTGCAGGCCGCCGTCGTCGCCGACGACTACGTTACGCCGTCCGGCATTCCCTTGGTTGGCTTCCGCACAGTAAGGGTCCGCTCTCATGTTGAGCTTCTGGGGAGGCGGCGGTGTGCCCTCGAAACGCACCCGTCCCGCAACGACGCCCGAGCCCAGGGGCGCTGCCGGAGCAGACGTGGCGGCCTCCTCCTTGGACGCCGTCTCCTCGGCGCTTTGGGGAGTCGAGCTCTCGGTCTCTTTGGCGGTGTCGCCGCTGCAACCTGAGACCGCAACGACGACGCCCAACATTAACGTGGCAAAGATTCTCAAAGTCATGCCGACTTCTTATCACATCGACACCGTCGGGTTGAGCGCCCGGTTATCACTCGATGCGACAGTGCTTTCTCATCACGGCCTCGAAGGTCCGCGACCCCGTCATCCGCTTCAGCATGACCGCCGCCTTCTGTCCGAACATTCCGACTAGATAGCGAACCTTGGGAGACCGGCTGCGCAGGACACGCTCCACCAGGTCGGCTAGAAGTTCCGGGTCGGCTCCTGAAATCTCGTCCCTGACGTATACATCCAGAGTCTTGTTGAATTGTTCGGCGTAGGCCCCGTCGGATGCAGCCTCGGCGACCACGCGGCTATCGGTGAATCCGGTCTTGAAGTCGCCCGGCTCGATCACCACTACGTCGATGCCGAAAGGCCGGAGCTCGAGCCGTAGAGCTTCGGTCAAACCTTCGAGCGCGAACTTGCTGGCGCTGTAGAATCCCTGGAAGGGCGTACCGATCTGTCCGGCGATGGATCCGATGTTGATGATGCTTCCGGATCCCTGTCCTCGCATGTGCGGCAACACCACCTGGATGACACGGACCGCACCGAAGAAGTTGGTGTCGAACTGCCGTTGGGCTTCGGAAATCGTCGTATCCTCGACGGCGCCTGCTATACCCATGCCCGCGTTGTTGACCAGGATGTCGATTCGGGACTCCCTATCGACCACCGTGGCGACCGCCTCACGCACGCTCGTCTCGTCCCCGACGTCCATCGGGATCATGCGGTAGGCGGGCTCGTCCGCCCGTCGGCTTCGGCTGGTGCCATAGACGGTAATACCGGTGCGGCCAAGTCGCTCGGCGATGACCTTACCGAACCCCGACGAGGCGCCGGTGACCAGCGCGACCTGGGAGGACCGGCTCACCCCGGGCTGATCTGCTCGAGGGCCGCCCTCATCATGCTGTGCAAGAGGTTTACGGCCTTCAACGGTCTGATCATGACCTTGAAGTCGTCGATCTTCCCCTGATCGTTCCAGTGGATCATATCGACGCCGTTGATGTGGATCCCGTCGATCTCGGCAGTGAACTCCAGGATAGCGTTGTTGTCGGACGCAACTTCACGGACATAGCGAAACCCTGAATCCTTGAGGACGTGATAGGCGCCCGTCAGGTACATCTTCGTAAGCTCTTTGCCTACTTGTGGAGTATGCACCACCGGTGAGTGGAAGACCGCGTCGTCGGCCAGCAACTCGTCGAGGCCTTCAAGAGCCTGCGACCCTACGAAGTCATGCCACTGTTGGAGAAGTTCCTGCTGCATCAGCATCCCTCTTCTTCTAGTTCGTTTTATCCATGCCGAGCACTTCGCGAATCGCATCTACGAGGCGCTCGGGGTCGGCCGGTTTATCGAGCCGCGGAAAGCCCCTGAGCTCTTCAGGCAGCACATCGAGGTCGGCATAGCCGCTGAGGTAGACAATGGGCACACCCCGCTCGACCAGAAGCGCAGCAACCGGCGTGATGCTTTCCTGGTCCAGGCGCAAGTCGAGGACGGCCACATCAAACCGTGTCGACTCCACGAGCGACAAGGCCGCCGCTACCTTGCCCGCCATTCCGACCACCTCACAGGCCAACCCCTCGAGCATCCAGGCGAGACCGCGAGCAACGGTGAAGTCGTCCTCTATAACGATCGCACGAACACCGGCGAGCGGTCCTTCAGTCAACGCCCCCTCGGCGGTCACGGCCCTTCTTCCACTGAGCCCTCGCCCGCGTCCTCGCTCGCTGCGCCGGTGGGTACCTTGATTCTGCAGCGGACGCCGGATGCCGGGAACTCCAAGATCACCTTCGCGCCGAGCTCGTACGGCAAGCCTTCCTCGATCACGCTCGTGCCTACGCCATGGGACTGCGGGTTCTCGACGGTCGGGCCGCCCTCCTCGGTCCATTCAATACCCAGGTACCCGCTGTCCGACCTGTGGCAGCCGATCGAAACACGACCGTCGGGCACAGATAGTGCGCCGTACTTCAAGGCGTTGGTGCCCAACTCGTACAATGCCATCACGAGAGGGCGCACCGCACTAATCGGCACCCACACTTCATCACCATCTATAGACACGCGGCCGCGCTGTGGTTCGCTGAATGGCCCCAGCGCCAATGCTATCAGCTGAGGTACGTTCAGGTGCTGCAGGCCGTCTTCCCGAGAAAGGACCTGGTGTATGCGGCCGAGCGCCCGGACGCGGCCACTGAATGATTGGGAAAAATCTTCCAGACCAGCGGCCGATCTGACCGTCTGTTGGGCCACCGACTCGACGGTGGCCAGCATGTTTTTTACCCTGTGGTCCAGCTCGCGAAGCAGAAACGCCTGCTCTTCCTCGGCCTCCCTGCGTTCCGTGACGTCGATCGTAACCCCGCGAACGATCTTGCCGATACCGTCATCATCCCTGACTACGCTGACAAACGTGCGCACCCACAAAATGTCGCCACCGGCGGTGACCATGCGGTACTCGAACTGAAAGTCATCCTTGTTCGCCAACCCTGTCAGCAGCGCATCGAGCGCTTTGTCTTGATCGGCGGGGTGCACCAGGCGCACCGGCCAGAATCCCGGTTTCACCCACTCCTCGGCGGGATATCCGGTAATAGCGCCGGCCTGTGGCCCCACATAGGTGACCGTCCACGTATCCGGATCGGCCTCCCACGGTATGAAGTTGAGTTTCTCGGCCAACTGCCGAAACCGCGCTTCGCTAGCCTCTAACTCGACCTCGGCGGCCTTGCGATCGGTTATGTCGAAGCCTGCAGCGATCATTGTCCCGTCGGGCATCGGGAAATTGGCCCACATCTGTGTACGCTGGGTACCGTCCTTGGCCAGGGGTCGGTTTTCACGAAACACACCGTCGGCGCCCTTGATCACCTGCCTAACCCTCTCCAGCTCTTGCGGCTCTGGGTATGCGACGGACAAAATATCCAAACCCGACATGATCTCGTCGTTGGTCCAACCCAGCTGGCGTTCGCACTCGGGATTCCACAGGACGCAGCGACCGTCGGCATCAAAGGCATCGACCATGATGGGGGCGTGCTCGTAGATCGTTCGGAACCTGGCTTCGCTGGCCTGAAGTGCGAGTTCCAACGGCTTTCGGTCCGATACGTCTCTAACGACGGCCAGAGCGTACGAGATCTCGCCGACGTCGTCCCTCAAGGGCGTGGCGCTGATGCTGGTATATAGGAGGTGCCCGTCACTATGGCGCAACGGCAATTCCAGGCCACTGACCTCGCCACTGCCCCAGAACTCTTTCAAAAAACCGCGTGCTCGCTCTTGGTCCTCGGGAGTTAGCAAGTCAAAGCTAAGGCGCCCGACGATGTCCTCTCTATCGAGCCCCACCATCTGCGCGAACTTCGGGTTGCAGGCTAGCATTACGCCGCTCGGGTCGACGCAGCAGAGACCGTCGGGGCAGTCCTCGAAGAAGGCGCGGTACATGGCGTCCGATTCGAGCCCGGAGCGTGCCGACGCACGTGTCGCCGAGTCGGCGCTCGATCGGGTGACAGCAATTGCTCGTTTTCTGTTCGGGCTCATGACTCGACAGGCACCGCCAACGACTTTCCAACCTCCTTACTCGGCACGATGAGGCCGGCCGCCCACACCAACCATGGTCACCCGATTGCCCCGTTAGTGCCAGCCCTCCCCGCATCGGCTCCGAGCACTCGGCCGAGCCGTTGACGAGGGGCTCCGCAACCTGCTAATGACGGCTTGGTGAGCGCCCCCGCGCTCACCACTATACGTACGGCAGCCGCCAGCCGTTCAAAGCCGGGAGTCCGCATGCCAAAGGCCGAACAGGTACTGACGACGCCCGACCCAGGCTCTGCCAACGGTGTCGGAAGCGAGTTGCTGCCCGAGCGCCGCGCCGAACTCGACGCCATGGTCAGCGATGCCAGGCTGGCCGCGGCGTCCTTCTCTCAGTTCTCCCAACAGCAAGTCGACGCCATCGTCCGTGCGATGGTGATCCGCGGCCTCGACAGCGCCCAGGAGCTGGCAGCCATGGCCGTCACCGAGACCCAATTGGGACTGCTCGAGGACAAGACCATCAAGAACATGGTCGCCACGGAGTTCGTATACCACTCGATCAAGGACGAGCGGACCGTCGGGGTGATACGTGAGTTCGAGGACCGCAACCTGCGCCACGTAGCCGAACCGATCGGCGTCATCACCGGCGTTACACCGATTACGAATCCCACTTCGACGGTGTTGTTCAAATCTTTGATGATCGCCAAGACCCGTAACACCATCGTGTTTTGTCCTCACCCCAGGGCCAACGGTTGCTCCAATGAGGCCGCGCGCATCATGTACGAAGCTGGCGTAGAGGCGGGAGCCCCCGAGGGTTTCATTCGTTGGGTGGACGACGTCACCCACCCGGACACCCGTTACCTCATGCAGCATCCCGACGTATCCATGGTCGACGCGACAGGCGGACCGGGGATGGTGCAGGCGGCCTATAGCTCGGGCAAGCCCGCTCTCGGCGTCGGCGCCGGCAACGTTCCCTGTTACATACACTCGAGCGCCGATCTCGAGATGGCGGTCGTCGACATTCTAACCTCCAAGACCTTCGACAACGGCACCATCTGCGCCTCGGAGCAGACGCTGCTGGTCGACCGAGCTATATACGAGGATGTAGTAGCTCTGTTCGACCGCCTCGGCGCCTACGTTTGCTCCCAGGCGGACGTAAACCTGCTCGAGCAAACGGTCGTTGATCCGATCGAAGGCCACATGCGAGGCATGGCCGTCGGTCAGTCAGCCCTGCGCATAGCCGAGAACATCGGCCTAGCTGTCCCCGAAGAAACGAAGTTGCTGCTCGCACCGATCGCGGGCATCGGCCGAGCCCACCCTTTGAGCTGCGAGAAACTCTTTCCGGTGCTGGGCGTAATGCCCGTTGACAGTGCGGATGCCGCCATCAACGCGGCCATGGAAGTGCTCGAGTTCGGCGGCACCGGCCATACGGCTTCCGTGTTCTGCGAGGACGATCAGATCGTCCAGCGTTACGCGGCGGCGGTCAACGCCGGGCGGATCATCGTCAACTCGCCGTCATCGGTCGGCGCTTTGGGGGGCGTATACAATGATCTCACCACAACGTTCTCGTTCGGCTGCGGTACCGGCGGAGGGAACAGCATCATCGAGAACGTCAGCGTGAAGCACTATCTCAACGCCAAACAGCTGGCCGGGCGCACTCCAGTACACCAGTGGTTCCGTGCTCCGAGTCAGATCCACTACAACCTTCACGCGCTCGAGACGCTTCGCGACCTCGATTGCAAGAGCGCAGTCATCGTCACAAGTCAGGATCTCGACGACCTGGGCTTCGTCGACCGCGTGCGCGCCAACTTCGCTCCCGGCGTTGCATGCCACGTCTTCAACGAGGTCGAGATCGAACCGACCTATGCCGTCATCGAACGAGGCGTCACGGCATTGCGGCGTGAGAGGCCCGACCACCTCGTGGCCGTCGGTGGTGGCTCGGTCATGGATGCCGCCAAGGCGATGCGGCTCTTCTACCTGCATCCCGAGCTTGATTTTCACAGCCTCGAAACAACGTTCCTGGATCCCCGCAAGCGGGTGATTCAGTACCCCAAGGACGCCGACCAAAAGCTGGCCCTGGTGGCCGTGCCAACCACGAGCGGAACGGGATCCGAAGTTACCCCCTATGCCGTGATCACCGACGCCGACACGGGACGAAAGGTCCCGCTCTACGACAATAGCCTCGTACCCGACGTCGCCATCATCGATCCTCAACTCGTTACCGGCCTGCCGCCGGCGGTCACTGCCGACACCGGCCTCGACGCGCTCACGCACGCGCTGGAAGCCGTGGTGTCGATCTTCGCGTCCGACTACACCGACGCGCTCGCGTCCCAGGCCGCGCGCATGATCTTCGAGAACCTGCCCAAGGCCTACCGCAACGGGCAGGACCAGGACGCGCGCGGCGCCATGCACAACGCGGCGTGCATAGCAGGCATGGCCTTCGCCAACGCCTTCGTAGGCGTGAACCACGCGCTCGCGCACAGCCTCGGCTCCGTGTTCAAGATCTCACACGGACGCGCGAATGCAGTGCTTCTCCCCTACGTAATCCGTTACAACGCGGCGGTGCCCACTAAGTTCATGCCCTTCCCCAACGTCAAAGCCTACGTGGCCAACCGCAAGTACGCGGACTTGGCCGAGAGCCTACATCTCCACGCCGACACCGACGATGATCGAGTCGATGCATTGATCGCCAAGATCTTCGAGCTGCTCGAGACCTGCGACATGCCGACGTCGATATCGGAGCTGGGCATAGACAAGGCCGAGTTCTCGGCGGCACTACCCGAGGTGATCAAAGCCGCATACGACGACATCAGCATCCGCTCCAACCCGAGGATGCCGCTGCTCAACGAGCTCGAACACGTGCTTTGGACAGCCTACGAAGGGCGGAGTTCCGATGGCGGGCAATAGCAAAGACCAGCATCTGCGCCTGCAGTTCGAAGCCGCCGAAACTTTGGTAAAGCGGCTCGAGCGCGGGCTCGACGGCTCCTCCTCGGCTCCGGTTACCATCGACATGTCGGGCGTGGAGCGCATCGATCCGGCCGGCCTGCGTACACTGCGGCAAGCAGCCGATATCGCTCGTCGAACCGGCGCCGGTGTCTACTTGGAGGGCGCTCAGCCCGAGGTATACAAAGCCGTGCAAGTGGCCGGGCTCGGTTCCCTCATTACCCGGATCGAGAACCTGAGAGCGCAACCTCTCCAACTGCCGCCCCAAGGGGGTACCAAATGAGCCGAAGCGAACGGCACCCTAATGATCGCCGCGTCGCCGTATCCGCCGCGGCGTTGACGACGCTACTGCTGTGGCTTCCGGCACCGGCGTCGGCTGAGAGCGGCACCGCCATGCAGACGGGCAGAGGGTATTTTCTTGCCTACTGCGCGTCCTGCCACGGAGCCGACGCGCGTGGCGACGGCCCGGTTTCGCCCGCCATGAAGCAACACCCTTCCGATCTGACACGGATTGCCGAGCGCCGTGACGGTCGTTTTCCGATGGAAGAACTTGCGGGCTATATCAGCGGCAAGAGCGCCCCGGCAGCTCACGGCACGCGTGAGATGCCGGTATGGGGGACCAATCTCGTGGAAGAAGTCGGTGAAGGCGAAGAGGCCCGGCTGATTCCGTACGGTCCACTTCGCGGCGTGCTCGACTACCTGGAATCCATCCAGCGTTAGGTTCAGGTCAGGATCGAGTACGGACCGCCCCGCTCCAGCGCGGACTTGTAGGCCGGGCGAGCATGGATGGTTTCCAAGAACGCTTGTAGGTTCGGGTAGTCGGCATCCAGGCCGCCGCGGCTTGCTGCCGCCTCCAACGGAAAGCTCATCTGCACGTCGGCTGCGCTGAACTCGTCGCCGGCGAACCACGCGGACTTCCCCAGCGCATCGTCCATGTGCCTGAGATTCGCCTCGAGAGTGGGCGTCAAATAACCGGCCTTGACCTGCCCCGAGATCGCTTTGGCGACAGGCCGGATGAACCATGGGGTGTCGCTCTCGATACGGTTGAAGATCAAGGTCATCACCAGCAGCGGCATCACCGTCCCTTCGGCCGCGTGCAGCCAGTAGGTGTAGCTCAGGCGCTCAGGTGTCCCGGCTGCGGGTATCAAACGCCCCTCACCGTATCTACCGACGATGTACTCTATGATCGCGCCGGTCTCGGCTACGACCAGATCGTCATCGGTGATTACCGGGGACTTGCCGAGGGGATGAACGAGCTTGAGCTCGGGCGGGGCCAGGCTGGTCTCCGGATTCCTCTCGTAACGCCGGACTTCGTAATCCAGACCCAACTCTTCCAGCAACCAAAGGACCCTCTGGCTGCGCGAATTCTCCAGATGATGGACGGTGATCATGGCGCTTAGTTCCGCGCCGGCCGCGGCAAGTCAACCTCATGGTCGCTCGGTCAATCGGCCGGCTCGACGCGGATTCGGTCGCGGTCGATCGAATAACGCGAGCAAAGCTCGGACAAGGCCGCGGTAATGGATTCGAAACGCTGCTGCCTCAGAACGCCCGTGTCGATGACGTCCGTTTCGAAGCCGGTACTCGCGGCGAAGTACCCATACGGATCCTCGATGTCCGTCAATCCGAGTTGGGGAAGTAGGTACTGATACTCGTAGAGGTAGCGGGAGAGCATCCGCCAGAGCTTGTGAGGAGAATACTCATAGCGAAACGTTCTTATATTGTGGCGTACATACGTCTCACGCTCGGCAGGCGTCATGAAGGGGCCGGCTACGAGATTCGCTCGGTAGTCGGGCAAGCGCGCCAGCAGCACCTCGGCCAGCGCCTCACCCGCAGGCCCGTCTCCAGCCATGTCGGTGAGGTCGGCAACCGCCTCGCCGGCACGCTGCGGACAGCACTCTTCGACTGCAGCCTGGAGCTCAGCGGCCAGGGCTTCGCGCAACCGTGCCATCTCCGTGTGCTGCGACCGCGCCGTAACCCACCCGGCCTCGTCCGCAAGATGTCCCCACTCGTGCAGGGTCCGCGCACCGAGCATTTCCCTCTCGAAGGGCAAAGGCGGCCCCACGGTCCGCTCCATGCCGGCCTCGAAGAGATTGTAAGCGATGACTCGACGCCGTGGATGAACGTAAGCGTAGCCGCTCTCGGCCAACTCGTTGCGAGGGTGCGGCAAGGAATCGGCATCCACAAGCGCGGCCATGAATCTGCGGCTGTGCTCGTCGATGATTTCAAGATCCGCGCGAACGGCTTCGACCGCCACCGGGTCGGCCCGGCTCAAGCAATCCGCCAACTCATCGGTGCGCTGAGGTTCCGCGCAGTCCCACAGAGTACGCCCGGAGTCACCCGCCACAACCAACATCGGACGTGACGCGGCCAGCCATTCCAGCAACGAAGCCACCCGGCTGTCATCGTGGCCCTGCCAGCGACGCCGGTAGGCATCGACGGCCGACAAAGCGGAACGCCTGCACCTCTCTACCAATTCCGGCGGCCCGGCTTCTATGTTGGCGGCAACCTGCAGTCCCGTACCAGGGATGCCCCTGACAACGGTCTGCTCTGGAGCGGGCTTCAGGTCGCGATGGTGGAGTAGGCTCAACCATGATGTCGACTCGGCTACGGCGCAAAGCATCTCGGCGTCAGGCCTTTTCGAACACGAGGCAGCCTCCACGAAACTTTGGACATCGCCCTGCCCGCACTCGATCCACCACGCCGCGCTTCGCATCGGCACCTCGCTGACTTCCCCTGTCATCGACATCCAGTCGGCCAGGGCCAGCACATACGCGGCCAACTCCTCATGAGAGATCTCCGGATCTACGTCGCAGTCGTAGATCGTCCAGGTGCTCGTGTTGAGAACCTGAGCATAGGGCCGGACGCCGCTGTCGCTTTCGGCTATGCCCAGATTGCGTATGCGCGGCTTGGGCCAGGCCTCGGTGCGAGCCGAGATGGATTCGGAACGGGAACAGTAAAGAGCAACCGAGCGGTCGAGGAAGTCTCGCTTGTGTGCAGACCACCCCAGGTCGTCGCGAAGAAACCCCGCCAATTCCGCGTCGGCACCCGAGGCGCTGAGGTGCTCGCCCGGTAGCAGCAGATACCCCGGCTGGCTGCGGCAGTACTGGGCTAGCCGCACGTGTCCATGGCGCTTACAGGAATCCCAGGTCGAAATCCTGGACCGTCCAGTAATCGGAAGCGGGACCGAGGACATCCAGTGGAAGCACATGGTTGAGGATGTCGGCCTCGCTCATGTTGACCCAGTGCTTGAGAACGGTCCCGAACACGTCCCGGAAATCCGTCGAGCGGAACGTGTCGCCCGGAGCTTGCGAGTAAGGCGTATTCTCGCGGTTGTCGAGTGCCGCTTCGTCAATGTTGGGGTGGTTGCCGTAGATACCGCCGTTCACGGGCTCACCGATCACGAACATCGGCCCCTGGGAGCCGTGGTCCGTACCGTTGTCGTTCTGCGGGATACGCCGACTGAACTCGCTCCAGATCACCATCGTGACCTTGTTGCCCACACCCATGCTGTTCATGTCATCGAAGAACAAGCTCACGGCATCGGCAACTTCGGCGTGCAGATTGTAGTGCTGGCCGTTGGGATCGGCTCCGCCCTGATCAGCGTGGGTGTCGTAACCGCCGTTGCGAACCTGGAAGAAGCGCGCCGTCACACCCGGCTCGCCGGTGGAGACCCCGTAGATGATCTTGGCGACCTCGCGAAGGTCTCTGGCCGTGCTGGTCCCCAAGGCACCGTATGCATCGTTGTAGGTCGAGCGTATCGGGTCGTTCTTGTAGTTGTTGTGGAGTGGGGGGTAGCTCTGTGTGCTCGTGTACGTCGCCAACCCGGCGTTGCCTATGGTGCTGGTCAAAGGCTGAAGATTGGCCCCCGCTGCCGCATACAGGTCGTTGTACGACTGGGTGTAGATGGTCTCGTCGTTTTCGTCGTAGTCGTCGAGAGGGAAGCCGAAGCGATTGAGCCGGTTTATGGCAAGAACGCTCGTCCCGCTCGTACGCATCTCCGCTGCCACTGCGTCGTCTATGGTTACTCCGTAGATGTCCTGGGGACCGTACTCGAGTCCTAAGTGACGCCCCGCCCAGCCGCTGCCAGCGATTGCGGACATGCCGGTCGGATTGGCCGTCTGCCAGATGACCCGCGACGACTCATGCGAAAGGCTGTAGTCCGGGTATCCGGTTCCCTGGATCACGGCGACGTTGCCGGCATCGTACATCGTCCCAAAGCTGGCCAGACCTGGGTGGAAGCCAAGCTGGGTGCCGGTCCCGGGGTCGAGGGTAGACACCACCGACGGAACTGCCATTTCGCCCGGATCGATGCGCAAGCCTCCGCTACCGGTCCCGCGCGCATCGCGGTAAGCCGTGAGCAAGCCGGCCGTATCGTCCATGGGCATCACGGTGTTGAGACCGTCGTTGCCCCCGTCGAGGAAGAGGATTACCAGGTAGCGGTCGCCGATCGTGTCGGCGAAGGCCTTACCTACGAAAGGACTGCTGAACAGGCTCGGCAGCATGACCGTGCCCGCCGTCGCATAGCCCGCCCTCTTGAGAAACTGTCGTCGCGTCATCGGCATCGCTATATCTCCTCGACCTCAGTGCAGCTGGAAGGCCGGCGATTGCATGAGCAGTGCAAACACCCCGTGAAGCTTTACGTTGCGTACAAAGTCGTTGGACAGATCCAGAATGGGGTTCACACCGTTGTCGGTCAGGTATTCGATGACCTCGTCTCTCTCCGCCGCCGTGAGCTGTCCGGTTAGTCCGAGCACATTGATGACCGAGTCAGCAATGTCGGCAGCGGCGGCGGGGTCTTTCCGGAGCTCTTTGTCGATCAGTTTCTCGGGCTTGAAACGTCCTTGGGACCTGGCGTTGGCGATGTCACGAGCGAATTCGTAACGAGCCAACAGAGTGGAGCTGCTCACCCAGCCTTCCTCCCAGTCCCAGCCGAATACGCTAGGCGGCTCACCAATGATCTGGCCCATGTTGGCCAGGTGATCGAACAGCGGCATCCAGTCGCCACCGCGCAGAATCAGCTCCCGTCCCTTGCCTTTCATCTTTGTCATACGCATGGCGCCCACCACGTAGTCTATCGGCCACTTGACCGACTTCTTGGTAGCCGCCGAGAAAGGCGCTTCCGCCGCGGTCTCGTAGAAAGCATCGTGTACCATGATGGCGCGCATCAGGGCTTCGATGTCCCAGGTGGTGTCGAAGCTGGAAGCGCTCACGACATCGTCGACTACGGACTTATCGGGGCTGGCGTAGGCGAAGTATTCCAAGAGTCTGAAGGCAGTGCGGCGCGCAACAGTGTTCTCACCGTCGCTGTCCGTGTGGGCGAAGAGGATGTCGACTACTTCGTCGATCTCGTTTTCGCCTTCACCGCCGGTGGTGAACGAAGCGCCGCCGGGCGGGAACCCGTAAGCGTTGTCGAACAAAACCTTAGGACCACGCCCCGGGAACTCGGCCATGAAATCATGCTTGTTGATCTTGAGATAAGCTTCGCCGTCACCGTTTATCTTCCAGCCGGTGAAAGCACGTGCGATCTGCACAATATCGTCCTGCGAATAGTTTTCGAGACCGTTCAGATCGAACACGCCCAGCGTGAACAGCTCGCACAGCTCGCGCGCATAGTTCTCGTTGGGGATGTCCTTGTTGTTCTTGTTGGTATTCAAGAAGATCATCATCGCCGGATCTTTGTTGATGGCCTTCACGTAGTCTTTGAAGTTACCCAGCGCGTAGGTGTAGTGGTTCTCCAGGTGGAGGGTGACAGCTTCCGGCTCATCGACAACACTAGCCGACACGGAAAAATGGTCGTGCCAAAACAGCACGATCTTATCCAGGAGCGGCGTCTTGCCCTTGAGTAGATGCTTGACCCACTTGTTGTGGATGTCGAACAACTCGTCACCCTTGGCCTTCAGCACCTTGCGTTTCAGGCCCAGCACGTAGTCGGCGACACCGCCGCGAGTCATGGGGAAGGCCTTCCCGACCTTGCGAGTGGCCTTCTTCATGTCTCGCGCTGCCGGTCCGAACCCGGTACGCCCGAGTACGTGCCGCAACACTGCTTCGAGGTCTTCTTCCTGGATGGGAGTATTCTCGTCGCCCATGCCTATCTCCTAGCTGCTACTCGTCTGTGCCCGCTACCCAGCCTGTCTCGGGTGCACCATCGAGTATCCAGAGCTCGATCATGTCCCGGAAACCTTTCTTAATCTTCTTCATACCGAAGGGCATGCTCTGGCCCATGCCCGGAGCCAGATCGTCGATGACCTTGAGGTAGAGAAAACTCATTGTGGGGTCGCCCGTCATCGGTCCCGTCGTCATGACACGCTTCAGACCGGAGTTGAGCGCAGTGGCGTTGTTCGGATCGACGTCGACTATAGCCCCGTGAGCCGATCCGGACTCCAGTGTCAGATTGCCGGCAAGACCCTCGGAGTCGTGACAACCACCCAGCGCGCAAGATACATCGAAGACCTGGCGTTGGATGCGGTCGAAGGTCCCCGAGAACAGCGTTTGCGCATCGCACATGTCGGGGTCGGGCTCGCAGATCATCTTGAGCCTGTCCGTGTCTTTGATCTGCCTACCGGTAGCGAAGGTCGAAAATGAGCGGACCTTCATTCTCTTCTTCCCGCGCCGGCAACGCTGTTTCGGAAACGGGCCCTTCACATCAACGGAAATGTTCGTAAATCCCGTGCACTGATCCGGTGTCGCATCGGGCAGTTCCAGCTCATTGTCTATGCGGGACTGAAGGGCCTGAAACTCCGTGTCGAACTTGGGATCCCCGTTGTCCTCGGAGTGATCGATGAGGCTCGACTGCAAACCGGTCAGAGTGCATTCCGCGAGGTTGAAGCTGCTGTTGATGCAGGCAGCAGTGGGAAACACGCAGGTACCGTTGATAACACCGTCCGCATCACACGCAGGATCACCGTCAGTGCAGCGGATACGCTTGTTCTTTAAAGGAGGGTCGTTGACGGGAGTATCCAAGACGAACAGGCAGTCGTACTTGGCATTGCCGCCGCCCCCAAAGATCTCGGCTTCGGCCGGAGCGGCTAAAATAGTGATAAGTAGCCAGGTGAGCAGACAGAAGACGGCGGCGGCGAAACTCGGAGAGGACTGCGGCATCTAAACTCTTTGCGGCACGGGCGGGATCGCGCCCTGGACGCCCCCCACGATGAACCACGGATTATCGTCGAACTCACCATCCTGAGCACCGGTTGTCAAGGGAGTTTCTCCCTGCAGCGTGCCATTGGCGCCAAAGTTCTCGGATACTTAACTCGAATCTTGCAGAAGCATCCCTGGCGCCGCCGCGGTGCGTCCTGCCCCCCAGGTGCGTGGGTCCCCCAACCAGCGGCTGACCTCCGGAACGCGACCCGGAAGGCGCCCGAGAGCCGCCGGATTCGCGATACTGCTAGGCCGCCTCTTCGATCAGCGGCGCGGACAAGCTGCCGAGCAAAGGACTTCGCCTGGCCAGCGGGCGTTCGAACATGAGCTGCACTGCGCGCACAGACCTTTCGGCGAACCCGCCCTCACAGTAGCAGAGGTAAAACTCCCACATACGTACGAAGCGCTCGTCGTACCCGAGTTGACGGACCTGCGCTACGTTCGACTTGAACAGCCGGCGCCACCACGAAAGCGTCGTTGCGTAGTGTTCGCTGATGTCCTCCATGTGCACCATCCTCAGGTCGGTTGCGTCTCTAGCCGAGTTGCACATCGACCAGATGCTCGGCAACTGGCCGCCGGGAAAGATATAGCGCTTTATGAAGTCCACGGATTCCGTGGTTCGCTCGTAACCCTGGTCATGATTGATGATGGCCTGGATCAGGCACACTCCGTCGGGTTTGAGCCGCTCGCAGCACACGCGAAAGTACTCATTCATGTATTCGTGACCGACCGCCTCGACCATCTCTATCGATACGAGCTTGTCGTAGGTCCCGGACAGATCGCGGTAGTCGCAAAGCAACACTTCCACGAGGCCGGTTAATCCCGCCGTGCGAACCCGCTCACGCGCCAACTCGTACTGCCGCTCCGAGATAGTCGTCGTCGTAACGCGGGCGCCGTAGACACCGGCAGCGTGGATCGCGAAGCCCCCCCAACCGGAGCCGATCTCCAGGACATGGTCGCGGGGGCCGACATCGAGTTTACGGCAGATGCGATCGTACTTGCTACGCTGCGCTTGCTCGAGAGTCGCCACGTCGTGATCGAAGATGGCGCAGGAATAGGTCATCGTCGGATCCAGAAACAACTCGAAGAACTCGTTGCCGAGATCGTAGTGCGAGGCAATGTTGTCCTTGCTTCCTGAGCGAGAGTTACGTCGTGCTAGGGCGAACCGTCTCAAGAACGGCTTCGACAGACGCGCCAGGCCCCGGTTCATGTCCTGGGCCCGTTCCATGTTGCGAGCCATGATCCTTATGAGGCCTGTTAGGTCATCGGTTTCCCACATGCCCTCCATGTAAGCCTCGGCGGCACCGACCAATCCCCTGAGTGCGAGTGATGAATAGAAGCTAGGATCCGATACCGTCACTCGAACCTGATCGGAACTGTCGATTTCTCCGTAGCTGCGCGTGAACTCCGGATCCTCGATCGTAAGGCAACCCCCCTCGAGACGGTCGAGGTAAGATGCGACTATGCGGCGCAACATCCGCTCTATAGACCCGAGCTGGATCTCAGAACTTCTATCTTCCAGCGTGCTGGTGCGAGACAAAATCATCACTAAGCTCCTTGGTTTGCGGTTCTACGCTCTTCGGATGGGGGTAAAAGGGAGCTCGCTTCAGGTACAAGAGAAAAGCCTGAACGTAGATGGCGAGCACCACACGTAGGGTCAGAAAAGGGTACCGGATGAGCATCCATGCCAGCGCCGTATCCGTAAGGCGGCGACGGCGCATGCTGAGCCCCGCCGAGAACACCTTTTCGCCGTTCTTGAGGTCATCCAATCGAACGGATAGCCGCGGACCCGGCACACCGAGACGAAACGCGTGCGTCAGATTCATCGGCATGAAGGGAGAGACGTGAAACTGCTTGTCGACCCTGGCCTCCACGCAACCGTTTGGAGACTTGGACGGCTCCAAGACATAGCTGTGGGTCTCTCCCCAGGGCGTGTTGGTGACGTGGGCCAAGACCCAGTCGATATTCTTTCCCTCGGAGTCGAAGCAGTAGAAGAAGGTTACGGGGTTGAAGCCGAAACCGAAGTAGCGAAGATTCGTCAACAATCGTATCGGGCCGTCCGGCCGGCGCCCCGTCTCAGCCTCGACCAGGTCACGGATCGAATCATCGAGCCCGGAGGAAGGGTCGCCGGGATAGTCGCTTCGTCTGAACCGGATCAGCGCGGGGCCCGCATCCGAGCACAGCCTCGAGGTCGCGAGGATGCCCGGCAGCTCTTCGAGATCCAGGTACACCATGAAGAGATTGAACCCGAAGCTGTGTTCGACCGGGCCCCGACGGCGGTGCGTGACCCGACCCTGGTATAAACAACTGTTCACCGCCTAGAACTCCACGCCGAAGCGCTCGCAAACGGCCAAGGCGCTGTTGACGCCGTCTTCGTGGAACCCGTAACCCCAGTACGCGCCACAAAAGTGTGTACGCTCGACTCCGTCGATTTCCTCTCGTCGGCGCTGAGCATCGATGGCGGCGTTGTCGAACACGGGATGGTGGTAGGTGAAGCGCCTCAGCACGCTCGCCTCGTCGATTTGTTCGCTGCCATTGAGCGTGACCAAAAGCGGTCTACTCGACTCCATACTCTGCAGGCGGTTCATGTCGTAGGTCACGGCCACACTGTCGTGTTGCTCGTCACGAATGCGGTAGTTCCAACTAGCCCAAGCCGCCGCGCGTGACGGCATCACGGATGAATCGGTATGAAGCACCACGTCGTTTTCCTGGTAGCCGATGGACCCAAGGACGCTTCGTTCCTCCTCCGACCTATCCTCGAGCAACCGTAGCGCCTGGTCGCTGTGACAGGCCATGATCAGGTGATCGAACTGAAGCCTCACTCCGTCAGGCAACAGCAGTTCCGCCGCGTCGTCACGCCGTCTCGCCGACAGAACCGGGCACCCAAGATGCACCCGGCCATGGAGTCCCTCGAGCAACCGGTCCACGTAAGTCCTGGAGCCACCAGGCAGGACCATCCATTGGAGCTTGTCCTTGTGGTCGAGTAGGCCGTGATTTTCGAAGAACCGAATGAAAGTGGACGCGGGGAAGTCGAGAAAGCGATCGGGGGCTGCCGACCAGATGGCTGCACCCATTGGGGTTATGTAGTGATCGACGAACCGTGGAGCGTAGCCGCGCGAACTCAAGTACTCGCCGAGAGTCAGATTCGACTCGGATTGGAGGAGCTCACGTGCCTCGCGGTTGAAACGCAATATCTGGCGCAGCATCCGGTAGAAGCCCGGGTCGATCACGTTCCGGCGCGTCGCGAACAACGCCGACATCGAATGTGTGGCGTACTCCGTGCCTGTGCGCTCGCAGGACACGCTCAGACTCATGTCGGCCGGCTGGCCGCTCAGACCGAGAGCATCGAGCAGCCTGCAGAAAAAGGGATAGGTGCGTTGGTTGTAGACGATGAAACCGGTGTCGACGGAATGATGCCGGCCATCCAACTCGACATCGACGGTGTGGGTGTGGCCCCCTGCGTAAGTATTCGACTCGAACACGCTGACCTCGTGCTCGCGGCCGAGTAGGTAAGCGGCAACCAGCCCCGAGACGCCCGAGCCAACGATTGCGATCTTCATGCGGCGCAGTATCGATGGTCGACGATACTTTGTCAAGTTTTGTCCTGGACAAATTATGACACCGTGCTACAATCCTCCTGTATTGACGGAGCGGTGCCCGTTTGGCTCACTTAAGTTATTGCTTTGACTAAGGTTTCAGAAATAAGGATCGACGCTCTGAATCACCGCCCAGTGCGCTCCGACGGCGATTTCGTCCTCTATTGGATGGTGGCCGCCCGCCGCCTGCGCTGGAACTTCGCCCTGGACCGAGCCGTGGAATGGGCCCTCGATCTAGGCAAGCCCCTGGTGATCCTTGAAGCGCTGCGCACCGGATACCCTTGGGCCAGCGACAGGCTCCACCGCTTCATACTCGACGGCATGGCGGACAACGCCCGTGTTGCTGCCGGCAGCGGCGCTCTCTATTACCCCTATGTAGAAGATCGATCAGGAAGCGGCAGTGGCTTGCTCGAGAACCTCTCGCACTCGGCCTGCCTGGTGGTCACCGACGAGTACCCCTGCTTCTTCTTGCCGCGTATGACTCGGAAGGCTGCCCAAGTACTACCGGTCTGCGTAGAACAGGTCGATTCAAACGGCCTACTGCCACTGCGAGCCGCCGGAAAGACTTACGCTAGCGCCTACTCCTTCAGGCGCTTCGTCCACGAGGAACTCCCCTCTCATATCGCGGGCCGACCGCGCCCGGACATGCTCAGCGAAGTCGAGCTCGCGCCTCCACCGTCAATCGCTGACAAAATCACTTCAACATGGCCGGTCGCGGATCTGGCATCGCCGTCGAGACGGGCGAAGCTGTGTGCGGAATTGCCCATCGATCACACGGTCTCGGTCACTGAACAAGCCGGCGGCGAACTAGCGGCCGCTGCCACCTTGAACTCTTTCGTCCGTGAGCGGCTCGCGACTTACGCCGATGACCGAAACAAACCCGCGCTAACCACGACCAGCGCCCTGTCCCCTTATCTTCACTTCGGTCACATCTCAGCACATGAGGTGTTCTGGAGCCTCTCCGACGCCGAGGGTTGGACGCCAGAGTCGCTCGCCGAGCGCCCCACGGGGAAGCGAAGTGGCTGGTGGGGGATGTCTCCGACCGCTGAAGCGTTCCTGGATCAACTGGTCACTTGGCGAGAACTGGGCTTCAACATGTGCGCGACTCGTCATGACTACGATCAGTACGCCTCCCTCCCGTCGTGGGCGTTGACGACCCTCGAAACTCACCGCGGAGACGAGCGCGAGCTGATCTACAGCGTTGAACAGTTCGAAAAGGCTCTGACTCACGACCCCTTGTGGAACGCCGCTCAGACACAACTCGTGCGAGAGGGCCGGATTCACAACTACCTGCGCATGCTGTGGGGCAAGAACATTCTGAGATGGTCGGAGACCCCGGAAACGGCGCTGTCCACCCTCATCCACCTGAACAACAAGTACGCTCTCGATGGACGCGATCCCAATTCCTACTCGGGGATATTCTGGTGCTTCGGGCGCTACGATCGGCCCTGGGGCCCCGAGCGTCCGGTCTTCGGCAAAGTCCGTTACATGACTTCTCAAAACACCGCTCGGAAGTATCGCGTTCAAGACTATGTAGAACGCTACGCGGATGCTGCTTGAATCATGAACACGGCTGTAGACACCAAGATGAGGAAGCCGGGCGCTGCTGACCGTCTCGTCCTGTTAACAGGAGCCACGGGCTACGTCGGCGGGAGACTTCTCGGCCCCTTGGAGCGCTCGGGGCTCCGAGTGCGTTGCATGGCTAGGAGACCCCAACACCTGGCCGGCAAAGTGGCCGAAGGTACGGAAATCGTACCGGGAGACTGCTTGCAGCCCGAGAGTCTCCAATCGGCGCTAACGGGTGTAGACACCGCCTTCTACCTCGTGCACTCCATGGGTGCCCATGGCGACTTCGCCGACCGCGACCGCGAGGCTGCGTTGAACTTCGGCCGCGCAGCCGCAGATGCAGGCGTGCGACGGATCGTCTACTTGGGCGGTCTCAGCGAAGCCGATGAACCTCTCTCCGAGCATCTGCGCAGTAGACTGGAAACCGGCGATGCTCTGCGTAGTGCAGGCGTACCGGTCATAGAACTGCGAGCCTCTATCATCATCGGTTCGGGTAGCCTTTCCTTCGAACTGATTCGGGCGCTCGTGGAAAGACTACCGGTCATGATATGCCCGCAATGGGTGGCCACGCTTGCCCAACCGATTGCGATAGAAGATGTGGTTGCTTACCTGCTCGAATCCATAGATCTGGACTCGCAGGAATCTCGAGTGCTCGAGATAGGCGGCGCAGACAGGCTTTCATATGGCGGACTCATGCTGGAGTATGCCCGCCAACGGGGCCTCAAGCGCCGCCTCATAAACGTACCTGCGCTGACACCGCGGCTTTCCAGTCTATGGCTGGGGCTTACTACCCCCTTGTATGCCCGGGTCGGGCGCAAGCTTATCGAGAGCATCCGCAACCCGTCGGTGGTGACGGACACGTCTGCATCCAGCGCCTTCACGGTCCGGCCCATGACCGTGCGCGAAGCGATAAGCCGAGCGATGATCAATGAAGACAGCGAGTTCGCGGAGACGCGCTGGTCGAGTGCGATGTCATCGTCAGGCGATTCTCAGCAGTGGGGTGGCGTGGTTCTCGGGACCAGAATCGTCGACTCGAGGTGCATAGACGTGCCGTCGCCGGCTTCGCGCGCGTTCTTGCCGATCGAGCGTATCGGTGGCTCGGTCGGCTGGTACTATGCAGATCAATTGTGGCGGATCCGCGGGTTCATCGATCTTCTGTTGGGGGGCGTTGGTATGCGAAGGGGCCGGCGCAACCAAGAGAGCCCGTCGGTAGGTGACGAGATCGATTTCTGGCGTGTCGAGGCCTACGAGCCCGGACAGCGATTGAGGCTCGCAGCCGAGATGAAACTACCCGGCCGTGCCTGGCTGGAGTTCGAGGTAGAACCGACGACGGACGGCAGCAGGATTCGGCAGACTGCCGTCTTCGACCCTTGGGGGCTGGCCGGGCTGGCGTATTGGTATCTGATCTATCCCCTGCATGCGCTGATCTTCAAGGGAATGTTGAGGAGAATCGCGGGAGCGGGCGTATGAGTAGACCGAGGCCGCAACCGATCACGCCGGGCCCTGGCCAGGAGTCGGTGTGGGACTATCCGCGTCCTCCGAGGCTCGAGCATAGTCCCAAACACATCGAGGTGGTGTTTGCGGGTGTTACCGTCGCCGACAGCAGGAACACGGTGCGTGTATGCGAAACCAGCGGACCACCGGTCTACTATGTGCCGCCAGGCGACGTGAGGACCGACCTCCTGATACCGAGCGCGTTCGCGTCGTTTTGTGAGTGGAAAGGCAACGCTTCGTACTTCTCGATCCGGGCCGGCGGACGCGAGGCCAAAGACGCTGCATTCAGCTATGCAACACCAACGACGGCTTTCGCGGCTATACAACGCTACGTGGCATTCTACGCCGGTCGCGTCGATGCTTGCTACGTCGATGGAGAAGAGGTCACCCCTCAAGCGGGTCCATTCTACGCGGGCTGGATCACCGGCGACGTCGTAGGCCCCTTCAAGGGCGACCCCGGCACCGAAGGTTGGTAAGAAAATGAAGGCTATCTGGAACGACAAAGTTATCGCTGAGTCCGACGACACGGTTGTCATCGAAGGCAACCATTACTTCCCCAGCGAAGACGTCAACCACGAATTCTTGACGCTCAGCTCTACTACGACGATCTGTCCGTGGAAGGGAACCGCCCACTACTACAGCGTCGACGTAGATGGCAACCTGAACGAAGACTCAGCCTGGTACTACCCTGACCCCAAAGAGGCCGCGGCCGAGATCCGCGGCCGAATCGCGTTCTGGCGAGGGGTAGAGGTAACCGACTAAGGACCAAACGATGGCAGTATATGTGACAAGCTTCGACGTAGAAGGCGATATCCAGACCGCGTTCGACTATCTGGCCGACTTCTCCAACTCTGAACAATGGGATCCGGGCGTGCCCCGCGCGACCAAGCTAGGCTCGGGCCCGCCGCGCGAAGGCACGACGTTCGAAGTAGACGTATCCTTCCTCGGGACCACGACGACCATGGTCTACGAGATCGTGCGGCTGGAGCGCCCGAACTTGATTGTGCTGGAAGCTTCGACATCGACGCTGCTCTCCCGTGATGAGATCTCGTTGATCGCGACGCCGGAAGGCATTCACGTGACCTACAACGCCCGCCTTACTCTACCGACTCTTCTGAGCCCCTTGGATGCCGGCCTCCAATTCGTCTTCAACCGTATCGGAGACCGTGCCCGTGACGGGCTCATCGCCGGGCTGAGAAGCGAGCTTGGGCTGCGCCCGCGCGCTGCCTAATGTCGGGCTGCCTAGTCGCGGCGCTCTAGGCCGCGAGGTCGGCCCTCGCGCTGGCCGGGATCTCGATCTCGCAGTAGAGGCCTTCGGGCAAGAAGCGCAGGTCGACCCTTCCCTCCAACTCGTACTCGATGACTCCCTTTATCAGCACGAAGCCGTAACCTTCACGCGTAGGGGCGCTCACGCTCGGACCGCCCGACTCCTGCCAGGTCAGCCTCAGTGGGCCGCCGTTTTCAGTAGACCAAGTCAGGCGGACTTTGCCTTGCGGCACGGACAGGGCGCCGTACTTGGAGGCGTTGGTCGTCAGTTCGTGCAGAGCCATGCAGACGGCCGAGCTAGCCTCGGCCGACAGCACCGTGCGCGGACCCTCCAACTCTATCCGCCCGCGATCGGCGACCATGTGTGCGCCGAGGGTGAGGTTGGCGATCTCTTCGAGGTCGGCCCCCTCCCACTCGGTCCTGGCCAGTGCGATGTGCAGCCGCGCCAGAGATCTTATCCGGCCGGTGAAGGCTGCTTGGAACTCATCGAGAGTGTTGGATGTCGCGAGAGACTGCTCGGTTATCGACAGCACAGCGGCCAGGTTGTTCTTGACCCGGTGATCTAGTTCACGCATCAACGTGCGCTGCCGTTGCTCGGCGCGCTTACGCTCGGTGATGTCGGTGATGCTACCCCGGAGCAGGCGCGGCCCCTCGGACGGCAACTGCACCAGCCGTATCTCGCATGTAACCTCTTCCCCCTCCCCGTCAATGTGACTCCACTCGAACACGGGTGCCTCACCGCAGAACGCCTTATCGATCATCTCGCGCCCGTATTCTTCAGATTTACGCCCGTTTGGCTGGATTGGAGGACTGAGCTCGAAGGGACCGCTCTCGAGAAGATCTTCGCGGCTCATTTTGAACAGTCTTACGGCGTTGTCGTTGACGTCCGTGAAACGCCCCGTATCGCCGTCAAGCACGACGATCGCCTCGGGCGCATGCTCCACCAGGATTCGGAACCGATCCATGGCCTGCTGCAGCGATCTCTCCACCGCAACGCGGTCGGAAACGTCGCGAATGAAACCATTGAACTCGGCCGCGTCGCCTTCGCCTATGACTGTTACCGTGAGTTCTACGGGGAACTCGTGACGATCCCTGTGGACCGCACTGAACTGCACACGACGCTCGAGTATCCCGCGACGGCCGGTTTTCCTGAAGTTGACCATCCCCTCTTCGTGACGCGCTCGAAGATGCTCGGGCACGATCAGTTCGCCGAGCGCACGGCCGATGGCTTCTGTTCGTGACCAACCGAACATCGCTTCGGCGGCCCCCTCCCACGCCGTGATGGTTCCAGTACTATCGATGGTGATAATCGCGTCGAGCGCGTTGTCTAGAATTAGACGATTGCGCTCCTCGCTCCGCGACAAGGCCAGCTCCGCCCGCTTACGCCCGGAAGACGTCAGCAAGTAGCCCGTCACGACGAAGGTCAACAACAACCCGGCGATCAAGATTGCCCACGACGCCCACTGCTGTCTTGCCTCGAAGAAACCCGCCGTAGGAACACCGGAGACACGCCACCGGCGTCCGGCCCAGTCGAGGACGACATCCGTCCTGAACCGCTCCTGAAGCCCTGCAGCGACCGAACGCATGGAACCGTGGTCCAAGCCGGGACCTCGCTCTGCAGCCGGCGAATCGTCACCCCGTGATGCCTCGAGGTCGGAACAGAAGTGAGCGAGCGGCTCAGGAGCCGGCGCCGCCGACTCGTCGAACAGCTCGATACAAATACCGGCGGGGGCAAGCTCGGCTAGCGCTGTATCCAGAAGGTCGCCGACGCGAAATACACCGAGAACGAAGCCCTGTAATTTCTCGTCGGTTCTGCCGGACTTCGACTCTTCAAGGCCGCTTCGGAACACGGGCAAGAACACCAGGACGCCACGCTGTTCACCGCGCTCCTGGACAAGTGTAATCGGAGCGCTGGCTCTGGCTTCGTTCGACCGGCGAGCCGCGTTCAGGGCTTCGTAACGAACGGGATCGGAGGCGACGTCGAAGCCTATGGCCGGCTCGTTACCTCTCCTTGGAACGACATAGTGAACGGGAAAGTACTCTGCGCGCGGTGACGCTGGCGCCATCGCACCTTCCTCGGTCCTCTCGGTGATGGCGAATCCTTCGAGGCCTGCAGCCCGGATGCTACCCTCGAAGGCCTCCCTTTGGGAGCCTCGAACACGCGGGACCCATTCGACGGCCTGCACGCCCTCGGCCCAGGTCAGAGTCGAGTCGACAAAGGTCTCAAACTCGGAGTAGGTGACGTCACTCGACGCGTGAAAGAGGCCGCGCAACGCCTCGAGCGCGTGCAGCTCACTCTCTATTTCGTCGTGGACGGCGTGAGCCCGGTCGGCCGCGATTGCTCGGAACTGGCCGAGGAGCCAACGTTGCTCGATGGTCCTGGCGACCCAGAACAGAGCAACCGTCATGCAAAGGCCGAGGGCGCCGATGAACAAGATCGACTTGGAGGCGCGCAACCGCGCAAACCAGCCTTGCGGGTCCTTCACGGGCGGCGGCGAGCTGTAAGCTGCGCGTTCAGTGCCCATGGCACTCCTGAATCGGGACCGAGTCTCCGTGTCGGAATCCACCGGAACCGAGCCACGACCTGCGAGCCTATCCCATCGGGTTTTGCTGCGTCAATTAGAATGGCCGCCTACAACCCCTCCGACCGGAGCTTCTTGACCGACGACGCACCTGTTTCATATAGTCGCCGCGATGGATGAGCTGACGATCCGAAGGATCCCGTTCGAGTTCCCGGAAGACATCGAACCGCACTGGAACGCCGCCAAGCCCGAGTGGAGCCACATGGTCAACGGCGCATCGCTGGTGATGCCCTACCTGGAACCTTATTTGATTCAGTCTGTTCGCGCCGGGATGAAGCAGATCGAGGACCCTGAACTCAAGGCGGTGGCATCCGACTATTGCGGCCAGGAAGGTCAACACTTTCGCCAACACAAGCGCTTCAATGATCTGCTCGCCGACAAGGGCTATCCGGAACTGCGCGAACTCGAAGACCGAATGACCGAAGGCTACCGGCGGATTACCGAGAAGCACTCGTTGCGTTTTCACCTGGCATACGCGGCAGGATTCGAATCGATGGCGCTGGTGATCGGACACTGGCTGGTCAGAGACCGCGAGTATCTGTTCGGCGGATCGGACCCGCGCGTAGCCTCGTTGATCCTTTGGCACTTCGTCGAGGAGATAGAGCACAAGAACGCCGCGCTGGATGTCTACAACGCAGTTTGCCCTGGCTACTTCTATCGGCTTTTCGGGCTCTTCTATGCCAGCTTTCACGTCATCGCACTCAGCCGCCGAGCCTATCGGTCGATGCTTCGAAAGGACGGCCTTTGGACGAAGCCGAGTTCGCGCCTGCGGCTGTGGAAGGAAGTAACCCGTTTTCTTGCCCTGGTACTCCCCCACATGTTGCGGTGCTCGGTCCCTGGTCATGACCCGCGCAAGATCGAGGACCCACAGTGGGTCGTCGATTGGGTTCAGGCATACAGAGACGGGCAAGGCTCGGTGCCGATCCTCGATACCCAAAACCTGGCCGCCCCGCTCGGCGAGCCCAGACCCGCATAGGAGCGTCAAAATGGATTCTTTGCTTCGCTGCCAACGCCTGCTGGTGGGGCACGGCGCACTCGTCTTGTTGCTTGGTTTCGTCATCGGTTTCGGATTTTTGTTCTTCCTGATCGGCGAGATCGCACTGTGGCCGATTCCCGGCAGCATCGACTATCAGATGCCGGGTACCTACGACGCATGGCGCATGGCCCACATGGAGGGTGTCGTCAACGGCCTCGCGCTGTGGCTTGTCGCACTCTTGCTCCCTGTGGTGCCGGCCACCGATGTTCTGCGAGTCCGCCTTACCTGGGGAATGATCATCGCCGCATGGACGATCGTAGTCGCGTCAGCGATTGATCCCCTCTTTCCCGATGCGCGCGGGCTGAGCATGGGCGGAAATCTCGCCAATACGATCGCGTTCCTCTTGTTTTATGTGGGGATCGTCGCGGTGGTGTGGGTAGTCGCTACCGTCGCCGTGAAATCGCTCTCCGGCGCTCGCGAGCTTCCGCGGTCCTAGCCTGTTCGTACTATAGGTCTGCCGGCATCCCAGCCTAAAGGTCGTCGAGGGAGCCCGATAAGAGCGTGCAACGCCTGGGCGTGACCGCTAGGGTCGCGCGCATGGCACCAAGAATTACACTTTACACGATCGGCCCTTCCCAGAACGCCATCCGCACGGAGCTGGCACTGCGCGAGAAGGGGCTGGACTTCGACCGGGTCGAGGTCGACCTGTTCAAAGGTGAGCATCGCCAACCGCCCTTTTCGGATCTTACGCCCCGGCAGCAAGTCCCTACCCTCGTCTATGACGGCGGTGACGGAGAGATCGTGGTCTACGAGAGCATCGCCACGATCCGCTTCATCGACGACATGCATCCTGAACCGCCCTTGATGCCGCCGGTGAGCGAACCCCGCCGCCGCGCCGAGGCACTCATGCGCATCGAAGAGTTCCAGGCCAAGCTCGACCCACGAAACATTTTCGGCTCGGTAGCCTTCGGGGGTCAAAGCCGCGAGCAACTCGGCACTCGAGTGGACGATCTAGTCGGTGAGCTCGACCGCTGGGAGGTCTACACGACGGGACGGACCTTCCTGGCGGGCGATCAGTTCACCCTCGCCGACATCGCGGTGTTTCCGCTGCTCATGCATTTCGAAGCACTCGGCTTCGACTATGCGAGCCGAACACCGGCGTTGGCCGCCTACATGTCGCAGTGTAAGGCGCGCCCGTCAGTGGTCGCTTCAGGATGGCTGGAGGCGTTCACTGCCTTCGCCGAGGCGCGCGCTCCGCAGAAAGTGCTGGCGGGCTGAGCACGCCCCGGGCGTGCGCAAGCTCGACGGGCGCGGCGGTCGCTGGTTGCAAACGAACCGCGCGTGATCGCGGCGGATGGGCCGCGCGTTACAGGATCTTGACGAGTACCGACACTACGCCGATACCCGCCACCATCATGCCGCCAAGCCGCAGACTCATACGGCGCTCGAGGTCAGCGAGACGTCCGTCGAAACGAGCACTGAGCTCGGCGAGCCGCGTGTCCAGATGCTTTTCGGCCTGAGCGAAGCGGTTTTCGATCTGAGCGAAGCGGTCTTCGATGGTCGTGAATCTCGCGTCAACAGACGAGAAGCGAGCGTCGACTGCAGTGAAACGTGCCTCGATCCGCGTCCCCAGCTCACGCAGATCCTGCTTGGTGGCGAGTGTGTCGGTCATGGCTGCAGCTAGCGCCCGCGCCTGCCCTTCGGCCTGACGCTCAGTGAACCCAGCTTCACGCAGCCGCTTGGCGTACGCAAGCGTATCGAGGGCTATCGCCACTACCTCCAACCTCGGCCAATCCCACCGCAGCGGCAATCACCGAACCATCATACTCGTTCAGAGAATCAGGGTGGCACCGGCTTGGAGAAAACCTCGCGAACCACTGACAAACCCGTCACACTGGTAGAATACTCGGAACGCTAGCGCTGCGCCGGCCGCGTCCACGTTTTCCCGATATCGAGACACGTGTTGCAGAACGATTCACTCAGCAGGCCTCGTCTACTGATCGCGCGCGCGGGAA
Source organism: Candidatus Binatia bacterium (assembly GCA_028278325.1). Taxonomy (GTDB): domain Bacteria; phylum Desulfobacterota; class Binatia; order UBA1149; family JAJCZL01; genus JANQEO01. The sequence continues at coordinate 33,342 of JANQEO010000301.1, forward strand.
TCGCCCTCGCCCTACTCCTACTGAACGCAGGCCCTGCCACCGCGTCCCCTCCTGTTGAGCTTTCATTGGGGGGTTCCGACGGCCAGCCGCGCGCGCTGTCGGATCTACGCGGCGACGTAGTCGTGGTGAACTTCTGGGCTACCTGGTGCCTGCCTTGTCTCGAGGAGCTGCCTCTGCTCGAGCGGTTGTCGCGTGAGTACGAGGCGCGCGGCGTCCGTTTCATCGCCGCATCGGCCGACGATGAGTCCACATACGACAAGATCGATCGCGTGATCGCCGGCGCCGGCGTTACGTTCGAGGTTTGGCGGGGTGCAACCACCCTGGACATGCGCGGGCTTGGGTTGGGTACGGCGCTGCCGGCAACCGCAGTAGTTGGACGCGACGGCCGTGTAGCCGCCGGAATCAACGGACTGGTCACGGAGGCGCAGCTGCGTGAGGCCTTGGAGGCCGCCCTTTCTGGGCAACCGTTGGAGGCACGTCACGACGGCGTACAAGATGACGACCACGACCTTCACATCGATACTGCCAAACACCAAGACGGCGATGCCGAGGCAGCGTTGGATGCGGGCCATGATCACGCCCATGACCACGGGCACGATCACGACCATGCACACGATCACGCGCCACACGGAACGGATGCATCACTAGTTCCGAGTTGACCGCTTTGACCGGGCGAGGGCCGCGCCGTGAGCGGGGCGAAAACAGGTGGCCAGAACCGCTTCGTAGCAAGCATCCGCTACATCGAAGACGAGATAGACCGAGCGAAGCTTCGCTCGACCCTTATGGTGCACGTGTTGCCGCGGCTGTCGCTCGGCGTGGAGTACAATCCCCTGGCGGACGACGAGGTCGGTCCTCTGGCAAACCTCCTGGTCGTAAGTGAAACCGATCGTGTACCGGCGCTCATGGTCGGAACCAGCTCCGACCGGATCGGCACGGAGTTCGGGCAATCGTACTACGCGACTCTGAGCAAGGACCTGGAAGCATTCACGCAGTTGCCCGTGGCGCCCTATGTCGGAATCGCCTACGGAGAGTTCGATGACGAATTCACGGCCATCGGCGGCATGAATCTACGGTTCACCGAGCGCCTGAGTTCCTTGATCATATTCGACGGTAAACACGTGCACCCAACGCTTAGCTGGACCCAGGGGCGGCACGTAGCCAGCGTCCTGCTGGTCGAAGGCGAGCGATTGGGCATCTCCTACAGCATCGCATTCGACCTGCCGCTGCCGCGCTGGTCCGATAGGGCTCGCACCGACCGGGACGTACGCGATCCGACGCTTTGAACATCCCGCGCGCGGGGACCAGCCCTTCCCATGCGGGTCAGTCTGAAGTAGTCCCCCGACAACCCTCCGGCCCTTTTTGATCCGACGCTCTGCTGATAGCGTCTACTAGCAATGGCCGATGCATCTCTTCCTGCTTTCGTCCTCGGCGTCGAGCATCCCAGAGGGATCGCATGCGTCCGCTCGCTCGCGCGGGCATCGGTGCCGGTAGTGGCCGTCGACTACCAGATCGCATCGTCGGCCGCCCCCTACGTCTCCCGCTACGTCCGTGAGAAGGCTTTCATCGACCCGAGGCAGCCCGACGCCGTCGAGCAACTCGAGCGGCTAGCCAACGACCGTGGTGGGGTGCTCATCCCCACGAACGATGAGTACCTGATCTTTGCGGCCCGGAACTATCAACGCCTGTCGCAGACTTTCGAAATGAGCCATCCGGCCTGGGACAAGCTCGAACCGCTCATGGACAGAGTGACCTCGGCGCAACTCGCGCACCGGGCAGGACTGGAAAGCATCCCGATCTTCGCGCCCGGTGATCAGGCCGAACTCGAAGAGACCCTGAAGCAACTCGACTTCGCCAACCGCCGCTACGTTCTCAAGCTCGAACTGTGGACTGACGGCATGGCCGAGACGGCGCTTTGCCGGAAAACCACATACGGCGGTCGAAGTGCGGATGAGCTACGTCGCAGATACATGGAGATCGTCGAAAGAAGCGGCGAGTATCCTACGATCCAAGAACTCGTTCCCGGCACTACCGACGCCAGTATCGGCGTCACTGTCGTTGCCGACAAGGATTCGTCACCTCTTTTGGCTTACTGCGTTAGGCGCTTGAAGCTACAAACTTACTCCCAGGCCGACGATTTTCGTCACCCTTACGACCTGGGTGGCAATGTCTTTTGCGAAACCGTTCACGAGCCCGATGCCATACGCATGGCGAAGGACCTCGTCCGAGAAAGCGGCTGGTTCGGCGTGATCACTGTGGAGTTCAGAAGAGATGCCCTGGACGGGCGCTTGAAATTCGTGAAGGTAGATCCACGGGTGATTCGCTCTACGGCCTTGGCTACCGCCATCGGCATGGACGTGCCCACCGCCATCTATGGGGTCGCTGTCGGCAGACCACCGGCCCCTGCGTCGGCCGAATACGCGGCGGGGCTGTGCTGGATCTGGCTGGACAACTTCTTCGAGGCGCTGTGGCGAAACCGGCGGCGCACCTCGGTCCGCCGTGAACTCTTGGGCCTGTTGCGTCGAGTGCCTCAGCTGCGCGCCTTTGCTTGCCTCAGCCTGCGCGACCCTCTGCCCTTCGTGGCACAGGTACTGATGCGGCTGACGTTCGCACGTAAGTGGGTGCAGCCGAAGCGCTTCGCCGATCTAACGGGCGTGCGCACCGGCCAACGTCCGCCCACGCTGCGCTCATTGATCGGGCTGGGGCGCTAACGCGGTAGACTGTGAGATCTCGGTTTCAGCGCCGCTCGAGGTGACCACCGCCGCCTCAACCGGTACAATGCGACCCGAATGAATTACATCACGACAAACCAGTGCCGTAGTAAGTCCCGGGGTTCCAACGGGCTCCACGTCTTCCGCGCGATCGCGGTCATGCTTTGCCTCCTACCGTCGACGGTCTCCAGCGCACCCAAGACGATCGAACTGGCATCGGTACACGCTGCCGTCGGGGACCTGCGAACGGGCAAGATGCACTACGCCAAGCGAGACGACATCGCCGTTCCGATCGCGTCGATCACAAAGCTGATGACGGCGATGGTGGTTCTGGATGGCGGCCAGCCACTAGACGAATGGATATCCATCGTCGAGCGCAAGGACACCTACGGCAAGAACAGCTTTTCGCGACTACGGACGGGCTCGGAGGCAACGCGGGGGCAGTTGCTGCGTTTGGCGCTCATGTCTTCCGAGAACTTGGCATCGCACGTTCTCGCCCACCACTACGAAGACGGAGTCGACGGCTTCGTCAGCGCGATGAACGCCAAGGCCACCGCGCTGGGCATGACGCGAACTCGATTTGATGATCCAAGTGGTCTGTCGCCGGGGAACCGGTCGACCGCCTCTGACTTGTTCACGATGATCCGCGCCGCACACCGCTACGAAACGATTCGCCTCTACTCGACGACCCGCCGCTACACCGCCAGGTTTCGCAGCCCGCGCTATGAGGTCTCCTACGGAAACACCAACCCCCTGACCGCGAACCGCGGCTGGGACATCGCCGTGAGCAAGACCGGCTACCTGAACGAGGCGGGGCGCTGCCTGGTAATGGTAAGCGAGATCGATGGCGCGCCCGTGGCAATGGTGTTCCTGAACTCGTTCGGCAAGCGAACGCCGCTGGGAGATGCGGGCCGCGTGCGACGCTGGCTGCAGACCGGGTCGAGCGGCAACGTCGCGCGAGCTGCTCGAGACTACGAGCAGCGCGTCGGCGCACGCTACGAGGCTTCTTTGTAAGTTCGGGCGACGGCCACCTCGCAGCGTCCAGGCACATCGACAACGCGCTCGGCGCAAAGGGACGTACATGATGCGGATCGCGAAATGGTCGGTAGTACTTCTCGTCTGCGTTTCGCTACTGGCCGGCGGTGTCGCACTCGCTTACCGCTTCGTAATCAACCCACGCGTCATGGGAGAGCTCCGGACGGATCCGCAAGGTCACCGTGCCGCTAAGGTCATGATCATCAGCCTACCTGGCGGGAAGCGTATTCCTGTCAACTACTTGCGCGAAGACGACAAGGTGTTCGCCGGCTCCGACGGCCCCTGGTGGCGTGCCCTTTGCGATGGAGCCCCGGTAACCGTCGAGATCCGCGGCGAGACGCTGAACGGTTACGCGAGAGTGGTCGAAGATGACCCGGGTTACAAGAGAGATGTGTTCAGCCGTCTACGGCCGACCGTGCCGAAGTGGTTACCTTCATGGCTCGATGCGAAGCTGGTCGTGGTCACCCTGGACCCGGCCGCCCACGACGCGGCCTCAACGAAGAACCGGGGTGGCTGAATCTAAAGGACGCGTCTTCGCGATCGCCGAGCATCCGCGAAACGAGGCGCGCCCGGCATGATTCGAGAATAGTCTTAGGGGCACCCTGTGTCGGTATAGACGCCATGAGCCCCTTTCGTCCTAAACGAATGGATCTGGCTGGGCTCGTTTACCGTGTGCACGTATGTAACTACGCCCTCGTCCCTTAGTCTCGCTGCAAGCGCTTCGTTGAAGCGGCTTGTGTGGGCCGTGACTGCTATGACCTCTGGGTGTTTCCGCACAGCCTCCACGACTTGGGTGTCGTCGAGTCGAGCCCGGTAGAGGGTAAAGATGATTCTCTCAAACCCAAGGGTTTTAACCTTGGCGATATCTTCCACGGAGTAAATCTGCGGCAGTACCCGTTCACTGCAACTGACGTTGAAAGTCTTGAAGACTTCGCAAAGGCGCAAGAGGCTAGGTATCAGTTCCGCTTTCGTGTCGGTGACGAGTGTCCAATCGGGATAATCCCGCATCAACATGCCCAGCTCGATGAGATCGATAGAGGTGTACTTCTTGTAGATCTTTGCTGACAGAAATTGCTCTTTGGTGAAGCCCGAGTTCAAGCCGAGGATTCTCTCGTGACCATCGTGAAACGCGACAAGTGCGTTGTCAGAAGTGAACCACAAGTCGACTTCGAATGCCCGGCAACCCTTCTCGTAGTACTCGAGAAACGCCTCTTTCGAGTTACTGTAGTTGCCTTCAGGAACACCACCCATGGCATGGGCAATTCGGGTGGGCAGTTCACTTGTTCGTGCGAGAACCAGGGTCACGATGACGCCGATCGCTACACCTGTAAGGACAACAGGGAATAAGTGATTACGGGATTCTTCCGGCATCAGGTTCTATTGTAACCCGCCGAAGGGACTACTAGGGGGATATCCACAAGAACGAGACGCAAGGCCCGAAAGCTGTGGAGTTGGGGCGGAGCCCACTACCAATCAACTAGGTGCCTACGACAACACAGTTAGCACGCACCGAGTCTCGCAAAGTGCTTGATTTCAGAGCGCGCCCGGTATGATTCGAACGTGTGACCCCCAGATTCGTAGCGCGCCTGAAGACGATTACGAAAAGCGGGACTGACGCGGGTTTTCGAGCGATGTCAGCCTGAGACGGCGGTCTTCTTCTTGCCGCCCTGCAGGATTCTAGCGACTTGGCGCTTGAGGCGCACGCCTTCCGGCGTCAAGCGGGACTCCGGCGTCCGGCTCAGGTATACGTCGATCCCGCCCATCTTCGTCACGGTGCGCAGAACGCGCGTGGAGAGACGCAAACGGACCGGCCTGCCGAGCGCTTGCGAATGGAGCGACGCGGGCTGCAGATTGATCAAGAAGCGTCGCCGGGTCTTGTTGTTCGCGTGCGAAACGTTGTTTCCCGTAGCCGGTCCCCGGCCGGTGAGATCACACCTGCGCGACATCCTTATTGATCCTCCGAATGAGCTCTCGTCCGCGAGACCCGGTGTGGTGGCGTAGCCCAACAAGCCTCGCGAGCCGGTTATATGGCCACGATCCACACCGGAAAGCAACCTTACGGGAGCCCGGCGCGGAGGGTCGCGCAGGGTCGGCGTTCTGCTATGATGGCCGCCGCTTGGCCATGCGACGCGCACACCAAGCTATCGACCGAGTCTCCAGGAGATTATCAGACTATGGCAAAGGCCATTCGCGAGAAGATCAAGCTCGTCTCGTCGGCGGGTACCGGTTACTTCTACACGACCACGAAGAACCGGAAGCTCCACCCCGACAAGATGACGGTCAAGAAGTACGACCCGAAAGTACGCAAGCACGTCGAGTTCACCGAGCAGAGGATGAAATAGCCGGCCGCGTCCCAACCCGGGACGCGGCCCGCTGAGTCCGAGCGAATGGGCCGACCTGGACTGGTGCTGTGGCTGTAGGCTCCGATCCGTTGGTTTGGCTGGACATGGAAATGACCGGCCTCGATCCCGCAGCCTGTGTACCCCTGGAGGTGGCGATCATCGTCACCTCGCCCGAGCTCGAAGAGCTCGACGAGCTCCACCGCATCATTCACCAGCCCGAGTCGTCGCTGGCGACGATGTCCTCTCGCGTGCGCCGCATGCACACCGACAACGGACTGCTCGAGCGCGTGAAGAGCTCGGAGATCGGCTGCGAGCAGGCCGAGAGCGCCATGACGGAACTGATCGCGAAATGGTGCGGAGCGGGCCGCGCCGTTCTTGCCGGCAACTCGATCCATCAGGACCGGCGCTTCATCGTGCGCTACTTTCCTCGCTTCGAGTCGATGCTGCACTACCGCATGGTCGACGTCACAACGATCAAGGAGCTCGTGCGACGCTGGTATGGGGAGGAGGAGGTCTTCGCCAAGCCGCCAAGCAAGCACACGGCGCTGGCCGACGCGCGAGCCTCGATCGCCGAGCTCACTTACTACAGGCAACACTTCATGAAGCCGCCGGCTTGAGAGACCTCGGCGCCACAAGGATGGTTAGCGCACGCTCGTAAGGTGCCGATTTCAGAGCGCGCCCGGCATGATTCGAACATGCGACCCCCAGATTCGTAGTCTGGTGCTCTATCCAGCTGAGCTACGGGCGCTTAAGAGTTAACGGCGTCCCCAAGTCTCACCGGGACTCATTCCGGCAAAACAATTGGGGTGGAACTGCAACGACTCCAGGACATCGATCATCGCCGGGGTCGGTCCGAGTTCTGGGGTAACATCGGTGGTCGCCCAGTCAAACGACAGCACCCAGGGATCGAGCCAAAGGCTGGCCACGACGTGCTGCTGATCGGAGGGACGCTTGGCGCCCATGCGCTTGAGCTTGCCGCCTACGCCCTTCCAGCTCCACTGGGTCCATAGCCCGTTGTGGTCGCGTGCGAAGCGCGGGGCGCGCACTGCCTGGTAGTCGAAGCTCGGCTTGACGTAGTCGAGCTCGGCGCTCACGAAGGCGCGCAAAGCCTCCTCGGCGTCCATGCCGGACACCGCGAAACCGCTGATGCGGTTGTCCGACATATAAAGGTTGAGCACGTCCTCCTTACGCTCCCAGAGGACGCGGTCGGGCGTGGACTCCTTCAACACCCAGTCGGTCGTAGCGAACTCGATGCTGAAGCAGGGCCGGTTCTCCCAGTTGTGCGCATAGCGGGTGCCGCCGCCGGGCGTTACCTGGGTGAAGAAGTCGGGCGGAGGTGGAGGGGGCTGCAGGCGCGTGAGAGTACACGCAGACACCAGCAGACTGGCCGAGGCCAGACCAACAAACCCAAGTCGAATCATCTCCACGCCCACCCCAGCGGGTCTGTCGGGGCTATCGCCAAGTATATTATCCGCGGTCGGGGTAACTCAATGCCGGGGCCAAATGGCGGAGAGGGAGGGATTCGAACCCTCGGAGGGGTTTAATCCCCTCACTCGCTTAGCAGGCGAGCACCTTCAGCCACTCGGTCACCTCTCCGGAGCCGTGCGCCAAGCATGTCAGATTACATGACACCTGCGCCGCCACAAGCCTGCCCAGGCTCGGGCGCGGGTCGGCACTCACACCGCCGGAACAACAAACGCCGGGTCGTTTGAGTTATGACGGCACCTTACGTTTTTGGCCGGTCTTACTGGTGCCATTCGCGCAACCCCTCGATTCTAGGGGGCTTGGGCCGTGGCACATGCATTGCTCGATTTCGTTCCGCCCGTTCGCACCGGGTTCACGCTGAGCATGGAACAGGCAAGCAGCCATACCGAGCCGCAGTCAGCCAAAGTCGTGTCGATGGACGAGGCGCGACGCCGTCTGGGAGACCGCGACCAGCGCAAGGCTCGGGCGTTGTCATCGAATCACTTCGAGATCTCGGGACTGGAGCTGGAGCGGCTCACCCCCGAGGCCAAAGAGCTCCTCTGGCTCAACGTCAGCGCCTACGCTCAGGACCTGGTCGACGCCGCCGAGATGCACAGCGACAGTGAAGAGGGCCGCGACGCCCCGGTGACGCCCTACCACGTAGAGAGCGCCGACGCGGCTCGCTGGCTGCGCCCGCCCCTACCGCAGCGCTCGGCCTTGAGTATTGCGCTGGACATCATCCAACTCGTCGGTGCGGCGACCTGCGGTGCTCTGGCAGCCAAGCCGGGAGTTGTACACGGATACGGCTTCATCGCGCTGGCGCTGGCGATGATGCTGACGGCCGGAAGCTTCCTGGTCCGCCAGGGACTCAACGGCGAGTACCCCCGCTAAGCCTCCCTAACGAACCCTCTAGTCGACGCCGCTTATCAGCTCGAGGTCCCTGCCACCGGTGTACGCATGGCAGGACGAGACGCCGGCTGGTTGCGCGCATCGACATCGCGGCGGCGCTGCCCCTTGCGCAACGGCTCGTTGCCCGTCATGGCCTGCAGCCGTCGACGCTCGTCGTCGGCGATCTTGAGCGTAGAAGGAGCCTCACGCTCGATCGCTTCCCGGCCGGCCTGCGCCGCCTCGACGATCAGGTCCCAACGATCCTGGTAGACGGCATACTTGCCGCGGTAGGGCCGTGTGCTGCCTTCCCGGCATGACGAACAGAACGTCAGACCCGTAATCGCCTCCCAGGGAATCGTGAACGCCGTGTTACCCGAGCCGTTGGAACTGGGCGTGCCCAGGAAACAGACGAAGAAGTCGCAGTAGCGCTCGCTGATGCGGCCGTGACGGTGGAAGTTGAAAGTCCAGCGCTTGTAGAGGTAGCGAGAGATCTCACCGTTGCGCTTCTTGTAGGTCTGCTGACGTTCGGTGGTCGGAAAAGCGTAACGGACGGCAATTCTGAGATTGCCGTTTATGAGGAAATCGTAACCGTCGCGGTAATCGAGCCCGCGCTCTACGTCCAAACCCAATGCCCTTAGTGCAGCCTCGCAAAGCTCGGTAGCCTTTGCGTGGGTCAGACTTGGTGCCCGAGTAGCCTTCTTCATCATCTCTCCACCCCGCCATGTGTTTGCGGCACCCCCTGAGGGCGCCGGTGTTACCACCTAACTACAAGCGTATCTCGGAAGATCGGCGCGCTGTGTCCCCGGTCGCGTCAGTCGATATCAGTCCCCATTATGCGGTCGGTAATCTTCAATGCGGACGGCATCAGGCTCATGATGTCGGTCCCTTCCTCGTCGAGGCAGTATACAAGGAAAGAGTGCGGAACGCCCATTATGGTGAGGGCCATGAACTCCGCCGGGACACCCTTCTTAAAGATACCGGCATCCATACCCTGCTGACAAATATCGGTCAGCGAGTCCATGAACCTCTTCTGGCTGTCGACCGCCTCATCTATAAGTTTTGATTTCAGCTCCCATTGAAATCCGTTGGACGCCGAAACGTAGAGGCGCCACTGCTGGACCCAGCGGCTGAAGTGCTCGAAGTGGCAGCGTACCGTCGCAGAAATCTTTTCCTTAGGGCCGCGGGCCTCGCCGACTTTCTCCTGCAGGTACTGAAAAAACTGGTTCTGGGCGCGGGAGACGACTTTGCAATAGATCTGTTCCTTAGAGGCGAATAAGTTGTAAAGAGTGCCAACAGAGATCTCGGCGCGTTTGGCGATCTCTTCTACCGAAGCGTTGGCGTAAGAAGACTCGGCAAACACATCGGCGGCAGCATCGAGCACGATGTTGAGACGAAACTGGGCCTCGCGTTCCTTGCGAGACAGTTTCATGTCTGAAGCGGGTTGGGCCAAGCTATGCGACCTATTCCAAAACTTGAACGGGAGTTCAAAGTTACAACCTAGGTTTATCCCTTGTCAAACGGACCGCAGCGACCCCTCGCTAAGGGATATCCCCAGTTGGGGGAAGACCGTGCGAGTCTGCAATCTATCAGAGGCCGATGGTGAGTTTGCACGCTTGAACCCACCCCCGGCGGTGGACTTTGGCGCGATGCGTACATGCACTACTACCACGCGATCGAGTCAGCGTAAGTAGTATCCCTCCCCCCAAAGAGGGCCTTGCTAAGTCCCTAGAATCGGTCCGGTTTTTTTCCCTTGTCGGACGATGGTCCTAGGCCGCGTATCAGACCAGCGGCGTAGCGAAAAAGGCCTCGCAAAGCCTTGTGGCATGCGGCTGCGGCAAGATTTCGACGGTCGGCACGAAACTTGATGTTACCCGGCCATGCGCAACGCCACACAGACGAAAGAAAAAGTCACCGCAACGCCGTCCGGCACCAACGGACACCACCGCCCGCACCGGAACGGCAAGCGAAACGAACCCAACCCTCTGGCCGGCAACTTCATTTTGATGCCGTCTCTGCTCGATTACCTGAGCCCGGACCTGACCCTTCCCGAGCAGTATTTCGCCCAGCAGGAAAACGATGACGGCATGGGCGCCGAGAAGGCCCTCATGTACGCGGTTCTCAAGGACGGCATCCGCTGCTTCTACAAGCACGTGGGCGCCACGCGGCGCAAATACCGCAAGATGTCGGACGAGGCCGAAGAGTGGCTCATGGACGACACCTGGGATTACCCGTTCTCCTTCGAGGTAATCTGCGACACCCTCGGAATCGACGGCGAGTGTCTTCGTGCAAAGCTGCTGGCCTGGAAAGAGGCCGAGCTCGAAAGGCGGCGCCTGACCGGTGACACCAAGAGCATTCAGGTGGGCCGTAGCCCCTTCCCGTCGGAGATCGGGGATCTCGACTCCATCGAGACCCAGTCCAGCAGCGAAGACGAGGACGTCGACGACGACAGCCTCGACGAGATCCGCACCGAGTTCAGCTTCAGCAACGACTGTGACGACGATGATAACGACGCCGCCGATTGGAACGGCTTCGAGCACGTCAGCATGGAAGAGCTCAGGCTCGAGGAGTACCCGAACTAGGCTGCAAAGGTTTACAGATCCCCCTGCCCCTTCGGTCTGTTCCCTCCTACGGATCGAAGGACGAACCAACCTCTGGTGATCGAAAGAGCGGCCGTCCTGGCCGCTCTTTTTTTTGCGCTGAGTTCTAGTGATCGCGCGGCATGGACGCAGCGGCGCGGTCCACGCGACGGTCTATGAAAGACAGCACCGCGTCCAGGCCCCTGAAAGCGAGCCAGCGAAAGGGTTCCGGCGGCGTGGGCAGCACGCGCCGTTCACGCAGAGCTGCACCGTGACCACTGCGGCCCAGTAAAAGGTCGGCAATCATCTCGCCCGCCAGACTCGCGTGGGCCAGTCCGTGACCCGCATACGCAATCGAATGAAGGATGTTGCGATTGCGACCGACCACGGGAAGAAAATCGAGGCCGAGGAATATCGGACCACCCCAGTGTCTTGCGATGCCGACGTCGGAAATTTCCGGGAAGCGGGCGCGGAAGGTTGATTCCAAGAACTCACTTATGACGGGATCAGTATCGGGCCCGTTGCCTCCACCAAAGATATAGCGGACCTTCTTCGAGCCGAAGACGATGCGGTTGTCGGCGGTCAGCCGGTAGTTCTCGAGCGTCTCATGGGCCGTGTAAACGCCTTGGCGCCCGTGCCAATCGACGCGCGCCAGCTGTTCGTCGCTGAGCGGCTCGGTCTGAAGGAGCTGCACCTGGAGGCGCATCCCGGCCGAGCCCAAACGACCCAGCGACGCTGTGTACGCGTTGGTGGCTATCACTACGTGGGGACAGCGTACTGTTCCCGAAGGCGTTGACACGACGGCCGGCTCGCCTTCCTCGATACGCATGACCGGACTGTTCTCATAGATCCGGGCGCCGGCTGCGATCGCCGCCTCTCGCAACCCACGGGCATAGAGGCAGGGGTTGAGGATTCCACCGTGGGGCTCGAGATATCCCCGCGTGAAGGCTCGCGGCAAGCCCTTGGCACGCATGGCATCGGCGTCGAGCAACTCGCCCGGTAGCCCGTACTTGGCGGCGGCCTCGGCTGCTTTGTCTATCCTGGCATGCTGGCGAGGATGTACCGCGGCGATGACGTTGCCGACCGGCTCATAGTCGCAAGCGATCTCGTGGGTTTCGATGAGGTTCTCTACGTGGGAGATGGCCGCCTCGGTGAAAGCTATCAGGCCCCGCACGCGCTCATCGCCGAATAGTCTGATCAGAGTCGGCAGATCCTTACCGATGGTGGGCGAAAGGTGGCCGGCGTTGCGCCCAGAGGCCCCAAAACCGGCCGTATTCGCTTCGAGCACGGCTACCTCGAACCCCTCGCGGCGAAGCGCAACAGCGGCCGACAGCCCCGTGTAGCCGGCGCCTATGATCGCTACGTCAGCGCTGATCTCGCCACGCAGGGGCGGGTTGGATTCCACAGCCTCGGTCACCCAAGGAGTGACCAGCGATAGCTCTGCACCTGTTGCGGCCACGGACCCCCTTTTCCGATGACGCCTTGCATGAAGGCGAATCGTAACTATGGTCAAGGTAGCAGCCTGTCTAGCTAAAGGAACAGGCGTGGGTGGCAGGCGCGGCTGCGCAGGCCCGACGAAGGTTAAACGAATCGTAACGACTAAAGGGGGCCATCTCAGTGGCAACTACCAAGAAGAAAGCAACCAAGAAGAAGACTGCACGCAAGGCGCCGGCCCGCAAGAAGAAGGCCGCCAAACGTAAAGGCGGCATTGACGTAGCCGGCATGCACATCGACCTGCCACCGACTCTCGACAAGTATGCGCGCGAGGTCACGCGCGATCTCAATAAGCTCGAGAAGCAGATCGAGACCGCCGGCAAAGACGTACGGCGACGCTGGACCCGCGTCGTCAGAGACGTCAGCCGCATGCTGGGCCGCTTGGAAGCGCAAGGCGCGAAACGATTCCGCAGCCTGACCAAAACAGCGCAGAAAGACGCTCAACAGGCCCTCAAGCGCCTACGCGCGGCGGTCAATCAGCAGACCAAGACTGCCAAGAAACGGGTAGCCAAGGCGCGTAAGCGCTAGATCAACTCGACGGCGTCGCCGACAGCGGCGGCGCCGTTGCTTTCCACTTCGGCGTAGACACCGAGGTTCTGTTCGGCGTCACGCACCAGCGTTCGCAGTATCTGCGGGTCTTTGGGCACTTCGCCGAACCCGTGCGTGACCATCACGCAGCGTGGACACGGCACCGTAACCTTCAACGTCGCGCTGCCGATACGCAGGCTCTTGCCGGCCCATGAGTTTTCGACGAAGCCGGTCTCGCCGTCCTCGGTCGCGATGACGAGATTGGGCCGGAAACGGCGCACATCAACGGCCGACTCGGGCACCAGCGACTGCAACGTCTGCAGGGAGGACTCGGTAAGCAGGAGCAACGGAAAAGCATCGAAGTAGGTGCCCGGCGGCGATTCGAACTCCATGAGCTCGGGCGGAAACACCGTCAGGTCAGGCAGAGGCTCATCGGGGGTACGGCCGAAGATGGAGCGCAATTCTTGCTCGAGGTCCTCGTGATCGGGCGCGCCGCGGCGATAGTGCTCGAGCTTGTCGGCGGGCTGTAGGGGCCACAATGTAACCTGCTTGCCTAGGAACTCGCTGAGCTTTGCTGCGGCTTCGGGGTCGTCGGAACAGAGAGGCGTGCCGTCGGGAAGCGTAATCTCGGCCTTGCCTGCGCGCTGCTCGCCGGGAGCCTCAGGGTAGCCGGCCTTGCAGGTCATCAGGGCGGGAATCTTCTTTGCGCCTCGGATCCCGCCCTTTTCCTCGTCGCGTACCGCCCAAGCCCGATCTCCGGGAATGCCGTTCGGCCCGAACGTCGCGGAATTGATCGACTCGCCCTCCATGGACTTCACCGGATAGCGCCAGATTTGTTTGAGCGTACCTACTCGCATTCCCTCTCTCCTTCGTCAGACGACTGAAAACGAGTCGCATCCTAGCCGTGCGCGGTTGCCGTAACGAGCGCCCGGCCTCGCCATCAGCCCCTTGCGTTCGGCGCGGTGCTGGGTTCAAAAGGTGACCATGGCCAGCAAGCGTCCAGAGCACTTCCCCCTCATGGTTCCCGGCGCCAAGGCCGACGGTCGAACCGTCGAAGTAAACGCGCCCTTCGACGGGAGCGTCATCGCGACGGTCGAGGCCGGTGGCGCCAAGGCGGCCGAAAAGGCTCTCGACACTGCCGCCAAGCTGTTTGCCGACCGCGACGCGTGGCTGAGCCCCGCCGACCGCTTGGAGATCCTGTCGCGCACTGCCGCGATCATGACCGAACGACGCGACGAGTTGGCGGTCGAAGCCGCTCGCGAAGGCGGGAAACCCCTGCCCGACTCACTCGTCGAAGCCGACCGCGCCATCGACGGCGTAAAGCTCTGCATCGAAACGCTTCGGACTCAGGCGGGCACCGCGATACCGATGAATCTCAATGCCGCTTCCTCGGGCCGGCTCGCGTTCACTCGTCACGAACCCATCGGGCCCGTTCTCGCTTTCAGCGCTTTCAACCACCCTCTCAACCTGATCGTGCATCAGGTCGGCCCCGCGGTGGCTGCGGGATGTCCTTGTATCGTGAAGCCTGCCGAAGCGACCCCGCTTTCGTGCATGCGCTTCGTCGCCATCCTTCGTGAAGCCGGACTTCCCGACCAATGGTGTCAGGCCATGCTCGCCGACGATCACGACGTGGCGGCGTTGATGGTTTCCGATCCCCGGATCGCCTTCTTCAGCTTCATCGGCAGCGGGCGCGTGGGCTGGATGCTGCGTTCCAAGCTCCCTGCCGGCGCACGCTGCGCCCTCGAACACGGCGGCGTAGCGCCCGTGATCGTTGCCGCCGACGCCGACCTCGAAACGACGATCCCGTTGCTGGCCAAAGGCGGTTTCTATCATGCGGGCCAAGTGTGCGTTTCGGTGCAACGGGTATTTGCGGAACGGGCCATAGCCGAACGGCTGGCCAAAGCACTGGCCGAGGCCGGCGGCAAAATGAAGGTCGGCGACCCGACGAAGGCCGACACCGAGGTAGGCCCGCTGATCCGACCCTCGGAGGTTACGCGGGTCGACGAATGGGTGAACGAGGCCGTCGACGGCGGCGCCGACTTGTTGAGCGGCGGTAAACCCATCGGGGAGCGCTGCTACGAGCCGACCGTTCTTTTCGACCCACCGGCCGATGTACGAGTGAGCACGCATGAGGTCTTCGGCCCCGTGATCTGCGTGTATCCCTACGACGACATCGACGATGCGCTTACACGGGCCAACTCTCTTCCCTACGCTTTCCAGGCTTCAGTGTTCACCAAGGACATCGACACCGCCCTGCGCGCATCTAAACGGTTGGCGGCCTCGGCAGTGATGATCAACGATCACACCGCGTTTCGTGTCGATTGGATGCCGTTTGCGGGATTGCGCGAGTCCGGGCTGGGTGTAGGGGGAATCCCCTTCACCATGCACGACATGCAGATCGAAAAGCTGACCGTCGTGAAGTCGGCCCAGCTCTAGAGCCGACCGAGCGGCTTCAGGCGAGCAAGACCAGGGCCGTCGAGCAGAGCATACCGAGAGCGGCGGCCACCAGTGCAAGCGGCATCTGCGTTTGCACGTGGTCCATCAAGTCACAGCCGGTGAACATGCTCGACAGAATTGTCGTATCGGAGATTGGCGAGCACTGATCGCCGAACACCGCACCTCCCAGCACGGCACCGAAGCATATCTTCACGTAGTACAAGACGCTGGCCCAGTTCTCCGGATGCTCGGCGCTCATGACGTCGGCGGTAACCTCACCCAAGCCCTGAGCGTTGATGGCAAGCTGAAACGCCAGCGGCACGGCGATGGGAAAGATCACTGCATATGTACCGAAGGACGAGCCGATCGAGAAGGAAACGATCATGCACACCAGGGTCAGCGCCATCGGCAGGGCCCACATCGGGAACCAGGTCTCGACAGCGCCGATGAGAAAATCCGCCGTGTGCAGTTCTCCCGAGACCTTCCCCAAGGTCACGGCCATGCCGAGGATGATGGCACCCAGGGTCATGCTGCGGCAGCCGTCGAGAAAACCGTCGATGACCTCACGCACGGGCATGCCCTTGGCCATCGCGAGAAACATGCCGCTGAGGGTGCAGGCCAGGAAGGCCTCGCCGGTAAGCAGTTTGCCCGTATAGATGAAGGGCACGATGGCCACACCGAGGAGGGTGACGATCGGCACGAAGAAATCGGCGAGGCTCGTGCGGTAGTTTTCATGAGGGGGACTCTGCAAGGCCTCGGTATCGACCAGAGGCGCTGCCCCGGCACGGTCGAGCTCACCCGTGGTTCGGGCGCGCTCGATGGCCGCCTGCATGCGCCTGCCGTTCCATGGCAGAAGGTCGAAGGCGAACAGGAGTGTCATGGTGACGGCGAAAATCGCATAAAAATTGAAAGGAATGGCGCTGAGGAACCAGGCCTGGCCGGCATCGAGGTCTTCGATGAGAACCGTCTCGCCCAGTGCCAGTCCGGCGACCAGGCCGCCCACGTATACGGGCCAGGCGTTGAACGGAATTATCGTGGCTATGGGCGAGGCCGTCGAGTCGACGATGTAGGACAGCTCTTCATGGCTGACGCCGTTGCTGTCGGATACCGGCTTGATCGTCGTGCCGGCCAGTACGGTGCTCACCGTACCGCCCTGGTGGAAGACGCAGCCGATGATCCAAGCAAACAGCTTCGAGCGGGCGCGTCCGCGCGCAAACCGTGCGCCTACCCTTTCGGCAAAGTAGCGGGCGCCACCGGTCTTTCCCCAGACCCCCAGAATTCCACCCAGGAACCAGAGATAGACGAGCAGGATGACGGCGTAGCGCTTGGAGCCGAGCGCGGGCAAGAAGAACAGATTGAGAAAGTTGAGATCGCCCCACTGGCCGCTGTGAGCGAAGACTATGACCGAGCCCGAGACGATGCCGATGAAAAGGGCCGGCAACACCTGCCTCGTGGCGAAAGCCAAGGCGATGGTGATGAAAGCGGGCAGCAGGGACCAGGCACCGTAGTCGGCAACCGCTGCTTCGCCTCCCGAAGCGGCCGCAGTTGCGGGCAGGGCCACCAGCGCAGCGCCGATCAAGAGCATCGTGCGTGCATAGCTCCGTGAACCGATCCGCATCCTCGACATCTCGGCACGCCCGCCGCCGCGCACGGACTGGCTCATCTTTCTACGCTGCCGCCGCAGCTGTCAAGGTAACGGCTCGTCCGAGTTGCGGCCGGCCGTGGCTTCTGTGTTAATGATTGAAGTGGTCGACGCCGAGCAGAGGATTCAGACCGCGTGCCTGCTGATCATCAGCAGCGTCGCTCTCGGCTTCGCCCTCTACTGGCTGAAGCCCGTAATGATTCCTTTCGTCCTGGCGGTGTTCATATCGCTGGGGCTGTCGGCCGCCATCGACGTCCAGGTCGAGCACTTCAAGGTCGCACGGCCGTTGGCGCTGCTCTCGACGCTCGCGATGTCCATACTCATCTTCACTCTGGTCGGCCTGCTGATCTCGGCCTCGGTGGGGCAGCTCGTCGAGAACGCTTCGTCCTATGAGGCGCAGATCCGAAAGCTGCTCCAACTCGTATCGGAAAAGCTTCCCTTCGAGATCCCCGCCGCGGGAGAAGAGGGAAGCTTCCGGCCTCTGTCGGAGATCTCCGTGGGCACGATCAGCACCATGCTGCTGCAGACGACAAACGCCATCGTCGCGACCCTCTCACGCTCCCTGCTGGTGTTCATCTTCATCCTCTACCTGCTCATCGGTGGTGGCGTGCGCAGCCGCCCGGGAGGCGTCTGGGGTGACATCGAATCGCGGGTGAAGCGCTACCTGGTCACCAAGGCTTTGCTGTCGGCGGCCACCGGTCTGCTGGTGACCTTCCTGCTGTTCGTCCTAGGCGTCGACCTCGCCCTGATGTTCGGGATGTTCGCCTTCCTTTTGAACTTCATCCCAAGCGTCGGCTCGGTCATCGCCACCCTGCTGCCGCTTCCCGTCGTCTTGGTCAGCCCGGATGTGTCCATAACCCAAGTGATCTTGGTAATTCTGCTACCGGGCGGCGTACAGATGGCCATCGGCAACTTCCTGGAGCCCAAGATCATGGGCGACTCTCTCGGACTTCACCCGGTCGTCGTTCTGCTTGCCCTAATCTTCTGGGGAATGCTGTGGGGCGTGGTAGGCATGCTGCTGGCCACGCCGATTACCGCTGTCATGAAGATCATGTTCGAGAAACTCGAACCGACCCGCCCGATCGCCGCGCTCATGGCCGGCGCTTCAGAACAAGGCGCTTAGGCGCCCTCGGCGTCCAACACGAAGGAGCGCGGCGCTGCGGCAAAGCGGCTATGCCACACCCTCAACTCTTTGGCCAGGATCGATTCCAGCAGCGTCTTGTATGTTTCAGGGATGCTCGAGGAAGCCGTCGGGTTGACGGCTTCTCTCACAGAGTTCGGGATCAGGGAGGGATCGCTGGATACACCGAGAAAGTCCATGACGTCCTCGAGTAGCGCCTCCGGGCGCGAGTTTATGTCGTCGAAAAGACCGACGAAGATCTGCGAGGCCGGAAAATGCGCCGACCAGTTGTTGAGGTTCTCCGCGTAGCGCGCGCAGCGTAGCTGGTAGTCGTCGCGGAAGAACTCTTCGAATTCCGACGCATCGACCTCTTCGAAGCGGCGCCCCCGGTTCCTCACCAGGTCCTTCTTCGCGTGAGACCAGGCCCGATCGATGGGATCGCGCACCATCATGATGACCTTCAGGCGTGGGTTGAGCACCGCGATATCGGCTATCACGTCGGGCG
Organism: Candidatus Binatia bacterium; assembly: GCA_028278325.1. GTDB lineage: Bacteria > Desulfobacterota > Binatia > UBA1149 > JAJCZL01 > JANQEO01. The sequence continues at coordinate 52,080 of JANQEO010000301.1, forward strand.
GAACCGCCGCGTAGCTCGCGGTGGCCTCACCACGAATCTTGGGTCGATAGAAGCGCTGGTAGCGGGCCAGCGACATTCCCTGCTTGAGCAAGAATCTCCAGAGGGGGTCGCGAAAGAAGCTCAGGTACCAGACCAGGTCATCCGAGAAGGCACGCGCCTTGTCACGGCCGGTGAGACGGCTAAAGAAGAAAAGCTCTTTGGGTTCGGCCAGAAAGATCTCGGGATGAAACCGCAGATTCGCGTGCAGCCACGTGGTGCCGGTCCGCTGAGGACCGACTATGAGAAAATCCGGGAACCGGTCCAGGGCCGCGTCGGCCCGCGACACCTTCACGTATTTGAGCTGTTGCTGGAGAGATTGGCTCGGCACGCGCTGCTAGCAACCCTTTCCATCTAGACACCACGGAATCGGGCAGGTGTCTAGCCCGGCCCAATGAACGTCCTTGACAAGGCTTGTTTAAGGGCGTTTATTATGACTGACCAGTCGGTCATAATAGTACAAGATGCGAGGCTAACCCTAAATGCCCAAAATTGTTGATAAAACGGAGCGTCGCCAGCAATTCGTCCTTGCGGCGCTAAGGGTTTTCGCCGAGTACGGCTATCACCGGGCCACCATGCAGGCCGTCGCCGACGCCGCCGGCGTAAGCAAAGGCAGCATCTACGATTACTTCGACAGCAAGGAAGACCTGCTTCTGGCCACCGCGGAGTCTCTCCTGATCGTCCTCATCGAAGAAAGCATGAGCGTCCTCGAGCAGAGTCCGCGACCGCTGACCGAGCGCGTAGAGATCTGTGTGGCCAGCCTGCTGGAAGGAATAGAGCAGTGGAACGAGGTCTGCCTGTCGATACTCCAAGTCTGGGCGGAGCTGGGTAGCGACGAGGACAGCGATCTACGCGCCATGATGAGCGAGCATTACCGGCAGTCGGCCGATCGGTTGCAGGCGGCGTTCGATGTGGCGATCGAGGACGGAGAGGTGCTGCCGTTTCCTACGAGGGCGGCGGCCCTGTCGGTTCTTGCCGCGCTCGACGGTATGATCCTGCAAAGCATCATCGCACCCGAGGAATACAAGCGGGGTCTGCGTAGCGGGCTCTTCCCCCGCTGGTGCGGCTCGATCGTGTCGACTGCAATCGGGGGGGCGATGCAATGAGTGAACGAATCGCCAACACGTGGGGAAGGTTCTGCCTCCGCTACCGAAAAACAGTTCTCGCCATCATCCTGGGCATCACCGCGGTCGCCGCGGTGCAACTACAGGACGTTCGCTTCGACAACGCGCTGGAGATCTGGTTTCTCGACGACGATCCGGCACTGCTCGCACATCGCCGGCTTATCGACACCTTCACCAGTGACGAGCTCGTCGTCATCGGGTTCGAAGCACCCGACGTGTTCGATCCTGAGGTCCTGGCGCTCATAGACCGTGTCACCCGCGCGGTTGAAGAGGCGCCTCACGTCGAGAAAGTCTTCAGCCTCACCAACATAGAGTCGATCACCGGCCGTGACGACATGATCGAAGTCGGTGATCTCGTCGAGTTCCCCATAGATCCCGCCGAGCTGCCCGGCCTGCGCGAGCGCACTCTGGCCAACGATCTCTATGTCGGCAACGTGGTCTCGGCCGACGGCGGCTTTGCTTGTATCATCGCGAGGCTGCCCCACTACACCGACAACTTCGACTACAAGGTCGAGGCCATCAGCGCCATCCGCCTGATCCTGGAAAGTGAGCCCGACACCCACTTCTACTTCGCAGGCGGCCCCGTGTTCGACGAACGGTTCTTCTACCTGTCCGAGCGGGATTCCATGGTGACCAGCGGCGTCATGATCGCGTTGCTGGTCACCACTCTTTGGCTGCTGACTCGCTCCGTCACCGGCGTCGTACTTCCACTGACAACAGTAGTCTTGGCGACGATCTGGGCGATCGGCTGGATCGCGCTCGCCGGCGTCAAGGTGAACTTCGTTACGACCATGTTGCCGCCGCTCATGCTGGCGGTTGGCATTGCCGGCTCCATGCACGTCATGGTCGACTACGGCAACCGGCTGGCAGCCGGCCAGGAGAAGATCGCCGCTCTGAGAGATGTATACCGGGAGCTGACCGGGCCCTTGTTTCTCACCACCCTGACAACCGCTATAGGCATGATGTCGCTGACGATCAGCCGCGTGCAGGGGATACGGGAGTTCGGGGCCTTTGCCGCGCTCGGGGTGGTCGGCGCGTTTCTGCTCTCGATAACCTTCGTGCCGGTGATTCTGAGCTACCTGCCGCCCCTGCGGCGCAAGCACGGGCCGAGCGGCGCGGTGGCCATGTCGGGGCGTTCTCTCGCACGGCTTCACGAGTTTACGCTCAAGCGCGGTCCGGCGATCGTGGTTGTGTCGATCCTCATCGTGGCCGTGAGCATCGCTGGCGCCAGCCGCGTGAAGGCCGAGTCGGCCTTCCTGGAGATGTTTAAGGAGAGCGAGCAGGTCCGGATAGACACTCACAAGTTCGAAGAAGAATTGTCCGGGACTTTCACTATCGACGTGATGGTCGACAGTGGGCGCGCAGACGGCATCAAAGAACCCGAGGCCATAAGAGCGCTCGATGGCCTGGAGTCTTTCCTCCAATCGCAGTCCGACATCAGCTCTACGCAATCCGTGGCCGACTACTTCAAGGACCTGCGCCGAGCGTTTTTCAACAACGATCAAAGCCAATATCGGCTCCCCGAAACCCGCGAAGAAGCCGCCCAGTACCTTCTTCTCTACGAGATGGACGCCCCGGACGGCGACATTCGCGAATATGTAACATTCGACTACAGCCAGGCACGTGTCACAGGGCGCGTCGACCTGAACTCATCGGCTGCGGCGACCCGGACGGTCAACGCGACCCGGCAATACATAGCCGAGAACTTCCCGGACTCGCTCGATGCAACAGTCGCCGGTGTCGCCCTGCTCTACACGAATATGGAGGACTACATCCGCGAGAGTCTCATACGTGGGTTCAGTCTCGCGCTCATAGCGATCTTTGCGGTGTTGTGCATTCAACTCCGCTCGGTGACCCTGGGCGCAATAGCGATGATCCCCAACCTCTCCCCCATCATCGTATGCCTCGGCGTGATGGGATTCGCCGGCATTCACCTCGACAGCATGACCACGATGGTGGCGTCGATAAGCATAGGCTTGGCAGTCGATGACTCGATACACTTCCTCAGCCGGATCCGCCACCACATCGACAAGGGGCAAGAGATCAACGCGGCCCTCCACGATTCCACCATCGAGATCGGCCGTGCTCTGGTCTACACGTCGATATGTCTCTGCGCGGGTTTCGGGGTCATGATGGCCGGCAGCTTCGTAGGCATGATCTACTTCGGCATGCTCAGCATGCTGACGATCGCGGTGGCACTGATCGCCGACCTCTTGCTGCTACCTGTGGTGCTCAGGTGGACACGGGGCGCAGGGGGCACTGCGGTCGTAACCGAGCCCGCCGCGGGCGGGGCTCTGGCTCACGATTGAGGGAGACGCTGATCGCGCCTCCTGTTGCAGGGCTTCGCTAGTCGCGCGGCTTATCTTACGGAGGCGTTAGTCACGCCTCCAGTTGCAGGGCTCCCCTAATCGCGTCGCCAAGGCAAAGGCACGGGGATCATGAGACGGCTGGCCGCGATCTCCCACTCTCCTCCGCGCTGCTTGGTGAGAACGCTGGTGATGAGCCCGCTGCGCGTGGGCAGCTGATTGTCATCCGGGTCTTTGATTCCCGCCAGAGAATAGGTACCGTCGATCAGAGCCACGTCGCCCACGGCTATATCGCCCGTGATGAACCAGACCGTCTGGATCGTCAGGTCCAGAACCGTGTCCTTGAACATGGTTTCGTGATTGGCCTTCATGAGCTTGATGACTTCGTCGCGCCCGCGGGCCTTGCGGCCGTCAGGATCGACGTGATCACCGTCGATGGCCCACATAGCGGCCAGGGCCTTGGCGTCGTGCTTGTTCCAGGCGGCAGTGAACTCGGCATAGAGCTTGCGGACCTCGGTCTCGTTCTGGAGGTCGGCCTTGATACCCCCGATATTGCTCATGTCTTCGGCATAAGCGCTGCCGGCAACTAGCAATATCGCTGCAAACCCCGCGAAAATCCTGGAAGTTCCCATCTGTATTCTCCCCCTGGCTCAGCCAATCGGACCTGGTTCGGATGATTCGGGTTCTTTTCTACTGCGCAGGGCCGTCCTTCGTCAACCGGCGGCCCCAAAGGGCCTGCCGCCCCAACCCGGTTCTATCCTACGCTCCGCCGGAAACGACGCAGCCAGCCATTCCTGCGAACGACCCTGGTGCATGGTGCTAATGTTAGAAATCACGGGGCTCCTTGACATGTCGGGGGCCAGGTCTTGTCATGGCGCCGCGCAGGAAAGCACGTGTCCAACCCGAAGATCAGCGACATTGAAAGCATCATTCGCGACCTCAGCGACGCGGCCCCCAAGGGCTCGGCCCCCTCGGCCCGTAGAGCGATCGCCGACGTTCTGGCTCGACATGACAGGCGTGCCGGTCAGGCATCAGCCGCCGTCGTAGACATAGACCCCGATAGGCTCCGAGAACTCGCCCTGCTCATGACCGAGAGCCTGGGCGCGCGCATCGGCGGCGATGGATACTCGCCGATACCGGGCACCGACCCGTCACCATCGAAGCGGAGAATACCGCCTCTGGATCGGGACATGACGGTATCACAAGCGTTCACCCACATTGCCGCTGCCTGCGTCGTACACATGCTGGTGAACGAGGCGGCAGTGTTCAGCGGTCGCGACCCGGAGGGCGTTCACCAGATGCGCGTAGCGGTTCGCCGCCTACGAGCCCTGGTGCCAGTGTTCGGAGCGGCACTCGAGGAATCAGCCCAGGACTATCTGCGCAGCGAGCTCGGTTGGGTCAGGCATGAGCTGGGAGCGGCGCGTGACTGGGACGTGTTTCTCAGCGAGACGATCGATCCGATGATCGGACGGATACCGAGCGACCAAGGCCTGCGTAGCCTGCGAACCGCTGCTGTCGCCGCGCGACAATCCGCATACGACAACGCACACGATGCTCTGACCTCCAAGCGCTACACCTATCTCACGCTTACCCTGTACCGATGGATCCACGATGGTGGGTGGTTCCTAGGTGGAGGATCCTCGGCCGAGCGAGCCCTGTCGAGACCGGTGAGAAAGATGGCAACACGAGTATTGTCTCGCCGAGCCAAGAAGACGCTGAAGCTGGGCAAGAATATACGCAGCCTCGACGAGCCGGACCTGCACCAACTCAGGATTTCCGCGAAGAAACTCCGTTACGCGTCCGAGTTCTGCCGTTCCCTGTTCCGGCGAAAACAGGCGGACCGCTACAAGATCGTACTGGTGGAGCTTCAAGATCTTCTCGGGACCATCAACGACGTGGCGATCGGAAGTCGTCTGGTCGTCGAGTTGCAAGACAAGACAGGCCCGGACCTAAACCAGGCCGAGTTCGGCAGAGTCAAAGGCCTGATCGACGGCTGGCTCGGCGCACGCGCCGAAGCGGCCATGGCGGGGCTGGCGCCCTGCTGGACGCGCTTCGCCAAGACCAAGCCCTTCTGGACCTAATCTTCCTCGATACTCTTGGGCGTCATGTAGCGCACCAACCTGGCCAACCCCGGCCGAAGATCTCGCCAGCGCTCACACTCGCAGTCGAATACAGCCACTGCCGCGGTGGGAAACCCGCGCTCGAGCCTATCGTCTCCGTCGTTTGACGACTCGGCAAAACGTGCGGCCAGCACGTGCATCTCGGGGTTGTGCCCGACCATCATCACCGTGCCGGCTTCGTCGGGAGCGCAGATCAATCGATCGAAAAGCACGTCGGCGGCGGCCATATAGAGATCCTCGTCGGACTCCACCTTGGCACCGGACGTCAACTCTTTGTCCAGGCGCCGCCAGGTCTCACCAGCGCGCACGGCGGCCGAGCAGTAGACGAGGTCGGGAACGAGCCCGAGGCGTCGCAACTCGCGCCCCATCTTGGGTGCCGCGTTACGGCCTCGCTTGTTGAGGGGACGCTCGAAGTCGTCGAGATCGGAGTTGCTCCAGTCCGACTTCGCATGACGCATCAGGATGATCTTCTTCACGATGAATGGTCGATGATCGCGTCAATCGCCGCACAGTTCAACGCTTCACTGCTAACGCTCCTCTAATGTATCGGCTATACTTTAATTGTTGGGACCTTGTCGCGGCCCACCAGTATAAGGAGCATGTCACGGGCACCTCTCAAGTCTCATCCACGTGCACCGGGCGGCGGTAGGCCGTCACCCGACGGCGGACCGCGCAGCCGCCGTCTGGGAGTCATCGACATCGGTTCGAACTCCATCCGCCTCGTCATCTTCGAAAGATCGGAACCACTCCCCGTAGCCCTGTTCAACGAGAAGGTGGTATGCGGCCTGGGCCGTGACCTGGCCTCGACGGGGCGGCTACGCCCCCAAGGCAAAGAGATGGCCCTGCAGTGCCTAGACCGCTTTCTGAGTCTTGCGGACGCCGTCGAGGTAGAGACGCTCGAGTTGTTGGCGACCGCCGCCGTGCGAGACGCTGAAGACGGACCCGAGTTCGCAGCCGAGATCAGCGAGCGCTTCGAACTCCCCGTCCGGGTCTTGAGCGGAGAAGAAGAGGGCAGCCTCGCGGCCGAGGGCGTGGTGTGGGGAGCCCCCAACGCCACGGGGATAATCGGCGACCTGGGTGGAGGCAGCCTCGAGCTGGTCGGAGTGGAGCGCGGACGTATCAAGTATCAGGCGACGCTGCCGCTTGGACCGCTGAGGCTGGCAGAACTGGGATCGGGCTCATCCAAGTCCATACGTAGCCACATCGAGGGCCAGCTCCGCGAGCTTGGCTGGCTGGAGGGATTGCAAGGCGAGAACTTCTACGCGGTCGGTGGCGCCTGGCGTTCGCTTGCCAAGCTTCACATGACCTGGGCTGACTACCCCCTGAAGATCATCCACGGCTACAGCCTGCCTCGTCGCGACATCAAGAACATCGCGGCGCTTCTCGCCAACCAGGAACTCGACTCGCTGAACGAAATAGCCGGCCTCGCCGGCATCAACCCGGTTCGCCTCGATACGCTTCCTCTTGCCGGGCTCGTTCTTAACCGGTGTCTGTCGGCGGTCAAGCCAAAGCAGGTCGTGTTCTCGGCTTTCGGACTGCGCGAAGGTTGGCTGTTCGAGCAGCTCAGCCCCGAGATTCGCCTGACCGACCCGCTGATCGCCGCCGTTCAGGACTACGCCGACCGCCAGGGACGTTACGGGGACAGGGGCGAAGCGCTGCGCCGCTTCACGGATCCCTTGTTTCCGGAGAAGCGTAACGGTGAAAAGCGCCTGCGACAGGCCGTGTGCCACCTGTCCGACGTGTCATGGCGGGAGCATCCGGAATACAGGGCCAATTACGCGCTGGAAAAGGTACTGTTCCGTCCCAATCTACCGGTGGAACATCGCGACCGCGCCTTCATCGCCTTCAGCCTCTACTGGCGCTACGGTGGTGGCGACACTCCCGAGACGATCGCGGCACTGCTTGCCGAAGAAGCCCAGGACAGGGCCAGAACTCTCGGTCTCGGGCTTCGTCTGGCCGACTCGATCGCGGGCGGGCATGCCGCTCCCCTCGCCGGTTGCCGCCTCGAGTTCGTCGAGGGCGAACTCGAGCTTCGTTTACCGAGCGACGGCTCCCTGCCGTCGAGTGAATTGGTGGAGAGAAGGCTGGCGCAGCTACGCAGGTTCGTGGGTCAACGGCCCCACTTGATGGCGGGCTAAGTATCTACCGAAACACGCCGCGCGATGCTCTGGGTCTTGCGCTTGCGCAGCCGGGTCGCTTCGAAGTAGCGGCGCTCGGCATTCTTGATCAGTTTCTGCTGACACCCGTCGCCTTCCTCACCGGAGTCCCGCTGAAAGTAGCTTCCGTCGGCGCGCATCTCCCAGACGCTGCGAGTGTCCTGCATCTGGGTGTCGAGCATGGTCCGCAACTGATCGCGTAGCTCCTCGGACTCCACGGGTGCCAGGACCTCGACGCGGCTGTCGAGGTTACGCTTCATCAGGTCGGCCGAGCCGACGTAGAATTCCTCGTCGTCCCCGCCGCCGTTGCGGAAATAATAGAGACGGCCGTGCTCCAAGAAACGCCCGACGACGCTGATGACACTCACCGTGCTGCTGAGACCGGGAATCCCGGGAATCAACCGGCATGTGTCGCGAATTATCAGTTCCACGCGCACTCCGGCCTGCGAAGCACGGTACAACGCCTTGGTGATCGTGGCGTCCTCGAGCGCGTTACACTTGAATCGAATCAGACCCGGATCCTCTTCGCTGTGCTTCTCGATCTCCCGCTCGATGCGGGCGAGGATGGCCTTCTTCATCTGCTTCGGAGCGGTCAGGAGTTTGCGATAGGTGCGCGACGGCTTGAGACCCGTGGTCAGGTAGTTGAACAGCTCCGTGACGTCCTCGCCGATCTGCTCGTCACAGGTGAACAGACCGAAGTCGGCGTAAAGTCTGGCGGTGCCGGCATGGTAGTTGCCGGTTCCGATGTGCACGTACCGCCGCAACCCGTCGTAGTCCATGCGCAGGACTTGGATCACCTTGGCGTGAGTCTTGAGTCCGACCACACCGTAGTTGACGTGGATGCCGACCTCCTCGAGCCGGCTGGCCCAGCGGATGTTGGCTTCCTCGTCGAAGCGGGCCTTGAGCTCCATCACCACCGCGACCTGCTTGCCGTTGCGGGCGGCATCGACGAGATGCTCGATGATGCGCGTATCGGCCGAGGTCCGGTAGAGCGTCATCTTGATGGCGCGTACCTTCGGATCCTCGCTGGCTTCGCGCACGAACCGTTCCACCGATGTGCTGAAGGATTCGTAGGGATGCTCGAGGAGGATCTCACGCTTGTCGCGGATGACGTGGAAGATCTTGCGGCTGTCCTGAAGCTTGGAGTTGCCGGCCGGGTGATGGTCAGGATCGTGAAGCTCGGGCTTGTCGATGACAGCGATCTCCATCAGATCACGGACGCCGAGCAACATGTCGCTCTCGAAGATGTCGACCGCCTCATCCAGACCCAATTCCGCGGCGAGCATGCCTCTGTGGGCCGCACGTATTCCGGCGGCCGTCTCCAGGCGCACGATGGGCGCGAACTTTCGGTCGCGCAGCTCGGCCTCGATCATCGCCAACAGGTCATCGGCCGTTTCTTCGTCGCGCTCGGTGTTGGCGTTGCGGGTCACCCTGAAGAAAGCGCAAGCCTCGGCTTCCACCCCCGGGAATAACAGGTCGAGATTGCACGCCATCACGTCTTCGAGTGATACGTAGCGGTGTCCCCTGCCTACCCTTATGAAACGCGGCACGCCGGCTCCCACGGGAACCTTCACCCGGGCTAGCAGTTCGCGCTCCCCTTCTCCGGCCCTCAGGGCGACTAATAGGTTCAGCGACAGATTGGATATGAAGGGAAAGGGGTGTGAAGGATCCATCGCCAGAGGCGTGACCAGCGGGAAGATGTTCTTGCGATAGTGCTCGCGGACCTCGGCTTGCTCGGTCTCCGACAGGTCTCGATAGGGAGTGATCAAGATATCGTTGTCCCTGAGCTGCTCGAGAAGGTCGTTGTAGGTCTCGCGCATCTCGTCGCACAGGGAACAGACGTAGCCGTTGCACTCCGCGATCTGTTCCTGAGGGGTCCGGCCATCGACGGTCAGCTCGTGCACGCCGGCGCCGACCTGCTGCTTGAGGCCGCCGATACGCTTCATGGAGAATTCGTCGAGATTGGAACCGACGATGGAAAGGAACTTCACCCTCTCCAGCAGCGGAACCCGGGGATCACGCGCCTCGTTGAGAACCCGGCGCGTAAAAGCTAACCAGGTCAGCTCGCGGTTGAGGTAGAGTTCGGGCGAGTCCAGGTCGAACTCTTCGGAGGCAACTAGTTCTATACCCTTGCCACGCTCAGGGTTCTCGCGTCGCGCGCCCTCCCGGGGCTTGCGCGATTCCGTCGGGGTCTTCTTGAGGAGGCTCGCCGGAGCATCGCCTGACGCCGGAGCACACTCCATGGGAGCCTGGGCCGATTCGCCTCCGGAGGCCTCGACTGACGATGTGCTGTGCGCTTGGGTGTCCGACATGGGATATGTCAACTACTTCATACTAACCGGCGTGCCCTGAGACAAAGCTGCGCCGGTGCCCGTTCCTACAACGCGCCCGTGCCGGCGCACGCCGTCAGCAACAACCTTGATCATAGTCATGAGATTGCGCGCTCAACCAGCCGACTTTGGTTTCCGCGGGGTTAGCTCACCGGCGACGACAGCATCCGCCCTGCCCCGCTCAAAGAGACGGCCCGCACCGCTGCCGGTGACCGCGGCTGAGACGGATCATTAAATTTCTGCTAACCCGAGGCAGGCTCCGGAACGTCACGACGGAGAGCGGGATTCGCCGGGGCCTGTATTGCTCTGGGCCGACAACGGCGGTAGCTCAGCTACATGGCCGCTCCCAAACCCGGACTGGACTATCTGGCACCTGTCGACAGCGAGTTCCGCGTAGCCTTCGACGGGAGCTTCTCGATCGCCTCGGCTCCGACCGTGCCACCGAAATCGGCGCCAGACGACAAGGCGTGCAAGGGGCGGCTCAAAGACACGATAGACGCCCTCGACGACCATCAGCGCGTCCTCTACGCCCAGGACCGCCACGCAATCTTGTGCATCTTCCAAGCCCTCGACGCCGCCGGTAAGGACTCGACGATCCGGGCGGTGATGAGCGGCCTGAACCCGGCCGGGTTTCAGGTTTATTCCTTCAAGCAACCGTCACGTGAGGAGCTCGACCACGATTTTCTGTGGCGCACCACTACGAGGCTGCCCGAGCGCGGACGCATCGGCGTTTTCAACCGCAGCTACTACGAAGAAGTGTTGGTGGTCAGAGTCCATCCGGAGTACCTCGATGCCCAGCGGCTTCCGGAGCCCCGCCGCCCCGAAAAGATCTGGCCTCAACGTTTCGAATCGATCCGAAATCACGAGCAGCACCTGGCATTGAGCGGGACGGTGATCCTCAAGTTCTGGCTCAATGTGTCGAAAGACGAGCAGCGACGACGTTTTCTCGACCGCATCGACAAACAAAAAAAGCAGTGGAAGTTCTCCGATTCCGACGTCGAGGAACGCGAATACTGGGACGACTACATGGCTGCCTACGAGGAATGTCTCAACGAAACCTCGCGCCCGTGGGCGCCGTGGTTCGCGATCCCCGCCGACAGCAAGCCGTTCATGCGCGCGAGCGTCGCCGATATCCTCGAGCGGACGTTTGCCTCAATGGGATTGCGATATCCCGAGCTCACACCCGAACAAGAAAAGGGACTGGCCTCAGCACGTAAGCGGTTGTCGAAGGAAAGCTAGCGCCGGTTTCCGGCGGCTCGTACGGGCCTTGTCTTGTGCCGCCGCGGGCTAGTTGTAGCCGAATGACGACAGGGCGTCGCGAACGTCGGAGGCCGGGCTCAGGAGACGCGGATCTTCCGACTCACGCCACCGTCCGATGCGCTTGGACGGTTTGATCATGCTCGCCCAGTCGCTGACGACACTCTCATCGTCGGGGAGGTCGAGAAACTCGCGCAAGCGCCGGACTTCAACGTCCGGTTTTTCACAAAGATCCTCATAGCGGATCTGCATGTAGTTGCCCTCGGGCAAGCAGCGGAGCGCGCTGTCTCGCGCGAAGGTATTACCGATACGCCACAAGGCCAGCTGAGCGTCGACTGGGTCGTCGGTTTGTAGGCGGAAGCGACCGGTAAGAATCGATCTGCCGTGACGGCTGAGCAAAAAATCGTTGCCGGTCTGGGCCATCTCACGGCCATCGCGCAGTACGTGTATGAAGCGCATGTCGGGGTATTCCTTGGACAGGAACGGAATCAGCCACATGTTGCGCGGGTTCTTCCAACCCCAGCGCATGCCTTGGCCGGGGTATTCGAGCAGGTGGACACGCACGGCGCGGCGTAACCCGCGCAGGTCGCGCTCGGAGATGTCGGGATTATCGCGGTTGGCGACCAGGCTGTTGAAATGCAGGGCCAGGTACACGCGGAAGGACAAAGAGTCTTCGGTCTTTTGATCGACCCAGTCGCCCATCCACACCCCGGCGCGTCTCAGAATCTGCACCGTCAACCGGGTGGCCGAGCCGCCGAGAGCCCCGATGATCACCGGGTCTCGCCGCGGAGGTTCGCTCGAAGAACCGAAGGAACTCAGAGCCGCACGGAATGCGTAGTGGGTTGTGAGTCCTAGGTTCACGCTCTAGTGCCGGTCCGGGTACGAAGGCTTCGGCATGGTCTCGCCGTGCTAGAGACCGCGCGATGCCGCTGGCTCGCCTTCGTATCCGGGCTGCGAAGCCTCGGCACTCGAAGAACGGCCGACGGCTCGATCCCATACGTCGGTGAGCAGATGGATGTGGCGCTTGACGTCGGACTTCTTGGCATGCTCGAAGCCGATCTCGCGCATCTCTTCGGGATAGGGCTGTTCTATGATGGCCGGGACTTCCGCGATCGAGTCGTAGAGGAAACCGGCACCGCCAAGGTACTCGGCGATGTCGGGGCGTATGTTGGGCAGGCAAATGCCGAGCCCCGACGCTTGCGCTTCGGCCACCGCCAAGGGCCACCCGACGGTCTTGAGCTTGGGGCAAGCGGTGTAGACCAGCCATCCGTGAGCTTTGTAGACGGCAGGCATTTCCTCGGGCTCTACGGGATCGCATACGGTGATGGGGCTGCCGTTCTTTTCGTTGTAACGGTCCAAGTCGTCGGAGCGGTAGCCGATCGCATACAGGTTGCAGGGTCTGTCGGTGAGCTTACCGAGATCGACGAAGTCCTCCATGCGCTTCTTCGGGATGCAGGCGCCCACGTTGATGATCGCATCCCCGTTGGGAAAACGGTCATAGAAGCGGTCGTAGTCGATGACGGGATAGCAATCGACGAGACGGTCGGGGTGTACGCCGATGCTCTCCAGTATGCGCATGATGAAGGGAAAGCCGAGCACGCCTACACAAAGATCGGAGTTGATCGCCCGCAGTTCCTTACTGGGGAAAGGCAATCTGCGCCTTGCGGCCTTCAAGCCGTCATAGGAGTGCGTACGAATCGTGAAGGGGGTCCCACGAGGCGCAGCGAGCTTCTGCAGCAAAGGCGCGTAGTGATAGTAGTGGGCGTGCATCACATCGGGCCTGAACTCTTCGACTATCTCGCGAAGGCGGGTGAGATCTTTCACCGATGCGCTCTCGAAGGGGGGATGCTCCTTGGCGAGCATGTCGCAGCCCTTGACCTGTACGACCCGCACCTCGTAGTCGTCCCCTAGGGCCTTGACCTCGTTGACCATGTAGGTCTGCGAGATAGTTCCGAAGCCCTGCATCACCATCAGCACGCGAGTCTTTGCCATTCTCTTGTCCTCGTCCGCGTTACGGACTCTACCTCACCTGCGAGAGCGTACGTAGCCCCTTCTCGCACTGGATCCAGCGTTCTTTGAGTAAGCGGTCGTAGCGTTCCCGGTTCTTGGGTGGACGCCTGACCTCGGGGTGATACATGTGGTACTGGAGGGCCTTGTACATCAGAGAACGGATCGTGTAACCGGCCGACTCCAGCCTCAGATGTACGTCCCGGTCGGGTCCGAACCCGGGCCCTTCGTATTCTTCATCGAATCCGTTGATCGCTTCCATCGCCGCCCTCTCGAGAGAGAAGCTGCATCCGGACAGGAGCTTGCGATGGCTGTTGATCAGAGGGCTTACCAGGCCGTTGGTGATTCGCACGCCGCGGGTCAGCCGCTTGGTATCAAAACGCAGAAAGCTGGCGATCAGCCTGAGGTCGAAGGACTCGTAGGCTCCCGATGCAATGTACTCGCGGGTGAGTCCGGCCGTGAATTGCTTGCCCCATTTTACACGGCGGCTGGTGAAGCCGGTCTTGGGACGGCGGGCCTCGAGATGATCCTCAACGAACATCGAATGCGGGATGCAGTCACCGTCGGCAAAGATCAGATACTCGCCTTCGGATGCTCGAATGCCCTTGTTCAGGATGTGGCACTTCCGGTAGCCGCGGTCCTCTTGCCAGACGTGCTTGATGGAGAGCGGGGTTTCGCGGTCGAATTTTTCGATGAGTTCACGCGTGTCGTCGGTGGAGCCGTCATCGGCTATCACCAACTCGAAATCGGGGACGGTCTGGCGTCCGTATCCCAAAAGGCAGTATTCGAGGAACCGGGGTGTATTGTACGTCGTTATGATGACGGACACGTCGGGCGTGGCCATGGCGGAACTCCCCCAGCCACCATTTGTGCGCCTGTCGGCTTGTGGGGTCAACAGGGCTGGGAATCGGTGTCGCCGGCGGTCGCGCGCTCCACGAACTCCCATAGAGCCGAGCGTTCCTGCTCGGTTTCGCGGGTACTTCGCAGATAGTGAGTGGACCTGGACTTGCGGTCCATGAAGAACTTGCCGGTCTCGTTTGCGGCGCTTGGGCTGGCGGCCAACCAGACGATGGTATCGGCGCCCTGAGCCGGAGTTCTCAGGATACTCTTCGTGACCTTCCTGAAACCGGGAAGCGAGCTTTGCACTCCCGGCGTGTCGGCCCACCCCGGGTGCATGGCGTTGACCGTGATACCACTGTCACGCAGCTGCTCCGCCCAAAGCTCCGACAAGATCACCTGCGCCCTCTTGGTCTCGGCATAGGCCACGACGCCGTCGTAGGGACGCTCCTCCCAATTGGGGTCTTCGAGCTGTAGACGGCGGGTGTACATGCCGCCGGACGAGACCCATATCACCCGCGCACCGCCTGCTTCCTCCAGGTTCCGTCGCAATAGCTTGGTCAGCAGATGAGGTCCGAACACGTGGGTGGCCAGGGTCAACTCGAAGCGATCATCGGATTCCTCTCGCTCGGCCGGCAACAAGCCGGCGTTGTGAACGAGGACATGGATCGGGTCGTCGCCTATCCTCTTAGCCAAAGCTCGAACCGAGCCCATGCTGGACAGATCGACAACCTCGACGGCCACGCTGCGGTTGCCTGTCTCCTCAATGATTTGCGACGCCACCGACCTGCCGCGCTCCTCGTTACGACAAAGCAAGAGAACATCCGCACCCAGCGCTGCCAGTGCCCTGGCTGTTTCCAAACCCAGCCCGGAAGTCGCACCCGTCACCGCGCAACGCCTACCCCTGAGATCAACGTCCAGATCCTTAGGATCGAAGTTGAGCGCGTGGATCCGATAGCCGGTACCGGCAAAAGACAAAGCCACCGTCGCGTCGATGATCGGCGAGATGGCGGCGCCGAGTTGCCTCAGCGGCCAAGAAGCTGTCGTGGCTTGCGTCACAGCTTGGGTTCTCCTTTCGCCGCTAGGTGCAGCTGGCCGCCTTCCATGCAGAATCGCCAACCAGTAGGTCTTGCTTCAGCGACTCGCTGAACGGCTCACTTCCAAACCAGATGGAGAACAGCGCTGAGCCAAAGTCGGCCCCAGGCACCACGCCCAGTGAGTTACCGTTGCGCGCAAGCTCGGTTCCCCGGCCGGGAGCGTAAGTAAGCGCGTAACGATCCCCGGGCTCGATGTCTTGATACAGGCCGTTGAACTCTTCGATACGCGGCCGTAACGCTTCGACCTCCTCCGGCGCGAGGTTTTTCGTGATTCCCTCGAGAGTGACCTTTGCGAAGTCCTTGGCACCAATCGACCAGAAGTACTCGATCTCGAGACGCTTGGGCACATCGCCGAGCAGCGACGCGGGCTCGGCGTCGCAGCCCAGGTACAACCCCGCAACGTAGCCCTTGAACACTACTTTGTAGCGCAGCAAACCGATCCCGTTGAGAACCAGATCGTTGCCCGAGGCGTCATGGCGGGCGGCGAACTCCACACCCGCGATCTCGGCCGCCGGGTAAGCCTTGGCCGTCTGCGGTGCCAGCGACAGCGCAAAAGCGATAACTGCCAGGAGGGCCCGGGCTCTGCCGGTTGAGCCCAACGGGCCTGGATGGGATGTGCGGGATGTCTTCACGGTCTGTCTCTCCTAAACGGTGTCGGTGAGAAGATAACTATTATGCAATATCTTGTCAAGACTTATTCAAAAACTTGACAACCTGCTCAAGTACCTGTAATTTCACTACTATGCCTGACGAGCCTACCTGGGAGGAAACCCCTATCCCCACTGACGAAGCGGTGATGGTAACCATCGGTGCTCTATCGCGGGCCACCGAAATCCCGGCGGCAACACTGAGGACCTGGGAACGACGTTACGGATATCCAGCTCCAGAGCGAACTCCGTCCGGCCACCGTCTCTACTCTCTTTCGAGTGTTCCGCGGCTCAAGCGCATCGCCGAGGCTCTCCACCGTGGCTTCAGGGCCGGCCAAGTAGTCAGTGCCAGTGAGCAAGAGCTGGCTCAACTCCTCGGCCCCGCTCCATCGGCAACAGATACCGCCCCGCGCTTTCGGACCGATGAAGCCGTAGCCGCCGTCGCGAGATTCGACGGGGAGACGCTGACTCGCCTGCTCAACGGAGAGTGGGCGAGGCTCGGACCGGTCGAGTTCCTCGCCGGCAGGATCGCACCACTCGTCGAGGATATCGGGACCCGTTGGGAGAGAGGAGAACTCGACATCGCGCACGAGCACTTCTTCTCGGAACTGCTAGGCGACCTCCTCGGGTCCTTCAGGTTGCCCTTCGACGAACGAGCCAATGGCGCCCTCGTAGTGTTGGCGACCCTGCCGGGCGATCTGCATGGGATAGGCATACAGATGGCCTCCCTCGTATTGGCCGTCGCGGGGGTGAGAGTGCGCAATCTCGGTGTCGATCTCCCTCCCGAAGAGATCGCGAAACATGCGTGCAGTCTTCGCACTCGTGCCGTGGGCATCGGCGTGTCGGCTCCACACGCCGGGGCCGATTCCGCATCCCGGCTACGGCGGCTCAGAGATTCTCTTCCGACCTCTATAGAACTGTTCGTGGGTGGCGACGGTGCACCCGCCGACACGGCAGGACTTCGCGTGTTCTCCGACCTGGAGTCACTATACGAGTGGAGCCGGCGTCTTGGCTGATACGACTACGCAGAGCCTGGATTCTCGGCTAACGGCTTCCCACTCGACTCAGAGCAGATCCGTCATGTGGGCGCGGCGGCTGGTCACGATCCCCATGTACTTCGCGTTGTCGGCGCTCGCGCTCGTAGCGCTTCCGCTATTCCTGGCGGCGGCCGCCCTGGCGGATCTCGTCACCGGCCGGCCCGCCGTGTTCCTACGCTGCGTTCTGTATTTCACCGTCTATCTTTGGTGCGAGACATTCGGGATCATTGCCTCGTTTCTTGTCTGGCTAGCTGCTGCCGTCAGCGGTCGCATCAAGAGCGAAGAATACCAGCGGTGGAACCTCCGATTGCAGAGCATGTGGGCGTCAGTGCTTTGGACGGCGGGGAAGCGAATCTTCGGCCTGCGCGTGAGGATCGAGAACTGCGGTGACCTCACGAAGGGGCCGATAATTCTCCTGGTCAGGCACGCCAGCATCGGCGACACGGTGCTTCCCGCCGTCTTCGTCGCCAACCGCTACGGCATCAGCCTACGCTACGTGCTCAAGCGTGAGCTGCTGTGGGACCCCTGCCTGGACATCGTCGGCAATCGCTTACCCAACTACTTTGTGCGCCGCGGGGCCGTCGACGGCGCAGCCGAACTCGCCGGAGTCGCAGGACTCATGGAGGGTCTAGGCGAAAGAGACGGCGTCTTGCTCTACCCGGAGGGCACGAGGTTTTCACCCGCCAAGCTCGAGCGGATTCGCAAACGCTTTTCAGAATCGGGCGACGCCGAGAGTGCCGGCCGTGCTGCGGTATTGACTCAGGTTCTACCGCCCCGTCTCGGCGGTGTGCTGACTCTCCTCGAAAGAAACGGCACGGCTGCGACTCCCGCCGACGTCGTGCTCCTGGCCCACACAGGATTCGAAGGCGCCGCCAGCTTCGCCGAGTTTCTGCGCGGGGCGTTAGTCGGCCGCGAAGTGCGCATGAAGTTCTGGCGTGTACCGGCCGCCGACATACCGGCCGACCGCCAAGGACGAATCGATTGGATCCACGACCAATGGGGCGCAGTCGACGAATGGGTGGCGCGCAACCGGGCACCTTGCTGAGGCTCTGTACGACCTCGGCTAGAACGCAGCCTTCATCTTCGCTGTGTCGTTGTATTCCCGCAGGTATGTGATCTTTCCGTCGCTCAGCCGCAGTACATGCACCCAGTCTTGGGTATAGCTGCCACCGCCCTTCTTGACCTCGGCAGTCTCGTGACCGAGAAGCACCACGTGATCGTCATTCGCGACGACTTCGTCTATGCCGAAGTCCGTCAGATCGAGTGTTTCGAAGATGAGTGCAAGGTAGCGCCCCGCTCCGTCCGGCCCCTCGAACTTGCCTCCATAGGGGATCCCATCGGGTAGAGGATTGTCCCAGGCGAAGTCCGGGCTCAGGTACTTCGCCGCCGCCGTCTCCACCTCGCCGGCCAGCACCAGGGCATAGAAATCCTGTACGATCGCGGCGTTCTGCTCAGCACTCATGACTGCCTTGCCCCTTGGTAGCCTGCTCGGCTAGCCTGGTAGCTCGGCAACGCGGACTTTGGCGAACCCCTCTTCGTAGGGAGACAGCATGCGAACGTCGAGGCTCACCTTCTCGAAAACCCAAGTACCACCCTCACGGCGATAGCGATCGTCGTAGCGCCCGGCCATCCACAGTGCCTGAGGTCCTTGGGCAAACACGATGGGTTCCCACAGATACCAGTGGCCCGTTGCTTGAAGCCCGTCGACATCGATCAGCGGATTGGTCACGTGGTGCACGGCGAACGGTACGAGCTTGGATGCGCCGGCAAAGAAAGCCCGAATGGCATCGCGTCCTTCGAATCGGCCCATCGCGCCGCCATCCCATATGGCGTCCTCGACAAACAACGGTGCAAGGCGCTCGGCGTCGTAGTCGTCGTCGCAGGCCAAGCAATAGCGATACTTGAGTTGCTTGATGGCCTCGACGTCTTCGAGGCGTTGAATGCGTTCGTAAAGATCCTGGCTCATCAGGTCCGTTCCGGCACCACCTCATCCCACCGTGAAGGCGACAAGTCCAGGGCAACAACGCCGGCGGGCCCTTGACAAGGACAGGGTTCTAATTGAAAATGACATTCAATATCAACTGGCTGTCCCGGAACTGGGGCCCGCGGCGGCCCAACGGTGCGGGCGGCACGCGGTGGAGATAGTTCAGACATGGCAAGCCCGAAACACACCCAACATCGACTTTTGGCCCGCGGCGACGCCTCGCGCGTGGAACTCTGCGACTGCTCGAGCGTCCACCTTACGGTTGGCGCCGTCACCCTGAGGCTGGGCCCGCGGCTGTTCGAGGACCTTCACACCACGATCAGCGAAGCCCGCAGCAAGGTAGTTTTCGCGAACGGGCAGCGCCCGGGCGAAGGGGAGACGGCGCTCTGCTGAGCCAGTTGCCTCGCGAGCTATCGCGCCCTGACCGAAACCTACCCCCGTGCTCGCAAGCTCGCCCGGGGGTACTTTCGATTCGGTCGGCTCTGAGACGCAAGCTCCCTGAAAGTATCTACTTCCAAGCACCGAGCGTCACTCCCATAATCAAGAGTGACACCAGCACACTTCCCGCTGTGATAAGGAAAAAACGAATTGAAAACGCCTGAAATGCGTACATCGGCCCCAAGACCGCGGCGACAAATCCGACCCAAGTAGTAGCTGCAAGGACAAGCCCCCCAGTAACGCTCTGCATATTGAGTTTTGCCATGAGCCACCCAAGCGTGGCAGCCATCACTACATTGCCTACGATCTGTATAAGGGAAGCGACGCCCATCGATGGCCCGGCTGCCAATTGTTCTACTGTGCGGCCAAGGCCTTTGGTGTACGCTTCCCGAAAAAGCACCAGGAACCACACTGAACTTGCCCCGTAACTCAATAGAGCGCTCACAACTACAGCCCAAATGTTGAAAGGAAACATCTTTTAAAGAGTACTGAAATTGCAAAATGGCGGAGGGGGCGAGATTCGAACTCGCGGACGGTTTCCCGTCGCCGGTTTTCAAGACCGGTGCCTTAAACCGGACTCGGCCACCCCTCCCCTGATTGATGCTCCGACCTGGTATCGGACGCGGCGCCGCCTAGGCCCTCGCCGCCACTGCCAAAGCCGCGAGGACGCCTGGAATTACCCGCCCGCCGCCGCTAGGGTCCTGCGGCGCGCCAAGGAACATATCAGGTTCGCCAGATGCGTGCACGAGAAGCTGCACGGCAGCCTGCACGGGGAAACATACGATGCACAACGAATATCAACTGTGGACGATGCACAACAGCCCGTATTCCGACAAGATCCGGGCCCTGATGAACTACAAGCGAGTCCCCTACACCGAGCACATCGAGAACGCCGAGACCCGCTTCTCCGTCCTGCAAGCGCGTACGGGCAAGACCATGGTGCCGGTGTTCATCTCCCCCGACGACGAG
This sequence comes from Candidatus Binatia bacterium, assembly GCA_028278325.1. Taxonomy (GTDB): domain Bacteria; phylum Desulfobacterota; class Binatia; order UBA1149; family JAJCZL01; genus JANQEO01. The sequence goes on from JANQEO010000301.1 coordinate 72,425, forward strand.
GCCATGAACGACTCCACACCCATGGCCGCGCACTTCGAACAGCACTTCCCGGACCGCCCGGCGCGCTGGCCCGACAAGGGCATCGACACGCTGGCCATGCTGCTCGAGGACTATGCCGACGAATGGCTGGTGCGCATCATGCTGTCTTCACGCTGGTACCATGAAGCCGACGCCGCACAGAACGCGGCCATCATCGCCTGCATGATGTCTCACGGGGTGCCGGGCGTAGAGTTCCAGGCAGCCGCGAAAGACTTTCCGCCCAACATCATCAGCACCGTGCCACGCATGGGTGCCACAACGGAGAACGCCGAAGCTTGGTACGAAATGCTTCACCGCATCCTGCGCGCTTTAGCGGTGGCGGTGGAAGCGAACGGCTTCGTCACGGGTTCCGTGCCGCATGTGGCCGACTTCGCCTTCTACGGGATGCTCAGGCAGATCAGGCGTGATCCGACGGGCTATGGATGGATAAGCGCCGGGCCCGAATCCGTGCGCGACTGGATGGAGCGTGTGGAGACCGCTGGAACGGACGACGAGGCCGCCAACGGTGAGCCCACGTCCAACTTCGAGAGCCTTCAGCCTCTGGTGGAGGAAGCCGCAGGCACTTATTACAGAATGTCGGTCGCCAATGCGCTGGCCGTAGAAAAGGGCGACAAGCAACCCGTTACCGTGACACTGCTCGACGGTTTCGAGTTCACGGCGCCCCCGGCCGGATACAACCGTAAGGTTCTGGACTCCAACCTGGGATCGCTCGAGTTGCTCTACGCATCGGGCGCGGCCCTACCCTCACCGGCTGAGGCTACGATACTGAGCGAACTCAAACCGTTGAAAGAGTCGGGATCTCCCTTGTTGGAAGAGAGGGCCGAACTGGCCGCCGCTATCTAAGCAGCGCGTATCTCGGACTGTCCGCCCATGTAAGGGCGCAGCACCTCGGGGATTTCCACGCTGCCGTCGGCACGCTGGAAATTCTCGAGTACGGCTATCATCACGCGCGGCAAAGCCAGGCCCGAGCCGTTCAACGTGTGCACGAGCTGGGGTTTGTCCTTGCCCTCACGGAAACGGATGTTGGCGCGGCGCGCCTGGAAGTCCGTGAAGTTCGAGCAAGAGCTCACTTCCAGCCATTCCTGACAACCCGCCGCCCACAACTCGACGTCGTACTTTATCGCCGCGACGAAACTCAGGTCGGCCGTGCACATCTGCACCACTCGGTGCCGTATGCCGAGCGTGCGCGCGACATCCTCGGCGTTGTCGAGCAGATCGAGCAGGGCTGCATCGGAGTCTTCGGGCCGAACGAAACGCACCATCTCGACTTTGTCGAACTGATGTCCGCGCTTTATCCCGCGCACATCTCGCCCGGCCGACATCTTCTCACGTCGGAAACAGGGCGTGTAGGCAACGTGTTGGATGGGTAGATCTGCGGCCTGCAGTATCTCGTCCCTGTACAAGTTGGTTACCGGAACCTCGGCCGTAGGAACGAAGTAGAAATCCTCTTCGGCGTCTCGATAGAGGTTGTCACCGAACTTGGGCAGGTTGCCGGTCCCGTAGAGGCATTCCTCGCGCACCATGGCAGGCGGATACACCTCGCTGTATCCGTGCTCGCTGGTATGCAAGTCGAGCATCCAGGCGATCAACGCGCGCTGGAGGCGGGCTCCGTCACCTTTGAGAACGTAAAAGCGCGTGCCCGATATCTTCACCCCTCGCTCGAAGTCGAGGATTCCAAGAGCTTCGCCGAGCTCCCAATGCGGCTTGGGCTCGAAGTCGAACGCTGGAGTATCACCGACCTCACGAACGACGACGTTCTCGTCTTCGGTCTTGCCCTCGGGAACGTCGGGATGGGGCAGATTGGGCAAGGAAAGCATTGCCAAGTCGAGCCTCTCGTCGATCCCGGCCAACTCCTTCTCGGCCGCAGAGATCTTGTCGCCGATGGCGCGCACTGCCGCTTTGGCCTCTTCCATTTCCGCGCCGGGCGACATTGCGCCGATCTTCTTGGAGGCTTGCTTGCGCTCGGCGCGGCCGCTTTCGACCTCTACCAGCAGGGCGCGGCGACGCTCGTCGAGCTCGATCACGGCGTCGACTTCGGCAGCCTCACAGCCCACAGTGGCCAACCGGCGCTTTACCTCGGCGGGTTCGTCTCTGAGTAGCTTTATGTCCAGCATCGGGTTGGGAGATCAGTACTCGAAAACGCCGTCAAAGGCATCTTTGACGTGCACACAGGACGCCGCCGTCTTGTCGCTACCAACCACGGCCACCACATCGAACCGAAAGTCCGCGCCAGGCATCGGCCGAAGGTAGGAGTACTCCGCCGCCAATCTCGCCAGGCGGCGTTGCTTGGCAGCGTCGACCGCCTCCAGGCCGAAGGCCGCATCCCGGCGGCACTTTACCTCGACGAACACGACGGTGTTTCGATCGAGGGCGACGATATCAAGCTCCCCGAGCTTGGACCTGTAGTTGCGCTCGAGGATCAGGTAGCCGAGCGACTCCAGGTAGGCTGCAGCGATATCTTCGGCCGCCTGCCCTCGTGCCTTGTTGCTGGCCCCGGCCATCGGCCTGCCGATGGTGTCCGGTCGCGCGGGCCGCCCGCAATCACACCGAGATCATAAGCGTCACCGAAGCCGTAGAGACGCAGGTTGATTCTCACTCGTTTGAAATGCGAGACCCTCGGTTCCAAGGCCTGCAAACGTGAGCGGCGTCGACGTTGCCCAACACAGCCGCCGGCGCGCCCTAGCGCGGCGCTGTTCATGGCATGGATTGTGCGGTAGGCAGGGCGGTGGGTGCAACCTAGAGAGCGCACCAGCCAAAGGGGGACGACCGAGGCATTCGACAAGATGCCGAACGCTTGGCGGGGCTGAGCAGGCCGAGCCGCGCTTGTCACGACCACGGGGAATTTCGTTCAATGTTTAGAGTCTCGTTACGCGCCGCCGCTGCCGGCGCAGCGCTATCTATCTGGTTCCAGCTGCCCTCGGACGCGCTTGCTTCCAACCTTCTGCCTCCCGGGGTCGATTCCTCGGACCTGCCGCTTCAGGGCAGCCGCGTAGCCGATCCCCCCACCCCGGCGGCCGCTCTGTTCGCCAATCCCGCGGGACTGACTCAGTTCGACTCGACAACGATCGGCACCTCGATCGGAGTGGGCTACGGCGCCAGCGATCTCGATGCTTCTTCAACCATCGGATACCGCGACAGTGAAGAACAGTTCCCTTTGATCCCAGCCTTTGGGCTTGCGATGCCCCTGAGCGACCGCCTCTACTTCGGAACGGGACTGTTCGGTTCCACCGGGTCGACCTTCGAATTCGAAGCCGACCCCGGCCTGGGCATCGACGAGTTCTTCAGCGAGACCATCGTGCTCGAGCTTCCCTTCGCTCTCGCGTACCGCGTGTCTGACAGTCTGTCAGTCGGAGCCAAGATCTCCGGTTTGTTCGGACAACTGCGAACCCATTACACGTTGATGGGCACCTACTTCAACTACAAGATCAATTCGCCGGGCGTTCAGGCCGGTTTCGGCGCCACCTGGAAGGCGAGCGACGACCTGAGCTTCGGTCTTGGGCTTCAAACACCCGGCGTTGTCTGGATGGACGGCACAATGGACCTGGGCGGCGGCATGATCCAGGACGTGGAGGTCGACCTACAAATACCGGCCAAAGTCTTTCTCGGCGCTACCTACCGCTGCTCCCCGCGCCTGACTTTGTCGTCGTCGATCAGGTTCATCGATTCGAGCAGCTTCGGAGAGTCCATCATCAAGTTCGAGCTTACTCCCGCGGCGAATGTGCCTTTCATTCCGGATGCGAAAGACGAATGGAAATATTCGATCGGCGCCGAGTATCAGTTCCGCGATGACTGGTGGCTTCGCCTCGGCGCATCGTACGCCTCTCACATCGTCGGCTCGGCCGGAGTCAATCCGTTGGTCTACGACGCGGACGATACCAAGATTTCCGCGGGGCTCGCCCATGCCTTCGGCGAATGGAAGGTCGACGCCATGGTCGGCTATGCATTTCCCGACAGCCGGTCGATCTCCCCGGCCGGCGCGCTGGTCCTGCCCGGCGAGTACAGCATGCGCGGCGGCATCGTCGCCTTTGGCTTCACCCGTACTTTCGCCGCTGAATAGCAGCGTTTTTGCAGGCCTTTGGGGACCGTGTTAACTCTGCGCGGATGAAGCTTTCCGCCTCGCAGGTAAGGCATGTGGCCGCATTGGCGCGACTCGAGCTTTCCGACGCCGAGGTCGAGAGCCTCGGCGAGGACCTCAGCGCGATCCTCGATTACGTGGAGAAGCTCAACGAGCTCGACACCTCCGACATCGAGCCGACCTCTCACGTAGTCGCGATGGAGACGCCGTTCAGGGAAGACCGCGTCACCAACCCCCAGGAACCCGAACGCACCCTGGCCAACGCGCCGAAACGTGAAAATGGGCACTTCGTCGTGCCCAGCATCATCGAGTAGACACCGGTGGGCTCCCTCAACGAGCTGTCCATAGAAGAGGCCTCGCGGCTGCTGGGTGCCGGCGAGATCAGCTCGGCCGAGCTGACCGAAGCCTGCCTGTCGCAGATCGAAGCCACCGACGGCGCCGTATCCAGCTTCCTCGAAGTAACAGCCGATTCCGCGCGAGAGCAGGCCAAAGTAGCCGACGCGCGGTTGAAAGCGGGCGACGACGTCCGTCCCCTGACGGGCATCCCAATCGCCCTCAAAGACATCTTCATCACCGAGGGCGTGCGCACCACCTGCGCATCGAAGATCCTGGCCGACTACGTGCCTGCCTACGAAGGCACGACCACGGCCAAGCTCAAAGAGGCCGGTGCGGTGCTGGTCGGCAAGGTCAACATGGACGAGTTCGCGATGGGTTCGTCCTGCGAGAACTCCGGACTGCAACAAACGCGCAACCCCTGGTCTCGAGACCGTGTCGCCGGCGGCTCTTCGGGCGGCTCGGCCACCGCGGTCGCGGCCCGCCAGGCCCTCGGCGCCTACGGCACCGACACCGGCGGCTCCATCCGCCTACCGGCTTCTTACTGCGGGGTTGTCGGGATGAAACCGACCTATGGACGCGTGAGCCGCTACGGCGTCATCGCGTTCGCATCGTCCCTCGATCAGGTCGGTCCGTTGGCCACCTCGGTTCGTGGCGCAGCACTCATGCTCGAAGCGGTAGCGGGAAAGGATCCGATGGATTCGACCAGCATCGATGCTCCGGTGCCTGCGATGACGAGCGAGTGCGGGAAGGATCTCAAAGGATTGCGTGTCGGAATCCCGAAAGAGTACTTCATCGACGGCATCGAACCCGACGTCGACAAAGCCGTGCGCGCGGGTCTCCACCAACTCGCCTCCCTCGGCGCCGAGCTCGTCGACATCAGCCTGCCTCACACCGACTTCGCGGCAGCGACCTACTACCTGGTCGCTACGGCGGAGGCCAGCTCCAACCTCGGGCGTTACGATGGGGTACGCTACGGACTGAGGGCGGGCGAAGACGAAGGGCTGGTCGGCATGTACGGCGCAAGCCGCGACGCGGGATTCGGCACCGAGGTCAAGCGGCGCATCATGCTCGGGACCTACGCTCTGTCGGCCGGCTACTACGACGCCTACTACGTCAAAGCCATGAAGGTGCGCACCTTGATTCGTCAGGATTTCACCAGCGCCTTCGAAAACTGCGACGTCATCGCCATGCCGACCTCTCCGGGAACCGCTTTCGAGATCGGTTCGCGCATCGACGACCCCATCGCGATGTACCTGTCGGACATACTCACCATTCCCGTCAATCTCGCCGGCCTTCCGGGGATCTCGATACCCTGCGGCTTCGACGGCAACGGTCTGCCCATCGGGCTTCAACTCGCAGCCGCGCCCCTTCAGGAGCCGTGCTTGTTCGGTGTCGCGGCGGCCTATGAAGATTCGACCGAGTTCCACAAACGAGCGCCGGAGATCGCAGGGGCGTGAGCGAATACGAGGCGGGCAACTGGGAGGCCGTAGTAGGCCTCGAAGTTCACACTCAGCTTCTGACCGAGTCCAAGCTGTTCTGTGGATGTTCGGCGGCTTTCGGCGCCCCACCCAATCACAACACTTGCCCGGTCTGCACCGGCATGCCGGGAGCCCTGCCGGTTCTCAACCGCAGTGCCGTAGAGTTCGCGATCCGTGCTGCGCTCGCCACCAATTGCCGCATCAATCCGTCGAGCCGCTGGGCACGCAAGAACTACTTCTATCCGGACTTGCCCAAGGCCTACCAGATAAGCCAATACGAACAGCCCTACTGCGAGCACGGCTCGGTAACGATCGAGGTCGACGGCGAGCAAAGCGAAGTGCGCCTGACCCGCATTCACATGGAAGAGGACGCGGGCAAGAACATCCACGACGCCCACGCCGACTATTCCCTCGTCGACCTCAACCGTTCGAGCGTGCCGTTGCTGGAGATCGTGAGCGAACCCGATATCCGCAACGCAGCTCAAGCAGTGACCTACATGCGCAAACTGCGCTCCATCGTTCGCTACATCCGCATATCCGACGGAAACATGAACGAAGGCAGCATGCGCTGTGACGCCAACGTTTCGCTGCGCAAGCGCGGAAGCTCCGAACTCGGCACCCGCACCGAGACCAAGAACATGAACAGCTTCCGCTCCATCGAGAGCGCCATCAACTACGAAATTGAGAGACAGGCCGAGGTCCTCAACTCCGGCGGCTCGATCGAGCAGGAAACGCGTCTGTGGGACCCGAACCAAGGCATCACTCGCTCGATGAGGAGCAAGGAAGAAGCTCACGACTACAGATACTTTCCCGAGCCCGATCTTCTGCCCCTGGACATCGACGAGGCCTGGATCGCCAAGGTCGCCGAGTCCATGCCCGAGTTACCCGACGCGCGCCGCGCACGCTTCATCAGCGAATACGGGCTGCCCGAGTACGACGCGGGCGTGCTCACGGCCACCAAAGAGTTGGCGGACTACTACGAAACAGCGGTCGGGGAACACGCCAACCCGAAGGCCGTGTCCAACTGGGTGATGGGCGACATCATCCGCATAGCCAACGAAGCGGCGGTCGACTCGGAGCCGGACTTTTCGGCGATCCCGGTCAGTGCGCCGCGCTTGGCGGCACTGGTAAAGCTGATCGACGAAGGAACCATCAGCGGCAAGATCGCCAAGACGGTCTTCGAGAAAATGGTCACGAGCGAGGACTCGCCCGCCGATATCGTGGCGCGCGAAGGGCTCGTTCAAGAAAGCGACGAGGGCAAGCTCGGCGGCATCATCGATGAGCTGCTGTCGGCCAATCCGGACAAGGTCGAGGAGTACCGGGGCGGCAAGGACAAGCTGCTGGGCTTCTTCGTCGGCCAGGTCATGAAGGCCTCCGGGGGTAAAGCCAACCCTCAGGTGGTCAACAAGCTCCTCAAAGAAAAGCTCTCGGCTTGACGCAAACAAAAAGCCCGGCGGACACGAGGCCCGCCGGGCTCTTCATCACCCGTGTCGGCCGGGGCCGCGTCAGTTGTATACGATAACCGAGCGGATCACGTCGCCTTCGAGCATGGCCTTGAAGGCATCGTTGACGTCGTCGAGGCCAATCCTCTGGGAGACCATGCCCTTGAGGTCCAGTTCGCCCTTGTTGGCGAAGTCCAGGAACTTCCCGAAGTCTTCACGCGGGTTGGCCGATCCGTAGATCGTGCCCACGGCCCGCTTGTTCTCCAGCGTCATCATCTGAGCCGGGAACGACACCTCCTGGGCGGCGGGTGAAACGCCGACCATGATCATGGCGCCGCCGGGGCGCGTCATGTCGTAAGCCTGACGCTGCAAGGCGGGAAGACCGACGACTTCGAAAACGTAGTCGGCGCCGCGGTTGCCGGTAAGCTCCATCACGAACTGCTGCACATCGGTATCGCTCGGATCGATGGCATGGGTCGCGCCGTGCTCCTCGGCTGCTTTTCGCTTGGATGCGTTGAGGTCGACGGCGACGATGTTCTCGGCCTTGGCGATGCGGCAGCCTTGGATCACGCTCTGCCCAACGCCGCCGACTCCGATCACTACACAGGTCGTGCCGGGCTTCACGTCGGCCGCGAACAGCACCGAGCCCAGGCCCGTCGTAACACCACAGCCGACCAAGGCGGCTTCCTCCAACGAGAAGTCGTTGGGGATCTTTACCAGGGCGCCCTCATGAACCACCGACTCCTCGGAGAAGGTTCCGAGCCCGCCGATCGCGCCCATGAGCTTGGAGCCGTCCGAGCGGTTCCACGGCATGCGTCCGTAGGCCAGGGCCAGGGACTGTTCGCACACGTAGGTCTGTCCGTTCTGGCAGTAGTAGCACTGGCCGCAAAGAGGCTTGAAGTTGCCGATTACGTGGTCACCGGTCTGGAATCCGGCCACGGTCTCTCCGGCGCTGACGACTACTCCGGCCCCTTCGTGACCGAGAATGTTGGGGCCGGGCACGGGCAGGTTGCCGTTCCATACCGAGACGTCGGAATGGCATACACCGCTCGCCCCCCACTTGACGTGCACTTCACCCGGGCCCGGAGGATCGAGGGTAAGTTCTTCTACGACCAGGGGTTCGTTTTCGGCTGCGAGTATGGCTGCTCTCATAGCGCCGTACATACATACGCGCTCGGGCCAACGGAAGAGCCCCGCGCAAGAATCTCGGCGGCTCGAAACCGCCCACCCCGAGCGGTCTCTAGCTGGTGTACTGGGAGTTGAAGCGGACGTAGGGCTCGGTCAGATCGCTTGTGATCTTTGATGCTCTTCCCCGCCCCTTACCGAAGGTCAGCGTCACGGTGAAAGAGTCCTGGCGCATCACCTTTCTGGCCATCCGCCGAGCCTCGTCGGACACCAACACGCCGTCCTTTACCAGGGCGACATCGTCGACGTCGATGGCAAGCTTGGCCGGATCGAGCTTTACGCCGGCGTTGCCCGCCGCCATTAGCATGCGCCCCCAGTTGGGATCGGCGCCGGCAAACGCGGTCTTGACCAACACTGAGGTAGCAATCGCATCGGCGACCTTCTCGGCCGACTCGTTGTCCGCCGTGCCGACGGCGACGATCTCGACCATCTTGGTAGCGCCCTCCCCGTCACGGACCATGAGACGGGCGAGCTCCTCGCAAACTTCGGCAACACCGGCGGCGAGCGCCTTGAACTCGCGGCCGCCGTCCTCGTCGATGCGCCCCCCGGGTGCCTCGGCCGATGCCAACAATACCGCGGTATCGTTGGTAGAGGTGTCGCCGCCGACGCTCACACGGTTGAAGCCTGCCGCCACGCCGTCGCGCAAAAGAGTCTTGGCGGCTTCACGGGTCAGATCGGCATCGGTAACGATCACGGCAAGCATCGTAGCCATGCCCGGATGGATCATCCCCGCGCCTTTGGCAATACCGCATACGTTGACCGTCGCCCCACCAACGTCGACCTCCCGGTGCGACCACTTCGGGAAAGCGTCGGAAGTCATCATCGCCCTTGCGGCAGCGGCCAGCCCTTTCCGGCTGAGTCCGTCGACGGCCAGCGACACGGCCCGCGCGAAAGGCGTGCGTTCCATCTGCACGCCGATGACGCCGGTGGAACAGGGCAGCACCAATGAAGGATCGATGGCCAGGCGCGAGCCGAGTTCCCGGCAGCTCCAGCGCACGAACTTCTCACCCTTCTCCCCGGTGCCGGCGTTGGCGTTGCCGGAGTTGATCATGACTGCCTGAATGCGTCCGTCGGCCGCGTTCTCACGGGCGACTTTCACAGGTGCGGCGGCGGATGCGTTCTGGGTGAACACCGCCGCAGACACGGCCGGGCGGTCGGCCACTACCAGGGCGAAGTCGCGACGCCCTTTGGGCTTGAGTCCGCCGTGGACGCCGGAAAAGCGAAATCCCCGTACGGGCGGTGGAACCGCGGCAGGATCAACCTTCATGGACAGGCTCCCCGCTCGATGCCTGTCTCAATCTCGACCGTGGCATTTCTTGTACTTCTTGCCGCTACCGCAAGGACAGGGATCGTTGCGCCCGACCTTGGCCCCCTCGCGTTTTACCTGAGCGGGAGCCTCGGCAGCCGCCTCGGTGCCGCGGCCGAGGGTGATGTTGCGTTGAGCCTCGCGGCGTTGCTGCTCCTCCATACGGTTCACGTCCTGCTCGGCCGCGATGCGTACGGAGTAGAGCTTCTCGACCACGTCCTGCTCGAAGCGCCCCATCATGGCCTCGAACATGTCGAAGCCTTCGCGCTGGTATTCCTGCAACGGGTTTCTCTGCCCGTAGCCGCGCAGGCCGATGCCTTCCTTGAGGTGATCCATGGCCAGCAGGTGGTCCTTCCAATGACTGTCGAGAGACTGGAGAGTGATCACCCGTTCGAGATGACTCAGGACGTCAGCACCCAGTTCCTGCTCGCGATTCTTGTAGGCGTCCTGGGCGCGTTCGACGACGATCTCTTCAAGCTCTTCCGGCGTGATGTCCTCACGCTGTTCTTCATTCAGATCGAGCCGGAACCGGAACTGAGCGAACATAGCGTCGTCGAGGGACTTCCAATCCCACTCGTCGGTGGACTTTTCCGGATCCGCCACGGATGCCGCCACGCCCCCGGCTGCGCTGGTAGCCATCTCGAGGATCTCTTCACGCAACTCGCCGTTCTCGCTCCCGGCCTGGCTCAGGTAGAGAGAGCGGCGGCCGTAGACCACCTCGCGCTGCTTGTTCATGACGTCATCGTATTCGAGAAGATGCTTTCGCATGTCGAAGTTGTGACCTTCGACCTTGCGCTGGGCATTCTCGATGGCGCGCGAGATCATCTTGGCCTCGATGGGAACGCCCTCTTCCATACCGAGACGTTCCATCAAGCTCTGGATTCGCTCCGCACCGAAGATGCGCAGCAAGTCGTCCTCGAGAGACATGTAGAAGCGCGATGAACCGGGGTCGCCTTGACGGCCCGAGCGTCCACGCAGCTGGTTGTCGATGCGCCGCGACTCGTGTCTTTCGGTGCCCAGAATGTGCAAGCCGCCCGCTTCGAGCACTTCTTCGCGCTCGGCCTTACACTGCTCGACATACTTTCCGAGCGTGGACTCCCAAGCGTCGTTTTCGTGCTCGTGACCTTGAACGATGCCCAAGTCGGCGCGTGCCATGAATTCCGGATTGCCACCCAGCACGATGTCGGTTCCACGCCCCGCCATGTTGGTCGAGATGGTCACGGCCGCTTTGCGGCCGGCCTGGGCAACGATCTCGGCCTCGCGTGCGTGATGCTTGGCGTTGAGCACGTGGTGCTTCGTGCCGGCTTTCTTGAGCAGGGCACTGAGCTTCTCGGAGTTTTCTATCGAGATCGTGCCGACCAGAACGGGTTGGCCGCGCTCGTTGCACTCCTCGATCTCTTCGATGACGGCGTTGAACTTCTCGCGTTCGGTCTTGTAGACGACGTCGGGATGATCCTCGCGGATCATCGGCTTATTGGTTGGGATGACCGAAACGTCGAGATTGTAGATCTTCTTAAACTCGGCCGCTTCGGTGTCGGCCGTACCCGTCATCCCGGCAAGCTTGTCGTACATGCGGAAGTAGTTCTGGAAGGTCACCGTGGCCAGAGTCTGGTTCTCACGCTCGATGCGCACGCCTTCCTTGGCCTCGATCGCTTGGTGCAGACCATCGCTCCAGCGCCTCCCGGGCATGAGGCGGCCGGTGAACTCGTCGACGATGACGACCTGGTTGTCCTGGATCATGTAATCCACGTCGAGCTTGAACAGTGCGTGCGCCCGCAGGCCTTGGTTCACGTGATGGAGCACCTCGATCTGTGAAGGATCGTAGAGGTTGTCGATGCCGAGAATCTTTTCGACATGCGCGACGCCTTCCTCGGTCAACGTGGCCGTGCGCAGCTTCTCGTCGATGGCGAAATCTTCTTCCTTCTTGAGCCTCGGGATGATGCGGTTGATGGCGTAGTACTTGTCGGTGGAATCCTCGGCCGGGCCCGAGATGATCAACGGCGTTCGGGCTTCGTCGATGAGAATCGAGTCGACCTCGTCGACGATGGCGTAGTGCAGATTGCCTTGGACCTGCTCCTCTGCGCCGAACTTCATGTTGTCACGCAGATAGTCGAAGCCGAATTCGTTGTTCTGTCCGTAGGTGATGTCGGAACGATAGGCATTGAGCCTGTCGCCCTCGTCCATGTCGGCGACGATCACCCCCACCGACATCCCCAGGAAACGATATATCTGGCCCATCCACTCCGCGTCGCGCCGCGCCAGGTAGTCGTTGACGGTTACCAGATGAACGCCCTTGCCGGTCAACGCGTTGGCGTACAGAGGCAATGTCGCCACCAGGGTCTTACCTTCACCGGTTTTCATCTCGGTGATCCGGCCCTGATGCAGGACCAAGCCACCGAGTACCTGGCAGTCGAAGTGGCGCATGTTGAGAGTGCGCTTGCCGACCTCACGTACCGTCGCGAAGGCTTCGGGCAGCAGGTCGTCTACGCTCTCGCCCTTGTCGAGACGCTCGCGGAATCTCGTGGTGGCGCCCTTCAGGGTGGCATCGTCCATCGCGGAGACCTCGGCCTCGAGTTCGTTCACGCGTGTGACGAAAGGCGAGAGCCGCTTGAGGAAGCGCGCGTTGGCGGTCCCGAAGACCTTTTGAGCCAGTTCAGTGAACATTCGCTGTCGCGACCTGCGAGGACGCCGGGGCGCCGGACGGTCTCGTCGGCCGCCGGTAGCTGTCGAACAACCTGCCCCACTCGGTTTTGTCGAACTCCCTGATGCGCTTTCTTCCGATGAGCGGATACCACAAGAAGTCGTGATAGATGTTGGAAGCCAGGGGTGCCCAGGCAACCAGCGGCGAATGAAGAGCGGCTTTCTCCATGAACCGCAGAGGCCCCTTGCGCAGCATCTGGTCGCCCCAGATTACGAAGCTCTTCGCCGTCTTGAACCCGAAGTTCACGCCGCTGACATCTTCACCGGCGATCTTGATCTTGGATACATCGGCACAACCGAGCTCGCGCTCGTGGGCCATCCTCAGGTAATCGATGGAGAAGGGATCGAATCCCATCATCTTGGCCGCCACTGCATCGATGGCGACGCTGTCGGCGCCGGCCAGAATATACCCCTTGATTTTGGGCACCATGGTACGGGGCCCCGCACCGTCGCCGCATACCGTGCCGTCCATCACCGAGAACACGGCGGGGTGAAGCTCTCTTTGCATGTAGAGAAGATCGACGAGCACTTCATGGATGTGCTTGTGGGCGTAGTGGCGGACTTCCTTTAGCAGACCACCGAAGGCGTTCTTGATCGCGCCCGTCGTCACGGAATGACCGTGGGTCTTGACCGTGGGCAGATGCACGATGCTGCGGCCCTTGAACAAAGTCGGAATCTCGATTCCGTCCGGGAAGATGTCGTTGAGCTTGAGAAGTTCGCTCTCGAATCGATAAGTTTCCCAATCTGCCTGGTTCAGTGGCGTGAAGCCGAGGCCGTAGTGACGTAAGACAGGATTCCAGAGGTTGTTCTGGCAACCTTTGAGCGGATCCGTGACCACGGTGCGGTTCTCGACCGGCAAGAGCTGGGACGGCGAGAAGCCCTTGGACAGCAAAGTGCGTACTACCCCCTCGAACTGCCAGGGCTGGGAGGAGCAGGCCGGAAAGTACTTGGTCCAGGACAGGTTCAGCTTGATCAGAGTGTCTTTGTCGCGAGGAAGCGCGTCGTCGACACCGGCCATGTCCATGACACGCTGGTAATCGAGAACGACCGATCGTGGCTGGGTCTTCAGTACTGCGACGGTGCTGTCAGGCATCCAAACTCCTGATTATAGGGATGCGGGAGGCGCTTCGAAACAGGTCTAGGTAACCCAAACCTGCCGACTCCTCAATGCGTCATGTGGTCTGATCCGGCCTCATTCGGTGCCGACCGCCGCCGATACCCAAGCCCACAACGCCTCTATACCGCGCCCGGTGCGGGCCGAGGTGACGATTGCGGGTGCGTCGCCCAGCAGCGGCGCCAGCTCCTCCACACGCTTCTTGAGGCGCCCGGTTGCCAGCTTGTCGCACTTGGTCAGCACCCAAGCGTAGGCCAGGCCGTGATGCGCAAGAAAGCGGGCCAGCATGGTCTCTTCCTCCTCGGGCCCGCGGCGTACGTCGATCAGAACAAGCACACCGGCCAGTTCCTCTCGTCTCGACAGGTAGTGCTCCACCAGCGCCTGCCATCCCTCCCGCTCCTTCTTGGACCGGCTCGCATAGCCGTAGCCTGGTAGGTCGACCAGTGAGATCTCATCGTTGATGCTGAAGAACACGAGGCCGCGCGTGGCGCCGGGACTGGCACTGGTGCGGGCCAAGCGCCGGCGCCCGACCATCTTGTTGATCAGCGAGGACTTACCGACGTTGGAGCGGCCGGCAATCGCGATCTCCGGATGCATGGCGCGTGGAATCGCGGCTATCGACGGTGCGGCGGCCGCGAACTCGGCCTTCGTGACCTTCACGATCATTGCGCCGACACTCTAGCAGCGAGGCTCGGTCGGGAAAAAACTCACTCCCGAGCAACAGCCTCGTCGAGCCGAGTCGCTAGACCCTTCGACCACGTAGGGCTGCGAGGTCAGGCAACGTCCAGGAGGGCGCGCGGGTTCTTATCCGCGATCTGCAGTAGCGTACGAGCTGCACCGGACGGTGCACGTCGGCCTTGCTCCCAATCCTGTAGGGTCCTGACGGACACGCCCAAAAGCTCAGCAAAGCGAGACTGAGACAGGCCGGTACCCTCCCGAATCTCAGCGACGCGCGGCAGCGTCGTCACCCGGCCGTGCTTCCCGCTCTTGATCTCCCGGATTCCCTCCAGGATCTCCTGTCCTATGTCTCTCTTGGTCTTAGGCATCGATCTCTTCTCTTATCTTGCGCAACACCGAAGGAGATATGCTCGCTGCTTCGGTCTTCGCGTACAACGTCAGCATCCAGATCGCGCCCTCTCCGAGTTTCGCGTAGTAGATCACGCGAACACCCCCTCGCTTGCCGCTTCCCCCTGTCGCCACCGCAGCTTTCTAACGCCGCCGGAACCACGGAGCACCACTCCAAGTTCAGGGTTCCCTCTAAGAGCTTCTTGAAGCTCCGCGTATTGCGCATCGGAGAGGTAATTGCCCACGATCCGTGTGAACAGCTTCGTCTCCACGAAACTGATCACCATGTATTATATACGGCACTGCCGTATAGCTGCAACCGTGATTTCGCTCGCCAAGACCTACTGACCGGAGTGAGCCTAGAGGTTGGGTAGTCGATTGCCCCAAGAAACACTTATGATGCCGGTTCGTCCAGACGGAAACGGCGTCAGAACAGGAGCTTAGAGACTAAAAGTCACAATCTGTGATTTTAGACCGGCGTCCACGGCATCTTCGCCTAGCGCGGGAGTTCACCCGCGCGCCGCTGGCAAAGAAAAGGGCCGCCGCTTGTGTGCGACGGCCCTCAAAGGTCACTCGGCCGATGCGGCCAGAGCGTATCGCTATGCCGCAAGTCAGCTGATCGACAGCTGCTTCTTGACGGCTCTTACCTGGTTGACGAAGCTCTCCTTGATCGCGCTGCGCTGCACGTCGACCGACAACGGTAGAGCCACCTTATCCGTCTGCTTCGCCTTGTAGACGTAAAGCGTCTTGGCCCCGTCGGGCGACGCCGTTAGCTCGTAGGTCCCGTCGATGTCGGCAAGCGTCGACGTCAGTGTCTTGATCGTGGCAACCTTGTTCGCATCGTCGAAAGTAAGGCGCACTGTAAAGACCTGAAGGTTGTCTAGAGCCACCAGACGGATCTCGAGCTCCTTGCTGTTGCCCTCTTCCTTGAGCAGCTTGCTGAGCTTGTACTGCTCGCTGTTGTCGGCGAGATTCTCAGGCGCCTTGAGGGCGGCCCAGACCTTGTCGATCGGCGCATCGATACGCGAGTGAAGCTCGATGTCGAAGGTCTTGCCTTCCTTTTCGATCTTCTGGAAGGCGATCTCCTTGATCTCGCCCTCCCATTTGACGGCAGCTCTCTGCGCGCGGAAAAGGCCCATTATCTGCTCGCAACCGGTGGACCCGGTAACGACGACAACGCACAACGCGAGCGAAAGCACTCTCGATATCTTCATTCAGCTGAACCTCTTGACTGATTTAGCCCGCGAGGACATCCCGCGGTGAGTGGCGCGAACCTAGCCCATGACCGGCCTGATGACAAGGCCGCGGGGCGTATCCGGCGCGCCGCATCCATGGCGGCGCGCCGGCGCATTCCTAGGACCTAGAGATCCGGGTCGGTGATGCCGCTGAAGTGGAACTTCTGGTGGCCGCGCACCATGTCGCTGGTCAGAACGTAGTCACCGCCGATCGAGGGCACCCAGATCTGGGTGGCGGTTTCCTTGCTGCCTAGCGTGAGCCCGTAGGCCAGCAGCCCGGTAATCCCACCGGCTCCCGCGTACAGAAGCTTGGCCGGTACGTACACGATGTTGGCGGCGACCGTGGCCACGCCAACACCGGCGTCTTTGCCCGCGCGGCGCGTATCGTCGGCCTGAACCGTCGCGGGCATGGCCACCGCGAGAGCGAAAACCATGATCACAAGTGCCGCAAGAACTCTGTTTGCCTTCCTCATCTTCAACCTACTCCTCTCCACTTGATTAACTTGCCGTCAGCGGCGGCGCCTCAGCGCTCGACCCTGACGACGAAACCCTCGGGCATCCGTGAGACCAGATCGTCCAATGCCCTGTCGACATATTTCTCGTCCTTGGACTCCAAGGTAAGCCTGACCTTGTACTCCGGATTGGACAGCTTCGGATACGATCCCAGCAGCAAGTCCGGGTACTCGGCGAGCGTCGCATCGAGATACTTGGCGATGCTGGTCTCGTGCTGGGATACGAGCACGGTGCGCAAATGATAGGGCTCGGAGCGAAAGCGTTCACTCAAGCCCTCCACCTTGCTCTGAAAGATCTCGGGTATGCCCGGCAGCACGTAGACGTTCTCCTTGACCACAGTCGGGAATGCCGGGTTGCCTCCCTCGACCAGCTCGGCGCCTTGGGGCACCTGGGCCATCTTGAGAAAGGCCGGATCGGGCCTGTCTCCGACGATCCTTTCCATGCTGGCACGCAAGCCCGGGTCCTCGACCAACTCCACGCCGAAAGCCCGGGCGACACCGTCGAGGGTGACGTCGTCGTGAGTGGGGCCGACTCCCCCTGAGGTGAAGACCACATCGAAGGCCTCTGCATACTCCGCAACCACAGCCGCAATCGTGTCGATCTCGTCGGGAATTACGTTGACCCGCGCCAGCTCGACGCCTAGTCCTCTTAGATGGCGGGCGAGATAGGGCGAGTTGGTGTCGGTGACCTTGCCCGACAGGATCTCGTTACCGATCACCACCATAGCGGCTGTCCTCGGCTTGGGCACCTCAGGTCACCGTCCAACGGCCCGAGCGAACCGCCGAGACCGGACCGCAACACTCTAGCATGCAGGCCGGTGCCGGACTATTCCTCACGAAAGCGCCTGCTCTTCCAGGTCCCGGACCTGGCTCACGAGGTATTCCCGCAGGCGTTTCTTGAGCGCCTCTTCGATCTGGCGCACCCTCTCGCGGCTTACACCGTAGCGCTCGCCCAGCTCTTGCAGGGTAAGCGGCTCCTCTGCGACCAGCCTTTCCTCGAAGATCTCCGCATCACGGCCTTCGAGTGTGGCCCCGAACTCGGCCAGTTTCGCCTTCATGAGGGCGTTGAACTCGCTCTCGGCCACCTCCTCTTCGGCTGTGGCGGCCCCACTGGGCAAGAGATCGATTATGGCGGTATCGCCTTCCCCGCCGGCCGCCGGGGCGTCGACCGAGCTTTCCGACGCGCCCATGCGCTGTTCCATCTCCACGACCTCTTTCTCCTTGACGCCGAGGTTCTCTGCGATGAGCGCGGGCGTCGGTTTGAAGCCGAGGGACTCCAGGCGGGCCTTTTCTTTCTGAAGATTGAAGAACAAACGCCGTTGGGCCTGGGTCGTGCCGATCTTGACCAGGCGGAAATTGTTCATGACGTAGCGGATTATGTAGGCGCGAATCCACCACACGGCATAGGACGGCAGGCGCACGCCGCGGTAGGGATCGAACTGCTTTACCGCCTGCAGGAGCCCAATGTTGCCCTCCTGCACCAGGTCGAGCAGGTTGTGAAAAGCGCGCATGTACTCGCGCGCCACCATGACGACCAACCTCAGGTTGGAGGTGATCAGCTTGTAGGCGGCTTCCTGGTCGCCGTGCTCGAAGTAGCGCACGGCGAGTTCGTGCTCTTCTTCGCGCGTAAGTATCGGGTAGCGGCGGATCTCGGCCTTGTAGGCCGCGAGGGAATCGAAGGGTACGAGCGACGAACCCGACACGTCGACGGCAGGCAAGAGATCTCCGTCGACCTCGACGGTCTGTTCGCTGGAGTGTGCCGCTTCGGCCTGAGAAGCATCGTCGAGATCATCGACGAGCTCGGGTTCTTCGGCGGGCTCGGATACCGGCTCGGCATCAGCGGACCGCTTGGCAGCTTTGGCTGGCGGCTTTTTCCCGGACTTCTTTGGCCGGCCCTTGGCCATGTACTAGCGACCGGAGCAGGGAGGGCTATTCTTCGACGGAGTCGCCCTCTCTGACGATCTTGACCTCTTCGGCTGCGATTTCACGCAGGGCGGTGACGACTTCCTTGTTGTCCGTCTCCACGAGAGGTTTGGCCCCGCTGAGAAGCATCTTGGCGCGCTTGACGGCCACGAGAGCCAACTCGAAGCGGTTGGGAATGACGGCGAGACAATCTTCGACTGTAATCCTGGCCATAAAGCCTCCCTAGGCAGCCGAAAACGTTAGAGACTCCGCCACCCGAAGTCAACGCGGGCCGCCGGACTTCCTATACACGAGATTATCCGGGCCTGTTCGAATATCGGGCGCTGGCAGGTATAGGCGGGTATAGGAAAGCCAGTCGGGGGGAAACGAGCGATGGAAACTTGGGTCAAAGTAGTGATTTGGTGGGTGGCCTTCGGGGGCACCCATTACCTCTTGTCATCGATTCCCGTTCGCCAACGCATCATAGAGCGGGTCGGCGCGGGGCCCTTCCAGGGCATCTATTCCCTGGTCGCCTTCGCGACCTTCATCCCCCTCAACGTCGTCTACTGGGGCGACACCCACGGCGGGGCCTGGCTCTGGGATCTGCGTTCCGTACCCGCCGTCCGGACTCTGACCATCGTGCTCTCCTATGCGAGTTGGGTTCTCATCGCGGCCGCCATCCTGCAACCGAGCCCCGCGAGCATCGCGGCATCGGGCGCGAAGCAAGCGCGCGGCCTGTCCCGGATTACGCGACACGGGATGTTCGTGGGCGTGGTGATATGGGCCTTCGTTCACGTGCTGGTCAACGGGTTCGCCGCCGACATAGCCTACTTCGGGGGCTTCGTGATCTATTCGATCATCGGCATGATGCATCAAGACGCGCGCAAGCGCGCCAGCGAGCCGGCGCTTGCCGAGTTCTACGAAACCACTTCGGCGATACCTTTCGCCGCGATAGCGAGCGGCCGCAACAAGCTCGTCGTTTCCGAGCTACCCTGGGTAGGCCTCGGCTTCGGAGTGATCGTGGCCGGGCTTCTTTACCACTTCCACGACGCTCTGTTCGGTTAGGCGGCCGGCTTTTCCAGATAGAGAAAGTACTCGTGGTTGCCGTCGCGCCCCGTAACCGGCGACTCCACCTCACCGCGGCAGATGAGGCCCAAAGACCGCGCCGCCTCCTCTACCCCGGCAACTGCGGCTGATCTGGCCTCGGGATCTTTGACCACACCCTTGTCGAGGTGTTCGGGGTCGACCTCGAACTGGGGTTTGACGAGCACGACGAGCTTGGCGCCATCGGCAGCCAAGCGCGTCAGTACCGGCAGGATCGTGGTCAGTGATACGAAGGACAAGTCGGCAACGATCAGGTCGGGCCGCGGATCCAGTTCGTCTTCGGCGACGTCGCGTATGTTTGTTCGCTCCATGAGCACGACTCGCTCGTCGTTGCGTAGTTCCCAGGCGAACTGTCCGTAGGCCACATCGACGGCGTAGACTCGGGCGGCGCCCCGTTGCAGCAGGCAGTCCGTGAAACCACCCGTGGACGCGCCCGCATCGAGGGCCACGGCGTCTGCCGGGTCGATGGCGAATCTCTCCAGGGCGTGTGCGAGCTTGAGGCCGCCTCGTGAGACGAAGGGCAGCTCTTGCTTCAAACGCAGCGGGGCATCGGCGTCGAGCAGCTGACCGGCCTTGTCTATGCGCTCGCTTCCGCTGAGCACTTTGCCGGCCATGATGAACTGGGCCGCTTCGGTGGCCGACTCACAGAGACCGCGCTCGACGAGGAGCTCGTCGGCTCGACGACGCTTGCCCAGCTCAGCTCTCCTCGCCGAAAGCAGGCGCCACGGCGTCACGCGCGATGTGCTCGAGTAGAGCAGCGGCATCACCGAGCGGCGCCAGTTCGGCAACGGCAGCTTCGAGTTCCTGGATGCACAGCTCCCGCGCCCGCTCTACACCGAAGCAAGCCGGGTAGGTCATCTTGCCGGCCTCGCGGTCACCGTCACGCGCCTTGCCGGTGCGCTCAGGCGGCAACACGACATCCTTGATGTCGTCGGCGATCTGGAAGGCCAGCCCAAACCTGGTAGCGAATCGAGTGAGAGCCTCGATGCTCAGGGTATCGGCACCGGCCAGCAATGCGCCTGCGCGCACCGAGACGACGATGAGGCGCCCCGTCTTGCGCCCGTGCAGAGAACGCAGAATCTCTTCGTCGGGTTCCCGGCCTTCGGCCAGCATGTCGGCGGCCTGCCCCCCTACCATTCCTTCACGTCCCGCGGCCTCTGCGACTTCATGGGCGACACGCAGCGCCAGCCCTTCCCCCACCGATGCCGCCGCCGAGGGATCGAGCATGCCGACAAAGGCATCGGTAAGAAGCGCATCGCCGGCGAGAATGGCCATGCCTTCGCCGAAGACCATGTGGTTGGTGGGCCGGCCGCGCCGTAGATCATCATCGTCCATGGCCGGTAAATCATCGTGGATGAGCGAATACGCGTGGACCTGCTCCAGGGCCAGCGCGAAGGGCATCGCGGCGGCCGTGTCACCGCCGAGCAGCTTGGTTGTGGCAAGCACCAGAAGCGGCCGTATGCGCTTACCCGGTGTGGTAAGCGTGTAGGCCATGGCCTCTGCCAACCGGGCCGAGCCGAAAGGAGCGTCTTGGGCGCCGGCGGCTTCGGCATAGGCCGCCGAGACCGCTGCCTCTATCTGTTCACCGAGTTCGGCGACGGTGGTGGCGATGTCGTCGCCGCGGGGCACCTGGGGCTCAGTCCTCGTCCAGGGGTTTGGCGGCTACGCCGCCGCTGCCGGTACGCGTGAGCTCTTCGATCTTTTGCTCGATGTCGTCCAGCCGTGATTGGAGCGACTTGACCAACCCCACGCCCTTTTCGAAAGCCGCCAGCGACTCCTCAAGTGCAACGTCGCCTTCCTCCAACGTGCGCACCATCTCTTCGAGCTCGGCCAGCGACTCCTCAAACTTCTTTTCTTTCTTGCCGGCCGTTCCGTCTTTGCCGCCCGACTTTGCCGCAGCTTTCTTCGTCGCCATGTATGAACCTCGCGGGCGCGCTCAACTCGATGCCGGCTTGAGATCGCCGGGACGGTTGACGTTTCCCATCTCGTCGGCGTCGGAACAGGCCAGCGGTTGCGCGCCCAGGCTATCGAGTAGCTTGTGTGCCGCCAAAGCGCCAGCCTTGATGCGTGCGCTCACGACGGGCGCAACCGACGCCGGGTAATATGCGACCAGCGGCTCCCAACCGCGCGGAGACCTGACGGCTACAGTCTTGTTGGTGGCCTGTCCCTTGCGTGCCAAGGCCCTCAAAGTCGACTGGCGTACCCAGGGTAGATCGCAGGCGAGCACGAGTATGCCCGTGCGCGTGCGCAAGAGGCCGGACAAGATACCTCCCAGAGGCCCTGCTCCCTGCACGGCGTCGGGAATGACGACCACACCCTTGGGTGCGGCGATCTCATCGACCCGCGATCCGGCGGCGATCATGACGGTGCCCGAACAAATCGCGCGCAGCTTGTCGACTGCAATCTCGAGAAGGGTCTTGCCGCCCAGCACTGCATGGCGCTTGTCGGAGCCGAAACGGCTCGAGCGGCCGCCGGCAAGCACCAGGCCGTCGGCGATCATGATCCGGGCGTCGGCGCCTGGCCCGCACTCGCGGCTTCGCGTCGGCGCCCGGGTAATCCCTCGGGATCCACGCGCGCGCCCATCAGCTTCGCCGCCCAGTGCAAATGAGGGCCGGTAACCCGGCCGGTGGCGCCGACCTTTCCGATCTCCTGGGATCTGCCGACCGCGTCGCCTTCTTCCACGGCCAACTCAGAGAGGTGAGCGTAGATCGTGTAAAGCCCCATACCGTGATCGATGACCACCGTGTTGCCTGTGAAGAACAGATCCTCGGCCACCACCACCCGGCCGCGGTTGGATGCGACCACCTTGGTGCCGGTCGGCGCCTTGATGTCGACGCCGCTATGAGGGCTTCGCGGCTGGCCGTTGAACAGGCGGCGCAAACCGAACGGGGAACCCATCGCACCGACGGCAGGCTTGACGAAGGAGCTGCGCCATAGCCGTGCGGGAGTAACAGTCTTCCACAGGTCTGTGAGCAGAGTCTTCTCGCTTCCGACGCGTGCGAGGTCCCCCTTGCTCAGATTGGTGTAGCTCGATTTCACGGTCAGAGACTCGGAGCCGAACTTCTTTGGTGTGATTTCGAACTTGACCGGGACCTTTTCGGTCCCCGCGTAGATGTGCATCTCGGCTTCACCCGGCTCCACGCCCAGGTCGATGCCGACCAGGCAATGAAAAATGCCGCCTTTGATCACTCCCCGATGCTCGACGCCGCGGTAGAGGATCTTGAAGTCCTTGGCGCCCACCGGCATCAGGCCGGAGACTTCTATGATGTCGCCGGGATGAGGCGGGTTGGGCTTCAGCTCCAACGATTCGATCCGCCCTGCCCCGGCTGCGGGATTCGGGATCAAAACCGCAGCGAGGGCCAGCGAACACGTAAACAGAACGACTAGCGGGCGGAGATGGGAGTGGGAGCTTATCAACTGTCTTCCTCCGACTTGGAAACTACCTGGACGCGCGCTCCCCCCCTGCGAAACCGCAGGTCCAGCGCGTCACCAATTCTGATCTCGGCGGCCGACCGAACCAAGTTCCCCTCGACGGTCGACGCCAGTGAGTAGCCACGGTCGAGCACCTTGAGCGGACTGAGGGCGTCGAGCTTGGAGCCAAGAGCCTGAAAGCGATTGGCGCTGTCCCAGTAGCGCTCGCGCAAGCCACGCTCGAGGCGCGCGCCTAGCTCCTCGATCCGCTGCCGTGCTTCAGCGATCAAAACTGCGGGGTGGCGCAGGCCTCCGGCTGCCGCCGCCAGACGGTGCCGCAGGGTCTGGGTGTAGCGGCGCGCCCCGGCACGCAGACGCTGCTCCAAAGACTTCACCTCTTCGCTCAATTCGGCGTGCACGGGAACTGCAGCTTCAGCCGCCGCCGTAGGAGTGGCTGCGCGATAGTCGGCGACCAGATCGCAGAGTGAATAGTCGACCTCGTGGCCCACGGCCGAGATTACCGGCACGGGAAAAGCGGCCACCCGGCGCACCAGAGCCTCGTCGTTGAAGGCTGCCAGATCTTCGCTGGCGCCCCCGCCGCGGCCGATGACAACGACCTCGGCACGGCCGTCTCGTTCGATGAGATCGAGGGCTGCAATGAGTTCCGCCGGCGCACCCTCGCCTTGTACCGCAGCATGGCTGACCACCACGTGGCAGGGCGGGAAGCGCCGCTTCAGGGTCGTCAGGATGTCGTGCATCGCGGCGCCGGCCCTCGAAGTAACCACGCCGATCGTGCGCGGCATGAAGGGAAGCTCGCGCTTTCTTTCGAGGGCGAAGAGCCCCTCGGCCTCGAGCATGCGCTTGAGCTCCTCCAGGGCCCGCTGGGCCGCTCCTTCCCCGACGGGTTTCATCGAGGAGACGTAGAGCTGCATCCGGCCCTGCTTTTCGTAAACGCCGACGTAGCCGCGGCAAACGACTTCGTCACCGATCTTGGGTTCGAACTTGAGGCGGGTCGCCGAGCTACGCCACATCACGGCATCGATGACGGCGTCATCGTCGGCAAGAGTCATGTAGCAGTGACCGCTGCGGTCGTAACGCTTGAAACTGGAAAGCTCACCGACCACGACGACGCGCGAGAAATAGTCCTCGAAGGTCTCGCTGATCATGGCGATCAGCTCGGAGACCGTCAGCGTGCGCTCTTGGTCGATTGTGGGGACCTACTCCGTTTTAGGCTGCTCCCTGGAAGCCAGCGACTTGGCGACATCCATGTTGAAGCCGTTGTTCTTGGAGAACACAGCCCAGGTCTTGAGCAGATCGATAGCCCGGTCGAGCTGGGGATCCTGCTTGTCGTAGACACCGACCTTGCCGTCGGAATCCTTGTCGTCCTGGTTGTTCTCCATGTGCCCGTGCAGGTTGGCTTCACGGATGGCGCCGTTGAGATCGGCCTTGGCGACCTGGGGAAGCGTGCGCTCGACGATGACGTCGGGCTCGATGCCCGTAGCCTGAATCGAGCGGCCCGTCGGCGTGAAGTAACGCGCTGTTGTCAGACGCAGTGCAGATGCACCGTCCAAAGGCAGTATGGTTTGCACCGAGCCCTTGCCAAAGGTCTGGGTGCCCACGACGACGGCGCGGGAATGATCCTGCAGTGCACCGGCCACGATCTCGGAGGCACTGGCCGAACCTTCGTTGACCAGAATCACCATGGGAAGCTGCGGACGCGTGCCCTCGCTGTGAGCGAAGAACTTCTGACGCTGCTGCTCGGTGCGGCCGTCCGTGTACACGATCATGCCCGAATCGATGAACAGATCGCTGACGCGCCAGGCCTGGTCGAGAAGCCCGCCGGGGTTGTAGCGCAGATCCATGATGAGACCGTCGAGACCGCCGTCGGACTTGGTCTCCAGGTCGTCGAGGGCCTTGGTCAGCTCGCGGGCCGTGCCCTCCTGGAACTGAGAAACGCGCACGTAGCCGAAACGTCCGTCGATGATCTCGGCATCACGAACGCTCTTTATCTTGATGATCTCGCGTGTGAGCGTGAAGTCTATCAGCTCGGCCTCTCCGGCCCGGCCGATGGAAAGGGTCACGTCGGTGCCGCGCGGGCCGCGCATGATCGACACGGCCTTCATCAGGCTCATACCCTTGGTCAGCTCGCCGTCGATCTGGATGATCTGGTCGCCGGGCTTCACACCTGCACGGAAAGCCGGCGTGTCCTCCAGCGGCGTAATGATGGTCAGGACGTCGTCTTTGAGAGTGATCTCGATGCCGAGACCGCCGAAGGTGCCGCGGGCATCGACCTGCAACTCCTTGTAAAGCTCGGGCGTCAGATAAGCGCTGTGAGGATCCAGGGAACTGACCATGCCCTGGATGGCGCCCTCGACCATCTCTTCCATCGAGACTTCCTCGACGTAGTTCTTCTGAACGATGGAGATGATGTTGGCGAAGGTCTCGAGGCTCTCGTAAGTGCCTCGGGCCGCCGAAGCGACTCGTTGCGCCACCGGTGACAAACCGATCACCACCAGGGCGAGAACCGCGAAGCCAAGAAGATACTTGGCTTTACCTGAACCACGAGGGCGAGTTGTCATTATTCAACTATATCCAAAGCCCTGTGGCCTAACAACTTCGTATTTGTGACGCGCGGGCGTCAAACCCGCGTCGTTAGCGGCTGAACGCCAACTCGCCCCCCTCGAACCAGGCCAGGGGATCGATGGCCTTGCCCTGGGCGCGCAACTCGAAGTGCAGCATCGAATCGGGGCCGCCGAGCACGCCGACCAACCCCTTGTCTCCGAGATAACCGCCGACCTCAGGCTCTATCTCATCGAGTTGAGCATAGACTGTGTGATAGCGCTCTCCGTGGTTGAGGATAACCGTGTTGCCGAGGCCGGGGAAGGGGCCGGCAAACACCACCTCGCCGGGCGCCACCGAGAAAACACGGCCGTCGGAGCGAGGCCTGACTCGTATGCCGCGCGCCGGCACACGCGTGCGCGAGTCGTCACCGAAACGGCCGACGACCACGCCACTCAACGGTGCGGCCAGATTTCCTTTGAGAGTCTTGAAGGGTCCGGTGCGCGGTTTGTACACGCGCGTGAGTCGTACCGGCCCCGACTGCTCGGTCGGAGGCGCCTCGGCCAGAATCTTGCGCAACTCGTCCTCGGCGTTCTTGAGCTTGGTCATCTGCTCTTTGCGCACGGCGATGTCGCCCTCGACGCGGGCCAGCAAAGCGACCTTCTCGTCGCGGGTCGACGCATAGTTGACCTCGGCCGTGGCCATCTTTTCCTTGGCCTCCTCGATGGACCGGGTCTTGGTGGCCATCTGAGTGAGGGCCTGCTCGCGGTCGCGGCGTACTACCTCGTAGCGGGCCAGCGACGCCCGGTCGGCCTGGGATATGGCGGCCAGGTAGCGCGCCATGCGGATGGGCTCGGCCGACGCCGCGGCCTTGAGCATCACTCGCGAGCTGCCCAGACGCCCGAGCTTGTAGATACTGGTCAGGCGCTCGATGAGCTTGTCTTCGGTGCGCGCACGCTCGGCGTCTAGACGTTCGAGCTCGGCCGAAAGCTTGGTGGATTCCTCGAGTAGTTGCTGCTGCTCGACCAGCATCTCTTCGCTGCGGCGGCTCGATGCCAGCAGCCGCTTGTCGAGGGCGCGTATCTCGTCGAGGAGGTTCTCCTGACGCCGTGATTCGTGCTCGCCCTTGATGACCTCGTCTTTGAGGTTGTCGCGAATCGATTCGATGCGCCGCTCCAGCTGGTCGTTGATGCGATCGCTGATCGAGTCTTCTTCGGCCTGGGCCAACACCGTGCGGTCTGACGCCACGACGGCGGCCAGGGCTACCAGTCCAGCCGTCAGTACGGAGCGCCTAACCAAACGCGTGTCGCGGCGACTCCTCACGACCACCTCTCGAACCGCTGCATGCCGAGCCAGCTTCCCGCTACGCCGAGGCCCGTGCCCCAAAGGATCAGGGTGACGTACTGGCCAAGCGTCAAGAAGGCCAAATTGCCGGCCACCATGGGTAGTTGCGCTGCCAAAGGCCCGGCCGTCACCGAGTAGATCAAGAAGATCAGACCCACTGCCGCCACCGAGCCGATCACCCCCTCTATGAAACCGGCCAGCAGCACGGGGCCCCAGTAAGGAACACCCACGGCGCCCACCAGGCGCATTACCTCCATCTCTTCGCGCCGCGAGAACACCGCCAGTTGGAAGGTCGCACCGACGATGATGGTCGATGCTATCAGCGCCAATGCCGCCAGGGCCCAGGCCACCCAGCGGACTATTCCTAGAGCCCCGCGGAAGCGGCGGGTCCACTCACGGTTGAACTGAACATCGTCGACCTCGGGCATGGCCGCCCACTGCTCGAGCTTTCCGTCTACCAACGCGTTGTCGAGGGTACGGCGCAGGGTGACTTCCAGAGATGCCGGCAGGATCGAAGCGTCCAAACCGTCGAGCAACTCGGCGCTGTCGCCGAGGTTGTCGGCAAGAAACATCCAGGCTTCGTCGTTGGAAACGTAGCTGACGTTTACGACTACCGGGTCGGCAGCCAACTCGTCTTTGAGCTCAACGATGCGGGCGTCGTCGACGCCGTACTCGAGGTATATCGAAACGTCGACGCCCTCGGAGCCCCAGCTAGCGACCAGGCCGTAGGCGTTGGAACCCACCAGCAGCACCGCGCCGGCCAGCAGCACGCTGACGGCAATGCTGGTGATGGTGACGCTGGCAACCACCGGCGTCGCCAGAATGCTGTCGACGGCGCGGCGGAAGTAATAGGAGTAGGGCTGGCCGGCGAGTGTAGCCCGTTTCACAGACAAGCCGAGACTTCTTCGTCCCGCGTGACCAGGCGCCCGGCGTCTATTTGGATAGTCCGGCAGCGCAACAGCTCGCTCATGGTCTCGTCATGGCTGGTCATCACCACGGTAGTCCCTGCCTCGTTGACGTCCTTGAGCAAACCGCAGATCGCGAAGACGGTGTCGATATCGAGATGGCCCGTCGGCTCGTCGGCCAGTAGCAGCGAGGGGTCGTTGGCCAAAGCCCTGGCCAGGCTGACCCGCTGGCGCTCCCCGGACGACATGTAGCGCGGCGGTACATCCTGGCACTCTTCCATGCCGACAGCCTCGAGCAAACCCTCGGCCTTGCGCCGGGCTTCCATGGAGGTTGCCCCGGAGACCTCGGCGGCCAGGGCGACGTTGTCTATGGCGGCAATTCGCTCGATCAGGCGGGGATGCTGGGGCACCAGGCCCACCTCGCGCCGCAGCAGGGCCAGATCCGGCCGGGTCATGCGGTGAACGTTGCGCCCGCCCACGATGGCCTTGCCGCTAGAGGGCGGCTGCTCACCGAACAGCAGGTTTATGAGGGTGGTCTTGCCGGCGCCGCTCGGACCCGACACCAACACGAACTCGCCCTTCTCTATATGAAGGGAGAGGTTGGCCAGCGCCGCCCGCCCCGCACCGAAATACTTAGAGATATTGTAGAGACGTATCACCGCCCCGCCCCACACACGCCGCCAGTCGGCTAAGTTCCGGCCGCGATCAACTCATCGAGAGCCTTCATCAGGTCGGCCGCCGGTCCTCCGCCGTGCGCGGGCAACGGGCCGACATACTTGGCGGCGATCTTGCCCTCGCGGTCGATCAAGAAGGTCTCCGGATAACCAGTTATACCATACTCGGTGCCGACCGCACCCTGAGGGTCGAGCAAAACTTCGAACTTGACGGGGTGCTTCTTCAAAAACTCACCGACCTGGGTGATGTCTTCGTCGCCGGCGATGCCGAGCACGATCAACCCGCCGCCCGCATAAGACTCCTGCAGGCGATTGAGCACCGGCATTTCCTCTATACACGGCGGACACCAGGTGGCCCACAGGTTCACGAGCAGGGGACGGCCCTTGTAGTTGGAAAGCTTCTTCACTCCGCCGGCCAGAGTCTGCACGACGAAGTCGGGAGCGCGATCGCCCACGCTTACTCCGGAGTTCATGCAGGCCGCAGGCGTCAGCGCGATACAGGCGGCCAGCGCAACAGCTGCCGGCCTCGCTGCAAAAGAGCTACGAGAGCCCTTGGGGCCCGTCATCAAGCCGCCGCCTCCCCTTGAGGACTCGGCCCCACGCGGTGGCGGATCAGCCAAACGCCGGCGCCGACGAACAAGGCGATGGCCACGAGCTGGGCTTCGGTCAGGCCTAGCGCGACCTTGGGATTCACGCGGATGAACTCGACCAGGAAGCGGGCCACCGACGACATTATAAGGTAGAGCGCGAAAAGGGTGCCCTGGGGCAGGTCCTGCTTGCGCTTGGAGAACAGCCAAAGTCCGATGGCCGTATAGGCCATGGCCTCATAGATGGGCGTGGGGTGCACCTTTATGCCGTCCGGCAGATCCCAACCGACAACGGCGTTGGTATAGGCAACGCCCCAAGGGACATCGGTGACCGTGCCCCAGTCTCCGTCACCTGCGATGTGGCAGCCCATGCGCCCGAGAGCGTGACCGATGGGGATGCCGATGGCCGTGCAATCGGCGATCAGGATGAAGCTCATCTTGCGCCGCCGGATGATCAACCAGGCGATACCGGCGCCGCCGATCAATCCGCCGAACCAAACGAAACCGCTGCCGGCAAACACCGTCCCGACCGGATCGATCATGAACGATTCCCAGTTGTTGACGACAGAAAGGATCTTCGAAGAGACAAGTCCGGCGATGAAGGCCCAGAGCAACACGCCCCACAAAGCCTCGCCATCGAAACCGCGGCGCTTGTACTCGGAAACCGAAACGGCCGTGCCCACGTAGAAGCCCAGCGCCATCATCACGCCGAAGCTGTAGACGGTGAACGGCCCTATCGAGAAGAGTTCCGGATACATTCCGCTGAAGATATCGCAGGTGGGCGGGGGGTTCTAGCGGGCAGCTGGTATGGCAGTGTCCGTCCCATATTCCGTTCTGCAGTAAAAGCTGAGTCTGGGAATCCCTGATCTCTAGCATGGGTGCAGCGGATATGGTCGTATACGCTGCAGTTGACGCACGGGGGATCCTCCAGTGGCTGGAAGTAACCTACAATTCGCGGTCCTTGGACTCGTAGCTAGCACAGAGAACGGCGTCCACGGATACAAACTCAAGAACGACTTCGAAGCCCTCTGCGACGACTTCTGGCAGATCAACTACGGGAAGCTGTATCGTATACTCGATGTGCTGGAACGCGCCGGGGATCTGGACGTCGAGGAGCAGATCCAGACCGGTCGACCTAACCGAAAGGTTTACAGGATCACAGCAAAAGGCGCGCGTGACCTTGATGACTGGCTGCTTCAGCCGGTGTCCGACACCCCCAAACCTCTTCGCGATGAACTGTCACTAAAACTGCTGTTCCTGAGTCCAGAGAACGTCGACAGAGTCTACGAGGTCATCAAAGAACAGAGGAGTATTTATCTGACGCGGCTCGCTCGCATAGCTCGCAGACGTCGACGCTTACAGAAAGCCGGACTGAACATGACAGTCTCTGACCTAGTCATGGATGGAGCCGAAATGCGCGTCAAATCCGACCTTGCTTGGCTAGAACATGTCGAGCGTAGGTTGCTCCTTCGTGCTGATGGACCTTCTGGGAACGCAAGGTGATCGAAGCCAACGGCCGCAGGTCGCGACCCAAGTAGACCGCGCGGCAGATCGTATGCCTCCCTGCCGAGACGTGCGGAACACGTATGGCGCCTCCACCTTCTGCATGGACCCCTGCCGACGGACCGTCACGTAAGCGAGGACGCGACACGTGATCGAGTTTCGAAATGTGACCAAGGTGTTTGGACAGGCCAGCACGGCAGTGCGCGCCGTTGACCGGCTATCGTTTCATCAACCCAAAGGAACATTTTGGGCCCTCACGGGGCCTAGCGGATCCGGCAAGAGCACAGTCCTGCATCTAATCGCCGGGCTCACGCCAGCGACCTCCGGAACGATCGTTGTCGACGGACAGGACATCGGCACATCGACCGCAGACGAAGCCGCGGTTCTCAGGCGGCGACGCATTGGATACGTACTTCAGACATTCGGGCTCTTACCGTTCTTGTCCGCCGCTGACAACGTAGCGATGCCACTCGTCTTGGACGGCTTAAACGCGCGTGAGGCAGGCCGCAGAGCCAGAGACGTTCTCGCGCTTGTCGACATGCATCACCGTGCCGATCACAACCCAAATCAGTTGTCAGGCGGAGAACAGCAACGGATCGCGATTGCGAGAGCCCTAGTGATCGACCCAGCTATCGTTCTTGCAGACGAGCCAACGGGCAACCTTGACCGAGCAGCTGGCACAGCCCTCATGGAGCTTGTTCAGGACATAAATGAACGTACCAAGGTGACGATTCTTCTCGTAACACATGATCCGTTGTTCGCTGCATGCGCAACACGGGTGCTACGACTCCTTGATGGAGCACTCGAGCAAACAATAGATCTGGCGGGGACGGAACGTGAGCCCGAATAAGATCGTCTGCGGGTCTTAAGCAGGCGCGTGCTGTGATGAATTGATTCGACTGCTCCGTGTCATAAGCGCACAGTATCTGCGCTCCGCCTCGGGTCGCACGCTTCTCGTCACCGGCGGTGTAGCGGTCGGAGTCGCACTGATCGCAGCGATCAACATCATCAATGAAAGTGTTCTTGCCGACTTTCGTCGGACTATCGAAACACTCGCCGGGCCTGCCGACCTACAAGTAACGCTCGGAACAGGCGAGATCGGCTTCCCCGAACACCTGGAGCAGGTAGTACACGACCATCCTGACGTCGCCGTGGCTGTTCCACTTTCTCGAGGAACTGTCGCAGTCACAAAGAATCCCTCGCAGATTCTACATCTATTCGGCGCTGACCTTGTGGCGGAAGAGAACCTCAAGCGCTACCAAATTACGCTTGCGACCGAGAGAGATGAAGCGGAGGGCGCACTCATCGACCCACTCTCAATATTCTTAACGTCTCGGCTCGCGACCAGACTCTCGATCGGTGTCGGGGACTCGATACGCCTGAGTACACCTACGGGCAATCGTGATCTGACTATAAGGGGGCTCTTGCAGACTGAAGGGTTCGCCTCTGCCTTCGGGGGAGACATCGCTGTCATGGATATCGCTGCCGCTCAGGACCTGCTGGACAAGCGTGGTCGGGTAGACCGAATCGACATAGTCCTGGACAAGGGAACCGATGTGCCGCAGGTCCGGTCGCAGCTCGAGCTGTCCTTACCCGATGTCCTGACCGTCCAGCCGCCGCAGAACCGAGGTCTTCAATACGACCGCGTACTCTCGTCTTTCCAGGCTATGCTAACTGGGCTGAGTTCGCTTTGCTTGATCACCGGACTTTTCATCATCTACAACACAACTTCTACGGCCGCTATCCAACGCGCAACCCCAATGGCTCATTTAAGGTTGGTCGGGGCAGACAGCCGCCAGATTCTAACGTTGCTTAGCTCCGAAGCCCTTTTTCTGGGCGCTCTCGGATCGATCGTCGGCGTGGCGATCTCTATACCGCTCGCATGGCTCCTCGCAGGGACGATAACTAGCTCGATGGGCGTGATCTTCCAGCTTCGCTTCCCGTTCGAAGAGCTACACCTCGATCCGTGGAAACTCTTAGCGATAGCAGTCGCGGGTACCTGTGCATCACTGTTCGCATCCTCTTTCGCGGCTTACAGAATCGCTAAGTCCGACCCACTCGACATGATTAGAGATGGCAAAGTAGCGGCGGATGGGCATCCGAGGTCGCTGCCTCTAGTTGCCCTATGGCTGATGCTGATGACGTCGAGTGCTCTGTGTTTCGTACTCGAGGACCTGTACAAATCTATCGCCTGGGGAAACTTCGGATCTACCCTATGGAATGCTTCGGTGGTTGTCGTCGCCGTTCCGCTCATGCGATTCCTGGCGCGACCACTCTCCCGGGCTTTAACAAAGACTTTCGGCGCGGAGGGGCAAGTCGCGGCAGGTAGCCTGTCTCGGGCAGAAACCCGAAGCGGCGTAACGGTAGCGGCGATAGCGCTTATTCTCACTGTCGC
The DNA here is from genome assembly GCA_028278325.1 of Candidatus Binatia bacterium. Lineage (GTDB taxonomy): Bacteria > Desulfobacterota > Binatia > UBA1149 > JAJCZL01 > JANQEO01. The sequence goes on from JANQEO010000301.1 coordinate 105,296, forward strand.
TGTTCTCCTATCATCGTTGGTGTTGAGTTGCCGCGAGTCTCTCTCCAGTTACTTCTCCGGTTTTCTGGCAAGCGATCTAACGGTTAGCGCCGTGACGACGGAAGGTGGGTGGTTGGAAACACCGTTGTCGGGAGATCTCGCGGGGCAACTGCAAGCGATCCCTGGCGTGAAACAGGTTGACATGGCGCGAGCGCTGCCAGGCCATCGTTATGGTAACGACCGAATCGCGCTGCTGGGGTTAAGTTCTCCTCTATTCGACCCAGCAAGAGCCCCTGCAGGCTGGTATCGAGAGGGCGACGCGGTTTCTGCGGCAGGCCCACTCCAGTCAGGCCGAGCCGTGCTCGTTTCGTCGAGCTTTGCAGACCGGTTCGACATCCACGTCGACGACAGTGTGAACCTTGACAGCCCTACAGGACGCCTGACATTCCCCGTCGTGGGCGTCGTCCCTGATTACGTTTCCGACCGAGGGAGCGTCATCATGAACAAAGACATCTTGACGGAACATTGGCAGGACGCCAGAGCAAACCGCTTCATGGTGTCTGTACAGGACTCAATATTAATCTCGAGTGTGAGAAGTAACATTCGCCAACAATTAGGCAGGAGATATCAACTGAAGATCCTGTCGACAGGAGAACTGCTCCAGTACCATACAGAGAAGATCGACAGCGCATTCGCCGTGATGAACTCGGTCCAGCTTCTAATCATTATCGTCACCGTGGCAGGCGTATTCGATCTGCTGCTATCGCGCATCATCGAACGACGCCGGGAACTGGCGATCTGGCGATTAGTCGGAGCAGGGAAAAGCTCCGTCAGACGAGCGGTAATGTTGGAATCCGCGACAATCGGGCTTGTCGGGGCAATGCTTGGAGTCGCGGTGGGGATAGTGACGTCCTGGGTATGGGTCGCGATCCATTTCCGGGAACTGCTCGGGTACTATGTTGAATTTCACTTCGCTACAGCGTCCATGCTGTGGTACGTGGGCTTAGCCGTTTCAATGACGATGCTGGCCGGGTATGGAGCAGCGACCCGCGCGATGCAGGACTCAGTGCTGGATGGGATACGAGACGAATAGCCTACGGATCCGTGGAACCGGCAGTTACCTTCCAGGGCCAGCGCTGGATGGATCTGCAGTCAAAGCCTTCTTGCGTCGATATCCGGATGGCCTCTCAGAGAACGCTCAAGACAGGCTGGTCCGGGAATCCGGAATCGTCGCAAGGCACTATGCGATCAACCCCCTCCACAACGCCAAGCGAGAGACGAACGCTTCGATGGCTTCCGAGGCCGGTCAGCGTGCAATGGCCGCAGCAGGCTGGGGACCAGATGACATAGACCTACTCGTCGTCACCACGGTCGTACCTGACCAGTTGATGCCACCGACGAGTACCCTGGTACAGGAACGCTTGGGAATCCCTGCGTGCATGGAGTTCGAGATATCGGCGAATTGTACAGCGCCCACCAAGGGCTTGATGCTAGCGGCGAGCCAGATTCAGATTGGTCGCGCTACAAGGGCTCTGGTCTGCAGCTCGCAATTCGCAAGCTTCGGTTTCCTACCTCCATGGGCTCGCCCTGAGAAGATGTCGCCGGACCAAGGCCATCTCAGATGGATCCTATCGGACGGCGCCGCAGCACTGGCTATCGAGCGAGGCGAGCCCGACATCGACCTCCGATTCCACCTTGAATCTCGTGGCCCGGGCATCAAGCCGGGGATGGTCGTGCAGCTCGGTGCCGCTTACCCGGACATCATCGGAGGTTCAGCGTCGGGCAACCAGCACGTGACCCAACCACCTTTGCATGCACTCAAGCACGGCATGCGCCTGGCAACCGGCGGCTTAGAGAGAATGCTTCGTGCGTTCGAACTGCCAGGACACAAGATCGATCACTTCGTACCATCGGTTTCCTCAATGCAGGTGGCAGGCAGATTGAAGAAAGCGTTCGAGACACTCGGAGTCCGACCCGAGGCCTGGCGGTTGAACTTCACGAGAGTCGG
>JANQEO010000302.1 GCA_028278325.1 Candidatus Binatia bacterium
TTGCCGGTGGCGAGGCGGCCTTGGGTCGTGCCCATCAGCGACGCCGTATTCTGCAGCGAAAGCAGGTTTTGGCGAATGCCGGCTGAGAGCGTGATCTCGGACATAGAGTCGAACCTTTCTGGTTACTGACCGTACTGGCGTTACAGGAATCGATCGCGCGCGATCGGTCGCCCCCTTGGACTGGGAAGACATGACCAACGGTAGCGGCATCCGGTTAAGGTCGAAATAACAAGCCGGTATCGGAGCCGTGACCGGCATCCGGTTAAGGTCGAAATAACAAGCCCGTATCGGAGCCGTGACCGTGAATCGACCGGGTCGAGTTCGACTCGTGTTTTTTCGCGTATGGTTTACGTCCGGTAAATTGCTATTCGCTCGCAAGCAGGCCTGCCGTCTCATACGCGTTCCGAGCGATTACCTCGGGCTTGAGGCCGGCTACCTCCGCCTGAAAGAGGGAGGTCGGCGAGCAAAGCTCGCCGGGAGGGGGTCCACAGGACAGCCTCTGTCGCGATTTGAAATTGCCCCCTCCCCAACCCTCCCCCGCAAGCGGGGGAGGGAGTAAGGGCCTCAACCCGGGGCATAGTCCGTCACCGAACTAATCCGCCGGAAACAGTATCATTGGGGGTGCGGGGCGCCGAGTCCGTCTTGCGCGCGACCAAGAAGATCCGGGCATCTTTGCGCTCGGACCCGTGTCGCGCCCTCTCGATGATCGTGAAGCCTGCGCCCGTGAGCTCGTTCTCCAGGTCTGTTGCGGTGAAGAACGAGGCATTGGGCGCCTTGCCCAGGAGTCGCATGACCGGTACGGCAAGCCGGATGAGCGGGTTCATCTCCGAGAGGCAGGGTGTCTTCGATATGAACAGGCATCCCGGTTTTAGCAGGCGATGGATGTCCCTGAACAAAGGCGTTCGATCGGTGATAAGGTGTAACAGGTTGAACGCGAGCACGGCATCGAACGTGCTGTCCGGGGCCGGCACGCAGTCGGACGTTGCCGTCGCGAACTCGACGTTTTCGCAGGCCTGAACGCTCGCCCGCTCCCGTGCGATCGCGATCATCTCGCTCGACACGTCGGTTGCG
>JANQEO010000367.1 GCA_028278325.1 Candidatus Binatia bacterium
ACCCGCCACCTCGGACTTGACGACCCCACCGATCCTCAGGCATCACTGGACCCGGCAAGATTTTCCGGAATCGAACGGCAGGATTTTCCGGAACCCACATCTTGAGACACCGGACGTAGCCATCCGACGACTGGAACCCCATGCCGACCGTCGTCATCATTGGCTTCCCGAAGGAACTGCGTCGGCGGCTGGAGAAGGCGCACCCCGCCATAGACTTGAGGTTCATCTACCTGGCGGTTCGCCAAGGACGACTCGCCTTAGCTGTTCCGCCGCACGTCGCCGTGGCACAACTCGATAGCTGGCCAGACCCAGAAGACAGCAAGTACCTAGTCCTTCCGTACGCCCCACTTAGAGAGGTCAACGACTACATAAGAGCGTGTGAAGAACTCGGGTCCGATGTCGTCCGGATCCGCTCAAACGAAGGAGGCTGGCCACCCCGCCCTCCCCGAAAGGACCAGGAGTTCATGGACCTGCTCTTTGCGGCCACCGACACTCATCTTCGCGAACGTTTTCCACCCAACATCGCGGACGTACGCGATGCAATCATCTTTGCGGAGGCGCACTTGGATACTCTCTCGATCTGTCGCAATGTGCACATCAAGACGAGTGAGTCGGGCTTCTTCTGGTACGGTGTGTTTGTCGCGCTCCACGAGTTGTGCAGGCGGGAGCGCCGCGGGTTGGCACCGAGACGTGAGACACTTCGAGAATTGCTCGCTCGACATGTAGGTGTCCCGGGTGACCTCAAGACCGCTGACACAGGGCTGAGTGGAGTCGATCCGGAGACCGGAAGATCCATCGAGGTGCGCCAAAGAGTCCACCTCAGAGAGGGCAAGCCGTCAGAGACTGAGAGCGTATATTGGGGGGAGATCGGCGAGGAACGGTCTTCCCGACGCTTCTTGATCGTGCGAATAGGTCGACACGCCTGAACCGCTGCCCGCGGCGACAACAACCGACGTCGGCTACATGTCGCTCCGAATGATTCTCGAGCAGCACGACTCGCGCATCGATCCGAAGAACTGGCCCAGCGCGAAAGAGTGCAAGCAGCTTCGGGCCAACCACGGGTGGCGAGATATCCCTGCCCCTCCCTGCCGCAGCGCGGTCGTCGGAAGAAGCGAAGAGCCCCGCCGAGCTAACTCCTCGACGGGGCTTTCATTTTGGAGCACGAGACCGGGCTCGAACCGGCGACCCCCACGTTGGCAAGGTGATTTGAGCGCTGATTCTGCGGTGAAAACTCTCGAAAGGGCCGCAGGGAGCTGCACAGAGCGCCAACGGGTTGCCAGGATGGCAACCAGAGGGCAACCGTCCAGCCGGCCGGGAAGCGGGCCGGTCACGGGCGCGAACCGAACTTCGAGGAGGTCGTCGACGCGCCTTCCGAGGATCTCGGATGAGTACCATCAAGAAGGGACCGTTCTCGGAGTGCCCCGACGGCCGCGTCCGCAACTACTGTCTTGGGCCATAGCATCGTCGCGCTTAGCGGCGATTAGCGCTTCGGCGGAGCGGGACGGGACTCGAGCCCAGCCATCGGATGGCCACACTTCGCGCAGACACGCTCATCGCGGGTGAGCTGGGGGGTCCAGACGCCTCCCGCGAGGGATCTCCATTGTCTCGCACGCTCCGCCCCATACACCGGCGCCCTACTCAATCTCATCGATCGAGCCTTCATGCGCCCCTGTTCCGAGGCAACCGGACTGGCCAGCGCCGGAAAAGTGTAGGTGACTGCTCCCCCGGCAAAGCCGGGGGCATCAAGGTGAGCCGCTCAAAGCGGCTGGACGGGGCGCTACGCGCCCCTTGCGCCCCCCTACGGGGGGC
>JANQEO010000244.1 GCA_028278325.1 Candidatus Binatia bacterium
TGCAGGTGCTAACGCTGACCGAGAACGACGGGCCGTTCCATCCCTGCGCGGGAGGGTTTCTCGCGCCGACGGACTCCCAAAACAACGGCAGTGCCATTCGTGGCTGTCCCTAATATCCATCGAGATCCTACAAAACTCCAGGCGAGGTGGTGCCACCGAGGTCGCCATCACGAACGAGGACGGCTACGTCACCGTGCACGACAACGGCCTGGGCATCGATGATTTCGCCGATCTGCTCGACCTCGGCGGCTCGGGCTGGGAGGATGCGCTCGAAAGCAGCGAAGACCCGGCCGGCGTTGGGCTGTTCTGCCTTGCGCCGCGCAGGGTCATCATCCGCTCCAAAGGCAAGATGGTCACCATCGTAGGTGACGGCTGGACCGGCCTACCGGTAACCATCCTCGATGACCCCGAGCCCCTGCCGGGCACCGTCCTGTGTTTCGAGGACGAGCCCTGGACCTCGTCCAACGTGGACCTGCACGCGGTCTACTGCGGCATGCAGGTCACCGTGGACGGCCAGGCCTGTCCCAACCTCCCGTTCCTGTCAGACCGCGCGACTCCGTGCCCTTAGCTCGGCTGCCGCATCGAGGTACGCGAGTCGAAGGACCTGGACCCCTGGCACCACTCGTGCAGGCGAGGTCGGAGCCACTACGATAACGTGTTGGTCAGCTTCCACGGACAGATGGTGACGCTAACTTGTCACCCGGTCGGTGAGCAAGGCCTACACTACCTGATCGAGATGACTGGTGAACCGACCGGCATCCGCCTGATGCTGCCGGCCCGGACGTGCCTGGTGGAGAACGAAGCGTTCGAGGCCCTCAAGACGGCCCTGGAGTTGGCGGCCTTCCGATACCTCCAACGCCGTGGCCACCACAGTCTGCCGTACAAAGACTACCTGCGGGCCCGTGAACTCGGCATCGTGTTGCCGGAAGCCGGGCCGACGTACACGGTGGGAGTACTGGGACACAGCGACCCGCCGGACTCCGTAGAAGTGGTCATGCCGAAGGACTTCCCCCTGGCCAACTGCTACCGCATCGATCCGAACGTCAAGGATCGTGATGAGAGTGACGAAGCCAGCGTCCACCTACTGGCTGCGCTGGGTACCTTCGAGTCGCCGTTCGTGCCGGTGGACATCCAACAACGATACGACGGCTACTCCTGGGCCAAACTGCCCACCATCGGCAAGGTCGAATTGTCGGTCGGCGAGACGCTCTACGAATCCTACCTGTGGTCGGGCGAGTTGGCTTGCGTAAGCTCGCTCACGATCACGGCCCACGCCAGCAACGGCCGGATCGTCTCTTCCTCGGTGTGCATGGCCATGGCGCTTGCCCCGCCGGAGCAAGCCTCGACCTGGGCGGCGGATCGGGTCCTGGTCACTCCCGAAGCCGAGCGATGTCTGAGCGCTCCGAAGTTTGGCATCACTTCGGCGGCTGGCACGACGAAGGCGACAGCTACGACACCCAGGCCTACGACTTCGAGCAGGAACTCAACCGCTTCTGGGCCGACGTCGTCGGACCGGACGAACACCTGCGGCAGAGCATCCTGGCCTCTTTGGCAGGCATCAAACCGGAATGGAAGTCGGTGACCATCTCCTCCAACGGTACCGTCACGATCCGTCAGGCGGATGGCTCCGAGAAAACCCTCGAACCACCGCCGGCAGGTTCTTCGACATCCGCTGCCGAGTAAGCGTGTGCATCGTCATGGCGGTTGACCGAGTGAACGGCGGATACACGGACGCCAGATCCGAGCTTCATCGAGCCTGGGCCACCCGTTCTGATCGGCCAACTCGACTCAGTGCGCGGGGCGAGCTTCACTGGCAATTGTCATGCGGTTGGTAGCGAAACAGGCTGGTACTTGCCTACACTTCCAACTGTACGCATCGTTGCCGGCTGCATCGCCGTGTGTTGGGCTTTGTTGAGTATACTCGCCCAAGTCAGCGCGTCACTCCTGCGGGGAAGGTTGCATCGCTTCCGCGGCTCCGGGGACTTCTAACGAGACATCTAGCGCGTCCAAGACCCTGATCATGGGCTGGGCGATGGCGAACTCAGCCAGCGGCCCGAGCCCGTCCTCTCCACCCATATGCAAACCTATGGCCTTTCCAGTTGCCGCCTCGATCCACACGGCGCCCGAATCACCCCGAAGACTGATTTCGTCCTCTCCGTAGTCCGGATCGGGCATGAGCCGCATCCCGTCCATCCATCGCAGTTGATCGCCGAATCGTTCGTAATTCATGGGGAAACTCCCCTCCACACCGTCAATGACGGCATGCGTCAAGCCGGATTCCGTGCCGGCTTTCACGACCTTCATTCCCACCTCCGGCGCTGCGGCTCCCCGGGCCTCGACGCCTCCGATACCGAGTATCTCCGGCGACGCAGTCACTTCGTCCGTTAGAGCAGCGATTGCTGCGTCGTACCCCAAAGACAGATCCAACCAGCGGTGCAAGACCGCGATCGGCCGCGACGGGTGCATGCCCAAGTGATGGGGACCGGGTTGAGAAATCTCCTCGCCGGGCGCGCAGTCTGCGGATCCGCAAAGAACGTGCCAATTGCTCAGCACTGCTTTCTGGCCGTCCGGCGGTATCGACACAAACATGCCAAGCGTGCCGGTGGACCGCCTCTGGACATTGCCGATGCTGATCCCCGGACGAATCGGATCGTGGACTCCCCGTGGGCTTGCGGCGTGCGGCTCGTAAGCGGCCTCGATCACATCGCAGGGCACGCCGAGGAGCTCCCGCGGCAGCAACTCGGCGTCGTTAAGCTGACTGGGTTGTCGCTTTCGACGGACGTGGAACCGAATGCAACGCCGACGCGTCCGCGAGTGATCGCGGTAGGCGCATCCGAAGTCCACGCCGGTAATGCCCTCGACGGAAAGCGCCAGACGCTTGGCCCGTGCGAGGGCCTGTAGTTGTCGGTCCGACGGGTGAAACGGCTTCATGGTTGCGGGTTACTCTCGAATGCCACGGACCACAAGAAGTCGAGCTTAGTCCGGTTGCGGAAGATCGGGGCGTCGTCCGGCGCCGACCCGCGCGTGATGGGCAGAAAGCCGACAGGCGGCCAGACGGCTCGCTGGTGGCAGGTCATGCAGTTGGATTGCATGCCATCCGGGAAACGCGCTTCGAGCCACGGGTTGTACATGGCGTTCGGCGTTCCATCGTATTCTCGCGGCACGTCCATGCTGAAAGCGACGTCCATCAGGTAGTTTCGCCATGGACCGAGGACATCGCTCGTGCGGTCTGCAGCGTACGGGCCGTCGTCCGGACGGTCGTGCCACCAGAACGTTGCCCATACCCAATCCGGAATCTCCTTGGTGGTGTAATGAAACGCCACCAGAACGGCGTGGTCCCCGACCCGGACATCTCGCCCGAAGGCCATCTGGGCTGAACTATTCAACACATCTCCGGCGGCACCTATCTCCGCCGCGGTGATCTCGAACTCGTAGAAGCGCGTCAACGAAACAACGTGTGCTTCAGTGTGCGGAACACCCATGAATGCGATGTTCGTCGTCTCGTCGTCGGGTATCGATATTCGTGTCGAATCGACGGCAACAACGCGCCGCCACACGGGGAAGTCATTACCTGCGGAGTCCGGCCTGGTTGGATCGAAGTCCCAGATCGGCAGCGGAGTCACTCCGTCGCTCTGCACCGGCCACCACACGGTTTTCAACGAGATGGCCCGACGCGGGAAGTCATCGATCCGCCGATCGGCAACCGGGGTCGAACTTGGAAATCCGTCGTTGATCGCGTTCAACTGATTCTGCAGGTAGAGCTGTTTCGAGCGTATATGCGCGCGGCCCTCCTGATTGAACAGCACAAACGACAAGAGCGACTCGCCGATCGACTGAGGCTGGACGCCGATGCGCTCCACGAAGGACTGGCGCGGCACCGTGAATCTCCGCTCGATCTTCCGCGGGCCGGCGTCCTGGGGATCGCTGCCGAGCCGAAAGACGTCGTGACTTGGATACCAGGTCTCCCAGACGGCCTCACCTCCCGGCGTCGGCTGAGTCATCCCGGCAAAGACGTGCCAGGCATGGCGCCGCATGGCCGACACGTCCTCGGTGTCCCGAAAGCGCAAAAGCTCCTCCTGATCACCCGGAAAGCCGAACCCGTCCGGGATCGGTCGGTAGATGTCCTCGGCGAAGCCCGCCGCACCTGCCCCTAGCCAGGCAACGATGCCCACGATAGTCCTCGTCACGGAAATGCATGGCAATCTGTCCACGACCCTCTCCTTTGTGTCTTGCGCCTCGATTTCACAGACCAGAATTGACGAAGCGGGTGACCATCTTTCCCGGCAATTCGTCGTCTGTAAGTGACCGAACGTGCTGCTGCATGGCAACTCGGCCAGCATCATCCGCCGAGAATCCCTCGACGGGGAAACGTCCACGGAAGAGTCCATCGTTCAGAAGCCCGAGCAAGATGGCGCGCATCATTCCCAGCCAGAACGACGCATCGACTTCAACTCGGAGGCAGGCGTCCGCGAACGCACACCAGAAGAACCACATCATGGCCCCGTTCATCGAGTGTTGGACATCCTGCGGGCGTTCAGGGTCATCGGGCAGCGTCGCAGCACCGAATCGCTCGAACGAATCCAGTAAGGTCAGAAAGGCGATCGGTTTTCCGTAATGGGTCTCCACGGTCTCGCGCTGAAGACCGGAGAGCATGGTCAGCGCCGCCTTGGGCGCTTCCTCCGAAACGGCCTCCTCCCACTCGACCTCCTGAATCTGTCCCTTGGCCAGCGCAAA
>JANQEO010000030.1 GCA_028278325.1 Candidatus Binatia bacterium
GCGTGCTGGGGTGAGGGGGGGCTTTGGCCCGGGCCTCTCCGCAAGGCGATTGGATCGAACACGTGACAGAGACGAACTGCGTCTCGGAGTTCGCTTGGATATGGGTGCCTGGAGTTCCCTCGGAAGTCGCCTACATCATTGTACGGATTGGAACGACCGGACGCACTGGGTCGTTCATGCAGGACGCCTGCGGCCGGATGACTTCGGTACGATCCTTCCGATGAGCGTGTCTTTCCACTCGGCGCTGGACATGATCCTGCGCGGTCCCGGGTGTCCGGGCTATCCGCCTGTAAGGGGTGGCAGGCCGACCCCTACTCCTTTCGCCGTCGCTGGTCGTGATGAAGAGCGTCTTGTCGAGAGCTGTTTGGCATGGCTTAAGGACCACCCGATAGATGCGCGGGAGGGCGTGGCGGAGTCCCGGGCTATTTGGATCCTCGACCGTCTGCTGCCGCTCGATGACCCGACACCGTTCGACGAGTTTCGACATGATCGTTTCTTTGGCGTCGGTCTGTACGCCTGGGGTCGTCGCGCTCCAGACGAGATGGTGCGCGCGGTCGACAGTGACGACCTCAGCAATTGCGGACCGCCTGTTGTCGCGGCCTGGATAGACACACGGGAGTCAGACCAGGAGCTGCTCCGCTGGTACGAAGTCTGTGCTGAGCGAGGTTGGAATCCATGCCTGATCTTCGGTGGAGGGGAGCTGCCGATCAGCGAGTACTGCAAACGCTCGCCGGATCGGGCGCACCTCTTGGCTTTTCTGGAAACTGTGCCGGAAGAGGAAGGTGTCGCGACGGCGCTTGAGCACCTGCTGCGAGATGTGGCTACGGGTGATCCCCCCTCTCAGATGTGCCCATCGTTCTCCGGTGATCTGAACTCCCAACCACCGGAGTTGTGGGCTCAGATGTTCGAGTGGAACTCCAGGTTGCAGGAGAATCTCCTCTCCACACTTCGTGACTTTGGGGAGCACGAGCTACTCGCCATGTGTCAGACCTTGCCCGGTCGTGACATGGGCCAAGTTCTGGGCAGCGCCGCCATCGAGTTTTGGATCTCGCAGCACACTCTTGATCACGTCGATCGGCTACTTCAAATCGCCGCACCCAGCTACCCTTCCTACGGATACTCAGCGATCCGTCGGCTGGCGCAGATTCTCCCGCAGGACCAAATCGAGACGTGGGACAGTTTGCTCGTGTCGGTCCAGGGACATCTCGGGTCGTTTCCCATGTGTAGGTTCGTCGAGTGGCTCACTCCGGAATCCCGGCACGTCCTCGTCCCCTGGTTTGACGGCGTTGATGTCAAATGGGGTACCGGCAGCGAAGAGTGGCCGGTCTGTGCCATGCACGGCTGGATCAGCAAGGCTCCAAAGGCAGAGGTCGAGGAGTGGGCTGCGCGGCCCGGTTTGCCGCTCTGGCAGCGACTGCTATGCGATCGCACCCTTTGTGCACCCGCGGCCCTTCGACCGCCGCCGCTACTTCACTTCGGTCAGGACGTGGAGGCCGACTTCCGCTTGATCGACCCGCTGAACATTCGCGCCATGTAGCGATCGGACGACGGCCGGATTCCTCGCCATCGGGGCGCCGAGGCAGCGCGCCTCTGAAGTATCATCACTCTCAGACGATAGCGATGAATCACGATCGCGAAGAACCCCGGCCGCCAGACCCATACGCTGTCGGCGGTCTGGTAGCTCAGTTGGCGGTCACTGCGACCGTCCTACTCGTACCCGCTGGTAGTCCGGTCCACCTGTGCGTCCTCTGGCCTCTTGTCGGAGCAGGGTGGCTTGCGGGGCTCGGTATGGCCCTTTACGCTTTGCTGCGTCCGCCAAGAGGAGTCGCGGTTGCGGCGCTGTTGGTGAGCGCCATTTCGCTCTTCTTGGTCGTGAGGTGGTTCGGAGAGATCTATGCCGTCGCTGCGGCGAGTTGACTCACGTGTCGCCCGCGGTTGGGTTTGTCACCATCGCGCTGACAGGGTTCATCGAGTCGCTCGCGGTGCCAGGACGGGCACGGCCGAGAAGTAGAGCCTCATCGCGGCTTCAGCGAACTACGCGGGGCTCGCTATCATCCGAGCGCAGGAACTCCGACAGCGACATCCCCATCGCCCGCAGCTGGAACGACAGCAGGCGCATCATGTCGGCCTGCCGCTCGCGGCAAACGGACTTCCAGAGTTCGGCGGCACGTTCACCGGCGCGGGTGGGCGGGGCGTTGCCCGTCTCGCGGATGACGGCCAGCGCGGCGATGAGTTCCTCGCCTTCATGGTGCGGGTCGAGGGCGGCCAAGCGGCGTTTGAATCTGCGGTGCATCGAGAGTCCTCCCTCCTGAAGAACGCCAATTGGCTTGCCGAGTTCGGGGTCAGCGACTGAGCTTCAGAACGATGCCCGTTTGACCCATGCGGAAAGGCGCTTTTCGGCTCTTTCGGCAGTCTGGACCTCCCTCGGGACCGCGCGCCTGGAGCAACGCCCCTTCCACGGCGAACGGGAATCGGAGGTCGAACCGTCCCTGCGCGTCGCAGTCGACTGACCAAACGGTATGACGCATCAGCAGCTGAGGTTCCGTTCGGTCATTCTCGTGGAGGTGCACACTCGCTCCGGCGGCGGGCTTGCCGTCAGCATCCACCACCATGCCTGTGGCTGCTGGGCGGAGCAGGACGTGCACGTCCAAGAGCGTGTCCGAGCGCTTGGGATCCCACGGGAACCACACCCGTCCAAGGCCCTCGTCGAGCATGCCGCCCACCAGCGTGCCGCCAAGGACACTGTGTATGCCTGGCCACTGGACTACGAGCTTGCCGGGACGATCGGCCCACACCTGAATCTCGAGAATGCCGTTCTCGTCGGTTTTCAGCTGTCGGTAGCCACGCCGTAACCGATCGACCTTTGCGACCATGGGGCCGCGGTCAGGGTTGCCCGGCGTTCGACTGGGATCGCTGTAGTGATGGACCACGTCCAGCGTGAGGTTCGCCAAGGGGTTTCCGTGCATGTCGAGCATTCGAAACCTCTGTGGCCGCGTCGTGCCGGGGCCCTTCAAAGCAAGGCGTAGGTGGGATGGTCCCGCGACCGTGACGACCGGATCGCGGTAGCCCTCCCCGTGGTTCGGGACGCGGAAGGTGTGTCCGGCTGCTGGCCCGACAGCCGCTTCTACCGTCAGATAGCGCCAGGAGCCGGGCTCGAGGGCCGAGAACCACGTGCGGCCGCCGCGCACCACCTGACGGCGACGCCCCCTCATCCACTTGCTGTCGGCTCCGATTGCGCGTGGAACTGGCCAGAGATTGACGTAGTAGTCAACTCCGTCCTTGGCATCCCACGTAACCTCGAGGTCAGGGCCCCACGCTTCGGTCACATCGAAGAGCAGCGGTTCGCCGTTGCCGCTAAGTGAGGCTCTGCGTTCGGCACCATCAACGCGGACCGACACGTGCGCGGCCGTGCGCAACGTGGCGGCCCGGTGATCAAGCTCACACTGGATCTCGCCTCGATCATCAGTCGTCCAGTGGCGGAAACCCTTGTTTTCGCCGAGCAATGAGTCCAGGGCAAGGCGCGCGCCACGGACGGGGCTGCCGTCCGGACGTCTCACACGGAATCGAACGTCCAGCGTCGGCCGAAGGGTAAGCGTGATGACCCGCTTCTCAGTATCGATTCCCGTCAAGGACACTCCGGCTATGGTTCCCGGCCCACGCGCTTCGGCAACGAAGTAGCCAAGGAGGCCGCGGAGCGGCCATTCCAGCTCGCCTCGCCCGTCCGCGCCGGTCTTCCCTTTGACCTCGCACCAGAATTCCTCTGTGTTGTAGTGGACGCCCCCTAACCCCATGGCGGGCAGAACGAATCCGCGCAGGATGATCGTCGCGTCCGCTGCGGGCGCACCGTCTACCGCCCGCACGAGGAACCGGACTCTTGCTACCCGGTTTGCTTCGTCCACCTGGCCGACACACGCGGTCGCAGCTAGGAGTGAGATCAGTGCGACAGCCGTTCTCATGCCCTTACCCGCCCCGCGCGAGCTCCTGGGCTTTGTGCGCATACTCCTGGATCCACGGGTGAGGAGAACCGACGAGTTTGGCGAGCGCGGCCTTGGTTCGCGCTGAACGGCGAACAGCTTCGAGGCAGCGAGCGTTCTCGATGCTCTCCTGAGAATGTCCATCCAAGCGTGGCTCGACGCTCGGAAGGTGGTCACCGGTTAGCCACACCAGGGTCTCAAGTTGGTCGATCGGCCGTTGGCATTCCAGAGCGGCGATCCACTCTTCCGGCGTTCGATTTGGCGGAGGCGGCCCCCATTCGGGTGACTCGTGGCGATACGTGAAGTGGATGGCGCGTCCCCTCACGTCTTCCAAGCGAACACTCACGAACTCGTCGCGGCGGAGAGTGTAGTACTGGTGATACCAGGGCTCCGGCGGCGGAGCGCCTTCTTCATCGAATCCACCAACGCCTTGCATCGCATAGGTACTCACACACAGCAGATCGTGGTCCAGCCGCTTGTCCCGCACGACGTCGATGTCCGCGATGAGCAAGCGATACCCGGTGGGGAACGCGGTCTTCCGGATCAGATTCCAGTTGTCGTCGAAGACGTGGACCCGAGCGCCAGTGCACTCCCGTGCCCCGATTCCGGTGTATGCCTCCAGCAGGATCCACGCTCCGCTTCCGGCGCGAAACGGTCGCACCCACCATGGCGCGAGGGTTCCGCCAAACCCAGCCCAGGCTATGGACCCTCGCGCTTTGCCGGTGAGTTCTTCGACGTCCTGCCAGAGGCTCTTGACGATCGCTCCGCGCAGTTCGACTCCTACGTAACGCTCGAGACCGGTGTCCCTCGACCGCGGCCTCGGAGTGCAATTGGTGGCAGCTAGAACCAACACGGCGACGCAGGTGAGGCAACGAAAGCGTCGGCTGGTGGTGGGTCGAGCGGCTAGCATCCGCCCAGATTAGCCCCCGGGCCGAAGCGATCTATCTCGAGTTTCATACTTCACCGCAAACCGGCCACGATGACAGAACCTCATCATGGCAACGGTCGTCGTAACCCCCTGCAAACACTAGATTCACGTCGATGGCGCTTCTCAAGCTTCACCGCAAGCGGGCGTTTCGGCGGTGAAGTAGCGGTGAAGTATGGGGAGGGGTTTTTTAACCCCCTTGGGAGGGCGATGACGAGGTGCCACCGGGGGGCTCGGGGGCCAATGTCCGATGGGCTGAAGTATGCGACCTGTGCGGCAGGTGGCGGCGTCAGTTATCAGTGGTCGATCACGCGGACGCCGTGCGGGAATCCAAGGGTGAAGACTCCAGAGTCGAACTCGCGGGTGTTGGCCCGAATGTGCGAGATCTTGAGGGTCATGCGATGTGAAGGCTTTCGCGTCTTGCGATCCCGCTGAATGATCGTCAATCGCTTCGGGTACCAGATGCCGGGTTCCGGCTGCACGAACTCATGCACGGTTGCCCGCGTGCGCTCGAGAGGTGGGTCGCCAGACGTT
>JANQEO010000064.1 GCA_028278325.1 Candidatus Binatia bacterium
GTGTTCGAGGGGAACTGACGTAATCTGAGCCGAAAAAAGCATGCCCGCGCTAAGCGCGGGCATGGTTTCCAGGTCGGTGTGACTCCACGAAAGCAATGCGCCCGAGAAGCCTGGTTCGGATTACCGACGAGCGACCGGCTTCTCCTCAAGATTCACGATCTGAACCCGGCGGTTTTCCGATGCGAACGGATTGTCGTCGTTCTTCAACTGCTCCTCGCCATAGCCCGCAGCGACCAGGCTATCGTCGGAGATATCGAAATTCCGCTTCAGGAAACGCTTCACCGACGCGGCACGCCGTTCCGAAAGACGCTGGTTGTAGCGGTCGCTGCCCTTGGCGTCGGTATGACCGGCCAGGAGGAATACGCTTCCCTCCAGATCGGGATTGGTGAGCACCCGGCCGAGCTTCATCAGCTCGGGCCTGGCTTCCGACGTGATCGCCGAGGAGTTGTAGTCGAAATAGACCTCAAGATCGATCTTAGGCTTGTCCTTTGCGTAGCTGGCGAGTTTTTCACGCTCGTCGAGGGTGAGCTGGCGGGTCTGGGACTTGGCGCGGACACGATCGAGGAAGCGCCGCTCCTCGTTCATCTTCTCGGTTCGCTCGACTGTGAGGCCTCGTGTCTTGGGGGCCGACCGTGTCAGCGCATTCAGCATTTCCTCTTCGGTCGGCGACTGGGCGAGTGCAACTGTGCTCGCCGAAAACGTCAAGGCGCCGGCGAGAGTCAGGCTCGCGACGGCTGCTGCGAGTGGGTGCAAACGTGTCATCTCGAAATCCTCCGGCATTTGCCAAGGCGTTCCTGCCTTCACCGTCAAGATTAATGCGGCGGCTGGCGAAAACTGTGAGGCTTATCACACAGGCTACGCCTTGCATTCATTCTCCAACAAGGGCTCTCACAGGATTTTGACCCTCAACCATCATGCGCGGGGTCCGTTTCCCGGCGCAGCGCCGCCCGTCTCTGTCGGGTTCGGGCATGCCAGGCGGCAAGGCTCTTCCCGGCGCGGCCGTCGATGGCGACAAGGCCGGCGGCGATCGCCGCCATGCCGGCAAGCTGGTGCGGCTCAAGGCGCTCCTGCAAGAAGAGCGTTCCGAGGAGAATGGCACTCACCGGAACGAGGAAGGTGACAAGCGAGGTGTTGGTGGCGCCGGCGCGGGCAAGCACGCGGAAGAACAGCAGATAAGC
>JANQEO010000072.1 GCA_028278325.1 Candidatus Binatia bacterium
AGGCTCCGGGGACGCTTCGAGTTGGTACCACGACCGCTTCATCAACAACTACGCGTCGCATACCAGCGTCGACACCTGGACACAGTATTCGACCAGCGGCGCAATGACCTTCCAGTCGAACGCCCTGGGTGGGCCGGTCATGGATCTGGCCACATTCATCGCCAATCACGGCAGTGAATTGATCGAAATGATCAGCGTTCAAACCGACAGCGGTTGGAACGGCTTCGACGGATATATCGACGGCCTGGAGATTACCCACACCAACGGAACGGTGGGTCGGGTCGACTTTGGGGGCGACTGTGACGTCCCCAGTACAATGACATTGTACGTCGACAAGGCGATAGGCACCGATGGGGTGAGTGGCTCCAATCCCTGCCTCAATCCGTTGGTTCCGTGCTCGACGATTCAGCATGCGGTCGATATCGCATGCGTGGCCGGCACTACGATCAACGTGGCCGCGGGCACCTATGACGAACAGGTCGTGATCACTGACAAGGATGTCGCGATCATCGGCGCGGGCATCGGCAGTACGATCATCCAGCCCAGCGTGGTAGCGACCAATACCACACGAGCGAGTGACGGCTCTACGCCGGTTGCGGCGATCGTCTTGGCCGAGGGGAGCACCGGAACGCCGGACGTGACGATCACGGGCGTCGAAGTCGACGGCTCTGTCGGCGCCTTCAACTCCTGCTCACCGCAGTACTACGGCATGTACTTCAAGAATGCCGGAGGAACCGTAGATTCCAGTCGCGTCACTGGAGTTTTCCATCCCTCGGCCGTGGGCTGCCAGGGTGTGGTCGGCATCTTCGCCTCGAGCAGCGGTGCCGGTAATAGTGCTGATCTCACCGTGACGTCGAGTACCGTCGACAACTACGGTAAGAACGGCATTACCTGCAACGAATACAACGATGCCGACACCACTTGCGCGATCACCGGCAACACAGTGACAGGGCGAGGACCGGTGCCCAGCGGAGATGCAGCTCAGAACGGGATTCAGATCGGGTACGACGCCGGTGGAAGCATTACGGACAACACCGTCAGCGGCAACTACTACGACCCGAAAACCTGGTGCGCTAGCGGAATTCTCGTTCTGCTGAGCGACGGCATCGACGTAAGCGGCAACGTTCTCACAGGGAACCTGTGCGATCTCGTCGTGACCGGCAACGACGGCACGATAACCGCGAACGAGATTCCGTCCGCCGGAGATTGGCCTCTGCAGATCTTCGGCACGGGCAACACGATACACCAGAACTACGTCAATGGCGCCGCCAACGAGGCGGTCTACGCGAACGGCCAGGACAACGTGTTCACGTGTAACCGTGTGACCAACAGCGGCGCCGGGATCATATTCGACAACTATGGCTACTGCGCATCCTGGATCGGCAGGTGCATTTGGGGTGATGTCGGAAAGACCTGCACACTGCACACTGAGTGCGACATCGACGGAACGCCCAACTCGGCGAATGAGAACGTCGTCTCGGGCAACACCGCCGGCATGGACGCCAGCTCCATTGTGGTGCTGCCGCCGATAGACGTGACCGACAACTATTGGGGCTGCGCCACTGGCGCCAATACGGCAGGCTGTGATACGGCCGTCGGCAATCTCGACTTCACTCCGTCAGCCACCACAGAGCCGGTGTGCACGACTTGCACCGGCGCAGGTGGTGACACCGACGGCGACGAGATCTGTGACCCGGTCGACAACTGTCCGGATGATCCCAATGTCGGGCAGGAAAACGCGGACGGCGATGCTCTTGGGGACGCCTGCGATGTATGTCCGAACGATCCGGACAACGATGTTGATGGTGATCTCGTGTGCGGTGACCTCGACAACTGCCCGGACGACGCTAACGCCGGTCAGTCGGATGTCGACGATGACGGGCTCGGTGACGTCTGCGACGCGGACGATGGTGAGGGAACGTTAGTGGTTAGCCGCGCGAAACTCCGTGCGACAAACCCGGGTGGGCCCTCGGCCAAGGGCAAGGTGGCACTGAAGTTCCTCGTGCAAGATGATCAGGTGGGCAACTTCCTGCCCAACGATCTGATTGCCAACGGCGACGTCGTCGTCGAGGTCACCGGCGGGTTGTTCACGGCCGACATCGCCATGGGTTCCGCATGCGTGCAGAAGAACGCGCGGCTCATCAAGTGCGACAATGGTGACGCCAAAGGCCGGTTCAAGCTGTTGCCGCAGGGTCCCAACGTCTTCCCCAACACCTACAAGGTGACGGTGAAGCTCAAGAAGCACACCGAAGAAGACGATCCGCTGGGGCCGGTAACAGTGACGCTGAGGCAGCCAACAACGAGCATCGACCGTGCTGACGACATCAGCGACTGCACGGCCAAACCGCCGTTCGGGAAACGGCCGGCAAGCCTGAAGTGTCGCGAACGGCCGTAGGACCGCAATGCTAAGGTGGGGGGCCGGCGTGCGTCTCGACTAGAGGCGCCGCCCGGCCCCCCGGATGCGCTCGTTTCTCCCCAGAATTCCGTCGCTTGTGGCTGCCCGGCCCTGGTTATTACACCTCTTGCACTAAAATGATGTAGTATGTAATATCCAGCCTGCCCATGGGCCCGTCTCCGAAAAGTCTGATTCTGGACCTCCTTTCGAGCATGCGCGGCCAAGCCATGCCCGTCGGCGCCCTCATAACGGCGGGAGCGCTGTTCGGAATCGAGGAGAACTCTCTGCGCGTCGCACTCGCCCGGCTGGTCAACAAAGGGCTGGTATCGCGCAACGACACCGCCAGTTATCGTCTCGGCCCCGCGGCTGCCGGCGTGCAGACCCAGGTCAGCAACTGGCGGCGGATCGGCGAACGAACCGTTGCTTGGCAGGGAGGCTGGATCGCCGTTCACACGGCCGCTCTCGGTCGCTCCGATCGCAAGAAACTGCGCAAGCGATCGCGAGCTTCGCGTCTCCTGGGCTTCAGGGAATTCTGCGCCGGCCTCGAGTTGCGCCCCGACAACCTGGAAGAAGGCCTGGATGGTGTTCGACAGCGTCTCTACCAACTGGGCCTGGAAGCGCACGCTCCGGTCGCTCGCTTACAAGACCTGGACCCCTCGTCGGAAGCGACAGCCAGGAGCCTGTGGAACACGCGACTGATCCGGTCGAGGTACCGCGACATCACTCGCTCCCTCGGTGCGAGCCTTGCGCGTATTCACGAGATGCCTGTAACCGAAGCCATGCGCGAAACCTTTGTTTTAGGGGGAGAAGCGATACGCGAGCTGGTCCTCGATCCTTTGCTGCCGGACGAGCTGGTACCTGCAGCCGAGCGCGACGCGCTTGTCGAGGCGGCTTCCCGGTACGACACCGAAGGCAAGAAACTCTGGTCCTCCTTCATGAAACGCTACGACGTCACCAGCGGTGACTCTCCCGCCGATACCGGCGATCTCTATCAAGACGGCCGCATCGCTATGATGCAGCCCGGAGCACTCACATGACCGACATACAAAAGAACTGGATGGAGCACCTCAGCCGCGAGGAGCTCGACGAGCTTCTCACCGTCGACAACTGGCGCAGTTGGCGATCGGTGCTTCTCGATTGGGGCCTGGTCGCGCTGTCGTTCGTGATGGTCGCTTTCTACCCGAACCCGCTGACCATCGTGCTGGCCATCTTCAGCATCGGCGCCCGACAGTTGGGATTCGCGGTAGCCATGCACGAAGCCTCCCACCGCACACTATTCAAGAACCGCCGGCTCAACGACTTCGTCGGCAACTGGCTGTGCGCCTATCCCATCTGGTCGGATCTGAAACCGTACCGCAACTACCATTTACAACATCATGCCAAGACCTGGACCGAGGAAGACCCCGACCTGGGCTTGGCTACGCCCTTCCCCATAACCCGCGACAGCATGCGCCGGAAGATCATCCGCGACCTGACCGGCCAGACGGGCTGGAAGCGAGCCAAGGCGACGCTTGCCAGGGATCTGGGCCGCAGCCAGGGCAAGGTGCGCAGGCTCGACTTCACCGGAACCAGAAATCTTACGGGCGTAATGGTTACGAATATCGTGCTGCTCGCCATCCTGACGGCTTTCGGGCATCCGGCTTTATACCTGCTGTGGGTCGCGGCCTGGTTCACGACCTACAGCCTTGCCATGCGTATTCGTTCAATCGCCGAGCACGCGGTGATAACCGATCGGAACAGCCCCTTCGGCAACACTCGCACGACCATGGCGAGCTGGTGGGAAAGGCTCTTCGTCGCGCCCAACCGTGTCAACTACCATCTCGAACACCACCTCTTGATGACGGTCCCTCACTACAATCTGCCGAGAATGCACGAGTTGCTACGTGAGCGGGGGATCCTGGACGGCGCGTGCATAGCCGAGAGTTACGGGGAAGTGCTCTCTCTGGCGGCATCGAAAGCCGCTGCCTGAACGGAAACGCGCGCAGCCTAGGCCGGCCCGAAAACCCTTACGGGTTCTGCGCGCCCGCGTAGAGTTACGAGGTCGTGCATGACTAGTTCGCCGTCGAAGCCGGATTGCTTGGCGGCCTCGTACGCAGCCTGTGAAACTACGAAGTTCCTGTCCTGCTCCTTGCACAGTTGCTGCAAGCGCGCAGCGACGTTGACCGTATCACCGACCACTGTGTACTCGTGCCGATCCTGAGCTCCTATGGTGCCGGCCAAGACCTCTCCTGTATGAAGGCCCACGCTGACCTCGAGCCTGCCCTCGCCCGTCCGCTCGCGGGCATCGTTGAGCGGGCCGAGCCGGTCCATGACGCCGAGGGCGCATCGTAAACCGTCTCCGGCACCTCCGTCCGGTAGAGGCTTGGCGCCGTTCTCGAAGAGCCCGAAGACAACGAGCATGGCATCGCCGATGAACTTGTCGACGAAGCCGCCGCACTCACGAACCCAAGCCGTCAATGCCGTGAAAAACTCGTTCAAGGTCGCAACCACCGAATCGGGCGTTGACCGCTCGGCCAGAGCGGTGAAGCCTTTGAGATCCACGAACATCACCGTGGCGCGGCGCAGCTCACCGCCGAGACGGAGGTTCCCCGAGATCAGATGGTCACGCACGGCCGGCTCGACCACCCTTCCGAAGGCTTGCATGATGTGATCCTTCTCGCGCAACGACGACACCGTCGAGTTGATGCCGTCCTCGAGGAAGCCGACCTCGTCGGCCGAACCGACTTCCACCGTCACCTTTAGATCACCGCTCTGAACCCGCCTGAGCGCCGTGGCCACCCTCGACAAGGGTCCCGTCAGAGTTCGTCCCATCAACAACGTTAGCGCCGTGCCGAGCAATACGTAAAGGATGAACGCCGTGCCCGCAGCGCGTGTGAGCACATCCATGACCTGTGCGGGCTCGAAGCCGGCTTCCAGCCTCGCAGCAGCCGCCTGTATCAGACCGATGACCGTGAACAGAGGCAGGAAAGCCACCGCGAAGAGAAACACGAAGAAGCGGCCTTGCACGCCGATCGTTCGCGGCCTCGCCATCTGGTAGACGCGCCCTTGCGGAAAGACTCGCGGAATGATGCTCGTGCGAAACATCCAGTCGAGCAGAAGATAGGTGGTGGTCGCAGCCAGGAAGCCGCTGACCAACGGAGAGAACACCTGCTGGGAAGACAAGTCCGGCGACCAACGACCGTAGCGTATGAGCGTCGCTGCCGGGAAGAACACCACCGACAGCGCCCAGGGCGCGAAACCGGCAAGGGCTACGAACAACGGCGTACCGACTACCCGTCGCCGCACCCTGTCGGGAGCCGGCTGGGGCTCACCATATCTGAAGTATCCCGCGATCGGCCCCAGGTAGTTGGCGATGACCAGTGTCACGACGATGTAGGCGCTGGTGCGGTAGTAGGGCAACAGTTCCTTCTCGAAGACGCGCACGGCCAGGGCGAAATCGCTGACACCGCGCATGAGCTCGATAGTGACCCACGACATCACGCTCGCTATGGTGTTGGTGCCGAGCGCGATGCCCGCGATCAGACCGATCGGTATCCACCAGGGAAGATTTTCGCGGGCCATCATCGGCAAGAACCGAGCGGGATCATAACTCCCGTGTCGGTCAGCTGCCAGACGTGCGGCCTCAGGCCGCCGAAGTCGAGTGCTGGAGTGCTGCCAAACGCTGGGCCTGAAGTACCGCCCCGCTCTGCTCGTAAAGGCTTCTCGCCGTCTCGAGCTCGGATCGATACCGCTCCATGTCGCCCGCTGCCCGATAGAGTTCGGCCATCTCCTCGCGGATGAAGGGCTCGTAGCCTCTACCTCCCGTCAGCTCGACTATGGCCATGGCCTGGTCGAGGAGACTGCCGATCTCGGCTTTGGGCTTGGCCCCCTCCGCGCGAAGCAGAGCCCTCGCATGGAATAGAAGTGCACGACACTGGTGCATTCGAGTGCCGCGCTCTCGAGCTATCGCCACGGCCTCGGCGGCGGTCTTCACCGCCCGTGAACGGTTGCCCGCGCCGAGATAGGCTTCCGACAGATTACACAGAATCACCGGCTCGGCCTGCAGCATGGTTGCCTTCTCGCGAACGATGGCGAGAGCTTGCTCGAACATTTCGATGGCGTCGTCGAAACGGCCGTTCATGACATATGCGATTCCGAGCGAGTCACGCGCAGTAGACCGGAAGGTGCTGCTGCCGAATTGCTCCGCGAGGTCGAGCTGAGCTTGCGCGTGCGACAGAGCTTGACGGGAATCGCCAAGAAACCAATCCAAGGTGGTCAATGTCCCCAAGATCATTCCTACATAGCCGAACTGTCCGTCTCCACGTGCCGTGCTCAAGGCCGACTGCAACGCTGCGGCCGCTTCATCGAACCGCCCCATGTACATGAGCGGATAGGACTTCATCGCCTGCCCGCTGAGAGGATCAGCCGCTTCCTCCGCGACAGCCTCCGACAAATGCAATGATTCGTGGAGATGACCCGCCAACAAGTTGCTGTATGCGAGCCGTGACATCAGGTTGAGTCTCAACTCATCGTCGTCGCTGCCCTGGGCCAGTTCGGCCGCCTTGGCAAGATAGGTCAGTGACTCTTGGATCTGTCCGCTGAAGTTGATCGCCGTCGCATAGGCGGCCGTCAGCTTGGCGAGGGAGATCGTGTCTCCAAGATCCTCGGCCAAGCGGGTACCTTCGGCGAGGAGGCCGTCGAGGCTCTCTGTTTGCAGATCGGCCTTCCAGCACTCGCTGAGGATGCCCAGACGAGCCTCGAGCCCCAAACGTTTGGCCTCCTCGGTCTCTTCAAGAGCGTCCGCCAGCTCCCTGACCTGTCGCCATTGCCTGAGTGCCTCCAAGGCGTTTCGGGTCGACTGAACCCCGGCCGATTTGCTCCACCACCGCGCGGCCTGGAGAGCGTCGCCTGCCTGGCTCCAATGATGGGCGGTCAACGCGAGCGCCTCATCGCAGTTCTCGTTGCATTCCCTGGCGAGCACCTCTGCTAGGGCCCTGTGCACATCGGCCCGTTGGGAATGCAGT
This sequence comes from Candidatus Binatia bacterium, assembly GCA_028278325.1. Lineage (GTDB taxonomy): Bacteria > Desulfobacterota > Binatia > UBA1149 > JAJCZL01 > JANQEO01. Next base: position 7,399 of record JANQEO010000072.1, read on the forward strand.
TGCGAGTTGTAAGTCACCTCCTGGGTCAGGGGATGCTTGAACGCGTATTCCCTCGAAGGATAGACGGACTGCTCATAAAGGAACCCGGCATCCACCAGAGCCTGAAGACCCTGCAACAACTCCTCTTCGGAAAGCTCGGAAACCTGAGCCAACAGCTCGGCCGGGAACTCCTTGCCGATGACGGCGGCCTTGTCGAGAAGTTGTTTCTCTCGCTCCCCGAGCCGGTCCACTCGTGCGCTGATCACACCTTGGACCGTGGCGGGAATGACTATCTCTCCAACCTGAGCCGTAAGCCGATAGTGGCCTCGTGTCCCTTCCAGGGTGCCCGACTCGACCATCGCTTGGACGACTTCTTCCATGAAGAAAGGGTTTCCCGCCGTGTGCTCGCTGATGCGCCCGGCCAGCCCCTCGAGCGTGGGATCTTCCCCGAGCAGGTCCTCCAAGAGATCCACTATGGCCTGTGGCCCGAGAGGGAGGAGCGATATCTGCTCGTACGCAGGCTCCGCCATCCACGGCGCCTGGAACTCAGGACGGAAGTTGAGCAGCAACAAGGTCCGGGTACGCGGAATCAACTCGACCAGCTCCGTAAGAAATCCCGCGCTGCCCTCGTCTAGCCAGTGCAGATCCTCGAAGACCAGCACCTCCGGCGTGCAGTCGTCGTTGCATTCGAACATGCGCTCGAGGCAGCGGTAGAGCAGCTTGCGCCGGGCGTCGTCAGGCACATCGGTGGGCAACTTTTCCTGGCCGAGGATTCCCATGAAGTCGAAGACGAAAGGCAGGGCTTCCTTCAATGTGTCGTCGAGGAGCAAGAGTTTTCCCGCGACTTTCTCTCTGGCTTTGCGATCGCCGTCGGCGTCCTCGATCTCGAAAAAGCTCCTGAGAAGCTGCACGACGGGGAGAAACGGAATCATCTTGCCATGAGGCACACAGTGCGTTTCCGAGACGCTGATACCCCGCGTGCGGCAATGGCGTGCGAACTCGTAGCAAAGACGGCTCTTGCCGGCGCCGGCCTCCGCGACCACGCCCACGACCCTGCCGCCTCCGTCACTAACCTGCTCGAGGGCACGCTCGAGGGTGGCAAACTCTTCGTCCCTGCCCACGAAACGCGAGAAACCTCTGGCCTGAGACACCTCCAGACGCGTCGTGATCGACCCTACGCCTACCAGCTCGTGCACGCGGGTCGGCCGGCTCACGCCTTTGACATCGAAGACACCCAGATCGCGTAGATCGAAGTAACCCGAGACGAGCGCCGCCGTGTAGTCGGTCAAGTACGCCTTGCCCGGTGCAGCCAGTTGCTCCATGCGCGCCGCCAACCCTACGGTGTGCCCCTTGGCTGTGTAGTCCATCCTCAGATCGTCGCCGATACTGCCTACGACCACCTCACCGGAGTTAAGTCCCATCCTGACACTGAAATTGAGGCCGCGAGTCCTACGCAGGTTCTCAGCGTACTCCTCGAGCTCCTCCGACAACTGCAAGGCCGCGAAGCAAGCACGCTGAGCATGATCTTCGTGCGCGATCGGTGCGCCGAACAGCGCCATGATCCCGTCGCCGGTGTATTGATTGACGGTTCCCTCGAAGCGATGAACCCCGCTCGAGAGAATCGCGAAGAAGTCGTCCAGGATCTTGTGCCAGGTTTCAGGGTCGACCTGCTCGGCAAGGGCCATGGATTCTTTCACATCCGCGAACAACACCGTCACTTGCTTGCGCTCGCCTTCCAGAGCCCCACGTGAGGTCAGGATCTTCTCCACCAGGTGACGGGGGGTATAACTGTCCGGGGCTCGTTCGGGTCCGGGCTCCGGAGCAGGAGGTGCGGCCGCTTCAGCGACGGGCGTGCCGCACTCGAAGCAAAACTTGGCCTCGGCAGGCAGTCTGGTGCCACAGTTCGTGCAGACCAGCCCGAACCGCGTGCCGCAATCCGAACAGAACTTGGCTGACGGCGGGTTCTCGAACTGGCACTTCGGGCAATTCATCATGGGTGGGTCAGGTCAGCATAACCACGGTCTGCGGCTTGGCAAACTCGCCCGCCCTGAAGGCGTGTAAACGATGTCGAGTCACGTTTTCGAAGTCCTCTACTAACTTTCGTGAGGCAGGGCCGTAGTGTGGTGTAGACGCATCGAGGAGCCTAGAGTTGACCGGAGTTGAAGCCATGACAGCCAAGCCCGAAACCCGATCGAGCCGACTGCTCAAGATCATGGCGGTGATCACCATCGTCGCTGTGGTCGTAGTGCTGGCACGACAAGCCGGGGCCTACGTCCCGAGATTCGCGGCCTGGGTCGACACTCTAGGCCTCCTCGGGCCCCTCGTGTTCATCGCCGGCTATGCGACGGCCGTGGTCGCATTCGTCCCTGCATCCGCGCTCACTCTGGGAGCTGGAGCCATCTTCGGGCTGGCTGAAGGCACAGCCTACGTCTTCGTCGCGGCCACACTGGGAGCGTCCTTGGCCTTTCTCGTTTCGCGCACCTTCGGACGAGAACTGGTGCAGCACAGAATCCAGGGCGACGCGCGTTTCGATACCATCGACCGGGCGATCTCCGATCAGGGACGGCGGATCGTCTTTCTGCTGCGCCTCTCACCGGTGTTTCCGTTCAACCTTCTCAACTACGCTCTCGGGCTTACCCGCGTTCGTTTCTCGGACTACCTGTTGGCCTGCACCGGTATGTTGCCCGGCACCCTCATGTACGTGTACCTCGGCTATGTGGGCGGTGGACTCGCGAGCGCAGCCGGCGGTGTCGCTCCCGAGCGGGGCACGGCATACTTCGCGCTCCAGGCTGTTGGACTCACGGCGACTATCGCGGTCACCGTGATCGTGACCCGTATCGCCAAGCGCGCTCTCAACGAGGCCACAGGCGACGCCGTCCGCGACTGACTCCCACAAACGCTGAAGACGAACGGCCGTGGCGGCAGCGGACCAGTAGATGGGATAGCCAACCCTTTCGGCGTCGGCATGTTTTGGTTAGGATTTGCGCGATAGCCAGGGTCGCGGGGGCAATATGGAAGACAGCAACGTTTTCATCGACGCACTCGATCGGCTGCGCCGCATAGGCGAGCAGACGGGAATCCCTACAGAGGTCATCGACGCCTTGGCGCGCCCAAAGGCTACCCTATCCGCGTCGCTACCCGTGCGTATGGACGACGGCTCCAGGGGATACTTCGAGGCATACCGCTGCCGTTATAACGATGCTCTCGGCCCCACCAAGGGAGGTATCCGCTTCCATCCCGAAGTCACCATCGACGAAGTCCGGGCGTTGGCGCTTTGGATGACGCTCAAGTGCGGCGTCGTCGGCCTGCCTTACGGTGGGGGCAAGGGCGGCGTGATCGTCGACGCCAAGGATCTGTCGCGCTTGGAGATCGAACGGCTCTCACGCGCATACGTGCGAGCGATGGCCGACTTCATCGGGCCCGACGTCGATATCCCCGCCCCCGACATGTACACCAACGAGCGCATCATGGGCTGGATGGCCGATGAGTATCAGACCATCAAGCGCGTCCATGCTCCCGACGTCATCACCGGCAAGCCGATCGTGCTCGGCGGAAGCCTCGGGCGTTCCGAGGCCACCGGCCGCGGAGCCTTCATCGTCATCCAAGAGCTGGCTGCCCGCAAAGGTCTCACGCCTCGCGAGACTACCGTCGCGGTACAGGGGTTCGGAAACGCCGGCTATCACGTCGCTCGTCTTCTTCACCAAGAGGGCTACCACATCGTCGCAATCAGCGATTCCAAGGGCGGTATCTATTCGGACGCCGGCTTCGACGTCGAAAGCGTCTACCAACGCAAGCAGGAGTCGAGTGAGCTCCACGGAGTCTACTGTGAAGGGTCGGTATGCAACATGGTCGAGCACGACCGCATCACCAACGAAGAGCTTCTCGAGCTCGACGTCGACATACTGATCCCCGCCGCCCTGGAATCGGTGATCACTTCCGAGAACGTCGACCGCGTCAAGGCACCCTACATAGCCGAGGTGGCCAATGGCCCCATCTCAGGCGACGTCGATACCAAGCTGTTCGACCGCGGAACTGTCGTGCTACCCGACGTCCTGACGAACGCCGGCGGCGTCACGGTGAGCTACTTCGAATGGGTGCAGAACCGTCAGGGATTCGCGTGGGATTTGGAAGAGGTCCGCAACCGCTTGGCGTCGGCCCTCATCGACGCCTTCGACGCGGTATGGCAGATCGCGACCGACGAAGGGTTGTCCCTACGCAGCGCCGCCTACGCCAGAGCTCTGCGCCGTATCGGCGAGCAGGTGGAAGCCCAGGGAACCCGCGCCTACTTCGGAAACGCCGCCGAGGAATGAATCGCCGCGTCGACTGGCGAGGCTCAGGCAGGCACCGCTTGGTCGTCGGGCCGGCCGCCGACATCATCGCTTTCGACCGAACTACTGTTGTCGTCGACGTGCTCGGCCTCCCAAGCGATGTACCTGACGCCCTCCACGGGCTCGGGGCCGTGCAGTTCCAGCGCGGCCGCACGGTCACAGGTGAATCGCTCTCCTCGCCGCCACGAAGCCAGGGGGTGGCTTCGCTCGTGTAGCTCGACCTCGCAGGAAGCGATGTCGCTCTGAGCTACGTAGAGATCGCTGCCGTCAGGGTCTCTATACACGTAGCCGACCATCTCCGACGGCTCGCACCAAGCCCTGGCAACCAAAGACCGCGTGGTTCCCCGCCCTTCGAAGACAACGGTGCCCGGCCCGCTTATCGTGCAGCGGTTGCCGATGACATGGGCGGCCGAGTTGAAAGCCAGCTTGCTGTCGCCCTGCCAGTAGATCGGAGTAGCCCACGGAGCTTCTATGCCACCGACGGTGTAACGCGCCGGACGCATCGAAGTCGCCTCGAGCAGAATGTTGGGGCTTTGATCGAAGCGCTTGCAGTAGAGCCAACGCAAGTCCTCGACACGTTTGCTGCCCCACAGATGATACTGAAGGCCCGGCGCGTTCTTGATCTGACGTTCTTCGCCGTCGACGGTGACACGACCGTTGAATACGATCTCGGCGTTTGCACGCTCTACGTTCACGGCCGTCGGCACATAGTCGAACAGCGCAGGGTCCCTGCGCGCCGGCCGCTTGCGCGGGCGGAACTCCAGGTCCCAGGACATATGGTGCCAGTCGCTCGCACCGCTTCCTGATACGTAACCGTCTCCCAGCCGGTTCGGCCCTATCTGTATGCCGAACTTGGCACTCAGCCCGCGGTCGAGTTCGGTGACGGGGTATATGTTCTTGAACCCGAAAGCAGGCTCGTCCGAGTCTGCGTCGAAGCGGGCCATCCATACGATCGCCACGGGCTTGGCGCCTACCCCCGGCAAGGGCGTGAACAGCGTATAGCGGAACCAATACGCACGGCGGCGCAGCGGCTCGAAGAGCACCGTGAACCAGATCTCGTAGAAGCCCTGCTCCCCGCTCCACCGGGGTAGGTTGGCAAGTTCGCTGCGGGTCATGAAAAAGCCCTGCCCTACAGCTTAGCGCGCTCCGATGGTAGGTTCAGATGAAAGGCATAGCGCATGGCAGACTCCACACCGATAGGCTTCATTTCCGGCGGCGACCAGGTGCAGGGCCATCTGCTCAGGGCTTCCGTCAGCCCGAGGGCGGCCCCTCCACCGGGACTCGTGCTGATCCCCGACGTTCGCGGCGTAAGCGACCACTTCATCAGTGTCGCTGAGCGTTTCGCCCAGAGCGGTTTTACGACGCTGGTGGTGGATCTCTATAGCCGCGAGGGGCCTCCCGTCATACAGGACGTCGCTGATGCCCTGGAGTGGATGCGCAAGCTCCCGGACCGAAGAGTGCTCGACGATATCGCCGCGGCCGGCCGTCACCTGGCCGGCTTGCCCGACACGAGCCCTCGCACCGGCATTACCGGGTTTTGCATGGGAGGCCAGTACTCGCTCATGTCGGCCTGCGCTCATGATGTCTTCGATGCCTGTGTAAGCTGGTACGGGATGCTTCGGTACGGCGAGAAGACCGAACACAAACCCGCCTCCCCGCTCGACATGGCTGCGAACCTGACCTGCCCCTATCTCGGACTGTTCGGAGAACAAGACGAACTGATTCCAATTACCGACGTGGAGGAGTTGCGCGGGATACTGTCGGGCGCGGGCAAGGACTTCGAGATTCGAACCTATGCTGACGCGGGTCACGCCTTCTTCAACGATTCCCGTCCGGATGCCTACAGACCGGCCGCGGCCGCCGATGCATGGCCGAGAGCGGTCGCCTTCCTGCAGAGAAGCCTAGCTGTTGCGTAAGCCGACGAGATAACCCGAACCGCGGACGGTGTGGATGAGCTTGTGGTCCCTACCCCCGTCGACCTTCTTGCGCAGGCGGCTCATCAAGACGTCGATGGAGTTCGACGCTTCGTCGAAGTCGCGATTCCAGGCGTGGCCGGCAAGTTCCGAGCGGCTCACGACATTGCCGGCTTTGCGAGTCAGGTAGGCGAGAATCGTGTACTCCTTGATCGTGAGCAAGAGCTCGACCTCGCCTCGGTAGGCTCTGCGCGCGGTGATGTCGACACGCAGGTCTCCGACGCAAAGTTCTTTGGGCTGTTGCTGGGCCGGGCGTCGCGTCAATGCGCCCACGCGGGCCACCAACTCGTCTATCGAGAAAGGCTTCACCATGTAGTCGTCTGCGCCCGAATCGAGAAGACGGACTTTATCCGCTACCGATGATCGGCCCGAGACCACCAATGTCGGTGACTGAATCTGTCGGCCGCGAATGCTTCCCAGCACCGACGCACCGTCGATGTCCGGAAGTACGAGATCCAACAGGATGAGATCGTAGTCGGCCTGGTCGACCTGTTCGAGCGCCTCGCGGCCGTTGCCGGCTGTGTCCACCGCGAAAGCGAGTTCGCGGAGGCATCTCGCAAGCAGTCTCGATGTAGACTCGTCGTCCTCTACGATCAAGACTCGCATGCAGTCATCTCGCCGACTGCGAGCAACGGCCCTGCCGGGCCGCCCGCACAGGCGACGCGCGGAAAATATACTGTCGGCCTACCTCAAGGCAAGCCGACACAACCACCCCGAATGGGTGGCCGTATCAGTTGCGCGCCCCTGACGGCCGAGGTCTTCTCAATCGTAGTAGCGAATCTCGACCCGATTGCCGTCGGGATCTCGAACATAGACAGCATTGCCGTCGCCCCGCGCGCCGGAGAGAATCATCGGCCCCGCCTCGATCGAGACGCCGGCCGCGTCCAGCCCGCTCTCGATGCGCTCCCAGTCGGCCAGACTCACAGCAATGCAAAAATGGTTCATGTTCTCGCCGGCTTGCACCTCGGTCGAGGATGCCCACAACTCCTCGGGCAAGAGATCCACGATGGTCTCGGCGTTCACTCTCAAAGATGGAAACGGCAACTCGCCGCGCTTGTATTCCTCCAGCCTTTCCACACCGAGGCCGATCAGACCGCTGTAGAAGGCTATGGAGGCATCGATGTCGCGTACGTTGAGAACTATGTGGTCGAGGGCAAAGGCCATGGCCGGACTCCAAGTAGCCGCCGGGCTGCCGCTGCGCAAACCGGCCATCTGACAAGGTTTACAATTAGTTTTAAATTAGAACTAAATAGTTTGACTTTCGAACTGCTGCTTCCTATATACATCCCGTGCCCCATCATCAGTACCCGCAGTTTTGCGCTATCGCGCGCGCGGCAGAGATCATCGGTGAACGCTGGACTCTGCTCATATTGCGGGAGCTCGTCTTCGGCCCGAAGCGGTTCAGCGATCTCAGACGAGGGCTGAGTGAGGTGAGCCCCAGCATTCTCACCGAGCGGCTAGGCACCCTCGAAAGCCTCGGCATCGTCAAACGAACCGAACTCGAGCCTCCCGCCGCCTCCACCGTCTACGAGCTGGCCGAGAACGGGGTTGCGCTGCAGCCGGTGATGATGGAAATCGCGAAGTGGGGAGCACGCTTCCTGTTTCCTCCGCGCGAAGGCGAACAAATGGACCCGGGCTGGGTTCTCAACCTCCTCGGCCTTTACTCCCGACGCGCTCGAGTGCCTTCCTGCCGCATCGCTTTGATAGTCGAACACGAAAGCGGCGAACGCGTTTTCGAGATCCACGGCGGAGCCGACGGAACCGAGGTCCTACCGTCGCAGGCTGACCCGGACGAACAGCCCGCCGTCACCATCCGCGGCTCCGGCCCCGACGTCGTCGCGGCCGTTCTTGGCGCAACCGTTCTCGATGACGCGGTTGCAGACAAGACCATAAGCATCGAGGGGGATGAGTCGACCTTGTCCCTTCTGCCCGAACTCTTCGACATGGCCGCCGTCGGTACGAACATGTCAAGCAAACTCAACACCGCTGATGCCGACACAAACGAATAGGAGATAGAAGATGAGTACATTACACGGCGTAAATGCCTCCCCCTTCGTTCGCAAAACGAGAATCGCACTCAAGGAAAAAGGCGTGGCCTACGAGCAGATCCCTGTGATGCCGATCAACGTCAGCGACGATTTCAAGAAGATCAGCCCTCTGGGAAAGATTCCCGTCTACTCTCCCGAGGAAGGCGTCAACATCCCCGATTCATCCGTAATCATCGCCTACCTCGAGAAGGTACACCCGCAGCCCCCTCTCTATCCGAGCGACCCGGTTGACTTCGCCCGCGCGCTCTTCCTCGAAGAGTACGGTGACAGTGCGCTGGTAAGCGAGGCCGGAACCATCTTCCGCCAGCGCATCGTCAACCCGATGTTCCTGGGTGAGGCGACCGACGACGCTGCGATCAAGCAGACACTCGAGGTGACACTGCCGCCGCTTCTTTCCTATCTGGAGGAACAGGCCAAGGCGGGCGAGTATCTGGTCGGCGGAGCCTTCTCGGTAGCCGACATCGGCATCGTCTCACCCTTCGTCAACATGATGCACGCCGGCGAAACGGTCGATGCCAGCTCCTATCCGAACCTGGCACGCTACCTGTCGAACATGATGGCACGGCCCTCGATCGCGGAGTTGATCGAAGAAGAGAAAGCCGCCTTCTCGGCTGCGGCCTGACCCGATGCTTCGGGGCGGGCGGCGCTTGCGCCGTCCGCCCAGCCTACTTCCAGCCGTACTGGCTTCTCAAGAATGCGTCGAATCCGCGGTCGGGGAGCCAACGGCGCACGGCCATGAGAAAGCGTGCGGGAAAAGTCACCGGATAACGAGTCTTCGGCCTCCCCGTCGAGATCGCCTTCGAGATGACGCGCGCTACGGCTTCGGGCCCCAGGGCGAGCTTGGCCATGCTGCCCTCGTAGGCGTCTTGGATCATGTCCGCGACCTTCTTGTTGAGTTCGGCATAGGGTGAGCCGTTTGGCTCCACTGATTGGATTGCCGATATTGCAGTGTCTCCGAACTGGGTCTTGATGGGACCCGGCTCTATGACAACGACGTCGATTCCGAACGGCTTTACTTCGAACCGCAATGCATCACTGAGCGCCTCGACGGCGTGTTTAGTCGCGTGATAAAACCCACCGCCCGGAAAGGTTAGTTTTCCTCCCATCGAGCTCAGGTTGACGACCTTTCCCCAGCCCTGCTGGCGCATTCCCGGCAACACCAGCTGCGTCAACTTGGTCAGGCCGAAGACGTTGGTCTCGAACTGCTTGCGCACGACATCCATCGGCACTTCCTCGACCGTGCCCTCCTGTCCGTACCCTGCATTGTTGATGAGCACGCCGACGGCGCCGGAGTCGGCGACGACACGGTCGACTGCTTGTTTCATCGAGTCGTCGCTGCAAACGTCAAGAGCCATGACCTTGCAGCCTTTGGCTTCCAGGTCTTTGATGCTTCCGACGTTGCGCGCCGTCGCGTATACGTCCCAGCCCTCGGCGGCGAGCAATTCGGCGGTTGCACGCCCGATCCCGGTCGAGCACCCGGTTATCAATACACTCTTGGAAAGATGGACGGCCATTCGATTCCTCCCTTGACCCGCCGGCGGCGGGCTCGAGGGACGGGATTATAGGTTTTGTAACAAAGCGAGGCTAACTATACGGTGCGCCGCAACCACGGATACCGGACCTTGCCGAGTAGAGGAACACAATGAGCAGTTGGTGGAAAGACGTCATGGACCGCAGACCCTGGTGGATGAACGGCCTGATGCTGTTCAGCGCCTTCATGGCGTTCATCTATTGTCCCTGGGACTGGCTGATGCGTCCGGTGGCCGAAGCCGAGGACGTATGGTTCGGGATCCTGTTCCGGGGATCGCTTGCCAAGATCACCGAGCCGTTGCACTGGGCCATCTACGCAGCCGGGGCCTACGGGTTCTGGCGCATGAAGGCGTGGATGTGGCCGTGGGCAGCCGTATACGTCGCTCAGGTGGCCTTCGCTATGTTCGTCTGGAACATCGCCTATGTCGGCGGATTCGGCGGGTTCATGGCCGGGCTCGCGAGCGGAGGCGCATTCGCCGCGCTGGCAGTGGCTCTTTGGAACAGTCAGGAGCAGTTCGGCCGTCGCCGGGCTTCCCTCAAGGACCGTTACGGCGATTGGGCGTTGGTTACCGGCGCCTCGGCCGGAATCGGAGTGGAATTCGCCCGCGCCATAGCGCGCGACGGCATGTCTTGCGTACTCAGCGCCCGACGCAAGGACCGGCTCGATGAGCTCGCGTCCGAACTCGAGCAGAACTACGGCATCGAAACCAAGATAGTGACCGCTGACCTGACCAACCCTGACGATGCAAAGCAACTGGCGAAGGCCGTCGAAGATCTCGATCTCGGTCTATTGGTCAACAACGCAGGATTCGGCTACGCGGGGCGCTTCGACAAGCAAGACGGCGATCGGCTGGAGCAGATGGTGCAAGTGAACTGCATGGCGCCCGTAATACTGACCAGCCGTCTGCTACCCAAGATGATCGAGCGCAATCGCGGCGCGATCGTTTTTACAGGGTCGGTTGCGGGCAGGCAGCCCGTCCCCCTTCATGGTCTGTACTCCGCGACGAAGGCCTTCGATCTGTTCATAGGCGAATCCCTCTGGGCCGAGCTGCGTGACGACGGTATCGACGTCATCACCTTGGAGCCCGGCCCCACCGAATCCGAGTTCACCGCCGTGGCCGGCGAGGACCGGGAAGTCGGTGAGCCGGCGGCCAATGTCGTTGCGGCGTGCTTCGAAGCCCTAGGACGCCAGCCCTCGGTGATCTCGGGCTGGTTCAACTGGTTCAGATCTTGTATTTCGAGGTTCACCCCACGCTCGACGACCGCACTGATCGCCCAAGAGGTGATGCGAAAGCAGACTCCGCCCGAGATGCAGTAGGCCCGCCATCCTCGTGCACACCGCCAAGTGACGCGAGCCTTTCTGCGCAATCCACGCTTGTCGCTGGCCATGCTGCTGGGCGTGACCGCCTTCTTCTGTGTCGGGATCGCCAAGCTCCAAACCGAGATCGGCTATCGGGCGTTCCTCGGTGCGAATCACCCCACCGTCACGGCCTTTGACGACTTCCTCGATCGTTACGGCGAAGGGCTGACGCTGGCAGCGGTCTGGAGTTGCGACGATACCGACCTCTGTGAGAGCGTTTTCGACGAGACCGCTCTCGAGATGGCCTATACAGCGTCGACGCAGATTGCGGCGACACCGGGCCTAGCCGGTGTCGACAGCCCTGCGACCTCCAGGCTGGCCGTCGTCGACGCGCTCGGAATAGAGGCCAGACGGCTGGTCGAGTTCGGAGAGCCCGTTGCCGCCAGGGCCACACTCGCCCAGCTGGCTCTCGAGGACCCGTTGTGGCGCGGGCGGATCGTTTCCCATGATGGACGTGCGGGTGTGATAGCCGCACGCCTCGCATCGTCTTCTTCTCGGACGGCGCTGGCCGCGTATGAAGCGTTCCGCGAAGCGTTGGCGCCTTTTTCACGTGACGGCTTCGAGTTCGCTTTCGTTGGCGGCCCCCTCGAATTCATCGTGGCCGGCCCCGAACTGGAGAGAGACGTTCGCCGTCTAGTGCCAATCATGATCGCGATAGTCGGAGTGGTCATCTGCCTTGTGTTTCACTCCGTAGGTCAAACGCTGGCGACGCTGGCGGCGGTCGGGGTCGCGGCGATATGGACAGTCGGCCTGGCTGGTTGGCTAGGTTGGCCCCAGACCAGTCTCTCGCAAGTGCTCGCGCCGCTGGTCCTCGTAATGGGTGTTTGCGATTCGATACACCTGCTGACGATCTACGATCACCAACGTAGCTCGGCACCTCCCGGCGCCGGGCACGCCGACGTGTTGGCGAAGGCTGCGGGCGAGGTTTTTCTACCGGCCCTGGTTACTTCGGTGACAACGGCTGCCGGGCTCTTGTCATTCTGCGCCAGCGACATCGAGAGCCTCGCCCACGTCGGCATGGCCGGGGCGTTCGGAGTCATGGCGGCGCTATTCCTGACCTTCACGCTTCTGCCCGTTCTGCTTCTCGCGGTGCCGGCGCTGCCACCCGGCGCGGTACGAGCAGCACAGAGATGGCGAACTCCGCTGACAGCCCTCCACGATATCTCTGTCCGCCGCCGGCCGGCGATAACTCTGGCAAGCATCGCGGTCGTGACGCTGTCGGTGCTGGGGCTGAGCCGTGTCAGTTTCGAAGCTAGTTTCGAGGACCTCTACGGCGAAGACAGCGATGTCGTACGGTGGGCCGCAATGGCGTCCGAACACCTTGCGGGCGCCGAGACGCTGGAGATCGACCTCGTGGTCCCCGACGGCGGCTCGATGATCTCGGACGAGAACTTCGCCGTACTGAGCCGGACCCAGCAGGCACTGAGCGGCCTGGCCGGCATCAACGGGATCGTGTCCATCGCGAGCGTCGTAGAACATCTCTCTCTTCATTTCGGCACCGGTAACACTGGGCACGGCTCGGCATCGAGTGAGGATGAGCGCGAAGCGCTACTGAGAGGCTTTCGAGCCTTCGACCGAAGGGCCCTCAACCTGTGGGTCACGCCGGACCGGGCAAGGTCCAGGCTGTCGCTAGCCGTCGGCAAGCTTCCCCAAGCCGCACTCGACCGGCTGTCGGAGGAAGTAGAGTCAGTGCTCGACGATACCGTGCCTCCGTCCTGGGATATCGAGATTACGGGCTCGATCACCGTCGTCCAGCGAATGCTCGAAGACATACGAAAGACGCAGCTGTCGAGTTTCGCTCTCGCGGGAGCGCTGGTCTACGCGATTCTGTTGCTGTTCGTTCGCTCCCCCTATCTTGCCATGCTGGGCATGCTCCCGACGGCCGGGGCGGCCATTGTGGTGCTCGGGATCATGGGCCTGTCGGGCATCCCACTCGATGTGGGAACCTCGATGGTCGCGGCGATAGTGCTGGGCGTGGGCGTCGATGATGCCGTTCACCTTCTATGTCGACACAAACGGTTACGTGCTGCTGGACTTGATACGCACAGAGCCATGCGTGACGCCGAAGTCGACGTGGGGCGCGCGGTCGTGGCATCATCCGCGGCGCTCGCAGCGGGCTTCGCCTCGCTGACCACGTCGGCCTGGGGCAGCGTGTCGGCCTTCGGCGTCGTCGCCGCTATCGCGATAGCCTGCGCGCTGTTTGCGACGTTGCTCTTGTTGCCGGCCCTCGTCGAAGCGAGGGAGGGCTAGCGGAAGTTCGGCTCTCGTTTTTCCTGGAAGGCCCGGATCGCCTCTTTGTGTTCGGGAGACTGGATCGAGGTCTCGAGATAGTCGTTCTCGAGCTGTATCACGGCTTCATGATCGGAGTTCACGGCGTTACGCGTCAGCAATTCCTTGATGAACTTCAGTTGCTTGTCGGGATAGCTGGCGATCATGGCGGCGGACTCCATCGCGACATCGACCAGCTTCTCGGGCTCCACCACCCTGTTCGCTAGCCCGCAGGCGGCCGCTTCCTCACCCGAGTAGACCCTACCGGTCAGGCACATCTCGCTCGCGTGTCCGAACCCGGCTCTCTGCACGAGAAAGTATGTGCTCGCAAGTTCAGGCGTAAGCCCCATCTTGATGAAGAACATCCCGAATTTCGCTTTCTCCGACGCGAGGATGATGTCGAACGGCAGTATCATCGTCATACCGATGCCTACCGCCGCACCGTTCACGGCGGCGATCATGGGCTTGGCGTTTCGCACAACCGTGACCCAGTCGTCGTCGAGCCAACCTCCCTGGTCGGTGCCCTCTTCACGCGCTGACAGACGAGCGTCGAACTGATCGTCCACGTCCGCGCCGGCGCAGAAGCCCCGGCCCGCTCCCGTCATGACTATCGCGCCGACGGCCGGATCATCGTTAGCAGCCGCAACTGCATGCGTCATTTCGGCGGACATGCGTCGCGTCCAAGCGTTCAGCCGGTCCGGCCGGTTGAGGGTGATCACGCCCACGTGTCCGCTCTTCTCGTAAGTGATCTGCTCGTAAGTCATGGACGGATGTTAATCTACGTCTGCGGCTAACCGAAGCTCCCCGTCAGCCTCCATCGCCGAGCGAACGACCAGCGTAAGCCCCGAGCTGTCGACGACGACGACGCTCTGCCCTTCGGCTACCGCCCCTTCACCGTCTGCCAGCCGCGCCTTCCACAATTCCGAGCCCACCCTGACATAGCCTACCGGATCCAACAGAGAGCGCGCAGTGCCCGCACAACCGATGAGACGGGCCGAGCCCGTGCGGGTGCCGGGTTCGTACGCGCTACGAACGAAGGGATAGGCCACGAAGTCCTTGATCACGATGGCGGCGAAAACGATGGCGCTCAGCGCCGTCGGCACTCCCGCCCAGGTGGTCAGCGCACCCAAGATGACCGCCGCCAGTGCCCATGCCGGCAGCTGAAACAGCAGATATCGGGCGAAGATAGGCACGCCCCGAGCCCCTGCGGCCGTCAGCTCGCGGCGTTCCCTGCCAGGCGCCGCTTCTCGCTGGCGCGCTCGGCGTGGAGACGTCCGCTCTCGCCCTCGCTGTGGTCGACGAAGGACATCGCCGCAGCAATCGCTCGGTGACCGGCGACTTCGGCGATCTGCTCGTGCATCTGCTGGCATACGCGCCGATAGGCAGGATGTCCTTGAGGCGGTGTTCGTAGCTCGATGATGTGCATCGCCTCACGCGCGTTGGCATCCATGTAGAATCGAACGCGGTGAGACATCGACACGGCGTAAGACGCCGCGTCGCGAAGACCTGCATCGGCGAGCCCTTCATAGAGGGATGCCGACTCGTCCATGACACGGCGCCAGTCGTCGAACGCGCCGACCTCTTCGATCGCCTCCGGCGTGACGTAACCGTGGACGGGACTCAGATGTTGCCACTCTATCGTGAGTAGCCGATGTCGTTGGAGATCGCGGAACGCACCATAATCAGTGAGCACGTCGAACCGGTATGACGTACGCTCGAAGGCCCGGCCCGGCTTGTGACGGCGGTTGGAACGCTCGCCCACATAGGCTCGAAGCAACTCGCTGCGTTCCTGGTCCGTCATCCGCCGCGCAACAGCCATCAACTGATCATCCGGCAGCGCCGATACCGAGTACAAGGCCGCGGCTACGACCTTCAGTTCGCCTTCCGGGTCGAAGTCGGAAAGTACGACCTCCGGCCTCGCCTCCGGTTGCTCACCCTCCAGCAGCCTCGTAGCGACAGCGGCGGTGCGTTCACGGGTTTCCGACAGATAGCGGCTCCATACCCCACCGCGGTCGACCTGGTCCACCCTCTTCAAGAATGCCGGAATCACCTTTCTCAGCTCACGCAGCATCTCGTCGCCGTAGTCACGGACTTCCTGCAACGGATGCACCCGCATCTTGAGAAGGAGCGTCTCGTAGGCCTGTCCGGTGCCGTAGATACCGACGTTCGACTGGGTGGCGGCGGGCAACAAACCGCGCAGGGAGTCCAAAGCCTTGGCCCGTATCGTGCTGCGGTAAACGAAATCAGAGTCGGACTCGGCCTTGGGGAAGCGCTTGCGGTAGTAATCCTGCAGGGGATCGATCCAGCGCGCATAGGTATCGAAGGCCCGGTCGAGGGTATCGACGTAGAGCTGCCGCAGAGGATGGCCGTCGAGCTCCGCGGGCACCAGATAGCGCCACCTGCCGCCGATCTTGTCGGTATACGGAACGTAGCGTGTCGACTGCTCCAGGTAGGCCATGAGACGTCCCCACTCCAGAACCTTGGTGAGGATGTTGGAGGAGTACTCGCAGGCCAGATGCACACCACCGAGTTGAGCGACGGAATCGTCGCCGTACTCACTGAACACGCGTTCGTAGAGTTTCTCGGCACGCTCGACCCCGACCTCACGCTGCCCAGCACCACCGCCGACCTGATCGAGAAACTCATCGAGAAACAGCCGGCGCAGTGATTTCGCCGATCGGGAGTAACGCGCGAACAACGCTCCCTTGACCACCTCGGGCAGGTTTCGGAGCGCGAATACCGGCCTATCGATGTTGGTGAAATACAAGGAGAGCACCCGGCTCTCCTCCTCGGTGAACTTCTCCGGCTCTTGCATGCTTGGAATCCTCGGCAGCCTCAGGTTCAGTGACCGAGGACGATCGCAAAAACCAATGGCGCCACGATCGTCGCATCGGATTCGATGACGTACTTCGGAGTATCGGCGGTCAACTTGCCCCAGGTGATCTTCTCGTTGGGGACGGCTCCGGAATAGGACCCGTAGCTCGTGGTCGAATCACTGATCTGACAGAAGTAGCCCCAGCGCGGAACGTCCGACTCTTTCATGTCCTGTTCGAGCATGGGCACCACACAGATCGGAAAGTCGCCCGCAATCCCCCCACCGATCTGAAAGAAACCTATCGAACCAGACGGTGCGGTCTGTTGGTACCAGCCGGCCAGCTCCATCATGTATTCGATTCCGCTGCGGATGACACCGGCGTTGCTGATATCTCCCTTGAGACAGTGGGCGGCGAACACGTTGCCCAGAGTGGAATCCTCCCACCCAGGCACGAAGATCGGAAGCTGCTTCTCAGCCGCCGCCAGCACCCAGCTGTCTTTCGGATCGACCTGGTAGACCGGCTCGAGTTCGCCGGCGAGCAATGCGTCGTAGATGTATTCGTGCGGAAATCGCCGGTGTCCGGCCGCGTCGGCCTTCCGCCAATGGTCGATCAGGATTCCTTCCAGACGGCGCATGGCCTCTTCCTCGGGTATGCACGTGTCCGTGACGCGGTTGAGGTGCCTGGCCAGGAGCTCTTCCTCGTCCTCGGGCGTCAGATCCCGATACTGCGGGACCCTGACGTAATGCTCATGGGCCACGAGGTTGAAGACGTCCTCTTCGAGATTGGCGCCGGTACAACTGATCGCATGGATTTTGTCGCGGCGGATCATCTCGGCGAGCGTAAGCCCCAGTTCCGCCGTACTCATCGCGCCACCCATCGCCAGGAGCATGCGACCACCCTTGTCGATATGGGCCGTGAAGGCGTCGGCCGCATCGACCAAAGCGGCGGCGTTGAAGTGGCGGAAATTGTGTCGGATGTAGGAGGAGACGGGACCGCTCGCCATCAGGCCGTCAATAGAGCACTAGCTGCGCATTCTCAACCTATCATCGCACAGCCGGTCGCCCGGTTTGCGCTAGGCCAAGCCAAGCGCTACGCGGTGGAGTTCAGGTCAAGGAGAGCAAGATGGTGAAGCGGATAATCCTAGGACTGCTGTTGGTGACCCTGCTCGCCGCGATAGGCACGGGTATCTTCTTCTACCGAACTCTTTCGCCTTTCGAGTATGAGCAAATCACCGACGACGTTTGGGTGGTGCATGCCTTTCCGAGTAACTCCGCGATTCTACGAACCGAGGAAGGCGCGGTCATAGTCGACACACTGACTTTCGGCTTTCAAGGCGACTGGATTCGCGAACTGGCCGAGGAGTTGGTCGACGGGCCCGTGGTTGCCCTCATCAACACGCACTACCACCAGGACCATACACACGGCAATCCGTCTTTCGAGCCTGGCACAAAGGTCATTTCCACGGTCAACACTCGCGACCATCTCATCAACCGGGACTCCGAATACTGGAAGGGAGAGGCCGCTGAGCTGCTGCCCAACGATACTTTCGTGCACGACCATGTGCTGAAGTTGGGCGGCAAGACCATAATCAGCTTCCACAAAGGGCGCGGTCACACCAACGGAGATCTCGTCGCACTCTTCGTCGAGGACCGGGTATTGATGACCGGTGATCTCATGTTCAACGGTCTCTTCCCGCGCATCGATGCCGAAGCCGGCGGCTCCGTGCGTGCTTGGGGCGAAACCCTCGCGAGCGTGGTGAAGTTGGGCTTCGACATCGTCGTGCCGGGCCACGGGCCGGTCACGGATCTCGAAGGCTTGCGCGGCTACCAGCGCTTCATGGAAGAGCTTTGGGTGGATGTGAAGGCGGCCGTCGATGAAGGCCTGTCGCTCGAGGAGACCCTCGCTACCGTCGACTTGGAGGAAGCCCGCGACCTGCAGCCGTTCACGGTTCCCACGGTCATGACCGTGGATCGCGAGTCGGTGATCCGGCAGGCATGGGAGGAAGCCGCGGCCGCTGAGAGCGGCTGAGCTACTGCCAGACCAACTCGTGGAGACGCTCGAGGACGCCGTGGCCGGCGATCTCCAGAGGCGGCCCCTCATCGAAACGGATCTCTTCGAGCCCCTGGGCCAACTGCCTGAGCTGCTCCGAAACCAGTATCTGACGCCCGTCACCCGCCTGTGCGATACGAGCGGCAAGCAATTCCGCCTTGGCGAAACCATTGTACCCGTCGTTGACGGGTTCATAGGGGTGCAGACCGATGCGTAGCGGCAAGAGCACGTCCTTGCGGCCTTCGTCATAGGCGCGCAGGGCCCGTTGCACGGCCACCGCACAGACCAGGGCGTCATAGGCCTTGGCGAAGGCGACTATGAAGCTGCCCGCCTGACAACGAAGTTCCATGCCCGCGTGAGTGCGCACCGTGCAGCCGACCAGGGTGTCGAAGGTCTGCAGGATGTCGTTGACGTGGGCATCGGGGATGCATCCGACCCTGTCTGCGAAATCGGCGATCTCGCCCGACATCAAGACCAAACGTCCGTCTGCCGAGGTCGCCACCGGGGGCGCGGAAAATATCGAAGGCTCGGCCAACCGGCCTTCGCGCACACTGACCTCGGCAAGGTCGAAAGCGCTCAGCTCACCGCCCTCGCGCAGAGCCGGCAAGTTGTCCGTGTCGCTCTCCTGGTACGCGAACTCTTCCCTGGCGGCCAAGGCTGTCGATTCGTCGAAGTCCTCCAGCGGAGCGCCATCGGGTTCGATCGCCTCGTTCGCTTCCGTATCTTCCCAGCCTCGTGCCGAAGCGGTATCGGATCCGGGCGGCAAAGCTGCCGGCTCCCACGACGAAGGCGACTCGAGGGCCGTAAGCTCCTGACGCAACTCGCGGCTCACGGCCTCCATCTCGTCGAAATCCTCGGCCGTGAACTCGGATTCCTCAGGCACAGGTCCACCGCCGACCACGGCGGGCGGATAGAACTCCTGTCCGTAGCGAACCTTCTGCGCTCCACCGGGCTGCCAGAAGTTACGGCGGGTCTGACGCGGCAGGCCGACACCGGCGGCAAGCTCGGTGAAGCTCAACTGAGTAGCGGCGTTTTGAAGCTCGGCACCGCACGCTCTACAGCGGGTGCTGCCCTTGCGGTTGGGGCGCTTGCAGCGGTTGCACCGCATGACGCCTTCCCGGCGCCGCTTGCGGCCGTCCGGCACATGTAGAGGGCTTCGATGTTGGCGGTTCGTGAAGTGCACTCGGACCATCCGGCAGGATAAGTTGCCTATAGATAAATACTACACCTGCGGGGTGGCTCTCGGACAACACTTTTTGACGCTACGAATCAGGGGGCCGGCACGATCTTGAACATTTCGCCGTCGAGATGATCCAATACATAGAGTTCGCCACGTGCATCCTCTGCGAACGAGGAGATGGTTTCCATGTCCAGACCCTGGGCCGGCTTCAGCGAGGCGGTCACGTCATCCTGCTCGGCCACCATCTCGTTGACTACGCGGAGGGTCTTCACGAAGGGCGAGCAATAGTCGGAGTAGAAGTATTCGCCGTGGCGTTCGGGTATAGCGCACCCGCGATATACGAACCCGCCGGTGATCGAGCACCCCTGGCGGTGGCCGTAGTCGAGAACCGGCATGGTAAAGCCGGTGGGAGGATCGGGGCAGTCGGGGTCCGGGGCCGGCTCGTAACAGTGACCGTCGCCTTCGAAGATGTCCCAGCCGAAGTTGAGCCCGCCACTACCCCCGGCAGCCTCATAAGAAATCTCTTCCCAAAGGTTCTGCCCGACGTCGGCGATGTAGAGATCTCCGTTCGCCCGGTCGAAACTGAAACGCCAGGGGTTGCGCAGCCCTTTTGCCCAGATCAGCCCTAGGAGGTCGCCGGCATCCTTGCCAGGGTTGCTCGGAGGAACTGCATAATAGGGCTCGTCGTCGACGTCGACGTCAAGGCGCAGCATCTTACCCAATACTGTCGAATCGGCCTGACCGGTCTCGAAGGGATCGCCCCCTCCGCCGCCATCCCCCATCCCCACATAGAGGTAGCCGTCGGATCGGAACGCCACCTGGCCGCCGTTGTGGTTGCCCCTGGGTTGCGGGATGGTCAGCAGCACGACACCGCTATCAGGATCGGTGACGTCCGGGTTGTCAGCGCTGACCTCGTAGCGCTCGATAACGGTGGCACCGTCGTTGTCGGTATAGTTGACGAAGAAGCGGCGGTTGTTTTCGAAGTCCGGGTGAAAGGCCAGGCTGAGCAGCCCCTGCTCCACGCAGCAAGAAACTTTCTCGTGGATGTTGAGGAATGGCTGAGGGACCAGAGCTCCGTCCTTGATGAGCCTGATCCGTCCCGGCTGCTCGACGACGACGAGACGGCGAGGGTCCAGGGGAGGAGCCGCGGCATGCACCGGCCTGTCGAGAGCGTCGCTGACCAGTTGCACGGCCAACTCATCTCCTTCTGCAGCATCTATCCCCGCACACAGTCCGCGCTCGTCCTCTAGCGTGCAAAAGGCCGAGCATCCGTCGCCGTCTTCGGCTCCGCCGTCGTCGCATTCTTCAGGCGACTCGATGATGCCGTCACCGCAGCAGGGCGGGCAGACCAATTCGACGCCGATACCGACCGCCTTGCGTATGCAGGCGAGGCCGTCGGTCGCATCGAAACTCCCGGAGCTGTCGACATCGCACACACAGTTCCGACAGGTGGCCGCACCGACGGCCGTCTTGAGAATGTGCAGGCAGTCACTGGTGACAGGGACGAGTTCCGTGCCCACCGGGACCCCGCAGGTGCCAGACCCCGAGACGACCGATGGCCCCCACAGAATCCCCGCGAGCGCCATGCTTACGATGTGCATCCTACTGGCCCGGAACGATCTTGAAGACCTCTCCTCCGAACAGATCCGTGATGTAGAGCTCCCCGCGAGCATCCTCACCGTAGGATGAGATACTTGCAATGGAGAAGCCACCGCCCGGCGCCACGTCGGCGCTGCGGTCGGCGGTGTTCTGGGGCACACCGCCGATCAGCTCGAAGGTACGGATGAAGTCCGAACAGAAGTCCGAATAGAAGTAAGTCCCGGCAAGGTCCGGAAGCGCGCAGCCTCTGTACACGAAGCCGCCGGTGATGGAACAGCCTTGGCCATGCCCGTATTCGAGTACAGGCATGGTGAAGCCGGTGGGAGGGTTCGGGCACATCGGTGCGGGATCCGGCTCGAAGCAGTGGCCGTCACCCTCGAAGATGTCCCACCCGAAGTTGAGACCGCCGCCGCTCGCCGCAGGTTCGTAGGAAACTTCTTCCCACTGGTTCTGGCCCACATCGCCGATGTAGAGGTCGCCGGTGCCGCGATCGAAGCTGAAACGCCACGGATTCCGTAGCCCCTTGGCCCAGATCAAGCCGAGGGGATCGCCGGCTCCCGCGTTCGGGTTGGTAGGCGGCACCGCATAGAAGGGTGCCGTCTCCACATCGACGTCCAGCCTAAGCATCTTTCCCAGCAGCGTCGTGTCGTCCTGGCCGGTCTCGTCCGGATCTCCAGCCCCACCACCGTCGCCCATGCCCACGTAGAGATATCCGTCCGAACCGAAGGCGATCTGTCCGCCGTTGTGGTTGCTGTCCGTCTGGGTGATCACCAGCAGTATCTCGTCGCTGTTCGGGTCTGCCAGGTCGGGGTCGCCGGCTTGGGCTTCATAACGCGCGATTACGGTGTTGCCTGCGTTGTTCGTGTAGTTGACGAAGAAGCGCCGATTGTTCTCGTAGTCGGGATGGAAGGCCACGCTCAACAACCCTCGCTCCCCTCCGCTTAGAACATCAGATGTGATGTCGAGGAAGGGAGTCCCGAGCAGAGTCTCGTTGATGAGGTCGAGGATGCGGATGCGCCCCGGCTGCTCGACGATGAAAAGACGATAAGGATCCAGCGAAGGAGCCGCAACGTGCACCGGAGACGAGAGCCCGCTGGCTATCCTGACCGAATCCAGGTCGGTACCCGAGGTGCTCCCGACGCCGGCACAAACTGCGCTGGTGTCTTCCAGCTCGCAGGTCGCCGAGCAGCCGTCGCCGCCGACGATTCCGCCGTCGTCACACTCCTCGGGTGGATCGGCTACGCCGTCTCCGCACACCGCAGGGCATGTGCAATCGAGCTGACATTGGCCGGGACAGGCCGCGTCGTCGAGGCCGTCGCATTCCTCGGAACCGCCGGCGATATCGTCGCCGCATACACCGCTGAGTAGAGCGATAGAGTCATCGACATAGCTGTCGACGGTAGATTGATTCGCGGTCGCGTCGCCGACGGTAGTGCATCCACCTTTGTCTTCGGCTTTGCCGAACTTCGTCACGAGCTTGCCTTCGGCCTTCGTGATGCACAGGGGATCGACCGGCGTGAGCTTCTTGGCCGCCTTCGAGTAACACTTCAAGATGCTCTTGGCGTCCTTGCCGACAGCCTTGAGCTTGGTGGATGCGCACCGGCGTGAGGATATGTCAGACGTGTAGGGAAGTGCGGCCGTCGCATCCGCAACGAATGCGAGGGTCTCTACTTCCATGTCGTCCGCGTCGCCCGGGTTCGCACAGCCGCCCTTCTGCTCGGCTTTGAAAAACTGGAGAGCGTACTTCTGCTGGGCCTTGGACACGCACGTGGGATCTACGGCCTCATCCTTCTTGGCTGCCCTGGATTCGCACACCAGCAGCTTCGCAGCTTCCTTCCCCGTGGCCACGTACTTCGAGGATAGGCACCTGGCATCGGGCGGCACCGCTGCGTAGCCGCCTACGGGGGACAAGAGAGGTCCCGAAGCGAGCGAGATCGCAACCGTTAGTAAGAAGGTTCTCGAGCCAGACATACGGGGGCGGGTCCGAAGGCCCTTATATAACCGAACGCTCGGCTATAACCAGACACTTTTTGAGGACCGCTGCTGACAAACGCCGCCCGCATACGCTAGATATACGGGTGCGTGACCCAACTTCCCTTCAACCCCCTGGTTAGCGACTGGTTCGGAGCCAATTTCCAGGCACCCACCGATGTCCAACTGGGGGGTTGGCGGTCGATCGCGGAAGGCCGAAACACCCTGATCGCGGCGCCGACGGGTTCCGGTAAGACGCTGGCCGCCTTCCTCTGGCAGATAAACTCGTTGGTCGAGGAAGCCGTCGCCGGCAAGCTCGACGATCGCATTCACACTGTCTATGTCTCTCCCCTCAAGGCTCTCGGTAACGACATCCGCAAGAACCTGAGCGTACCCCTGGAGGAAATCGTCGAACTCGGGCGCGACAGGGGACTGGAACTGGGCGACCTCAGGGTCGCTGTGCGTTCAGGTGACACGCCGCAGCGGGAACGGCAACTGCAGGTCAAACGGCCTCCCCACATCCTCATAACGACTCCCGAGTCGCTCTACATTCTCCTGACCGCAGAGAAGAGCAGGCAGGCCTTGGCCCATGCCCGCACGGTGATCGTCGACGAGATCCACGCCGTGGCGCCCGACAAGCGAGGTGCACATCTCTCGCTGTCGTTGGAGCGGCTGGATGCCCTCGCCGGCAGGCCCCTGCAGCGAATCGGGCTGTCGGCCACGCAGAAGCCCATCGAAAGAGTAGCCGCCCTCCTCACCGGTGCGCGCCCGGAGGAGGACGCAAGCGCCGCATGCAACATCATCGATGCCGGCCACCGACGAGAACTCGAACTGAGCATAGAAACCGCCGACTTCGAGCTTGGTACCATCGCTAGCCACGAACAAAGGGCCGAGATCTACGAGAGAATCGCCGAACTGTCGGCACAAAACAGGACCACCATCGTGTTCGTCAACACGCGGCGCCTGGTCGAGAGGGTCGCTCATGCCCTCAGCGAGCTGATCGGTAAAGACAAGGTTGCCGCCCACCATGGCAGCTTGTCCAGAGAGACGCGCCTCGCGGCGGAAGAAGGCCTCAAGAACGGAACGATACCTGTGGTGGTAGCGACTGCCTCGCTAGAGCTGGGCATCGACGTGGGCCACATCGATCTCGTCGTGCACCTGGGCGCGCCACGATCGATAGCTACGCTCCTGCAGAGGGTCGGACGCTCCGGCCACGTGCTCGGCGCGGTTCCACGCGGCGTTCTCTTCCCCTTAACGCGCGATGACCTCGTGCAATCGGCTGCAGCGGTGAAGGCAGTCTACGAAGGCGAGCTCGACAGCGTAGACATCCCGGAGAACAACCTCGACATACTCAGCCAACAGATCGTCGCTTCGGTTGCCGCCGCCGAGACCACCGTCGACGATTTGTGGGCCATGGTCCGGCGCTCTCACTGCTACCGGCGCCTGCAACGCGAGGAGTTCGAGGCCGTTCTCGAGACGCTGGCCGAAGGCGTCTCGACCCGCAGGGGCAGGCGAGCCGCCCACATCCATTACGATCGTGTCAACGGCCGCCTCAGGGGCAGGCGCGGAGCGCGTCTGGCCGCGATCACCGGCGGCGGAGCGATCCCGGACACGGCCGACTACGATGTCATCGAAGAACCCGCGGAGGTCTTCATCGGAAAGGTCAATGAAGACTTTGCCGTCGAAAGCCTCGCCGGCGATGTATTCCTTCTCGGCAACCGTCCTTGGCGCATACAGCGCGTGACCGCGGGACAAATGCGCGTCGTCGATGCCGAGGGCGCGTCCCCCACTGTTCCGTTCTGGCTCGGAGAGGGCGCGGCGCGCTCCGCGGAACTCTCCGAGGCCGTCTCCGAGTTGAGAGTGCAAATCGCCGAACGACTCGACGAACCCGATGGCGCTGCCGATTGGCTACAGCAACAGTGCCGGCTCGATCGCGACGGAGCCGAGCAGCTGGTGGCTTATGTGAGAGATTCCTTGGCCATGCTGGGGACACTGCCGACCACGGACACCATCGTTGCCGAACGTTTCTTCGACGAAGCCGGAGGCATGCAACTGGTCCTACACGCTCCGCTGGGAGGCAGGATCAACCGCGCTCTCGGCCTGTCTTTGCGAAAGAAGTTCTGTCGCACCTTCGACTTCGAGCTGCAGGCGGCCGCCACCGACGACGGCGTCATACTGTCCCTGGGCGAACAGCACAGCTTCCCGCTCGACAGCGTCTTCTCCATGCTCAACTCGCGGGTCTTCGAGAAGGACCTCGTGCAAGCCTCCCTTGCTTCGCCGATGTTCACCAACCGCTGGCGTTGGAACGCGACACGGTCGCTTGCACTCCTCCGTCACAACGGGGGCAAGAAAGTCCCGATGCCCATCCAGCGCATGCGCGCTGAAGATCTCCTGGCCGCGGTGTTCCCGGCGCAGATAGGATGCCAGGACAACAGAGCGGGAGACATAGAACTACCCGACCATCCGCTGGTCAACGAGACCATCGGTGACTGCCTGCACGAGGCGATGGACTCGGATGGGTTGCGCAACGTGCTCGAGCGCATCGAAAACGGTGCCGTGCGCACTGTGGCGATAGAAACACCCGCCCCCTCCCCTTTGTGTCACGAGATCCTCAACGCCAATCCCTATGCGTTTCTCGACGATGCGCCCCTCGAAGAACGCCGCGCACGCGCAGTGAGCCTGAGACGCACCGATCCCTCGCTTGCGAGCGGTCTGGGATCACTCGACGCAGAGGCGGTGGCCGAGGTCAGACGTCAGGCCTGGCCCCAGGCCCGTGACCGAGACGAGGTTCACGATGCCCTCTTGAGCCTCGTCGTCGTTCCGGAAACCAAGACCAGCGCTTGGGAACAGGGCCAAAGCAACGATCAAACAGAGAACAAGCAGGACCCGATAAACGAACTGACTGCAGAGCGCCGGATCGTGCGCATGCACTTCGAAGACGGGCGGCCGAACATGTTCGTAGCAGCCGAGAGGGCGAACATGGCAGCCGCGGCCTATCCCGATGCTCGTTTCACGCCACGGCCGGAGCAAATCGTATACGGGGCCGGCTCCACCGTCAGGGGAGGTGGCGCGGCCGGCGAAGACGAGGCCGTCGACGAGATAGTCGGAGGCTGGATGGAAGCGCTCGGGCCGGTCAGCGAAGCCTCTTTGTCGTCATTACTGTCTTTGCCTCAGGCCCGGGTTGCGGCGGCTCTCGCACGACTGGAAGCCGAAGGCGTGGTGATCCGCGGGGAGTTCTTCCCAAGCAAGGGTGACGAGTCACGGCAGTGGTGCGAACGGACTTTGCTCGCGCGCATATACAGGCTGACCATCGGGCGCCTGCGCAGCGAGATCGAACCGGTCACGCCCGCCCAGTTCATGAAATTCGTCTTCGGCTGGCAACATGTCGCGTCCAACACGAGGCTGCACGGCAGAGACGGATTGTTCTCGGTCATCGGCCAGCTCCAGGGACTCGAATTGCCTGGGCCGGCTTGGGAAAGAGATGTGCTCCCCACCCGAATAGAGAACTACGAACCAGCCGACCTCGAGCAGCTTTGCCTGGCCGGCGAGGTCGCCTGGGGACGTCTTTCTCTGACCATCGAAGCGGATGACAAGGGACGGCGCAGCACGGGCAGGCGTCCTTCACCGAACCGCGCGGCGCCCCTGGCCTTCGTGCTCCGGCGCGAGCTCGAAGGGCTGCTGGCGCCCCTGCCGGAAGGCGATACGTGGCGCGAAGGGCTCGGGCGTGATGCCGCACTGGTTCTCGATTACCTCAGACAGAGAGGAGCAAGCTTTCTTTCCGACATCGCACGTGACCTCAAGTTGCTCGCGGCACAGGCCGAAGACGCGCTCTGGGAACTTGTAGCCGGCGGGCTGGTCACAGGAGACGGCATCGCCGGCTTGCGCACGCTCCTGCTGCCGGATCACAAGCGTAAGCAGGGCAGACGAGCCGCACTGGGCGCGAGCCCTAGACATCTACGGGCACTTCCCGGAGCGGGACGTTCGAACAAGCGTCTGATGCCGATCGGACGCTGGTCGTTGCTGCGACACGGCAACGAAGCGCCCGCCGCCGAAGACGAGCGGGTCGAATCCTCAGCGCGGCGGCTGCTGGCACGCTACGGGGTATTGTTCCGCGAACTCTGCGCAAGGGAGAAGTACCTTCCCCGCTGGCGCGAGCTGCTGCGCTGCCTGCGCCTCATGGAAGCTCGGGGCGAGATCAGGGGAGGCAGGTTCGTGTCCGGTTTCGTCGGTGAGCAGTTCGCCCTGCCTGAAGCCGTCGAGTCCTTGAGATCGGTGCGACGGCGCCCGCAAGATACCGATGTGATGCTCGTAGCAGCCGCCGACCCGCTCAATCTCGCGGGCATAGTCACACCGGGCACGAGGGTATCGCCCTTCTCCGGCCAGGTGATCGCCTATCACGACGGCGAAGTGATCGATTCGGGTGAGCTGGGCGAGGTGAGAAGTCGCCTGCAATCACGCCTGGGCGCCAGGGACCGTCGCGGCTGAGCGGCACTCAGAGCTCTCGATCGGCCTTAGCGGCGAAGAAGAAGTCGCTTGCTGTGAGCCCGTCGATCTTGTGGGTCCAAATGTCGAGCCTGACCTTGCCCCAGGCGAGATAGACATCCGGATGATGGCCCTCCGACTCAGCGACTGCGCCTACGCGATTGACGAAGTCGAGAGCGGACACGAAATCATCGAAGTCGTATTCTTTCGACAGGTGATGTCCCTCCACCACTTGCCAGCCGCTCAACCGCGCCAACAGTGGTTCGATCTCCGCTTGCGTGAGCGCAGGCACGCCTCCTCGGCACGGGACGCAGGCGCGCGCCGCTAGATCATCCGTCTGGTCAGCCATGAAAGTATCCTCCCAGTCCCGTCACTACTTGAACGCCCTCTAGTCAAGTCGGCGCAGCGCCGCGCGGGCGGCCCGTGCAAGGTCAGCGTCTTGATCGGCGAGGGCCCGCTCGAGCACGTCTCGCGACTCGCGATCGGCGCCGGCGATGGCTCCTAGCGCCGCCGCTGCCGCCCGTCTCACACCCGGCTCCTTGTCACCGAGGACTCGGCCCTGCACTTTTCTCAGCACCGCCGGCTCGCCGGCCGCCGTCCGGCTCAAACCCGCGAGCGCCGCCAACCTTACGGCGGAATCACTGTCGTCGAGGGCCGCCAGGAAGGCCTCGGTATCGGAAACACCGAGGTTGCGCAGGCAGTACAGCGACATCTTCCTCGACTCGGCGTTCCCATCCCGCGCACGAGTACGCAGAGCGGCGACAGCTTGCGGGTGAGATTCAGCGTAGCCGCATGCGATTCGTGAGGCCGACCAGCGTATGTCGCCGTCTGCACAACCCATGGCGTCACAGGCCGCGCTGAACACCCTCTCATCCACCTGCGAGCACTGCCAGAGCGCAAACGCCACACCCCAGCGAGTATCGAGAGACTCGGACTCCAGACCGGCTCTTATCTTCGCCCTGAGTCCTTCGTGCTCATAGGCGGCGGCTAGGGCGTCCGCTCCACGCCTGCGCAATTCCTTCGAGTCATCGCGAAGCAACTCTAGAAGAGCGCTGGCCGTTTCATGGCCCGGAACAGCGGAGCCGTCTATGAGCGCCGCGAGTACTTGCCGTTTCTCATCTACGGTTGCGCCGAGCATGGCGGCCAATCGCGAGTCTGTTTCCGGTTCCGACATCGACGAAGCACTATTATTCCAATTGCCGCTCAAGCGACAACAGGCTAGTTTCACGTGGATGTCACGGCCGGCACAGGACGGTATTACGAAGGCAGGACTTGTCGGAGGCATCGCCCTTTTGGCTGTGATCGTCTTCGTAGTCGTGAGTTCGCTTCAGTTGGAAGCATACTCTTGCGAGGTCTGCATGCGGTACAAGGGCCGCACCCAGTGCCGCACCGTGGGAGGAGCAACCCTGCAGGAGGCGCGCACCGCCGCTATCGCCAACGCCTGTGCGTTCATTTCGAGCGGCGTCACGGACAGCCTGGCATGCACGCGCCTCGAGCCCGTCTCTGAAAACTGCCGCTGAGCCTCGCATGAGCCTGGACACCGAAACGATCGGGGAAGACGTCGCCCTACTCGAAGGCATGCGCACCGCGCGGGCTATCCGCAGATTCAAGAGCGATCCGGTGCCCCCGGAACTCATACGCAAAGTAGCCGAAGCCGGCACGTTCGCACCGAGTGGGGGCAACCGACAGCCCTGGGTCTTCGTTGCAGTCACCGATGCCGGCCGTCGTCGGGAGATAGCCGCTTACTACAAGAAAGCGTTCGACGCTTACATAGAACCGGCTCGGAAAGCCGCAGCCGACCCCGGCTTCCCGAGCTCGCGCCGTAAAGCGATGGAAGGAGCGATCCACCTGGCGGAGAACCTCGCGGATGTCCCCGTACACTTCTTCGTTGCCGGGTGGACGCGACGTGGGCAGGAACAACCGCAATCGATCTTTCCGGCCGTACAGAACATCCTGCTTGCGTGCCGGGCCGTCGGCCTGGGCTCCTGCCTGACGACCCTGCATCGCGCCTTCGGAAAGGAGATCGACGAGTTGCTCGGGCTGGACGAGAATCAACTCAGCTATGCGCTGCTTCCCATCGGCTGGCCGAGAGGCGCCTACACTAAACCTCTGCGACGCTCCGTCGACGAGTGTCTATTCTTCGACCGCTACCGTAGACCCTGAAGTAACGAGCCGCATCAGAGACCGACGAGGGACACGAAGCTAACACATCGGCCGGGCGCACCGCCGAGGTTATGCGTAAGTCCAAGTTTCGGGCTGTCTATTTGCCGGTCCCCGGCCTCGCCTCTCAGCTGCAGCCACATCTCGTACATCATCCTCAGTCCTGAGGCGCCTATGGGGTGACCGAAAGACTTCAGGCCGCCGTCGGGGTTGACCGGCAAGGCACCGTCCAACTCGAACGTCCCCTCGAGCACATCGCGCCAGGCGCCGCCGCGCTCGGCGAAACCGAGATCCTCATAGAGAACCAACTCGGTAGGCGTGAAGCAGTCGTGGACTTCCGCCATCGACACTTGCTCCCGGGGGTTCGATACGCCGGCCTGCTTGTAGGCATCCTTTGCCGACGCTACGACTTCGGGGAAGGTCGTGAAGTCGTACTCCTGACTCAAAGGCCCTTCAGCCGGCCCGGCTACAAAAGACAGCGCTTTGATGAACACCGGCGTGTCCGTGTACTTATGGGCGTCTTCGGCGCGCACGACGATGGCAGCTGCCGAGCCGTCGCTCACCCCCGAGCAATCCATGATGCCGAGAGGATCGGCCACCTTGGGCGAGCACTTGATCGTTTCCAGGGGGACTTCCTTCCTGAACTGCGCTTTGGGATTCTTGGCGCCGTTCGCATGGTTCTTGTAGGCGATGCGCGAGAGAACTTCTTTGCCTGTCTCGGCATCGAGGCCGTACTTTTCGAAGTAAGCCGGCGCCAGCATCGAAAACTGCGCCGGCGCCGTCAGTGCCGCGTCGGTCCCGTCGCTAGGCGGCGGCGTTATGACGAGCCCGGAGAAACCCGAATCCTTGAGCTTTTCCACGCCGATGGCCATGACGCAGTCGTAAGCCCCCGAGGCCACCGCGTAGGCTGCGTTGCGCAGGGCTTCACTGCCGGTCGCGCAATAGTTTTCGACATGGGTGACCGGCTTGTACTGAATCTTGAGCGGCTCCGACAGGGTGAGCCCTGACAGACTGCCCATCGTTCCGAGCCAGTAGGCATCCACGGCATCCGCGTCCACACCGGCCGACTCGTACGCTTGGTTGGCCGCGTCGACCAACAGATCTTCACTGCTTCGGTCCCAATGCTCACCGAAGGACGTGCAGCCCATCCCTACGATCGCGACCTTGTCGCATATGCCGTTGCTAGCCATGTCGTTATCCTCCTAGCGAGCGGGTCTCGCCTTCCAGAAATAGTTGTGAATTCCGTTAGCCGTAAACAAGCGCCTGAAGGTCATCTCCACGTCGTCTCCGATCTTGACCTTCTCGGGCTCGCAGTCGGTCAGCTCACTTTGAAAGCGGCCCCCGCCCTCGAAATCGATCATCGCAACGACCATCGGTGGCTGCGGCGTGAACGCGAGCCTGTCTACAGTGAACGTCCGCACCACGGCTTTGCGGTCAGCAAACGGCTCTTTTGTCATGTTACCAGTTGCTCCGCACTTTACACATACGATCTGGGGAGGCAGGTGAAAGGCACCGCACGATGCGCACTTTGACGCCTCGAAGCCGAACTTCCAAGTCTCCGAGCGCAAGGAGGGAGGCGCCGCAGGCCGCTCCGGATCGGGTCGCCGTGGCGGTTCGGTTTCGAGGATGCCGCGCCACTTCAAATAGGAAGAATAAGACAAGTCGTTGCGTTTGGATTCGACCAGCGAATCCACTCGGTGAGCAGGCGTATAGGAATCGATCGCGGACGTCGTCTTCAGCAAAACGCCGTCTACACCGTCGGAGACCGACAATACCAGGATCCACTTGTCCGGTCCGACTCTGTCGAGCGCCGACGCGAGCATCAGCCCCGCGTGGGCGGCGCCGGAGTGACCCACCGTCGCCGCCATGTCCGGAACTAGTTGTTCAGGTGACAACCCAAGCCCCTTGGCCAAGCCTGCCACGGCGCGGGGATTGGGGGCGTCGATGACAGCGGCTGCCAGCTCCGTCGGAGGTAAACCCGCTTCGCCGAGCAAGCCCTCGGCCGCGGAAGCGAGAAGCGGCCCGTAGGCCTGAGTCAAGGCGAAGCGTTCCTCCCAGCTCTTCGGGAACTTCTCTCCGGGTAAACGCCAAGTAGACAGATACTCGAGCGTCTCCGAAAAAGTCAGGACGATCTCGGCGATGGGGTTCTCCGTCGAGACGAGGAATGCCGCGGCGGCGTCGCCGCCGGACTGTTCTCTTCCTCCTTCCGGAGCGCCGATTCTCATGTCGGAAGCGACCGCCACACAGGAGCCGCCGGCAAGCGCTGAATCGGCGGCCGCCAGTAAGGATCCGAGGCCCGACCGAACCGTGCATGCGAGATCGAGGGCGCGAACACGCGGCGGTAGGCCAAGAGCCGCGTGAACCGTGGCCGCGTTCGACTTCTCTTGGTACGGAGGTTCTGTAGTCGCGAAGTAAAGCGCCGAGACATCCGACTTGTCGGCTCCCGCCACGCAACCGCGCGCGGCCTCGACGGCCATCGTTACCGTGTCTTCGTCATATGATGCGACGGCCCTTTCGCCTCCCGCCGCTCTAACGCCGAGAGCATCCGCTATGGCCGACCGCTGGAGGCGGTTGAAAGGTACGTAAGCACCGTAAGATGAAATCCCTACTGTCGTCATCGTCACCCGCTCTCAAACCTTACCGCCGAGTCCCGCCAGGCACTCGTACGACCGCTGCATCGAGGCCTCACGATCGCGACCGGCCGGGAACACGGCGGCATAGAAATCGCTGGCGCCGGCGTCGGCCGCCCTCTCCAAACCGGCCTTGACGGTAGCCTCATCGCCTATCAGCGCTATGTCGGCCGGCCCCTCAGCGCCTTCGGCATCGAGACAGGCCCTGTACACAGGCAACTGGCCGTAGGTAACGAACAGCTTAGCGGCCGTTTTCTTCGCCTCGTCGACATCGTCGGTTACGCAAACCGGTAAAGAACAAACCACTCGGGGCATCTCCCGTCCCGACTCTTCGGCAGCCTTGCGCATCTCCGGAACGATCGTCTTAGAAATGTAGCCCGGCCCGGACATCCAGGTCAGCGTCCCTTCACACAGTTGCCCGCACAGACGCAGCATCTTCGGCATCAGCGCCCCGACGAAGATGCCGGGCGGCGCGGGCTCCTTGATCGTAAGCGGCGCGTTGATGTTGTAGAGCTTACCCGCCAGTTCGCAGCGACCGTCGTTCATCAATTGCTTCAGCGCCGTGATGTACTCACGCATGTGCGTGATAGGGCTGTCGTAAGACAACCCGAACATGGTCTCGATCACGACCTGGTGACTGCGCCCTATACCGAGAGCCAAACGCCCGCCGGTCGCCACGCCCACAGTAGCGGCCTGCTGGGCCAAAGCATGAGGATGGCGGGGATAGGTCGGAACCACGGCGGTCCCCAATTCGATCCGCTCGGTCTTTTGCCCGGCGAGGGCCAGTACAGTAAGCGCATCGAGACTGAAGATGTTGGCCAGCCATGCCGCCGCAAAGCCGTCGCGCTCGGCCGTTACTATCCGGTCGACCGCCTGGTCGAGGCTCTCTCCGTCGCCGCCGCCGAGGGCCAATCCGATCTTCACGATTTCGTTCCTCCCTTTCTCGTGCGCTGTCGCGCCCGAGCTTTCATACGCGAGCCCGCCCTCGGGTCAGACAGCGCGAAACCGACAATAAATTACACACGCCAAGCAAAGAAAAACCGGCCTCCCCTCTGCTCGTTGGCAGAGGCTCTCCGCTCGGATAAACGACAGATGGTCGTACCCGACGATGGCGGATTGGAAATACACGACCGGCCTCCACGATCTCGGCAACGATTGCTACGCCTACCTACAGCCGGACGGTTCTTGGGGATGGAGTAACGCGGGCTTGATCACCGGTTCGGGCACGTCGCTGCTCGTCGACACTCTGTTCGACGTGCCTCTGACGCGCAGGATGCTCGACGCGATGGCGGATGTAACTGCAGGGGCGCCGATCGCAACCCTGGTCAACACCCACGCCAACGGAGACCATTGCTGGGGCAACGAGCTGCTGGCTGACCGAGAAATCGTCGCCTCACGAGCCTGCCGTGACGAGATGATGGAGTTCCAGCCATCGATGCTCAAGGTCTTCGTCGAAGCCGAGGGACTCGGGCCCGCAGGCGACTTCGCGCGCCGGTGCTTCGCCGCTTTCGATTTCGACGGTATTACCCTCACCCCGCCCAACCGGGTCTTCGAGGGAAGCCTGCAACTGGACGTCGGCGGCAAACAAGTAGAGCTTGTCGAAGTAGGCCCAGCTCATACCCTCGGCGACGTGCTCGTCTTCGTGCCCGAGGAAAAGACGGTGTTCACGGGCGACATCCTTTTCATAGAGGGAACGCCCATCATGTGGGCCGGGCCCGTCGCAAACTGGATCGCGGCCTGCGACCTCATCATCGAAGCGGACATCGAGACCGTCGTGCCCGGCCACGGGCCGGTGACCGACAAACGAGGAGTCGAAAGAGTCCGCGAATATCTCGTCTACATTCGCGACGAGGCCCGCAAACGTTTCGACGCGGGGATGTCGGCCTCCGACGCGGCCAAGGACATCTCGACCGCCGAGTTCAGCGGCTGGGGCGAAGCGGAGCGAATCGCCGTGAACGTGGACACCCTCTACCGTGAGTTCAGCGGTAGCAGCGAACGCCCCGACGCCATCGCCCTGTTCGGCCTGATGGCCGAACTCGACGAGACGCTCAGACCCTCTCGATAATCGTCGCGATCCCCATACCGCCGCCGATGCACATCGTGATCAAGGCGGTACTCTTGTCCTGACGTTCGAGCTCGTCGAGCGCCGTGCCGATCAGCATGCCGCCGGTGGCCCCCAGCGGATGACCGTAAGCTATGGCCCCGCCGTTTACGTTGACGATGTCGGGATCGATGCCGGAATCCTTTATCAGCTTGAGCGGCACCGCAGCGAAGGCCTCGTTGACCTCGACCAGGTCGATATCGCTCCAGCTCATGCCGGCCTTGGACAGAGCCGCTTCCGAGGAAGGACCGGGTGCCGTCAACATGATAACGGGCTCATCTCCTGCCGTTGCCATGGAGATGACCTTCGCCCGGGGCTTTATTCCACCGTGCTCGGCCACGTACTTGTCCGACGCAACGAGAACCGCCGAGGCGCCGTCCACGATGCCGCTGGAGTTGCCGGCAGTGTGCACGTGGTTGATCTTGCCCACGTTCGGATAAGTCGATTCGGCTTTCTGGTCGAAGCTCTGGCTGTCACCCTTCTGCACGTAGTCGCCCATCTGGGCAAAGGACGGCTCGAGCTGGGAAAGAGTCTCCGTGGTCGTGCCTGGACGAGGATGCTCATCGTTGCCGAGCACCATGTTTCCCTCGAGATCCCTGACCGGGATGATGCTTCCCTTCAGACGACCCGATTCGATGGCCTCGGTCGCCCGCGCCTGGCTCCGCGCCGCGAACTGGTCGACGTCGCCACGCGAGAAACCTTCTTTGGTGGCGATCAAATCGGCTGAGATGCCCTGCGGCACGAGCGGATACTGTTCACGCAGATGCGGATTGTGTCCGTCCAGTCCGGACTTGTCTGCACCCATCGGATGGCGTGACATGCTCTCGACACCACCGCCCACGACCAGGTCCTGGAACCCAGCAGCGCAGCCCATCATCGCGAAGTTGACCGCCTGTTGTCCCGATCCGCAGTATCGATTCAGGCTCACACCGGTGACCTCGGTCGGCCAGCCGGCGGCCAGCACCGCCAGACGCCCGATACAGCCGCCCTGCTCGCCGACTTCCGTGACACAACCACAGACGACGTCCTCTACGTCCTTGGGATCAAACTCCACCCTCTCGGGCAAGGCGTTGAGGCAGGTTGCGAGAAGTTCCTGGGGATGAGTCTCGTGCAGGGCCCCCGAACTCTTGCCCTTGCCTCGCGGCGTGCGAACGGCGTCCAATATGTATGCGTTACCCACGGCAATCCTCCATTTCGATACCGGCTGCCCGCCGGCGGGGCTGATCTGTTCGTATGACGCGCACCTTTACTTATTGCAAGACCATGCATACAGTCCAGCGATTCGCTAAACGGAGGTTTCAAGCAGATGTCTGATTCGGATCGGTTCGGATTGAAGGGCCGCACGGCCTTGATTACTGGCGCCGGTGGGGGGCTGGGACGCCAACACGCCCTTCTATTCGCAAAGCACGGCGCCAACGTGGTCGTCAACGATCTCGGCGGCTCGACTGACGGCACGGGAGCCGGCAGCGAGATGGCCGACCAGGTCGTCGAGGAGATCAAGGCGGGGGGCGGCAACGCCGTGGCCAACTACGATTCGGTGGCGACCATGGAAGGCGGCCAGAACATGATAAAGACCGCCATCGACAACTTCGGCTCCATCGACATAGTCGTCAACAACGCGGGGATCCTGCGCGACATCAGCTTCATGAAGCAGGAAGAGAAGGACTGGGACCTCGTATTCGCCGTGCACGTCAAGGGCGCGTTCTGCGTCACCAAGGCAGCCTGGCCGCACATGCGCGAAAACGGCTACGGAAGAGTGATCATGACGTCATCGGCGTCGGGCATCTACGGCAACTTTGGCCAGACAAACTACTCGGCAGCCAAGATGGCCTTGGTCGGCCTCGGACAAACACTGGCCCTCGAGGGAGAGAAGTACAACATACGCACCAACGTGATCGCGCCTGTAGCCATCAGCCGCATGACTGAATCGATCATGCCGCCCAACGTGCACGACATGATCAAGCCCGAGTTCGTGTCCCCGTTGGTCGTTTACTTGTGCTCGGACGGAATCGACGTCAACGGCGAGGTGTTCGAGGTGGGCGCCGGCGCGTTCTCGCGTCTCGAGTGGATACGCGCCAAGGGGCTGACCATCAAGCCCGGAGATGGCGACATCACCACCGAATCGATCGCCGACGGTTGGGCTGCGGTCAACGACATGACCGGGGCTGACACCGTTCGCAGCATTGGAGAATCGACCCAGGCGACACTGGCTCACATCATGTCGTGAGAACCTGAGGTCCGAATTGCAGCCCGAGGGGACCTTCGGAGGTCCTCTCGGGCGTATCGGCGGGCTGAGCGCGCACGGCGCCACCGTCAGACAAGGAGACTATATTATGCCGATCGATGTTGATGCCGTTCTCGGCAAGGAGTTGACGCCAACCGACTTCGAATGGGCCGAGAAGGACCTGATTCTGTATGCCCTCGGCCTCGGTGTGGGCGTGGGGGCCTCGCCTGTCGACGACACGGTGTTGCAGTACACCTACGAGAACAGCCTCAAGGCCATTCCTACCTTTGGAGTGATTCCGACGTTTTCGTGCCTCGGCGGCTTGTTCGGGATGCCGGGCATGGAGATCAACCCGATGATGCTGCTGCATGGAGAACAGTATCTCGAGATTCTTTGCGACGAGATCCCTACGCGGGCCAAGACCGTCAACAACGCCCGGATCAGCCATATCTACGACAAAGGCAAAGGCGCTCTGGTCATACTGGAGACGGATACGTCGACCAAAGAGGGCCAACCTCTGTTCAAGAACGAGTACTCGCTATTTATCAGAGGTGAAGGAGGCTTCGGTGGCGAAGCCGGCCCCGCGCCGGGCAACGAGCCGCCGGAGCGAGAGCCCGATGCCAGCGTCGCGTATCCCACCCTGGAGCATCAAGCCATCATCTACCGGCTCAGCGGTGACTTGAACCCCCTGCACATCGACCCTCAGATGGCGGCGGTCGGCGGCTTCGAGCGGCCGATACTCCATGGTCTGTGCACTTTCGGAAACGTCGGCCGCGCGGTCATTGAAGCGTTCTGCGACAACGAGCCGAAGCGCTTCCGTTCCATCAAGGCACGCTTCGCGAGCCCGGTCATGCCGGGAGAGACGATAGTGACCGATATGTGGAAGGTATCGGACAACGAGATCATCGTGAACGCCAGGCTCAAGGAACGCGAAGCCGATGTCGTCAAGAACGCAAAGGTAACGATCGCCTAACCGTGCCGCCTGCGGGCAAGATCGGCCAGCGTCCTGTTCGCACCCGCAATCGCGAACAGACGGTCACGGCGATTCTCGACAGCGCCGAGTCGCTACTGGATCGCAAGGGACCCGACGGATTCGGCCTCGCGGAACTCGGCCGCGAGGCCGGCGTCTCTTTCGGCCTGATCCACCACTACTTCGGCGGCAAAGAAGGCCTCCTGCGGGCCGTGCTGCAGCGTACGCTGCGCAACCTCGGCCGTGAGATCCGAGGACTGCAGTCCGACGGCACTTTCTGGCGGAGGGACTCTCCGGCAGTCGGGTTGATCTTCGATACTTTCTCCCGGCATCCCGGCATCCCCCGCCTGCTCGCATGGGGCCTGCTGACCGGTCTCATCCTTCCCAGCAAGGACGGAGGCGAAGTAGCCGACAATCTCGAGGAAGACCGAGCCGCTATCGAAAGGATGCTGGTTCGCTTCACCGAGGACACACCGGGCACTTCCAGGGATGACGCCGCCGCCATGGCCGCGCTGCTGATCAGTGCGGTGCTCGGTTTCAATCTGCTCAGGCCCATGCTCGTCGAGGGCTTCGGGTGGGACGAAGACGGCGACAAGGCGCTGCGGGAGCAGTTGGTACGAGCAATGGCCGGGTTGGCCTCAGCGGGCAGGGCTTGATCCCCCACGCCCCGTTTCTTGTCGGCCGTAGCAGCTTGTCCTAGACTCATCGTCAATGACGTCACCTGCGCAAGAACTCCCCCTCCCCGCGCAGGACTTTCTGGCGCGAAGCTGTCCACTGTGCGGCTCGGGCGCCAGTTCGATCGTCGCGGAGTTTCCGGAGCTGACCTGGGTGCGCTGCACCTGCGGGCTCGTCTACAAGCGCAGTCAGAGAGCCATGAAAGAACACGCCGTCGATATCGGTGATACCGGCTTCAAGCCCGGCGCGGCGCGAAGACCCTACACCACCCGTACTCCTCGGAGGGTCGCCAAGTCGAGACACCAAATACTCGACCTTCTCAATCATGCGGCGCCCGGGCCCCTTCTCGATATCGGATGCTCTCTCGGATACACGCTGACCGCCGCGCGGCAGTTGGGCCTCCAAGCGACCGGCGCCGACATCAGTCAACGTGCGGTGGATGCGTGCCGTGCTATGGGTTTCCGCGCCGAGCGCGGCACCCTAGAGTCTTTGCCGTTCGAAGACTCCTCCTTCCAACTCGTCGTCATGAAGCACGTCTTCGAACACACGCCCCGTCCCCGTGAGGCGGCTTCCGAAGTGCGTAGGGTACTCAAGCCCGGCGGCGGCCTGTTCATCGCGGTACCGGACGCGAACAACCGCAAGGCCGCCAAGCATCCGCAGTCCAGCCGGCACTACCTGCCGGGCGTTCACGGCCGTCAGCACTTCATAGACTACACGCCGGCGACTTTGTCTCGGTTGCTCGTGGAGGAAGGGTTCACCGTTACCAAGACCCATCCCCACCTCGTGCACAAGAGAGCCACCCTCCCGACGAAAGGGCTTCAGGCAGCCTTCGCCCCCGTTCGGGCCGTTGGCCAGGCCGTCGCCTCCGGCTTCGGCCTTCGGAAGGAATTCTGGATGGTCGCGTTACGCCCCGAGTCCCGCGACTGAGCGCTGTCCGTCAGTCTTGGTCGGGTTCGGCCAGACCCATCATGCGGGCGAGGATGAGCTTCATCACCTCGTTGGATCCGGCGTAGATAGGCATCGCCCTGACATCGACGAAGTCGCGCGAAACGTCGTACTCGCGCATGTAGCCGTAACCGCCATGCAGTTGCACGGCTTCGTAGGCTACGCGGTTGGAAAGATCGCTGAGCCACCACTTCGCCATCGATACACGGCGGGTGATGTCGTCGCCGGCAACGAACTCGTCGATGACGGCGTCAAGGAAGGTCCTGCCCATCTCCGTCTCAGTAGCCAGCTCCACGAGCTTGAAGGCATTGTGCTGATATGTGCCGACAGGACGACCGAACACCCTCCTTTCCTTCACATAGGGCAGAGTCTTGTCGAGGATCTGCTCGGCCGCGGTCTGGGCCGCGATCGAGATCATCAACCTCTCCCTCTGCAGGTTCTGCATCAAATACCTGAAGCCGTGGCCTTCCTCGCCGAGTAGATACGCAGCCGGCACGCGGCAGTCTTCGAAGAATATCTCCGCCGTGTCCTGGCAATGCTGGCCCATCTTCTCCAACTGCCGTGACTTCACGAAGCCGGGGCGCCCGGCATCCACGGCGAGAAGACTGACCCCGGTGTGAGCAGGTTCGGCAGCAGGCTCCGTCTTCGCCACCACCACGATCAGATCGCACTCCATCCCGTTGGAGATGAAGGTCTTCTGTCCATTAATGACGTACTCGTCGCCGTCTCGCACCGCCGTGGTTCGGATCGCGGCGAGGTCGGACCCCGCACCCGGCTCCGTCATCCCGATGGCGGTCAGCACTTCGCCGCTCGTACAGCCGCGCAGCCAGTCCCCACGGAGCTCGGGCCTGGCAAGCTGCTCTATGTAGGGCACGGTGATGTCGGCGTGGACGGCGAAGCCGGTTTGCAGTCCCATGTGACCGGTTCTCCCGAGCTCTTCCGTCAGGACTACCGAGAACCCGAACTCGGCCGCGCTACCGCCGTATTCTTCGTCGAGCCACGGACAGAGATATCCGTGCCGGCCCATCGCCAGCCAGAACTCACGCGGCACGCACTGGTTTCGCTCCCACTCGGGCAGATGCGGAACCACCTCGCTGGCGAGAAAGGCCCGAAACGTCTGTCGAAACGCCTCGACGTCGGCAGTCAGGTACGCGGGCTTCGGCATGAGGTCCCTGCCGTCAGCCGATGAAACCGGCCAGCTTGTCCATCATGGGAAGCACGTCGTCGGCGCCTTTCGAGGGCAGGAAGAATATGCAGCGCTCCGCGCCGGCGTCCTCATACCGCGCTATCGCGTCCTTGTCCGGCATGGTGCCGAAGATCGTGATGCTCAAGCTATCGGGGTCACGACCGGCTTCTTCGGCCATGGCACGCATCTGCGGGATATGTTCGATGACCTCATCGCGTATTCCGATCGGCATCCACCCGTCGCAGTAACGGACTGCCCGCTTGAGGGCCCACGGCGCGGCTCCGCCTATGAGTATGGGCGGATACGGTTTCTGCTTGGGCTTGGGGTTCGAAAAGATTGGATCGAAGTCTACGAACTCGCCGTGATACTCGGCCTGGTCGTTCGTCCAGATCTCCTTCATGGCTTCGACTCTTTCGCGAAGGACCTTCCACCGGCGCTTGAAGTCGGTGCCGTGGTTTCTCATCTCCTCGACGTTCCAACCTCCACCGATACCGAAGATGAAACGGCCGTCGGAAAGATGATCGAGCGTGGCAACCTTCTTGGCCAAGACGATGGGATCGTGTTCGATGACAAGGCAGATCCCCGCCCCGACGATGAGCTTGGTCGTGGCCTGCGCCGCCATCCCTAACGCGACGAACAGATCGTAGGTGTCGTAGTACTCCTGTGGAAGATCCGCGCCGCCGGGCCACGGTGATTCACGGCTGGCGGGAATGTGCGTGTGCTCGGGAAACCATAGAGATTCGAAGCCGCGCTCCTCTGCGGCCACGCCCAGCTCGGCGGGGGTCATGGTGTAAGTCGTCGGGAATATGATCAGTCCGTACTTCATGGCTTCGTACGAGCCTCCTTGTCGCGCGCTCAGTCGGGTGAAATCTACGGTAGCGGCGTGACGAAAACAAAGGCGCTGCGTTCCGGGCCAGCGCTCGACTTTGCACCTGGTTTTGAGCCACGATGATCGAGAGGTGCTTCGATGAACATCAACGGAGAGCCGGTATACGTAGGGCGTGACTTCGGAGGACGAGAGGTCGAGCTGACTGCCGAGTTGGTAGACGGTTACTGTCGAGCTCTGGACGAACGCCTACCTCTATATGATGAGACCGTGCCCGCGCTGCTCCTCTACAACGAATGCTACCGGGAACTGGACTGGTACCTGGCCAATATCTACGGAAACCTCCATGCACGTCAGGAGTGGGAGCTCTACCGTGCCATGCCGGTCGGCTCCAAGGTCACCACGAGAGGCTTCATCCGCGATCGCTACCGCAAGCGTGGCCGTGACTATGTCGTCAAGGAGACATGGACCCTGGACGAGCAAGGCCGTCTCGCAACCCGTGGGCTGACCCACCAGAGCTTTCTCGTCGACGAAGGAGCACGTGCCAAGAGCGAGACGGTGGTAGACAAGGACCGGGCCCATGAAGCGGGGCGTCGGTTCGAAATGGGCGGCGGCGATGGGGACGTGATCGAATCGGCCCCCAAGCACGTCAGTGAAGAGATGTGCATGGCGTTCTCCGGCCCCGGCGAGAACTACCACACCAACCGTGAGGCCGCGCGTGCCTTCGGGTTTCCCGACATCGTCGTGCAGGGAATGCTGCCGATCTGCGTTCTGTCGGAGCTCCTGACTCGCGACTACGGCGAAGGATGGTTGGCCGGCGGAAAGATGGACGTCAGGCTGGTCAACGTCCTGTGGGGAGAGGAGACCGTAAGCGCCAGGGCCCAGCTGCGCGAGGAGGTGCCCGAAGCCGGACGGACCCGCGTGCACTTCGACGCCTGGGTCGAAAAGTCCGACGGCACCAAGGTGATCGTCGGACAGGCCAGCGCGTTGCGTTAGATTGCACCCCCATTGTGGGGCCGCACATTTCCACCTTGAATGCAGCCGTTTCGCCCTGTAA
This sequence comes from Candidatus Binatia bacterium, assembly GCA_028278325.1. Lineage (GTDB taxonomy): Bacteria > Desulfobacterota > Binatia > UBA1149 > JAJCZL01 > JANQEO01. The sequence goes on from JANQEO010000072.1 coordinate 49,756, forward strand.
ATAGGGCTGGCGGGGGGAGTTGAACGCACGACCTCACACCGGACTCACAATCAGGTTAGGCTGAGTCCCGGCCCCTCGGAGCCGCGTAGAATAAGGAGACCCCCATGGCCGCATCCCCCATATCAGTCCCGGTCCCGGCGTATGCTCGTCTTGCCTTCGCCATCGGCGCGCTCGCACTGCTGTTCAGCGCGGCCCCCCAAGCCGTCGCGCACGACGACGAGCACCACCGTCTCAAGGGAAGCAGGCTCACCATCAAGAGCCAGTTCGGGGGCGGCAACGCGAACAAGTTCAAATTCAAGGTGAAGGACGAGTTCTCGATCGGCGACATCTCCTTGATCGATCCGCGCAGCTCACACACCAGCGTCAGCGTCAGAGACCGCAGCGGATCCGGAGGAGACACCAACGCGGTGCAACTCGACCCTGCCGGCTGGAGAATGATCGGCAAGGATACCGACATCAAGGGATGGAAGTACAAGGGTGATATCAGCCTGCCGAGCTCGGGGGGCGTGCGCAGCATCGTGCTCAAGGGCCCACGGGGATCCAAGGGAGGCAAGTTGGTGATCTCGGCAAAGGGCATTCATTGGCCGTTGTTGGGTGAGTTCGAACAAGAGCTGGTCGACGTCCAGCTTCACATCGATACGGAGACTTACTGCGCCGAGTTCTGCGACAGCACCAAGACGACTTGCGCCGTCGGTCAGAGCGCCGAGTTCAAGAAAAACGAGGTCGGTAAGGTCGTCGCCAAGGACGCCACCCGCGCGCCGGAGTGCGAACCTGTCTGCGGCAACGGCATCCTCGAGCTCGGCGAAGAGTGCGACGACGGTAACAATATAGAAAACGTGGAAGGCGACACCTGCAACAACTCATGCGAGGGCTGCCTGCCCGAGGACGTCGACTTCGACTCGACTTTCGAGGGCATACAGGCGTTGATCTTCGACGACTCGACCTACAACTGCACCAATAGTGGCTGTCACGGCAACGGGACGAGTCCGTCGGGAGGCCTCGACCTTCGCAACGGCTTCTCGTACGCAAACCTGGTCAGTGTGCCGTCGCAGATCGACCCACAGACGGTGCGTGTATTCCCCGGCGATCAGGACCTGAGCATGCTCTACAACAAGATCGCCGCCAAGACCCTATTCCCTGACGGCCCGACGGTGCCGGGCTCGGTCATGCCGACCGTTGCCGCAACCGTGACGACCGCTCACCTCGAGGCGCTGCGTCTATGGATCAGGGGTGGTGCACCGGAGACCGGCGTGGTCGAAGGGACAGCCGAACTGCTCGGCAGCTGCCTGCCGCAACCCGACCCGCTCAAGATCCCCCAGCCCGCCGTACCCGACCCCAATCTGGGCGCCCAGTTCGCCATGCCGGGCTATGATCTGCCGTCTCAATCCGAGACCGAGTTGTGCGTGCCTAGCTTCTACGACTTGCGTGGCACCGTCCCGGCGCAGTTCCTCGTCGATTGTCCGGGCGTTTTCCCCGGCACCAACGACGACGCGGATCCCTTGTCGGGCAAATGCTTTGCCTACAAGACTCACAACTTGTCACAGGATCCGCAGTCACATCACTCTATCGTTCACATCTATGCGGGGGCCTTCGATTACGACGATGCGGGCTGGGGCACATGGACCTGCTTCGGGGGCGCCAACGACGGCCTGGGCTGCGACCCGGCCGTTACGCCTACACAGTGCCCGGACGGCGTCTGTGGCGGCACCCCGAGAGAAGGCGCTGCTTGTCTCTCGACCCCGATCCCCTTCGGTCCATCCGACTATGGCAACGCCAACAACAACGCTCCGACCTGGTCGGGCGCTCAGGAATCGACGGCCTTCATCAGCTTCCCCTCGGGTGTTTATCGTCTCCTGCCTTTGCGCGGCGTGATCGTGTGGAACTCTCACGCTTTCAATCTGACGAACACCGACATGGACATGGAGGCATGGATCAACGTCGAGTATACGGACGATCAACAGTTCGAGGCTCTGCAGTTGTTCAATACCGACTATATCTTCACGCAGTTGGTGCCGCCTTTCGAGAGCCGGGAGTACTGCGCCACGCACACCTTTGCGGAAGGAACCCGGCTGTTCGAGATCAGCTCCCACGGCCACAGACACATGAAGCATTGGCGGTACTTCGATCCCCCCCAGACCCCGTGCGGCGACGGCGGCCCGGCGCCGTCTATCCCGTTGAGTGTGGGCCTGGCGACCGACCCGTCGTGCGTGCCGAGTGGCACCGAGTTCTACGCGAACTTCGACTACAGCGACGCGCTGAGGATCGACTACGATCCTCCCAGGCATTTCACCGGATCGGTCGCCGACAGGACGATCAAGTTCTGCGCGCGGTTCAGCAACGGCGAAGATGAACCGGCCGATGTCAAAACCTGGTCGGGCTCTCCTTCTCCCCCTCTGGCGGGAGCGCCCGGCGGGCCGTGCAACGTCAGCGAAAGAGCCTGCATCGGCGGCACGCAACATGGCGAGCTGTGCTCGATCGCCGGATGCCCGGGAGGCGTATGCGATGCCTGTCCTCTGCGCGGCGGGATAACGACCGAGGACGAAATGTTCATCCCCATCGGCACATTCTACCTGGATCCCTGAGGAGCAACGGAGGCCCAGCTCCCGACCCGACATCACCAGCACGACGAGACTTGGCGAACGCCATGCTCTCCGCCATGGCAACACTATTTCCGCGGCTTCTCGCTGCCGAGAGCGCTAAGCTGGTAAGATACGGCTGGTAAGAGCCCCCATGATCACCGACGTCGAAATCCGCCCCGCCAATATCGACCGCTTCAGCGAGCTCGTAGACGGCGGCGCCATGAGTTCCCTCATGGACCTAGCCGGGCACTACAAGAAGCTCCTCGACGGCAGGACCGCTTGGAACATCAACTCGACAGCGGCCGGCGGAGGGGTGGCGGAGATGCTGCGTCCCCTACTCGGCTATGCGAACGGCTTGGGCTTCGACACACGCTGGGCCGTGATCTCCGGTGACGGCCCCTTCTTCCAGGTCACCAAGAGGCTTCACAACGCGCTTCACGGCTCGGTCGGTGACGGCAGCCCCTTAGGCGACGAAGCGCGCCGCGCCTACGAGCACATCACGGACCTGAACTGGTCCGCGCTCAAAGATCGGATTCGGCCCGACGACCTCGTCATCCTGCACGACCCACAAACAGCGGGTCTCATCCCTTACCTCAAGACTTTGTGCTCGGGCGTGATCTGGCGATGCCACATCGGCCACGACACATGGCCCGCGGAAGTGGAACGCGGCTGGGAATTTCTCCGGCCTTACGTGACCCAAGCCGACCGTCTGGTGTTCAGCCGCGATGCCTACGTGCCGCACTTCGTCGACAAGGATCGAGTGGTAATCGTTCCGCCCGTCATCGATCCGTTCTCGGTGAAAAACATGCATCTCGATGCGCCGAGCATTGCCGCGATCCTTCATGAGGCCGGCGTAACCGACGGAGATCATCCCGGCGGTGTCGCCGCGTACAGGCGCGAAGACGGCACTACCGGATACGTGGAGCGGCGCGTACGCATGGAATCGGTCAACGGGCGCCCGACCGTCGAGAACCGGATCGTACTCCAGGTATCCAGATGGGACAGGCTCAAGGACCCGATCGGTGTGCTCAAGGGCTTCGCCAAGCTCGTCAGCGAACATGCGATCGCGGACAACATAGTATTGATCCTGGCCGGCCCTGAAACGGCCGCGGTATCGGACGACCCTGAGGGTGCCGTCGTGTACGCGGAAACGCAGGCAGCCTGGAAAGAGCTTCCCGAGCAGATCCGGCGCCGCTGCTACCTGGCGTCGATACCCATGGACGATCTCGAGGAAAACGCCGCGATCGTCAATGCTCTGCAGCGCCGCGCGTCAGTCATCGTACAGAAGAGTCTCCAGGAGGGCTTCGGCCTGACGGTCACCGAAGCGATGTGGAAGGCTCGGCCGATAGTGGCAAGCGGTGTCGGCGGCATCCAGGATCAGATCCAACACAGCGCCTCCGGCATGTTGCTGTCCAACCCTCACGACCTGGACGAGTTCGCGGCACATCTCGGCTCGGTGCTGAACGACGACGCACTCGCCGATGCGCTAGGGACCTCGGCCTTCGAGCGTGTGGTAGCCGAGTATTTGGCGCTGGGCTCCTTGATGCGCTACGGCAACCTTCTCACCGACGTTCTGCAGAACCGTAAAGCTTCGGCCTAGCGCGGCGTTCTCAGCAACACTTCCTGCGCCACTGAACACACCAACTGACCGCTACGGTCGAATATCACCCCACGGGCGAGGCCTCTGGCACCGGTTGCCGCCGGAGAATCCTGCACGTAGAGCCACCAGTCATTGGCCCTCACGTCGTGATGAAACCACATGCAGTGGTCCAAACTGGCCGTCATCACGCCTTCATCCGACCAGTGGACGCCGTGAGGCTTCATGACCGTCTCCGTCAGTGTGTAGTCGGAAGCGTAGACGAGAACGCACGTGTGCAAGAGCGGATCGTCGGGCATGTCGCCCTGGGCCCGCATCCACACCCTGGATGACGGTTCGCTGCCTGCCTGGGGCTTCCATCCGGGAGGATCGCACCAACGGATGTCTATGGGACGCGTCTTGAATGCCCGGTCGGGGATCCGGCCGCGGTAGGGTTCGAGGCGCTCGGCAAGTGTCGGCAGGTCTTCGGGATCGGGTACGTCCGGCATCGGCAGCCCGTGCTCGACGCCGGGTTCGTCGGCATGGAAAGAGGCCGACATGTTGAAGATCGCTTCGCCATGCTGGACGGCAACCACCCTGCGGGTCGTAAAGGAGCGTCCGTCACGAATGCGATCGACGGTGTATAGGATAGGGGCGTCTACATCGCCCGGTCTAAGAAAGTAGGAGTGCAGCGAGTGCACCCGCCGCTGTTCATCGACGGTGCGCACGGCGGCAACCAACGCTTGGGCGGCCACCTGACCGCCGAACACCCTCGGCCTCTCCTCCTTCGGGCTGAAGCCCCTGAAGATGTTGACCTCGAGTTCCTCGAGATCGAGGATACCGAGGACGTGGTCGACATTGTCGACTACCACGCCGTCGAGAATCCGTGATCGGGGATGTCGAGGGCGCTCCTGTCAGCCGAGTTGATCGCTGCGCACTTGGCATGCACGTCGGGCAACACGAAGTTCGCGTAGAACTTGGCCGACATCACACGGCCAGCGTAAAAGTCGAACTCCTCCTGGCTCTGGTCGTCATCCTGGGTGCGAGCGTCTTCGGCGATCAACGCCGCCTCCAACAGGAGATGCGCCACGGTAACCTCGGCCATGGCTTCGAGGAAGGGGCTGGCACACAGAGTCAGCTGATCGAGCTTGCCGCTCATCATGTACTGGATGATGTGCGTCCCGGCTCCCTGTAAAGCCTGGGCCGCCTCACGCAACGCGACGACTTCAGTACCCACTGCCGGATCCTCGGCATTCTCGGACACAAACTTGGTGAGTTCACCGGTGAAGTCGGTCAGATCCTGGCCGTGGCGGCCGCGCAGCTTTCTCACGACCAAGTCCAGAGCTTGGATGTGGTTGGTGCCCTCGTAGATAGAGAAGATCTTGGCGTCGCGCAGATACTGCTCGACCGGATTGTCCTTGACGAAGCCGGCTCCGCCGTAGACCTGGACCGCAAGCTCGCAGACCTTGAACCCCTGATCGGAACAGTAGGCCTTGACGATGGGCGTGAGCAGGTCGACCTGTCCGCGGTGGTATGCCGCAACATCCGGCTCGCTCTCCTTTTTGATATCTTCCATGTCTTGGTGCCAGGCGAGCTTGACGACCAGTGCACGCATACCTTCGACCTTGGACTTCATCTCCATGAGCATGCGCCTGACGTCGGAATGCTCGATGATGGCGACCTTCGGAGCCGTCGGATCCTTGAACGCCTTCACTGACGTCCCCTGGTGACGTTCGCGCGCATACGCCAACGCGTTCAGATATGCGGCGTTGGCAACCGCAAGGCCCTGTATGCCGACGACTATGCGTGCCCCGTTCATCATCTGGAACATCTGCTTCATACCGGTGTTCTCGGCTTCACCGCAGAGATACCCCTCGCACTCGCCGTTCTCACCGAGGTTCAGCACTGCCGTCGACGAGGCCTTGATGCCGAGCTTGTTCTCGATCGAAGCCGTAACCACATCGTTGGGGCCGCCGAGACTACCGTCGTCGTTTACGCGGTACTTCGGCACGATGAAAAGAGAAATCCCCTTCGTACCGGGAGGCGCATCCTCCACGCGGGCCAACACCATATGAATGATGTTTTCGGTCATGTCCTGGTCACCGCCGGAGATCCAGCACTTCGTGCCGGTGATCTTGTAGCGGTTGCCTTCGATACGAACGGCCTTCGTGGTTGCCGCTCCGACGTCCGAGCCCGCCTGAGGCTCGGAAAGACACATGGTCCCGGCAAACCGCCCGTCGAGCATGGGAGCAAGGAACTTCGCCTTCTCCTCCTCTCCGGCGAAGGTCGCTATCAGCTCCAGGGCCCCGTGCGTGAGACCGGGATACATACTGAAGGAGATGTTGGCGCTGCACTGCAGCTCGGTGAGAGCCGCGCCCACCGAGGCCGGACCCTGATATCCCCCGGTGTCATGGCTGATGACGAAGTTCGGAAGGCCTAGTTCGTAGAGCTTCTGCCAGGCTTCCTTGAAGCCCGCCGGCGCCACCACCTGGCCGTTCTCCAGCGTGCACCCCTCACGGTCACCGCTGCCGTTGAGAGGCCCGGTGTACTCGTTGCAGAAGCGGACACACTGATCCATCAACATGTCGCAGTCTTCTCTACCGAGATGCGAAAACCGCTCTTCCTCGAACAAGTTCTGGACCCTGATGTGCTCGTATAGGGTGAACTGAAGCGACCTGAGGTCGGCCTTGAAGAAATTGATTGCTGCCTCCGACATTCGAAGTATCTCCTTATTGACCGCTAAGGGGGATTCGCGTGCTTCGCGGGGGGCTGCCGGCAAGCCTCAAGGGTGCCGTGGGCGGAATGTTGGTTCGAACGGGCGTCGTTAGCAAGCGACGGTCCGGCCGCCCCCCTACCTGAGGAAGGCCGGGGCGCAGCTAGCCGCCGATCTGCCTGGTAAGATCTCGGGTTATGTTCTTTTGGTGACTCTCCAGCGTGCCGCCGCCTATCTCGTTGAGCTTGGCATCGCGCAGCAGCCGCTCGACCTTGTACTCGCTCGAATAGCCGTATCCGCCCAGGACCTGGACTGCGGCGTCGGCGATTTCCTTTGCCACCGGCGCCACGAAGAGCTTGGCGGCGTCAGTTCCCAGGCGGTTGCGCGATCCGGGCGCCACCTTCGCCGCCTCCCGGTAAACGAGGCTGCGAGCCGCCTCGGCCTTGGCGTAGGATTCCCCGATATACTTCTGGATCTGGCCGAACTCGGCTATCGGCTTGCCGAACGCTTTACGTTGACAGGAGTACTCGACCATCTCTCTGCAACATCTGTCGGCTATACCAAGGCTGATAGCGGCGAGGCACAAACGCTCGATCTCGAGATTCCGCATCATGCAGGTGATGCCGCCTCCCTCTTCGCCGAGCAGATTCGAAGCGGGGACCTCGCAGTCTTCGAAGGTGAGCTCACACATCGTGGACGCGCGCATCCCCATCTTCTTGATCGGCTTGCCCGAACTGAAGCCCGGGAAATCGCGTTCTACTACGAAGGCGGTGATCGCCCCTTCAACCTTCGCATACACGAGCAGATAGTCGGCCTCGTTGCCGTTGGTTATGAAGGTCTTGGCTCCGTTCAACACATAGGTGTCACCACGACGCACGGCAGTGGTCGACATGCCCAGGACATCGGTGCCGGCGCCGGGCTCGGTCATGCCCATGGCCCCGATGCGCTCGCCTGACAAGACTCCCGGCAGGATGCGTGACCGCTGCCCGCCATCGGCGGCGTTGTAGAAGTTGTTGACGAACAGCAGGCAGTGCGCGAGATACGCCAGGGTAAAACCGGGATCGCTCTTGGCCATCTCGTGATGGGCGATCACGGCCGCCACCGCGTCCAGGCCGGCTCCTCCGTCTTCGACGGGGACTGTAAGTCCGTGCAGGCCCAACTCTCCGCAGCGGCGGATCAACTCGACGTTGAGCGTGCCCTCTTCGTCATGCTGTTCGGCCTGAGGTTCTATCTCGGCTTCGGTGAACCGCGCGACCGTGTCGCGCAACATGGCGTGTTCAGGGGTCGGTGCGAGAAGTGATTCGTCGCTGTTCATCCGGCTCAGGTCCTAGTCGGCAGCGCCGGCTTTCTTGGCGGCCGGCCTTTTGGCCTCGGCGTTCTGCGAGTTGCCGGTCATCGAATAGGTGACGCGGGTGTTGGGAGACACCGACTCGGTAAGCCAGACGTTGGCGCCGATGACCGAGCCGGCACCAACGATGGTATCACCGCCGAGGATCGTCGCCCCTGCGTAGACGGTGACACCGTCTTCAATCGTCGGGTGCCTCTTGATCTCCCGTATCACTTCTCCCAGTTCGTCGCGGGGAATGGACAGCGCCCCGAGGGTAACGCCTTGGTATAGCTTCACGTCGGAGCCTATCACCGCGGTTTCTCCGATCACGATGCCGGTGCCGTGATCGATGAAGAACCTGTCCCCGATCGTAGCGCCGGGGTGTATGTCGATCCCTGTGCGGCCATGTGCCGACTCCGTCATGATGCGAGGGATCATCGGAACCGACTCGAGGTAGAATTCATGAGCGATGCGGTAGACGGTGACCGCCTGTATCGCCGGATAGCTGAATATGATCTCCTCGATGCTCTTGGCCGCCGGATCACCCTGGAAGGTGGCCTGAACGTCCTTGCTGAGACTCTCGCGAATCGCGGGCAGGCGCTCGAAAACGGTCAGGACGGCCGCCTCGCTGGCCTCGACGTCCTCGGGCGCGGGCGAGCCTCCGCCTTCCCGGCCGTAGACCACCGCTCTGGAAATCTGCTCGACCAAGATCTCGAAGGCACGGTAAAGATGCTCACCGATAGATTGTCTCAAGTTCACGGGGCTGAGCATGCTCGTCGAGTAGAAGCCCATGTACATGACATGGGTAAGGTGCCATAGCGCATCGACGACCTTGCGCTGGTTCGGCAGCGCAGCGCTCTCCAAACTGTCGATGCTCCGCCCCAAGCCGTAGGTATCGGCGACGCTGTCGATTACGCCTTCCAGGCGCGACTCTGCTCGTTCACGACTCTTCACGTCTGACCTTCAGAGAATACGGTAGCGGGCAACTGCAGCATACTCCAGCCGTCACGATGCCCCGGGGTCTGCAAGATCGGCCAAAGCCGCCAGGGCGCTGCCATCCAAGCGGAAAGTAGTCCAGTCCGACAGGGGATTCCCTCCGGCCGCCTCGTAGAATCGTACGGCGGGTTCGTTCCAGTCCAGAACGGCCCACTCGAGACGAGCGCATCCGCGTTCGACCGCGACAGCCGCCACAGCCCTCAACAGCGCCATGCCCGCTCCACGGCCGCGAAACGTCTTCGGAACGAACAGGTCCTCCAGGTACACGCCGGGCTCTCCGACGAAGGTGCTGTAGGTATGGAAGAATAGCGCGTAGCCGCAGGGCTCGCCTTCGAACTCGGCGATGAGGGCCTCTGCATACGGGCGGGGTCCGAACAGGTGGGCGCCCAACGCTTGCTCGTCGGCGGTCACCAAGTGTGAGAGCCGCTCGTATTCGGCCAGCTCCCGTATCATGTTGAGTATGACGGGACCGTCAGCCTCGACCGCGCGACGCACGCTGACGCCGGCGCGGCTCATCACCCCAGAGAGCCGTAGCTGCCGTCGTCCTCTACGGAAAAGGTGATCTCGGTGTCGTCGGCCTCGAACACCTTGATTCGGAACTCTTTGAACTCCAGTTCGCGCTTGGCGGAATCGAACAAAATGTCGAGAGTGTAGATCGGTATGTCACCGGAGAAAGGACTGTACTCGCGATAGGTCATCTCGAGCATCTCGCCCGACGCCCCGTTCTTCGTGCCTCTGTAAACGAGATCGTAGTTGAGCCGCGACGGCCCTTCCCTGATCGTGTCCGCTTCCTTGTACTCGAAGAGGGGATCCGTCGTCGGCAACGGTATGTCGAGGATGCCGAAGCTGAGCGGCAGCCCGACTGCGTCGGTTACCGTGGTGTTGCCTTTGCGCCAGGCGACGTTCTGGTCCTCGAGAATTCGCCCGAACTTGTCAGCGAGGATGTACAACACCCCACCCTCGACGTTGACGGCGATCAGGTAGACGGGATCCTCTATGCCGCGTCCGGCGACTACGCCCGGCACGAACAACTCATCACCGGTACGGGCCGCGAGCTTGGAGTACGGTACGTCCAAGCACGCACGTGGTTCGTTGGTCCCTATACCGGCCCGTTTCTTGGCAACACACCGGACGCCGAAGTCACGTCTTGCCACGGCCGCAACGACCTTGGCTCGCGACGTGTGGTTGCGTATCGACACGACCGGCTCCCCCACCTCGACTGTCGTGCGGCCGCCCAGGTCGTAACCACGACTGACTACCGTCCTGGCGATCGTCGGTGCGTCACCCATGTGCAACTCGCCCTCGGCCCGCTCCTGGACCATCTCGAGACGAGCATGAGGTTTGACTTTGGTTCCGCGCTTGGGGCCCGGCAGTGTCGCAAGGTTCCCCGTCGAGCAGCCCGACGCCAGCACGGCGAGGCTCAAGGTTGCAGTCAGAGCGAGCGTGGAGTTTCTTCTTGCAGTTCCAGCCATGGCAACTTCCCAGGGGCGAAGCGGCTGCTCGCCGACCCCACCGTCAAAGGGTGTATTCAGGGTTGAATACTAGAACGGTTGGGCCCGGCATAGCCAGGGGGTGAGAGCCGGGATTCCGGGCGTTTATGGGGGGAAATGCCCCCTAAACGCCTCGCTGAGGGGGCCTCGCAGCCTCCCGTTAGGGCCCCGGAGGGCTCGGAGCGCTCAGGCGCCCGGGGACTCTGTGCCAGCGCCCTCGAGCAGACGTTCGGGGTCGGCGCTGCCCAGGAAGCTGCGGACCTTTTGGAATTCCGCGTCCAGGGCCCGTCCGAGCAGTTCGGCTTGGCCTGCCTCGCCCGTCTTGCTGGCGTCCTGCAGGGCGCGAAGGGTCGGGACGATCGCAGTGATGCCGCAGGATTCGCTGGCATCGATGCAGCTCTTGGCGATGCGATCGACCTCGCTGTTAGTACCGAGGCGGATCGCTATGTAGAGGGACTCCAGCTGTGCCTGGGTGTGGCGCAGGTAACTCTCGATCAGCTCGCTCAAGCCCGCCGAGTCTCCTTCGCAAACCCCTCTCATTCTCTCGATATCGAGTTGAGGTACGGTGTCCGAGTCGTGTCCGGGCTGCCTGTCGTAATCGTGATCGGATGAGATCCACCCTTCAATCACGGCCTTGAGCTCGTCGGTCTTGAGCGGCTTGTTGAGCGTATCGTTCATTCCGGCGACGATGCACTGTTCGTGGTCCCCCTCGAGAGGATGGGCGATCGTGCCGATGATGGGGATGTCTCGCGCAGAGAACTCACGCCGCCGGATCTCGGCCGTGGTCTCGTAGCCGTCCATGTCGTGCATCTTGCAATCCATCAGCACGAGATCGTAGTCTTCCCTCTCCAACGCATCCAGAACTTCGAAGCCCGTGCTGACGGCGACCGGTTCACAACCCAGTTTGTGTAACTGTATCAACGCAACCTTTTGGTTTACTACGTTGTCATCGGCAACCAGCACCCGTCCGCCGGTCCTGGCGGACCGGCTATCGGCTCCATTGCCGTTCGTGCCGAGATACGCTTCGATGGTCGCCTCGGGACCGTCATGAACGGCCTTGTTCTCGACGCCGGCGGCCTTCGCCAAAGCGTCGAAGAACTGGCTCATTTTGACGGGCTTGCTCGTCTCCGCCGCTATTCCCAGCTTGCGCATGCGCTCGTCGCCCAAAGGATCGCCTGCGTTGCTCAGCAACAGGATTTTCGTGTCGTGGAGCTTGGCATCGGCCTTGATGCTCTTGGACAACTCGAGACCATCCGTGCCGGGCATGTGCTGGTCCACTATGACCAGATCATAGGCCGCGCTGTCGACAGCAGCGGACTTCAGAACTTTCATCGCATCATCCGAACCACTGACCGCCGTGTTGCGGATGGAGACCGCATTGAGGAAGTCGATCAAGATGGCTTGAGACGTAGGACTATCATCGACGACGAGGATGTTGCTGTCACGAAGCACTTGATCGACGATCGGCCGAGCCGCTCTTGCGGGCAGATTCTTCTCGAAGAGCATAGTGAACCAGAATGTCGAACCGCGATCGGGTTCGCTGTAGAAGCCGATCTCGCCGCCGAGCGCTTCGACGATTCTCTTGCAGATGACCAGGCCCAACCGGTTGCCGGATAGCCGCTGACCGTCGCCGGGGTCAGCGAAGACCTCGCGCTGACGGGTCGTATCCATACCGACCCCCGTGTCGGCAACTTCGAACTTCATGATCACGTGAGTCGCCGTCTCGCTTTCCTTGCTCACCCGCGCAAGGACCTCGCCGGACTCGGTGAATCTTACTGCGTTGCCGACGATCGTCGTCAGGACCTGCCAGAGTCTCATGGGGTCCCCGACGAGCTTGGTCGGGACTCCGCCCCCCACCGCGGCCGAAAGTTCCAGCCTCTTGGCGTGAGCCTCCTCCGCAGCCAGCGCAACGACCTCTTCGACGATCGCCCTGAGATCGAAATCGACGGTGTCGACGGCCAGTGCGTTGTCGTCATCCTCACCGGAGAACCTGAGGACGTCGTTCATTACGTTCAGCAACGAATCCGCGCTCGAACGTATGGTGTCGGCAAATTCTTTCTGTTTGGCGGAAAGACCGGTGCTGAGCAGCAGCTCCGTCATACCCAGAATGCCGTTCATCGGCGTGCGGATCTGACGACTGACCCGCCCCAGGAACTCGGACTTCACCCGGTCGGCATGCTCGGCTTCCGCCTTCGATACCTCCAGCAACTCCTCGGCCTTCTTGCGTTCGTAGGACTCGATCGCCAGCGCAGCCAGGTCAGCGACCGAGGCGGCAAAGGCTTGTTCCTCCATGGTCCAGTCACGCTCCGGACCCACGTGCTCGTGGCAGACGATGCCCGCTACCCGACTGTCCCTGCGCACAGGCACGTCGAGCATGGATGTTATGCCCAAAGGCCGGAGGTAGTCGTCGGCGAACTCGGCCGTGCGTTCGTCCGTGTCCGCCCGACGCGTCGCGACCACACGGTCGGCCTCCAAGCTGTGGAAGTAGTTGGGGTAGTCCGCAGCGCGCAGCTCGGCTCCATCCGAATACGTGTTCTTGCTGCGCTCGTAGAGCTTGAGGCAGCGTATCCCCGTGCGCTCCTTGTCGTAGATCCAGATGCCCACCCGCTCGACTTCGAGGGTATCGGCGGCCGTCTTGGCAATACGCTTGAAGGATTCCTCCAGATCACCGCTGCTCAACAGCGGATCTCTGACGAGCTCGGCGACGCTCTCCCCTTGATGCTTCAAGGCCTCTTCCTTGGTCTGGAGGGCCTCCTCGGCGCTGTGCTGCTCCGTCATGTCGCTGACGACGGCACAATCATAGCCGATCCCCTGATGCTCCATGTAGTTGGACGAGACCATCGAAGGCACGATATCCCCGGCCTTCGTACGGTAATTGTTCTCCAGCGTGACGGCGCTGTTTTGCTTGAGTTGCCGCCAGTGTTGCTTCCAGAAGCCCGGCACGAGGTCCACCGTTACTTCGTAGAGATTGGCTTCGAGCAGCTCTTCGCGTGAATACCCTAGGTAGCTGCAAGCTGCGTCGTTCACATAGACGAAATCGGCGCTCTCATCGAGAATGAAGGTCGCGTGAAGGTTACGGTCCAACGCGAACCTTGACAGACTGAGCGTCCTGTCCTGCTCGCGTTCCTCCTCGATGACCCGGGCCAGGCACATGACGATGAGCAGCATGAGAATGCCGATCGTGACGCTCGGGATGTTGCGTATGTATGCCGGTGACATCATCCATACACGCAGCTGTACGGGAGCGTAGGTAACGATGGTCCATGCCAGGGAGATCGCGAGGACGATCGCCAGCGCACCCATGCGTGCGTCGCGCATGCGGTTGTAGAGACGAACGGACCAGAACAGCGCGAGGAACTTGAGCGCCATGGCGCTCAGCGCGAACCCGTTCAGCTCAGCGACTTCCATGCGGTTCTCCCGGCTGCGAGCCGCAGCACGCGCTCTTGGTCGGCCATGAGTGCTCTAGGTCAATGCGCATTCGTCGGTTCCTACATGACCGATTCGCAACAGTTCGCGCCAAGCTACTGTCGGCACAGCGCTATGTGCGCAGTCATGCTCTTCTATCCTAGCAAGCAGGGGCGGTGCGGCTGCCTGAAAAAGCCCTTGACGGGCGCAAAAAGCCGCGTGGCGCTCGTTAGGACACGGAGAGGCGCATGGCAGTCCGCAAGGTGGCCCGCACCCTGCTTCAGTCGTTCTTGTCTTTGAACCGCTCGGGAGTCGAAAGAGAAGCAGGTGACGCGAACACGGCCTTCCAACAACGGCCGTCGCTGGTCACGAAGTTAACGGTCAGTTCGGGGTCTTGGGAGAGTGGCAGGGGCGGGAGCCCCAGATGAACGCCCTTCGCCTTGACCGTGAACTTCGACTTGCCGGCGTCTCCGCGCCTCAAGACGACGGAACGCACACCGCCGCGCACGGCGGTCTTGTTTTTATACTTGTAGCCTTTGTCGCTCACGGCCTTCCAGCACGGCTTCCCCGAACAGGTGCCACCGGGCGGCACTACCGATTCCGTGACCAGCAGGCTGGTGGCCCCGGCATCCTCGGTGTCATACACGCATAGCGCGTAGCTGGTGGCCCGGAAGGGATCGCCCAGGTCCTGAAGGGTCGTTGCCGGCCCCTTCGACCAGCGCCAAACGAGCTGGTCTCGATCCTGCCCGTCCTTGTCCTTGGCGAGCAACACCGACTTACCAACGACAAAAGGAGGCGCGCACGCAGGCTCTGGCTGGGCGAGCCCGGAACAGCCACCCGTGCCATCACAGGTATCGAGGGTCGTGCACAACCGACCGTCATCGCAGGCAGACCCCGGGGCCTCATAGGAACACGCGGGAGAGCAACAATCTCCGGCGTCGCCGTTACCATCGTCGCAGTCCTCGCCCACCGAGACGATCGAGTTGCCGCATCCCGTCGGTGTGCAGTTCGAATCGCAGCCGTCACCGTCTATCAGGTTGCCGTCATCGCAGGCTTCGCCGCTATCGAGGTTGCCGTCACCGCAAACGGTGACCTCATCGGCCCCAATCTCGACGCGCACGCCGTTCACGCGCGGGGCACCGTCGATGTCGGTCTCGCCGACATCCGCGGAGAAGTCCGGATCTCCTACGTCGCGAGCCGGGGAATCACTGGAAATATGAAAATCGTCGGACGCCGACGCGACGAAGTCGGGATCCGCGAAGATCGAGTTGGCGCCCTGCGCCGACACCGACCGGTATGCGGCCAAGCCCGAGACCTCCACTCCCTGCCAAACGAACTCTGCGCTCGCATCACCATGATCGGTGTACCAGAGGTTGTAATCCAACTCGTTGCCGACGTTGCCGTTCTCGGAATACAAGAGCACGTTCTGAGAGTTACTGTAGAAGATGTTGTTGCGGACCTCGTTATTCTCGGCGTACTGAATCCATAGCTCACCGAGTCCCTCACCGAGAGTGTCGTTGAAGAAACACGTGTTGTTGAGGAACCTGTTGCCGTTTGCCCGACCCACACCGGCGTTGAATCCGCCGAAAACGATGCCGGCCTTCTCGTTGCGATACACGAGATTGTTGCGAACCACGATCCCTGTCGTCACCAGGCCCGAGTTCTCGGCACCGATCTCTATGCCGAGATCCGAGTGTGAGACGACGTTGTTTTCTATCACTATGTCGCGACCACCGTCGACATAGATGCCCCCGGCAAAGCCGCCCCCGTAGTTCGCGTTCGCACGTGTCACGACGTTTCCGCGGCACAGCCCCTCCCGAGCGACCTTGGAAGGATCCGGCTGGATGTCGGTCTCGCCGCCGATGAAGTCGATTCCGATGCTGTTGACGTCGCGGACCGCATTGTTGGTTACTTCGAAAGCTCTGACGTTGCCGTTGAGAGTCAACGCCTCGCTCTGGGCGGGGTCACAATCATGAATGTTGTTGCCGTCGATGACGATGTTCTCGAGAGGTTGGGGGTCGGTTCCATACACCGTTATCCCCATGGCATGCTGGCCGCGAATCTCGTGAATTTCGTTGTCGAGGATCTCTATGTTCGTGCCCGACCCGAGCACGCGAACTCCTGAGCCGTCATTGACACCCAGGTTGTTGCGAATCTCGAACCCCGACAACCTCACGTAACTGCGTCCGTCGATCAGCACCATGTTGGAGCCCGCAACCCCCGCACCGTCGAGAATGGGGCCGGCACCGGCTGCAGCGCGAAGAGTGATGTAGCCGTCGACCGGGTTTCCGCTTCTCGGAAACACGAGCTTCTCGGAGTAGACGCCGTCGCTTACCGTGACGGTGTCGCCGGCATAGGCGGCATCCAACGCAACCTGGATGGTCGAGAAATCTCCGGGCACGAAATACTCGGCTGCGCTCGACGGCGAGCCCACCGAGAGCGTCAAGACCACGCCAACAGTCAACACGAGGCGGGGCAAGCCGAAACGGCAACCAGCGAGAAAAGATCGGACCACCCCATTCATGGAATCGAAGCCGGACTCTCAGGTCCCCGGCCAGTGTCACCAACCAGGCCGGCCGGGTCAACGGTATTTCACCCACAGCGATTCAAAAACCCCAGCGATGGAGTCGGCGCTCAGGCCGGGATAAGTTAATGGGCTCAGCCTCAAAGGGGCGAACGCATGGCGAAGAACATCTACGAGAAAATATGGGAGGCACACGAGGTCTTCACCCAGCCCGGCCAGTCGACGATCCTCTTCATCGATCGCCACTTCATCCACGAGGTCACCTCACCCCAGGCTTTCGAGGGCCTGAGAGCGGCCGGACGTCGGGTTCGCCACCCCGAACTCACGATCGCCACGATGGACCACAACATCCCGACGACGGATCGGTCCCGTCCCATAGCCGACCCCCTGTCGCTTCAGCAATGCCGCGCCCTCGAGACCAATTGCGAAGAGTTCGGCATCCGCTGCATCAACATGCACGACGCCGACAATGGCATAGTCCACGTGATCGGACCGGAGATGGGGTTTACCCAACCCGGCCGCACCATCGTTTGCGGAGATTCCCATACGTCGACGCACGGAGCGTTCGGCGCACTCGCCTTCGGGATCGGGACCAGTGAGGTCGAGCATGTGCTGGCAACGCAGACACTGTTGCAGTCCAAGTCCAAGACGATGGAGTTGCGCGTCGACGGGCAGCTGCCTACCGGGATCTCGGCCAAGGACGTCGTACTCGCGATAATCGGCAAGATCGGCACGGAAGGAGGCACGGGCTACGTCATCGAGTACACGGGCGAGGCGATCCGCGGCCTGACGATGGAGGGCCGCATGACGGTCTGCAACATGTCGATCGAGGCCGGCGCCAGGGCCGGCTTGATATCGCCAGACTTCACTACATGCGAGTACTTGAGGGGACGGGAGAACATACCGACCGATGTTGCTTGGCCGGAGATCGTAGACGGCTGGTTGGCGTGGGCTTCCGAGGAAGGCTGCAAGTACGACCGCACGGTGGTGATTGACGCCGCCGAGATCGAACCGCAAGTGACCTGGGGTACATCACCCGGCATGGTCACCGGAATCACGGGGCGCACGCCTGTGCTGTCCGAGATCGACGATGCCGACAAGCGCGCCTCCGCGGCCAAGGCTCTCGAATACATGGGGCTCGAGGAAGGAACTCCCCTCAGCGAGATCACCGTCAACAAGATGTTCATTGGATCCTGCACGAACGGACGCATCGAGGACCTGAGAGAAGCAGCAAAGATCGCCAAGGGGTACACGCTACATCCGTCGATCGAGCAGGCCCTGGTGGTGCCCGGATCACAGCACGTCAAGGCGCAGGCCGAGCGCGAAGGCCTCGATGTCGTCTTCAAGGAGGGCGGATTCGAGTGGCGCGAATCCGGATGCTCGATGTGCCTGGCCATGAATGACGACGTCTTGAAGCCGCGAGACCGTTGCGCCTCGACGTCCAACCGCAATTTCGAAGGGCGCCAGGGAAAGGACAGTCGAACCCACCTGGTAAGTCCGACGATGGCGGTGGCCGCCGCCATCAGAGGTCGCTTCATCGATGTGCGGGAGTGGGAGTGCAAGAACTGATGGAAGCTTTCAAGTCACTGAAAGGAATAGTGGCGCCGCTCGATGCGGTGAACGTCGACACCGACCAGATCATTCCCAAGCAGTTTCTCAAGCGCATCGAGCGTACCGGATACGCTGATGTCTTGTTCTACGATTGGCGATACACCGACGATGGGAATACGCCCGACCCATCCTTCGAGATGAACGCCGAGCGCTACAAAGGTGCCGCGATTCTGTTGACCAAGGATAACTTCGGCTGCGGCTCCTCGCGCGAGCATGCCCCATGGGCCCTGCTCGACTACGGGATCCGCGCGATCCTCGCCCCTTCCTTCGCGGACATCTTCTACAGCAACTGCTTCAACAACGGGATCCTACCGGTGGTCCTTCCGCGCGAGACCATCGACGCACTCTTCACCGCGGTTCGAGGTTCCGATGCGTATGCGTTGGAAGTCGATCTGCCGGCACAGACCATCACCAAGCCGGACGGCGACTCCATCACGTTCGAGATCGATGCCTTCCTGAAAGAGCGACTGCTCAACGGCTGGGATATGATCGGGCTTACGCTACGCCACGAGGACAAGATAGCCGCCTATGAGGCGGCGAACGGGATCAAGACACCCTAGGGCCGGGGCCCCGCTCAGTAGGTCGTCGACGCGCAGACCCCGTCCATGCGCAACTCGATGTCGAACTGAAAGAAGACGTCGATCTGCTCGGCGCCTGGGACCTGCTTGCCCTTGACAACGATCCGCCAGGTGCCCCGCTTCTCCGTCCTGTCGATGGCACGTACGCGTCGGAATCCGCCGATATCGCCCTTCCACTTGTACCTGCCCTTCTCCGGCTTCGACCGGAACCAGCCGGGATCGCCCGGCGGGACATCCAACTCTACGGAGGCTCCGGCCTGGGACATGACGAAATGGAATTGGTTGCGGGGATCCACGCCATCCCAATGTCCGGTCGTGTTGATCAGATCGCTCTTGTAGCGGAACCGCTTTTCGTTGGACTTGGCTCGGATCGTGAACTCATCGATGTCACTCATGAAACAGCTCATGCATTGACATTCGGACTCACACTCGCCCGGGCAGGCAGCGTCGTCGATGCCGTCACATTCCTCGCCGGCTTCGACGATGTCATTACCGCAGACCGCATCCTCGCAGGTACAGTCGGGATCGCATACCCCCGTAGGACAAGTCCCGGGGTCAGTGCCGTCACACTCTTCACCGGTTTCTATGACGTCGTTGCCGCACACCGGTGCGGGGCAACTGCATCCGGGCAGGCACAGGCCGGGGCAAGCTGCGGCGTCGGTCCCGTCACATTCCTCTCCGGGCTCATGAACGTCGTTGCCGCATACCGGGGGGTCTCCGCCGAAGATCGTGGTGGTGAGCTGGTACTCTCCGCTTCCTGCCGTACGGTCGATGTAGGTCGACCAGGTGCCGCCTGCGGGCAGCACGAACGAACAGGCGCCGAACCCGGTGTTGCCGTCCTCCTTGCAGTCGAAGTCGCTAGGCGATGCTCCGGCCCCCTGTTTGACGTACATGTCGACGCCGAGGCTGCCGTTGTCCTCGCCGTTTAGAGCGAAGCGAACGGCGTTCACATTGGCGGCTAGCTGGATAGCGTAAGAATCCGACGGGTTGGACGCACTCAAGGTGCCGTCCTCACCGATCACGCCCACGTCGGGGCTTCCGACCGGCGCCAGGCCTCCACATACCGTGGTCGAATCCGCGCCGAGTTCACCGAGTATGAAACTGCGGTAGGTATACACGTTGGCGTCGTAACTGTTGTCGGTGGCAAGGCAGCTACCGTTCGTACCACCCGAGGTAATGCCCGCGACGCTGTCCCCTGCGCCTATGTCGAGAAACAACGGGCCGCCGGAGTCACCGTTGCAGGTGTTCGAGTCGTCGCCGGGGGGTCCGACCGGATTGGTGAACCGCCAGCACACCAGCTCGGTGTTGGTAGCGCCGCTCGGCACGCTGCCGGGACAATCCGCAGTTTCGACGCTGCCGGCCCGTTTGATTCCGTAATCACCCCCGCTTCCGCTGGTCTGGCCGAAGCCGACTATCGTTCCCGTCAGACCGAAGCCGACGTTGGCCGGGTTGTCCGACAGATTGAGCGGCTTGGGTGAGATGCCGGTCACCGGCGACGAAAGCTTGACTACCGCCACGTCGGCTATTGGGAAAGTCGAGCTCAAATAAGATGGGTGAGGCTCGATGGTGTCGACGGCGAAAATCCCCGCGTGTTGAAAGTAGACCCAGTAGTTGGCCGGGTTGCCGTCGTCTTCCACACAATGGGCGGCGGTCAAAAAGGTCTGGCAGCCGATAAGGGTGCCGCTGCACCAACTGCCCGCATTGTTGGTATTGATCGCCCCGCCTTGACTGTACAGCAAGGCTCCCGCGGAAGGGTAAGCGTGGGTGTTGAGTCCGTTGACGATACGGGGACTGACCTGTGCCTGCACCGGAGCCGGCGCCGCAACCAAACCAGCAACGAAGACGAGCGCTGCCTGCGCGATGACCCCGACCATCGGCCAAGGCCGCAGAAGAGACTGACGTGAGAAGAAATCGTGCATCGTCTGAATGAACCGGGGTCGAAAGAACTCGCTTACCCTACGCCATGGAGACGCACACTGTCCAGTGGGAAACAGAAGATAGTCGCACGCGCATCACCAAACACGAATGGATACGACGATCGGCGCCACCCCCGCATGGCCCTCCCGCGCGAACGGCGGTTTTACACGCGCAACTACGGCGAAGCGCTGGTTGATCTCCCCCGATGGAGGGGGCGCGAGGCACCATCACTTGCGCATCGTGGGGCTCAGAGCCCACTCTCAGGAGCTTGGCAGCCCCCGACCCCACCGGCGCACGTCTCTCGCCCTCCTACCCGCTGACCTCCCGATACGCGCTACATCTCGTGAGGTCGCTCCTAATTACGGCCTTCATGGTCTCGGCAGGGTGCGGATCGACGCTTGCACCCGTACGTAGCAATCACCTGCTGGAGCCCGAGACGACCGGGGTACGCAACGTGCGGCTGAGGCTGGTCCTGGACACCCTGTGGGTCGGAGGCGAGAGCTACGCCCACGATATCGTCGAACACGCGTCGAAGAACTGGGAAGAGTCCTTCGGTATCCGCTTCGTAGTCTCGACGACGACGGAGCGAAGCGTGGCCGGCCTCACGGCCATGGACCAGATCGAGAACCTGGCCCGGTTAGTGGAACTCGACGAAGAAAGCGACGTCGTGGTGCTCTTTACACGGTCAACCGGACTGTTGTGGCCCGAAGCGGCCGAACTGCTTGGCAACTACGTCGTGGTCGCGCCGGGACTGTGGGACTCACCCGTGAACATGCTCAATCACGGCCTGGGACACATATTCGGGGCCGGCCACAGCCGTTCGCCGGCTCACGTCATGTCTTTCCTTGCCGTACCGTTTGTGTCGCGCCCGGAGATCGTTTCCTTCTCGAAGCGTACGAGCGAAACGATCGTCGCGAACAAGTGGAGAAGCTTCGATCGCTCTCATGCGCTAAGACAAGCGCGCGGACCGGAGAAGCGGCGAGGCAAGAGGCGCTAGCGCCTGATCACGGACTGCCGTTGTCGTCGTCCTTATAGTGCTCGATGGCGAATCCGGCGCCGATGGCTCCGAGGGCCCCGACACTGGCCGTCTCATAGGTAAAACCGAGCAAGAGTTCCTCGTCCTCGTCGGTGGCGTTCGCTGCCGCCCTCTCGGCGTCGTCAGCCTCGTCGGTTATACCGGCGGCCTTGTCCCGCCTGGCGCCGTTACCATCGGCTGCCGCCATCTGTTGGGGCGCGGCCGCCGCCGTCTGCTGAGGCCGAGAAGGTGCAGTCGTCGCACTCCCAGGGGCCGGAGCCCGGGTGGAGCTCAGGTCGGGCTCGAGTTGCCGCGGAGTGATGCCGAGCGACGCTTGATTGAGAAGCATGCGCTCCCCCTGTCGGAGCGTACGCGTGGCGCCGTCGAGGGCAACCGAAAGCTCTCCTTCTTCGACGGCAACTACGGCGTCACCGTTGTCGTTGATCTCGACGTAACCGTCGACACTGGCCGTATCCAGCGTGGATCCGAGGATTTCCGCGTCGGCCGCAGAAATCGTCAATAGGGAGTCGGGTTCGATGTGGAATGCGAGCTTGCCGCCGGACACGTCTATCGACGGGCCTTGTCCGTGTTCCACGGCCGAGACCTCGGTGTCGTCGTATAGGCCCACGATGCCGTGACTGCCCATGTCCAGCAGCATGTAGCCGCCCTCACCTGTCCGGAACTCGTCACCCGCAACCAGGGGACGGGTGGTCACGATCCGCTGCCACTTACCGTCACCGGTTGCAGACCAGGCAGGACCGTTTGCCTGAACGGTTCCGAAAATCGGGTTAGCCGCGCCCGCGGGATCGACCCAAAGAACGGCAATCGCGACCAGTAGAAAACCATACAACGCCCGAACGGCGCTGCGGAAACCAACACAACCAAGACGCCTCACAACAACCTCTCCCTCCGCCGCCCAGCGACGGACATCTTACAATTGTCCGGATCGCCTGCAGGGTAGTCAAGCAGGATCTGAAAGGATCAATTCGGGCGGTCTCCGAGCAACCCCGACACGAACGACGAGAAGTCCACTATATGCTCCAGGCTCGGCAGCCCGCCTTTCGCTGCCGGATCGCCCATGACGGCGGCAAAAGCCGCGCCTCTGTGATTTCCTCCGCGGCCGGTCTCGATCCCGAGGCGGATCTCGCCGAGCGAAGGGGACTCCAGCACGTGGGCGGGAGCATGGTCGGTCCAGTCGAAAGTCATGTCAGGCAGATAGTGGCTGCGCGACCCCTCGAACTCCTGGCTGGGGTAGTGCACGTCCCGAACCGCGGGCTGCCCGTTGTCCGGATGCCGGAACGAGAGAAGAGAATCCCGTACGTGCTTCTTGTAGCGATGGTGCAACTCCGTGTCCGGTGCGATGACGCCGGGATGCTCGCGGCCCTCGAGATTGTAGCGCAGGCTCCCCTCGGTGCCGCTCGGTAGGACGAAGCCGGGCTCGTTTCGCTGCCGGCGGCTGTCGCCGAAAGCACGTGTCGTCACCCAATCACGTACGCGCTCCGGCACTGCCCGCGCGACGCTTTCCTGAACCACTGGGGGCAGTCGCTCCCTCAGCACGCGCATCAACCCCGGGGAAGGGACTTCAGACCCGGCAGTGCCGGCGAAGGCCTGATTAACCTTGTCCATGATGCGTGGCAGCAGATGCATCTGGGAACTGTTAGGACCCATGCCGTGCAGAGAGAAAACTATGACGCTGGTGTCACGGAGGTCCACGCAGTCGATCAGCCTGCCGACCTCGTCATCCGTTGCCT
Source organism: Candidatus Binatia bacterium (assembly GCA_028278325.1). GTDB lineage: Bacteria > Desulfobacterota > Binatia > UBA1149 > JAJCZL01 > JANQEO01. The sequence goes on from JANQEO010000072.1 coordinate 73,238, forward strand.
TGTATAGGGAAAGGAGCCCGTCAGCAGGCACCTCACTGCCGTTGCCTTCGGGATCGGGCCAGAGGTTGTGACCGCCACGGTGGCATTCGGTGAACACGGCGATGAACAGGTCCCATCGAGTCTCCCGCAACAGCCACCGCGCCAACTCTCCTCTAAGCGCCACCCCTTCGAGGAGGTCCTTTTCGATGCGTTCGAGCCTCCGCAGCCCCTTCCGCACCGGGATATCCGGCCCCATCGGATGACGGCCGAACCTCGCTCTTATCGCGCGGCCCATATCCTTGTCGCTGCAATAGAACGCGTCGAAGGACTGGGCACCCCAATTGACAACTTCGAGCCCGTTCGCGATCTGACCAGCGAACTCCGTCTGCACGTCGAAGGAGGTGACGTTCACTCCGGCGCGAGACAACTCGTACCAGAAAGGTTCGCAGTAGAGCCAGTCCGCCGAAACTCGCTTGAGCTTCATGTCGGCCGGGTCCCATTGCATCGGGAAATAGTATCCGTGCTCGCCGGGCATGGTGCCGGTATAGAAAGTCGACCAAACCGAGGCGCTCATGACGTCGGCGGTGGAGCCGATGCGCCGGTAGCGTCCCCGGTCGAGGATGCGAGCCAGGTTGGGAAGTTCACTGAGGTGGCTTTCGATGTAGTCGATGTCGGCAGCGTCCAAGCCGATCATCACGACTTTGTTCCTGACCGTCACGACACCGCCTCGCATCTCATGAACGCGCGTCGCTCCTGGCGGCGGCCCGCCGAGTGACTGCAGCAGCGCGAAAGGCTCTGCTCTCGGTGTATTGCCATGCGACCAGGCCGGCAAGGCTGGGAAGTACCTCGCGCAGCCGGGTCGCCAGGGATACAGCCAGCATCAGATCCGCGGGCGCCCCGATCAACGCACCGAGCGCCACGTAGCCACCCTCTTGAAGGCCCAGCCCTCCCGGGATCGCAAAGGCGCCGCCTCTCAGGGCGAAGCTCAGGGACTTGAGCATTGCGGCTTCGGCCAGACCTATGGGCTGCCCCATCAGGTAGGCGGCAAGCCAAACCTCCCCGATCAACATGAGTCGTGCGCTCAGCCGTATGAGCGACGACACGACCAGTACGCCGGGACGCGCATAGAGTGCACGAATCGCCTTGTCTGCCTCGCCCGCATTGACGGCGAACCGCTGCCACATCTCACTGCCCTCGAACCGACCGGCGAATCGGCTGATGACGCCGAAGGCGCCCAGCCACTGAACGGCCACGAATACGACGAAGCCGGTGGCCAACAACGCGGCACCGGCGAAGACCGCAAGAGACAGAGGATTGTCGGGCGCCAGAGCTACAAGCAGTAACCCGCCGATGAGGGCGAGCATGGGCAGCGTCGACGCTTGTACGGCCTTGTCTACGACGACCGAGGCAACGGCGTCCACTCCCCGGACGGGCCCCAGCATCAAAACACGTGCTTTGATGACCTCTCCGCCGACATTGGCGACGGGCAAGACCACGTTCACCGAGAAGCCGATCCACAGTGCATGCAAACAGGAACGGAAGCTCGGGGTGCGCTCCGGCGGGAACAACAAGCGCCAAGAGACGGCCCCGAGAACGAAAGTCGGCAGAGCAAAGACACTGACGAGCAACAACGGCCAGTTGCCTTCCCTGAGCAAAGCCCCGACCGCCTCGAAGCCTTGCCATGCCACCAACGCGGTGGCTACGGCCAACCCCGCGAACAGCCCCAGCCAGGTTGCGACTCTTACATAGGAAGAGGCCATTGCTTCAGTCGCTCGTCTCCAGAGGTCCGCGCGAATCCAGGATCCTGTTGTAGATGATGCTGGTAACGTAACCGGCCGCGAATCCTGCAACGAAGGCGTACGCGAACCCGATCAGGCTCCCCAAGAACGTCACCTGATAACCTATGAAGAACTGACCGAGCAGAGCCAGATGGGGTCCGACTACGCTGCCACCTTTCAAGACCAACCAGTTGGTGGCAAGAAAAACCGCCGAGCCCGTCAACAACCCCACCACCAAGCCCTGAACGAGCGCGTTGAGCCTCGCCATCCGAAACTTGACGACGCTATCCAACGATTTCTTCGTATCATTCACGACGCGGACGCCTAGAGATAGTCCAGCAATCTGCGCAGGGACAAGGATTCGGCTCTTCGCTCGACCCTAGTCTTGTACATGGCCAAGGTTCCGTTTCTCAGGGCAGCATAGCTCCAGCCAAGGCAGAACCCGGCAACCGCTCCGTATAACAGTCCCAGCGCCGCTCCCGGCAAACTTGCCTCATAGCCCGGCAGATACTGGGACATCAGCCCGAGATGGGGACCGACGACCGCCCCGCCCTTGGCGACGAGGAACAGGCTGGCCGCAGCCAGCGACGCGGCCCCAACGACACCGGTCGCCATTCCCAAGGCGACCTTGTCGAGTTTGGCGAATACCCAGGACAGTGCGTCCCGCACGGCTTCTTCGACCTCTGCATCCGAAGCCGGCGGGGCGTCAGCCAGCTCTTCGCGTATCTCCTCGTGATACTCGCTGTCGGCGTTGACGCTCCACAGATCGTGACCGGCGCCGTGAACCAGGTTTTCGACGGCGAACATCCCGGTCAGCATCGCATGGTCCTGATTGTTGTAACGATGCAGGCCGTTGCGTCCGATCTTCTGCAGGTTTCGCAACCCTCCGACGCACCCCTTCAGCGTGTCGAGATAGCTTGCATAGTCCGTGTCATATACCGGATAGGCTTTGGCCACGCGCACGACACAACCGTCACGCACATCCGCGGCTGAGGCGAGGCCGATCGTCTCGACCTCCCTCTTCGCGAGCTCCAGCAGCTCGGAGTCCGGGGTGTTCCAGAGTTCATCCCCCTCGCTGCAAAAGTACTCGAGTCCGAGACTCGACATGGAAGCGTCGGGCACCATGTGCGGACTCCAGTTCTTATAGTTCTGGATCCTGCCTACGGACACCTCCGGATCATGAACGTAGATCCAGTTGTCCGGGAACAAGTCAGACGCATCCACGATGAGGCAGACGGTCAGAAAATCCCGGTGCGACAGTCTGGAGGCCGCATTGGAGATGTCCGCCCCCGGCTCAGGATCCAGCGCAGTGACAAACTCCGTCAGAGGCATGCTGGACAGGAAATCGGTGCCGGCTACCTCTTCGGAACCTTCATTGGTGGAAACGACGATGCTCTTGATCACCGAGCCGTCACGCTTGACGCCGATGACCTTACAACCGGTCCGAACCCGTCCGCCACGCGCCTCGACTTCGTCGCGCACGGCCTTCCACATCATGCCCGGCCCCCTGCGCGGATAGTCGAACTCTTCGATGAGCGTTTTGATCGTGCGCCCCGGCTTCACGATCATGTTGAGGACGGCGGTTCGGAGCGACAGATCCTTGATCCGTTGCGCCGCCCACTCAGCCTTCAGCTCGGAACAGCTGATGCCCCACACCTTCTCCGTGTACGCTTTGAAAAACGTGCGAAACAGATGCCTGCCGAAGCGATTGGTAACCCATTGCTCGAAAGTATCCTCTCGCCGATAGGGAAAGATCTGCCAGCGCAGGTAGCTGGCGGCGATTATGACACTCTGGACCACACCCAGGCCGCTCAAGGCATTCCACGGCTTGAGCGGATAGTTGAAGAACTTCCCTTTGTAGTAGATGCGCGACAGCCGGGGGCGCCTCAGCAAACCCTCGAGCAGCACCTCCCTCCACATGGCCTCGACTCTCGGCACCTTCGTAAAGAACCGATGCCCCCCCATGTCGAAATGGAAGCCTTTGTATTCGTCCGTTCGGGACAGGCCACCGACGTCGTCACCCTGCTCCAAAACGATAGGCTTGGCACCCAGCTTGACCAGCTCATAGGCCGCCGTCAGACCGGCCGGACCCGCGCCGATGATGACGACCGTCCGCTGCTCTGGTGAAAACTCAGCCATCAGAATGTCGAGCCGACAACAACGTCTCCGACCACGCGATCACGTACCCCAAGCCCCCCGTCGCCAAATGGATCAAGTGGAGCGGAACGCAAGCGATGGCAAAAACCGTTCCGTGAAGTCGACGAATCAGCGCCAGTAGCCCCTTGGTCAACGCGACGACAGCGGCGACCGACGCGATACTCACTCCAAGGAAGGCATAGTCGAAACACGACAGCAACAAAGACAAGAGCGCCATGCCGGTAAGCGCCACCGCCGCCTTCTGCGAAGCGCCTATGTTGAGATCAGCCGGCACGCTGCGGCGCCTCAGGATCTGGCGCGACCAGGGGATAGCTCGCAAGAGCAGATCGGTCTTGACCATCAGGAAGAGAGTCCAGCGTTTGAGGTGCGTCACCTGCAGCTGCTTGTCGAGGAAGATTCTGTGGCCGGCGTCGCGCAAACGATAGCCGAAATCCACGTCCGCCATCTCGTGACCGGGCCTTTCGTCGAAGCCGCCCAGTTCTTCGAAGACATGTCTGCGAACTGCGCCGCAGCCCGTCCAGAACGTCGAGGCGTCGGGATTCGCCTGCTGATGGGTGTAGTGGTGGAGCAGGTTGCGGTATCGAGAAACGACACCGGGCGCTGTCGGGGTTTCATCGTAGGACCCAAAGACCGCGGCCAGGTCCGGTCGTGAGCGAAAGGTCTCGAGAAGTCTCGCCAGGGTATCGGTGTGCACGGCGATGTCGGCGTCGAGAAACAAGAGGATGTCACCGTCAGCCGCCCCGGCTCCCTTGTTGCGTGCGGCCCTGTCTCCTCCGTTGTCGTCCACCCGCATATATCGAACCCCGTACTCGGCCGCGACCGGCTCGAGTGTCGGAGTCGAGCCGTCATCCACTACCAGGATCTCGGTAGCGGGCGGCCGCGAACGTGTAAGTGCAGCCAGACAGCTACGTAGCTCGGTCGGAATGTTGTAAGCTGGAATGATTATGGAGAGGTCCACGGTTTGACGTACTCTGCCCCTCGGGTCTTGTTGCTCGTCGTAGCGGCGCTGCTGCCGCGCCTGGCCGCGTCAGCCTTTCTAGGCGAATCGTTCCACTTCATCGACGAGACGATCTACGTCGACGCAGCCTCGCAACTACGCACCGAAGGCGCCTTCGCCCCCGATTACACGAATGTCCCCGCCTACCCGGTAATCCTGGCGCTGCTTTCACTTCCTTTCGGCGCAGGAGTCCTCGCCCTCCGCGGCATGCAGGCCGTACTGACGGCCGCAGGAATATTGCTCGTCGTTGCCCTGACGGAGCGGTTCTTCGGCAAGCGGGCAGCCCTATTCGCAGGGGTATTGTACATCCTCGACCCCCTGATGGTCATCTCGAGCGCGCTTCTCTACCCGGAGACGATTGCGGCCTTGTTGATCATGACCGCCGTCATGTGGGCAAGATCAGCCGCCGAACGTGGTGAAGCTAGCGTCGCCCTGTTGCTGGGCCTGACCCTCGGCGTGGCGGCCCTCCTTCGTCCCGTCGCACTGTTGCTGCTGCCTTGCGCTGCTTTGTGGCTGGCTCTCGCGGGCTCCTCACCTACGATCCGGCGCTGCATTCAAATAGTGGTTCTGTGCGTCGCGTTCCTGAGTGCCCTTGCCCCCTGGACGTTTCATAACTTTCAAAGGTACGGCCGTCTGACACCGATATCCTACGCCGGCACGGGCGATGCCCCGGTCGAGGCCGGACAAGTAGAAGAGCGCGGCCTCGCAGGTGCAATTCTTCACAAGGCATTCACCGAACCAGGCGAACTCGCCTCACATATGACGGAACGGATCGCGGGCTTTTGGTCGCTCGTCCCCGTCGGAATGTACACCGATGATCCCGATCTGCGCGCACACCTCAATGACATGGACGAGAGGCTCCCCGCCGATCCATCCTTCCCCTTGCAACTAAGGGACCTCGTCAGCGCCCTGTCCTTCGGCGTCGAACTGTTGCTCGCCCTGGTCGGCTCCGTCATAGCCGCAAGAACCCGGCCCCGCGAAACATTGCTCCTGGTCGGCGTCGCCATCACTTTCACGCTGGGTTATTCGCTGTTCGGAATGTCGATCCGCTATCGGATACCGATACTGCCGCTGGTGTTCGCACTTTCGGGAGTCGGGGCAGCCTACACCTTCGACCGGCTGCGGGGGGTTTCCTTCCGTGCACGGCCTCGATGAGCGCCGCGGGGGCAGGCTCAAGCCTCAGGCGCGGCCTTGAAACCTTCGTAGAGCCATACCCGGATGCCATGGCGCGCGAAGAGCTTGGAGTCCACTTGCCGGTAGGCCATGGGAAGCCAGGGGATCGCACGGAACTCCCCGCTCCTGGCAATCAGAACGACCTGCGGCATCTCACCATCCTTCAACGGTAGATAGGGTTTCTGTCCCAGCCTGCGTTGTATGTAGCGGCGCACACGACCGTCGAACAGGACGCCGTAGGGAGTGTGATTGGCCCGTCTCTCTAGCGCCAGTAGATGCACGCAACTGACCGCCCACACCGGCCCGTGCTCCACCCTCATCTCCTCGACCCGGGCAGCCAGGGCGATCTGGTCATCGAGCGTGACGGCCCGATCCTTCGTGACGTGGACTGAGTCGACGACGACATAGGCGGCCACAGCGATCGCGGCACTCGCCGCTATCACACGTACGCCAGGGTGCTTCGACCTCTGCAATAAGTAATGAAGCGTTACCGCACCGCACAAGCCGAAGAACGGGTAGAGGATGAAGCGGTCGGGATAGGCCTGGTGGTCGTAGACGGTATAGGCCGTGACGAGATACGAGCAGATGACGATCGCAAAACACCCCGGCCTCTCTCTCAGCCGTGCGAACGTACGCCGCGGCCTTGCCATGGCCCAGACCAGACCGGCAGCCGAAACCACCAAGAACAGCACCGGAAAGATGCGCACCACCCCCTGACGCCTGACGCCCTCGCCGATCAGGAACGGTATGGTGTTTCGGACTCGCCTGAAGCCCGTGGTCGAGTCCGACGCCATCACGAAGGATTGGGAAAGCTGCTCGGCGAGGGCACCGTGCCAAAGGAAGTAGGCCTCGTAGCAGACGAGAGCGACGGCGCCCCCGGCAACGAGGCGCCACAACACGACACCGCCGTCGCGCCGCAGCAGGCTCGCAAGTACGAGGGCCAGCGGCACCAAGAAAGCCGGCTGCCAGCACAAGGTTGCGGCGCCCGCCAGTAGGCCGGCCTGCAGGTGCCGTTCTCGTACGGTGGCATGCAACGCGGCGGCGGTGAACAGGACCACGAACACCTTGGGCCGAGCACCCATGGCGCCCTGCAGATAGAAATCGTTGAAACCGAGCATGATCAGCCCGGCCAGCAGCATGACGACCCAGCTTCGCGTCAGCGTCAGCGCAGTGGCTGCAACCAAGGTCACACTTGCCGCCGCCGCCGCAACACTCACCGCTCTCAACGACGCTACGTCGCCGAGTTCGAGCAGCCGGCCCAGACTGATCGCCGCGCCGGATAGGATGCTGCTGAGGGCGAACTTGTGGTCAACGAGCGAGACGTGGGGCGCCACGCCCGAGGCAACACGCTCGGCCAGGTAAAAGTAGGTTTGATTGTCGAAGGTGAAGGGCAGCTCTGCGAGCCCGTGAGCAGCGCACAGCACCGCGCCTGCGGTGAACAGCAAGACTTGAAGAACGGCGTTTGCGACTGGCGCCGGCGGCTCCGACCCGTCTAGCGCCACCACCAACCGTTTGAAATACCACAAAGCAGACCGGCCCATCCCGTCTGCCTACGATGACTGCATTCTCCGGCTTGGCAAGTATCGATGGTGCAATCATCGTCGTCGTCGCAGTCCGACTCGTCGTAACACTCGGGGGGCAGCGTCGTGGTCGTCGTGCTGGTGGTGGTGCTCGTGGTCGTCGTGCTCGTAGTCGACGTTGTCGTCGTACTCGTAGTCGTCGTGGACGTCGTGGAAGTCGTGGACGTCGTCGTCGAGCTGCTCGTCGTCGTGGAGGTAGTGGGAGGCGTGGGATCGACGGTGGTTGTCGTGGAAGTCGAGGGTGGGGACGGCAAAGTCGTCGTTGTACTCGGGATCGGGCCAAGCGCCTCGAGCGCAGAGGCGTCGCTGGGCCTCGAAGAAGCGTCGCGCGTCAGCAGCAACACATCGAGACGCGGGGGAATAGGTGTTACCTCTCGTTTCCATACCGTCAGGGTGTGGCTGCCCTCGGGGAGCCATCCGAGGTCGAGCGGGACCGTATCCCCTACTCCTACTTCTCCATCCCCATCCCAGTGCCACTCACGAACGTAGTCGTGGTTGTTGCCGAAGCGTAGCAGCGTAGGATCGTCGTCGACGCTCACGAAGAAGGAGTTCGCGCCGGCGCCATGAGGGCCGGGATAGTAGAACCTCCCCCATAGATACCAGTTGTCTGCTCGTGGAATGTCCACCGTGTACTCGACGCGGTCCGTGGTAATCCCGTCGTAGGCGTCGCGAGCACTGTCGGCATACAGCAATAGAGGCGCGAGACTGTTGGCGGCAGCGTCCCCGTCGCTGCCGGCCGCGTAGGTCGGCCCCGTAGTCATGGCCCCGGTGAATCGGGCGCTCGGATCGAGAGCGGCCAGCAGCCACACCTCCGTGTCGTCGGCCACCTTACACACGCCGCTGTAGCGGTCGCATACGCCTCCGCCCGTGCACGCATCGATACCTTCGCATACGCCTGCCGAACAAACGTCGGACACAGTACAAGAGAGCCCGTCATCACACGGCGCCGAATTGTGCTCATGGACGCAACCATCGATGGTGCAGCTGTCCTCGGTGCAGGGGTCGCCATCGTCGCACGTCGAACCTGAACCGTCAGGGTTCGAGCCGGCGCAGGGATGGGCGAGTGCGAACACCTCGAGTTCCGCCACCGAGATGAAATCAGCCGAGCCGCCCGGCCGACCGTAGACACGAACACCATCACCGATCACGGGGTCGAAAGTCACACGATAGGATTCGTAGTCCACCCCATTGTCCAAGCCAGGATATGCAGGGTCGACTGCAAGGCCCGATACGTCCGTCCACCGGCCCTCGCTAAGAACCTGGACGGTTGCTTGCTCGAACCATCCCCCATCGGCGAAATGCTTGCCCTCCTGAAAGTGCAACTCGGTAAACGTGTGAGGCTCGTCGAAGCGATAGCCGATCCAGTCCTCGGCTGCGGTGTTCGTCCCGTCCCAGGTATCGTACTGACGACTGGAACTGTAGTGATTCAGGGGCGGTTTGTCGCCGTCGCGAATCACTTCCAGATCCCTGCTGCCCCCGCCCAGCGGTTTGGTGACACGGGCAACGATGGCGGCCTGCTGGGTCACGTCGACGAGCGGTCTCAGCGTACAGTTCGTGAGACAGGTCGACGTACCCGGCGGTTCACATTCCTCACCGGGTCCGATGACGCCGTCTCCACAACCGGGAGCCGGAGGCGGCCCGTCCGTGCTGCCACAGCCCGCGGCCAGTCCGCAGTCGGGCAGGTCGGGATTCGAAGCGCTCTCCTTGGGGTCACTGCCGGCCGATATTTCGTCGCCGTCGGCGAAGCCGTCACCATCGGTATCCGACCGCATCGGGTCCGTCTGGTACACATCGACTTCCACGCCGTCGAGCAAGCCGTCGCCGTCGGTGTCGGCATCGTTCGGATCGGTCTCGGTCGAATCCACCTGGCGATCGAGATCGAGGTCCTCTCGTGCATCGACGAGGCCGTCACCGTCGGAATCGACGATGCCGGCCGCCGTGGCGTAGTCGATCGAAAGTTCATTGGAGCGGGACCCCTGAGTCTCGGTGCCGTCGTAGGCAAGGATGGAAAAGTGCGCTACCGGCCCTAGTTCCACGCCGGTGACTACGTGGGCATAGGAGCCGTCGGGTGCAGCCTGCTTTGGCCCCGAAAAAACCGGGGGGCCGTATGGCTGGTTACCATAGCGGACGTAGATCATGACGCCCGCGGCCGATTCCATGCGCCATGTCAGCCGGGCATCGTAGGCGTGCGCCACCGCCGCCGCCTGCGCCAGCCCCAGGACAAACGCGAACGTGGACAGCCGCAAGAGGCGACCGTTGCCATGGCGGATCGACGCTCGTCTTGTACGAATGGCCGGCTTCTCCGTGTTCCCAGCGAACCGGCGCGTGACCCGGTGCACGCATGCACTCCAACATAAGGAGTGGCGCTTGCGCGTCGGGTCAGGATTCGGTCGGGTGCTTCGACTGCGGCCTGGCCGTGGCCGGCCGGGCGCATAGCAGCAGGACTAAGAAGCGCCTCCGCTCCACTGTCCTCAACCTCATCCAAGGCGCCCTCCAGACTCGCGATCAGACCGGTTCTTGGAGTTTGCCGGTCTGAACTGCGGCGAGCGGGCACCCCACGCTCCCTAACAAATATGAGCATAGCGTACAGCTTCGTGCATGTCGAACCATACTGCACATGTCAGGGCGTTTCTGTGCGCCACGGTCGGTCTTGTACCGTCCGAACCCTAGTGCACGGAGCCACCGGCGGCCCGAGGCCTTGGTGATCGCTTCAGACTGTCGGCGGCCCAAGGCCGGGCGAGGGTCTAGGGTTTAGGGAGGAAAACGATCGAGGATCTCGTGGACGGCCTGGGCGACGCGCTCGTCCCTTTGGGCCTGGGTGGAGTTGAAGTCCACCTGGGCCTCGGCCCATCCACGCCAAACGATCTTGTCACTACGTGCGTCGATCACGTCGACGATGAGCGAGCCCACATCGTACTCCCTCTCGTAGCTCTCCCAGCCGTAGGCGTAGAAGGCATCCCCCTCTTGGCGGTGCTGGTAGATATGATCGACAGTTCTGGCCAGATCCGTGCTCAGCGCCGTCTGATAGGTGACGAAAAAATCCGCGTCAGCAGGCTCGGCCTTCTCGTAGCCGAGACGGGTCAACTCGATCTCGACCGTGCGGCGCACACGGTCATCGAGGCGCCCAGCATCTATACGGCCGTCCACGACGCTCGGAGAGAACCCCGGCAGCCAGTTGTAGGCGCGGTAGTCGTCGAAATCGGTGGCGTCGTCGTAGTCTGACCTGACGTGCATGGACGAACAGGACGCAACCGCTAGAGCCAACATCAAGAGCGAGCAGACGAGACCTCTTCCGAGCACCATTCTTGTGTAATTATAGGATGCAGGGAGTCCAGGGAAACGTGCGACGACATCACCAGCAACTCCGGCGACGCCGACCTGAGAACCGACGAGTGGCGCACAGGCGAGTACTCGTGGTAACAATCGCGAGTTCGGTTCTGTTAGTCCACCTCCTGGCGGCATCCGCGATCGCGAACGAGCCCGTAGACGCAGACGAACAGGAGGACGTCCTGGACGTTCCCGGCCTCGAAGCCGGACACACGGCGATCAGCGCAAGGGTATCGGCATACGCGGATAGGCTGGACTCCTTCTTCGGTGACGAGCGCAGCGACGAAGTCTACAACGACACGCGCCTGAGGCTCCGGTTGGGCGGCAAGCTGGCGGAGGGCGGTAGGAGCGAGAGCGTAGGCAGGTTGCGCCTCAACCTCAGCCTGCCGAGAGCGACCCGTAGGGTCAGTCTCATCGTAACGAGCCTGACCGACGACGATTTCGAAGACACTCCGACACCCGCGCCCGAAGAAGACGACGTGACTGCCGCGCTCAGGGTCTTCCTGCTCGATCGGACCGATTCCAAGATCAACATCGATGCGGGCCTCGGATTCAGGCCGGAGCCCGATCCCCGCCTCAGGCTACGCGGGCACCGCGCCTTCGTCGCAGGCAAGACGACGCTGAGGCCCACTCAGTTCTTTCGATGGCAGGGCGAGGACGGTTTCGGAGCCAGGACGCGGGTGGACGTCGACCGAAGACTGGATGAGCGCTCTCTCGGACGTTTCAATACTCAGAGCGACTGGTCGGAGAAGATCAACGGAGTCGCCCTGGAAGCGTCGCTGGCTTACTTCGTGTGGCCCTCACACAAAAAAGCCTACCGGTTGCGCTTTCGGGCCCTTGGAGAAACCCGGCCCTCAACGGTAGTGACGGAGTACCAATTGGGATTCAGGTACCGGCGGCTGATTCACCGTGATTGGCTGTATCTGGATGTCGAACCGGCGTTGGAATTCCTACGTGAAGACGAGTTCGATACATCCCCGGCAATCACCGTACAGCTCGAGGCCAACTTCGGCGCCCGCTACCTGACCGATGCCAGGTAGGACACGCAGCCTCGCGACCAGCGGCTACTTGCCGGTTATGCTCTTCAAGGTTCTCAGCTTGACCTTCGGCTTACCCAAGGATCCCCGGACTTTGTAGTAGGTCAGCTGGTCGGCGATTTTTCCCACGACCTTTCCGACAGGCCCGAGCAACGGCTCGACTTTCTTCGTAGGGCCGGCCCCGAGTTCCAGGTCGAGCCGACCGTCGAAATATACCTCCCCGTCCCCCCGTGCAGCCAACAAAGGCGTGTCGATCCGAATCCGACCGCAGTGCAGATGATCTCCGACCAACCGGAAACCCACCTCTGCGGAATCCTTGAGCGGTCGATCGCGAACTCTCGGGATCACCAGCTTGGTGGCTCCTTGCATGGCCGCAGTGAGCTGAGAAACGACGGGGAGTTCAAGGAGGGATCCATCGCGGACCTCCAGCCAACCCCGCCCCGAGGCAGCGGTCGTCCACTCGTCGATGGCCGCCTCATACTCGGCTTCACCCGACAGGCTCCCGCTCAGGCTGGATGGAGTGCTTTCCGCGTCCGGTCTGGATTTCATCATTTCTTCCAGGCGAACGTCGGCAACCCTGGCGTTGAGGACCATTCGCTGGTCAGTGCGTCGCGGAATGCGGCCGGCGAACTCCAACTCGCCCCCGAACAGACGTGCTTGCACAGAATCCATTCTCAGAGCGTCGCGGGAGACGGCAACCGATGATTCCAGCTCTTCGAAAAGTACGTCGTAACCCGCGGTCGACAGCACGCCGTCTTCCAACGTCAACTGAGTAGCCAATGGCGAGCCGGGCCAGGTGTCCGAAGACGAGTCCAGCGTTGCATAGCCGGCCTCCAGTGTCCCCTCCGGCCAGCGCACGCGCACGTCGGATATCTCGGCGTCGATCATCACGGCAGCAGGGGGCAGTCCGTCGAGGCCCGCAAGCAGAGCGAGTTCGTTCTCGCCACCACCGTTCGATACAGCGTCCCCGGGCGCTGGCAGTGAGTCGTCGCCGCCGGGACGGCTCACGAAGGACACCTTGCCCGTCGCGGCACCTTCGAGGGCCGGATCATCGTGAACCTCGCCCTCATCGGCGAGCCGCCAGAGTTCGATGAACTCTGCCAGCTCGACGTTCTCGAACTCGGCATCGAGATCCATCTTCGCGTCCACCCCGGTGTCTATGGTCGCTTCAAGATCGATCCTGCCCTTCGCTGCGTTTGCGGCCACGCGACGCAACCGGATCACGTCGGGGGCCATCTCCACGTCCGCGACGACATCGGACACTTCATGCTTTCGCCACGGCCGGGCAAGTTGCCCTCTCGAAAGTCGCGCGGTCAAAGTCGTGGGGCTATCGGGCCAATCGGAACCTGACAGACGGAGGGCCAGCCCACGGATATCCCAGTCGGATTCGGCGACCCGCGCATGCCCCTCGGACATGAGGGCGCGAAGATCGAAACTCCCTCTCGCACCGCCCTTCAGAGCCAGCCGTGTGGATCCGGTGATCGCCAGGTGGCCGATGATACCGAAGCTGTTTATGACCCGCTGCAGCTGAGGCGGTAGTGTCGCCACCCCCTCCTCATCGACGTCTGCGGCAACGTCGAGCTCGGACACGGCGAGGTCGAGGGTATCGAAGCTCATGCGGGCAACGGCCCTTACGTCGATCAGGGGTTTGCGGTCCACTTCCGCGGTGATCGAATACCAGCCGTCGTCGCTCGCCAGTATATCCGCTTCGAGATCAATCCTGTCCAAGCGCATCGGACGGGTATCCTCGATCTTGGGATCGTAGGTCAGGTCGACATCGGACAGCGTGATCCGTCGCACCTTGAGAAAGCGGCTCAACTGGAACTCCTCCGGCGGCTCGTCGTCGGGGCGTTCCACGAAGTTGGAGAAGCCCACGAGCCTGCGACTGCCGGGCGCCTCGGCCACCAGCCTGACTTCGCCGCCGGCGATGGCGAGCGCATCGAGGACGATGGGCTCTCCAAGGCGAGGCGCTGAAGCCAAGGTCAAGACCAGTTCGTCGGCTACGATGATGTCTGTCCGCACTTCAGCGCCGGCGGTCGCCACCAATCGGACATCACGAAGGGAAAGGGTAGCGGGCGGCGTGTACCTGACGGAGCCGATCTGCAGGTCCGGCACCAGCCAGTAAGAGACTACCGAAGCGACTTGGGAACCAAGCCAGCGCTCGAGCGGCGCCCCACCGTCGGGGCCTCGCCTGAGGAACACGGCGGCCAAGACCACGGCCACCACGAAGACGAATGCGACCGACGCGTACTTGATCGCTTGCTGGGCTGTCCGCAATTGATGGTGCTCCGGGCCTGCCGTCGACGGGTGCTGTGCCCAGCGAACCTAGCCCCCGGCATCATCATCCGTCAAGCGCGGCAGGCTTGGCCGCCGCGCTTCATGCTAACGAGGTATCTCGTCTACCGCCTCGGCCAAAGTCGTGGAGTCGAACAGAGCATCAGGCAGCTCGACATCGTAGCGAACGTCACTGACTCGAAGCTCGCTGCTGCCGCCTTCCTGCTTGTTCTCCATGCGGATATGCGTCGTCGTCGGATGCCCTTGGATCTTCTGCACCTCTTCGAAGAACTCCGTCTTCCACAGCTCGCCCGCCGAGTCGAAATACTCTCTTTCGACCGGAAGATGCGTCTCGTCGGCAACCCAGGTTACTACCCTGGAATAGAGTCCGGGCTGGGTCGTCTTCTCCTGAATAGCGGTAGCCGCAACCTTGTTGCGCTGTCCCTGATCGACCTTGCTGAACGTTCTGCCTTCCAAGGAGAAGAAACCGAAGTCGTCGTAGCTGAAGTCGGTCCCCAGGAACGTCCGGACGCCGCCTAGGTATTCGAGCTTTCGAACACGTCGCACCGGAGGGATGTACATCCATACATCGTCGCCGGCGTCCTTGCGCTCGTGGACCAGGATCGCGAACCCGCGTACACCTTCGGGTCCGAGCAAGACGGTGATACTGCGGTTGCCGTCTGCGAAGCGCTTCGTGGCCTGACGCCCGACCCACTTGACCGCCGTGTTGTCAGGCGCGGTGACAGTCACCTCGATCGCACGTGTGCTCGACGCCGCCGGATGCATTGCTGCGTTCACGGATGACATTACACTCGCGGCGTCCTCAGAAGCCGCAGCCGGTGCGGCGAACAGTGCTGTCGTTACGGCTGCAATGGCCAATGTCCTCATCTTGGAAACCCCCTTGCCTTCTCGCGGCACTGTAGAAGATGTGCATCTTCCATGCCAGGAGCGTGCGATATCGGGGTGCGGGATACCGTGCTGGACCTCTGGGCGCTTCCCGAAAGTGGGAAGCCGCGTGTCGACCTGGAGAACCGAAGGTCGAGCCTCGGCGCCAGCGCTCAAGGCCTGGCCAGCGCCACAGCGATAGCTACGATGATCAACCCGAGCGCCAGATTGAGGCGGCCAAGCCGGGTCGCCCAGCGACGGTAGACCTCGGCCTCTGACGGATTGGACTCGCCGGCCGCGACCGTGCGAGCTCTCGGCCCGATGAAGAAATCATGGGCGACACTCAGACCCAACATGGCTACGAACACGAGAAGCTTCACCGCCAACAGGCTGCCGAACCTCCCTGCCCAGAATTGAGGATCCACATAGCTCGACAGAGCGACCCCGCGATACGACGCGTTGACCAATCCGGTGAGTACGAGTACCGCCAACAACAGCCAACTCATCGATCGAAATCGCCGTCCTACGGGTCCGATGAGCGAAGCGGCCAGCTGACTGTCGCCGCGTTGTCGCATCACCGGAATCAATACGAGGCTCATGAACAGCATCCCACCGATCCAGGCTATGGCCGCGAGCAGGTGCAACCATACCGACACCAGGTAAAGCGACACGGCTCAAGCCCCGGCCCACTGAGGAGGCGTATAGGCGCAACCCGGGTCGGAGGCGAGATAGTCACCGGTCATTGCGTGGGCACGAGCACGCGAGCCACCGCACACGTCGGCGTACTCGCAAGCGCCGCACTTGCCCTTCAAGAGCCCCGGATCGCGCAGCTCCCTGAACAGGGGCGAATCACGGTATACGGCTGCGAGCGAATCCCTACGAATGTTGCCGGCACACACGGGCAGAAACCCCGAGGGAAAAATGTTACCGAGATGGTCCACGAACAGGAATCCTTTGCCCGAGTTGACCGCCTTCGGCGACATCCCGATCCCGTTGGCAACACCGCGGGGCCGGGCGAGGATATGATCGATCCTTTCCTGTGTGCCCGCTCCGTCACCGGCAACCGCGCTCTCGCTCTCGATTACGAACCGCCTGTAGTGGGGCGCCTCCGTTAGCTTCACAATGAAGGACGCTTCACGGTTGAGCCTATGTAGACGATCAAAGACGGTCTCGAATTGGGCCGGGGTCAATCCGCTCATCTCCGTCGCTCGCCCCGTGGGTATCAAGAAGAAGACTTCCCAAAACACGATGTCGAGAGACTTGGCCAATGTGACCATGTCTTCGAGGTACTCGAAGTTCCACGCCGCGAAGCAGGTGTTGATCTGCACGGGCAGCCCGACCTGGTGAGCGTAGTCGACGCCCTCCACCGTCTTGTCGAAAGATCCCGGCACACCGCGGAAGCGATCGTGGGTGTCCGCCGAGGGCCCATCGATGCTGAACGCCACCTGGTCGAGCCCGGCCTCGGCAAGGCGGCGCACTCGATCCTGCGTCAACAGCTCAGTGGCTGCGGGGATGGTACCCATGCGCAAACCCTGAGCCTTGCCATGGGCGACCAGCTCGTCGAGGTCCGGCCTGTTCAGAGGATCGCCGCCGGAGAGGATGAATATCGGCGTTCTCATCGAGGCAACTTCCTCGATGACCCGTTCTCCTTCCTCGGTAGTCAGTTCTCCCGGATCACGGCCCGGAATGGCTTCCGCTCTGCAGTGCAGGCAGGCCAACCCGCAGGAGCGCGTTGTTTCCCAGATGACGAGAAAAGGGCTGTCCGAAAAGTCGACCGCTCCGGGATGTCCAGCGTGCTTGCCGTGCTTCACCTAGGTCTCCGACGTCAGCCTCTGTCTTCGGTGTAGACGTTGGGCGCGTCGGGGGCGAACGCATCCAGCAAAAAACGCTCTTGCGGTTTCTCGGATGCCGTCTTGGGAATCTGATCGACGACTTGAAGGTAGCTCGGCACGAAGTTGGATTCGAGATCACGGCGGCATCGCTCGAAAACGGATGCAACCGAGAAGGTCTCCTTGTCGGCGGGCACAACAGCCGCCACCACGTCTTTCTCGCCGGGAGCCCCAGAGGCCGCCGGCACTCCGTATACGAAGGTGTCGGTGACACTCGGGTCTTCGGCCACGACCTTCTCCACGAAACCCGGATTGACGAAGTCACCGTTATGGCGGATGCCGCCACCCTTGCGGTAATCGAAGAAGAACCAACCATCGGCATCGCGGTGACCCATGTCCCCGCTTCTGAGCCAACCACCGTGAATCTTCTTCTTGGAAGCCTCTTCGTTGCCGAAGTATTCCACCTCGGCCTTCCCCCCGATAGGCCGTGAAACGATCTCGCCGATCTCACCCGGGGCGCACTCGTTGTCGCCCTCGCCGACCACTTTCATCTCCAGATTGGGCGCCGGCTTGCCGAAGCTCCCGATAGGCCCCTGCCCGACCGGCTTGTAGGCCAACCCGCCCTCGATCGCGCCGTACCACTCGAAGATGTCGACACCGAAACGCTTCTCGAAAGCCTCCCAGATCGCCGCCGGCATGCCGGCGCTGATGACCATTCTGACGGGGTTGTCGGCATCATCATCACGGGCCGGCTCCGCGTAGATCGCGGTCGCCATCCCACCGAGCAGTGAGAATGTCGTGCAGCCGAGACGTCGGCAGATTCTCCAGATCGCGGACTTGGTGAAGCGGCGGCTGAACACGCCCCGAACTCCCATATACAACGACGGGCCCAAGGTAACCGCCTGAGCATTGCCATGGGTCAGCGACAAACCTGTGTAGGGACGCTCGTCGGGCTGGTAGCCTAGCAGGGCGCCAAGCATCGCAAACAACCCGAAGCGTTCGTTGGGGAAGACCACACCCTTGGGATCACCCGTAGTGCCCGATGTGTAGATGATCTGAAGAGGAGCCGACGGAGAGTCGAGTCTGGAGTCGACGGTGGGCGCAGACTTCGACAGAACCTCCGCGAAAGACGTTGCCCCGCGCACGTCGCTCAAAGCGGGACCGCCGGAAAACTCATCGTCTTCGAGAACGATGACCCATTCCAGCCCGGGAACCTTGGCGCGAATCTCTTCTATCTGCCCGATACAATAGGTGGCACACACCGCGCCTTTACAGCCGGCATCGTTCAACGTGTACGCGAGCTTTTCACCCTTGGTACGTGGGTCGATGGGAACCGACACGCAGCCGGTGGTCGACGCGCCGACCATGGTTTCCACGAACTCCGGGTGGTTGCGCATCATCAAGGCGAACCGGTCGCCTACCGCCAAGCCCCGCGAGACCAGATCGGCCGCTACACGATTGCCGTTCTCCCGTAGCTGGGCATAGGTTCTATACTCGTCCGCGAACCGGCCGTTGCTGGAATCCTCGCGTTCGAATGTGATGACGTCGAGGTCGGGATTCTGTTCGGCTCGAGCCGCTACCAGCCCTGCCAGAGTCATCTCGTTGTGTTCGGCCATAGCCTCGACTCAACGCCCGAGAATCGTCACGCACATAGCAGCGGCATCGGTACCTATGTTCCCGCCACCGTTGTGCGCCAATGCCAGCTTGGCACCCTCGACCTGCCGCTGGCCGGAACGGCCCTGAAGCTGCTCGGTGAGTTCGACGATCTGAGCGATCCCGGTTGCGCCGACCGGATGGCCCTTCCTGAGCAGACCGCCGGAAACATTAACCGGGATGCGGCCACCCAGCTTGGTATCTCCGTTGTCGACCAACGAGCCACCCTCGCCCTTGTCACACAACCCGAGAGATTCGTATGCAATGAGTTCCGCCGGGGCCGAGGCATCGTGGCATTCGATGACGTCGATATCGGACGGGCCCACGCCCGCCTCCTCGTAGGCTTCGCCCGCACAGAGCTCGACCGTCCCCGGCTCGTCGGGGCCGTGGTCCCAACCCGAATGCAGCACCGTGGACAGGACTCTGACGGGATCGCTGATGCCCATCTCCTCGGCCTTGCTTTCACTCACGACGATGGCAGCGGCCGATCCATCACCGATGGGTGAACACATCGGTCGGGTAAGCGGCTCGGCTATCATCGGCGCGTTTAGCACGTCATCCACCGTCATCTCGTCGCGGAACTGGGCGCGCGGATTCATGCTGCCATGGAAAGAGTTCTTAGCCGCTACGCCTGCGAACTGTTCGGCCGTCGTCCCGTACCTCTCCATGTGCGCTCGGGCAACGGCGGCATAGATATCCATGAACATAGACCGCTTCTCACCGGCGCCGGAGCTGGCCGACTCGGCCCCTCCGGCCTTGGCGCTCTCTTTGAGGCCTTCGATGATCATCCCGAGGACTTCCACGTCGACCGCGCCGGTGAAGGCAGAGAACGTCTTCTTCTTGTCGGGGTGGTAGAGCTTCTCCACACCGACCGCCAACACGGTGTCATAGTAGCCGGCCGACACCATGGCACAGGCCTGGTTGAAAGCCGTCGAGGCGCTGGCGCAAGCATTCTCGACATTGATGACAGGAATGCTTCCGATACCGATCGAGCGCAGGACCACTTGGCCACGGATGCTCTCCTGGCCGGTAATGAGACCAGCAGCGGCGTTGCCCAGATAGGCCGCTTGGATATCGGAAGCCTTGATGCCCGCGTCACTGATCGCGGCCGTGATCGCTTCCGCACCCAAGGCCTTGAGCCCCGTGTCCAGGTGCTTGCCGAAGTTGCTCATGCCGACGCCGGCAATTATCGCGTTGGTTTTCATTACTCTTGGTCCTCTATCGAGCCCGTTCGCACTCGGCAAACGTCAAATCAACCCGGCCCCCTTTATATCCAAAGCCTTCTGCAGCCACTCGAGCTCGGCCTCACGCCATTCGGCAGGCGCCTGTTCTTGGATCATGTTGTCACGTTGCAACTCCGCGACCACCTCTTCGGAGCGCGGAAACGGCTTGCCGTAGCCGTTCATGTGAAACAGATCGCCGAACGGCAGGCGTGGTCTCTGTCCTCCGGCATCGGGGCTCTCGGCCGGGTATCCGACCGTCTGCAGCAGGATCACACGGCAGGCGTCGGGCAGTCCCAGACGTTGACGAATCTCGTCCATGTTGGGTCCCGACAGACAACAGGTCCCCAATCCCTGCTCGAATGCCACCAAGGTCGCCTGGGCTATGCCTTGGCCGCAGTCGACCTCGCTCAGACCCGGCGCCTTTAGAAGGTCCTGAATGCCTTCGAAGATCGGCAGGAGTTGCTCCTCGAGGGCTTTCTCCTTGTTCTCACCGACACCCAGGGCACCGGCCCGCAGCAACTCGCGTAGACGGTCTGACTGTTCGTCGATGGCGTCGGTGTCCAGGTACCAGACGATGGTGACCGGCGCGGCCCGGATCTGGAACCCGGCAACGGGTGCGGTGAGCGCCTCGCGCACGTCGTCCGGCGCGGTATCGCGAAAGACCACCACTGCTCGAAGGGTGGAGACGTTGCCCCAATGCGACGCCAACCGGGCGGCCTCCAGCATCCGTTGTATCTTCTCCGGTTCGACCGGCCTGTACGGCCTCATAAAACGTATCGAACGGCGTCGGCCGATAGCCTCTCTCAGTTCCATGTGATCCTCCCGATATTGTGCGCGCCTCGCAGTCAGACCATATCGTCGGCGCAATGAAATCCCCAAGGGATTGTTACGCCCTGTTTCGATCTGTGCCAAGCGATCAGCGCTCGGCCGACCGTGGCGGCGTGATGTCTACTGAGTGACGGCCCCGAAAGCGGTGGCCATATCGACGGGAGGCGAACGTCCGTAGTTCGTCCACATGTCGTAGAGCAGGCCCCCGCGGTGGTCGGTGGGGAACCCGCTCGTACGCTCGATGCAGTCGTTCGGGAACATGTTGGTATCGGCTTCGTTGACCAGGAAGTCGATGTATTCCTTGCTCGACGTCTGGTAGCGCAACACGACGTCGAGCACGACAGGCCCTACGGTTCCGGGCGGAATCGGAATCGAATAGTCGACCTCGTCGAAGTTGACGAGTACGCCCGAGCCCGGCGACGTCTCCGGATAGCTGTAGTTGACAGGCTCCATCTCGGGATCGCTGCCGCCGGTGAAGCCCAACGGAGGTATCCGGTTGTCCTTGGCGATGCAGTCGTTGAGCACGAAGTGGAATATCTCCGCGCCGCCGCTGTTGGCCGCGTCGCACTCGTTGGTTCCGTTGAGGTTCCAGATCCCGTGCTTGACCTCGTAGACCTGCAGTTGCGGATCCTTGGTGAGGACTCCGGTCAACGGGTCGTACGCGCCGCTCTGCCAGAACACCGTGTCGGTTTCGTCCCTGGCGCGCAGGTGCAGCCACATGCGTCTGCCTTCCGGATAGCCCGTGGGCAACTTGTGCCCGGTAAGGTTGGTGACGGTAACGGTCACATCCAGGTCGGTGCCGGGCACGAAGTTGATCGGCGCGGAGAGATTCACCGTCGCCGACTGGTTCTGGAGCATGTCGAGAGCCCAATCCCGGCTCGCCTGGAGATTGGTGTCCAGGTTCAGGTTCGGGTACTCCTGCCGCAACACGTCGGGGATCCATGCGTTTCCGCCGGCGAACTGATGGATCGGCATGTCGCCGCTATGGTCGTTCAGCAAGAACGAGCTGGCATACGACGGGCTTTCGAGCGAGTCGGGCATGTGGCAGTTCTGGCAAGTCTGGAAGTTGCCTCCCGACGGCCCGAAGTCACTGTTCTCCCACTCATCGAAGGTCCTCTCGATCGGGAACGGTATGCCCGTATCGACGCCTCCGTCGATGAGCGTGATCACCGGGTTGGTCACGTTGTGGCAATTGCCGCACATGTCCGAGCTCTCCAAGTACGGTGAATAGGCCCAGGCATGGGGTGGTGCGGTGCCGTCGGCCGGATAGTCGTACGGACCATGCCTACACGGCACCGAACCGCAGTCGCCGTCGTCGAGCCAGAACTGCCCGTTTTCGAAGTACACGCTGTCTTGACCCGGAGGCGGAGTGGGATTCACCTTCATGCGGTGACACAAGCTACACTCCAGTCCGTCGAAATCGTTATCGGTCTCGTCGATCTTGCCGACCAACGAGCAACCATCGGCGCTGCCGGTGGGAGGCTCCGAACGACCCTCCAGCCAGGCGCCGGGGGCGTGGCAACGCAGACACCACTCGCCGACACCGGGAAGATCGTTGTTGGCTACGTCCAGAGCGGCCCAGAACAAGGGATCACGTCCGGATTGAGCCATCATGGATCCCGACCAAGTCGTCCAAGGCTCTATGTGCGCCGCCCCGTCGTAGTCGCCGTGGCAGGCTTTGCACTGACCCGCGCTCGTTAGGGGATGATTGAGTCCGGGCTGAGTCCCGTTGGCAGTGAAGACCGAGGAAAGCTCGCAGGTGCCACTGATCTTGTTACACGTCTGCCCCGTCGGGCATGTGTCCGTACCTGTACAAACGCCTGCAGAACAAACGTCGGAGGCAGTGCAAGGCAGGCCGTCGTCACACACATCGGTGTTATTGGTGTATTCGCACAGACCGGCGTTGCAGGTGTCGTCCGTGCAGGGATTGCTGTCGTCGCAGTCCGGATCGGTAAGGCACGAAGACGGGAAATTCTGCTGCGCGTACGCGCCGATGTCGGCGGCGCCCTGGTCCGTGCCTGCAATCGCCAGCCAACTCGGCATCGGCGTTCCCGGATTGCCCACCCTCACCTTGTGAAGCAGCTTCCAGGGATCCTCGACCGCAACGGTTCCCACCCAGCGTGGATCTTCGGGGGTGCCGAAGTTGATCGTGGTTCCGTCGGCGCCGTGACAGCTGATACACACGGGTTGACCGTTGATCGTGTAGTTGTCCTCTCCCTGAACCGGATCACCGATGAACAGGTTGTTGGAGTCGATGTAGGTATCCGTGTCGATGACGAGAGTCTGGATGAAGCTGACCAGATCGGCGACGTCCTGGTCGTCGAGGCCGTACATCCCGAAGCCATGGCCGTCGGGCGCCGTGTCGCTCTTGATAAGATCAAACATCGTCGCCGCGTCCATGGTAGTGGCGAACACCCCGGGTATCCCTGTAGCGTGCTCGCCCGTACCGTAGGCGCCCGCAGCTCCCTTGTAGTCCCAGCCGTGACACTCCTTGCAACGGAAGGTCTCGCTGCCCGACTGGATACCCACCGGCGGATACAGAGGATGGTCTCCCGTCGGCTCCATCGCGCCCGTCTCGAGCCACCAGCGGTCCCATAGTCGGCCGCCACGGATCGGGTCGCCGGCGGAACAAACACGGGTTGCTTCGTCACAAGCCTGCCCGGGGCACGCGCTGATTCCGTCCATGCAAGTGCCTGCCGTGCACATCTCGAGACCGTTGCATCCCAAGCCGTCGTCACAGTCCTCGTCGAGGACACAGCTCAGCGGCGGATCACTACCCACGATTATCAAGAGGTTCTGCCGGTCGACGCCGCCGTTGCCGTCATTGACCTCTACGCCGACGACGTAAGAACCAGGCACCGTGTAGACATAGCTGGGCGCTACGTCGGTGGAATCCGTGTAGAACCCGTCACCGTCGAGATCCCAATCGTAGGACAATATGTCGCCGGCATCGGGATCGCTTGAATCAGATGCATCGAAGTTCACCGTCAACGGAGCCCTGCCACTGCTTACGTCGGCTGCAGCAGCCGCGACCGGCGTCTGATTTCCGGGCGAGTACGTTATTCTGTGCACGTTGCCGCCTAGCAGGTCGACGTAGAAGATATCTCCGTTGGGGCCCCTCTGGATGTCGACCGGGCTGGCGGCGTTGACCACAAAGGTTCGGCGGTTCGCCGGATCGGGCGTGCCGCCGCCGTCGGGCAGCATGGCCCACATGCACCCTCTCGAGTGATCGGCAAAGAACAGAGCCCCATCGTACTCGGCCGGGTAGTCTCCACCGTCGTAGAAGGCCACACCGGCAATGGACGAGGCGCCGGTCCCGCAAAGCTCGCCCGGCACGACTTGGTCAGCATGGTGGTAGGCGTAGTGAGGAGCGACAAGCGATCCGGGCGGGGACGCATACATGTCCTCGCAGATCGTCAGACCGGCCGAATCGTAGTTCGGCTGTGCGTTGACGCCTTCGTAACAGGGCCAGCCGAAGTTATCGACCACGCTGTCGACAGGATCACCGACGACGTTTACCTCCTCCCATGCACCCCAACCTACGTCTCCCAGCCAAAGCTCGTCGGAGCCGCCAGGCTTCACGGTGAACCGGAACGGGTTGCGCATGCCGATGGCGACGATTCTATCGTCGTCGGTGAAGGGCCCTCCAATGAGAGGGTTGTCCGGAAGCGCCTCACCGAGGCCTATGACATCGTCGTTGGGATTGACCCGCAGAATCGTTCCGAGGTACTCGGTCGGATCCGACGTTGTCAGCAAGTCCTGGCTACGAAGCGCACCGCCTTCAGCTGCCGGAGGCGTCATCGTGCCGCCGATGCCGCCAGGCGGATCGTTACACGGATTGTTCCAGGGGAATCCTTTCTGACCGTAGTCGGTGAAGGTGAAACTCGCACCGTCGCCGGCGCTCACGTAAAGAGCACCGTCCTCACCGATTGCGAGATCTCCGATCGAGTGACTGGGGTACTGCTGGCACCAGTTCTCGATCATCACCTGCTCGCCACCAATGGCCGTATTACCGAAGGCCTCGAGCCTGGATAGTCGCCCGGTCACGACGCATCCGTCGTCAATCGCGCCAGGCGGTTCGGGACAGGTATCCGTGGTCTGGCCGGCGATTCCCCAACGCGGGGCTACCCCGCCCGGCTCGGCGTCATGGGCGTAGAGGACGAACACGTACGGGTCCGTGGGGAAGTTCGGATGCAACTCGAGACCGAGTAGGCCCCGATCCCAGAAGTTGTGCACGTTGGTGCGCAGGTCGACGAAGGTGTCCGGCGACGGATCGTCGAGATCATCGAATACCTTGACGATTCCACTCTTCTCGGCCACAAAGATGCGCCCGTCCGAAGCGAACTTCACGGAGGTCGGGCGCGTCAGTCCGCTGAGCACGACCGTATCCTGGAACCCGGCGGGCAAGCTCAGGCCGCTCGGCACCGTGCAATCCAACTGGCAGTTTGCCGAACCTGCAGGCTCGCAATCCTCACCCGTGTCCTGAACACCGTCACCGCAGAACGGCAGTTCACATGTCGTCCGGCAGGCATCGGGGTTGACGTCGCTGTTGGCCACGCCGTCGTCGCAAACCTCGAAGCCGGTGAATATGTACCCGTCGCCGCAGGATGCGATGCTGCAGTCGTTCAAACAGGCGTCGTTATTGGAAGCGTTGGCATCATCGCACTCTTCGGATCCCGTCACGATACCGTTGCCACAGGCCGTCACCGTACAGTTGGAATCACAACCGTCGCCGCTGACGAGGTTGCCATCGTCACAAACCTCACTGCCGGTGATGATGCCGTTACCGCAAGCCGTAGCAGTGCAGTTGGAGTCACAACCGTCTCCGTCCACCACGTTGCCGTCATCACAGACCTCGCCCGTGGTGACGACGCCGTTACCGCAGGCCGTGACTGTACAGTTGGAGTCACAACCGTCGTCGTCGGTCAGATTGCCGTCATCACAGGTCTCGCCCGTCGTAACGACACCGTTGCCACAGGCCGTGAGCGTACAGTTGCTATCACAACCGTCTCCCTCGACGGCGTTGCCGTCGTCGCATTCCTCGCCGGCATCGACCACACTGTTGCCGCACATCGTCAACTGGCAGGTCGAGTCACAGCTATCCTCGTCTATGAGGTTGCCGTCATCACACTCCTCGGGGGCGGTAACGATGCCGTTGCCGCAGGCCGTGACCGTGCAGTTGGAGTCGCAGCCGTCGCCGTCGATCAGATTGCCGTCCTCGCACTCCTCGGGAGGCGTTATGAAGGTGTCGTTGCACACCGCCACCCGGGCCGTGCAGGTGCCGTTGCACGTGGCCGTATCCGGAGGCTCACAGGTCTCACCGGCCGTCGCATTAATCGTGGCGTCACCGCAGGCGGCCGC
>JANQEO010000076.1 GCA_028278325.1 Candidatus Binatia bacterium
TGGGCCTACGTGCGCGGCAAGTTCCGTTTCGAGATCGATCTCGGACCGGACGATGCCCCGATCATCCACCACGGGCGCTATCTGATCATTTACGAGAAGGTCGACGGCGACTGGAAATTGCTAAGGGACATGGACAACCTCGACGCGGTGGCCCCGCCTGCTGCCGCAGCCGACTGAACCTGGCGAATCATCCCACCGGACCGGGAGGACAGGTCCGCCTGATGCGAACGTCGGGTCATGCGGAGAGCTGCCATTCATGTCGCGCTCTCGAAAACCTCTGTTCACTGCCATAAGCAGCAATCTGGATTCCCCGCCATCAGTGTGTTCCTACTCAGGCAGCCGACGTTGTGAAGTATGCGAGCGTTATCACGCCCAATACGATGACGAACGACCCGAGAACGTGCTGCCACCACCATTTATAACCAAGCACTCCGCCGATCAAAGCGCCGATTATCAGAGTAGGAAAAACGACTTGACTATAGGCTCGGGCTATCGCGTACGTATCAGGGTAGTAAATCATTCCAATTGTTTGTTGAGCGACTGCACTTACCGCGAACATACCAACGGCGACTCCAATAATTACCTTTGCTATTTTCCAGAGCTTTTCGAGCACAACAATTCCAGGCAGCTGCTCCCAGTCAATCCCGGAAGTCGAGTGTATCCCGAACGCAGTCGTCCGAACGACCGCCATGAGGCTCATTACGGCCGCCCGGATCGCTATGGATCAGCCGATCTGATGTCCGCCATCACCGATACGGCGTACTCGGTGTCCATGGTCTCACCCGCGTTCCACTTTGCCTTGCACGTTCCCGCGGAAACATCGGCGTAGCGGCGGTACATCCACGCCAACGTCTCTTCGATCGGGACGGGTCCGGATTCCTGGAAGTCCCTCAAGCGCTGTGCCCTTCGGTCCTCGAACCAGATCTCGCCGTCCTCGCTCTTCCTGCAGGCAAAACCGCCCTCGTGCACCAGGTGATGGTGATAACGACACAGCAGTACCAGGTTGTCGAGACGCGTCTCGCCGCCCTCCTGCCAGTGCTCGATGTGGTGGCCGCCGAGCCCTTGTTGTCGGTGTCGTTGAGGTAGACCTCGGCGATCTCGTCCAGCGCATCGGCACGGCGCGCCGCGACCGGGATCTTCTCTTCGGACGTCTCCGCGGACGACGTGCCCTTGGGGTAAACGTCCTGATTATCCATCGCCCGCTCGAGGGCCTTGACGATCACCTCGCCCCTGTCGGCCGGCATCCTGGCCTTCATCACCAGACAGCCGTCATCGTCGTAGTGATAGCTCACTGACCGGGCGAGATACAGCTCCTGTGCGACGTCCGGGTGCTGCAGCTTCTGCATGCGCCGGTACTGCGATACCAGTCGTTCGATATGGCAGGCGGTGCCGTGCTTCGCCACCATCAGCAGGAAGTCCTCGTTCTCGGGTCTGGCTACCCGTGTCATGGCCCGCACCTTCGAGTACGACAGCCGGCCG
>JANQEO010000090.1 GCA_028278325.1 Candidatus Binatia bacterium
CTGGAACGCCATCGAAGCGTGTCCCGACGGAAACGCATCGCTGCCGCTGCCGTCCGGCCGCTCCTCGTCGACGAGTTCCTTTAGCGCCAGCGTTGCGAGGGTGTTGGCGGCAAACGACGCATAGAACTGCCGGCGGCCTTCGCGGTCGCCGTTGCGGAACGTGAGCGCGAAGGCGGCCGCCGGAATCGCGGCGCGCAGTACTTCGCCGCTGGTTTCGACGGCGTCGCCGGCGAGGGCATCCCGTTCCGCAGCGCCGCCCATCAGCACGAGCAGGCCGACCGCCGGTAACCGCGGGGCGATTGTGCCGCGAGCCCCGCTCATGCGCGCGCGTGGGCTTTCGAGCGCTGTCGCGCGAGCCGGCCATGCCGGGGTGGGAAGCCTGCGTCGCGTGGCGGCGACCCTGAACCGCCAACGCCGCTACCCGTCAATACAAAATAAGTATTTAAATACAGTAAGTTGTAAAGTAGTTCTCGAATAAACATTACTTTGGGTCCGGGCTTGCGGCCGGGGATTGTAGTATGCCGCGACTCGGCCGCGCGCGTCGTTCGTGTCGCCGGCTATCCTCAGCGATTGCCGGCGACAGGGCGGGTTTCGAGGTGCCGGCTCAGGGTCGTGCCGGCGCAGGGTCATGCCGCCTGCTGCGCCAACGGCAGCTCGAACTCGAATCGCGTGCCGCTGCCCGTGGCGCTCTCGACGCTGATGCGGCTGTCGTGCAAGTCGAGTATGCGCTTCACGATCGCGAGCCCGATGCCGGACGAGTCCGAACGCGCTTCCTCGCCGTCGCGGGCGCGGTAGAAGCGATCGAAGATCCTCGGCAGGTCTTTTTCAGGGATGCCCGGACCGTCGTCGGCGACGGCGACGGCAACCGCGTCCGGCCTCTCCGCGACCGATATCGTGACCTGTCCGCCGGCGGGCGTGAAGCGGATGGCGTTGCGCACGAGGTTCTCGAGCACGCGTTGGATCAGGCCGATGTCGCCGAGCGTGAACACGGTCGAGTGGCTGACCTCGATGTCGAGCGTGATGTCCTTGCGCTCGGACTCGATCTCGAAGCCCTGCGCGATGTCCTGGACGAGCTCGGGCAGCGAAAAGCGCTCGACGTTGGGCACGACGCTCGCGGAGTCCAGCTTCGAAAGCTCGAACAGGTCGCCGATCAGCGTCCCCAGCCGCAGCGTGTGGTTGCGGGCGATCACCAGGAAACGGTTCCTGTCTTCGGGCGACATCGCGTCACCCTTGATCAGCAGCGTTTCGAGGTAACCCTGCATGGCGGAGAGCGGCGTGCGCAGGTCGTGGGATATGTTGGTGACCAGCTCGCGGCGCAGCCGGTCGTTCTCTCTGAGTTGCTCGATCTGACGACGAATCTGCGCCGACATGTCGACGAACGCGTTCGTCAGCGCGTCGATCTCGTCGCCGTCCCGGCGCGCGGCCCCGACGGCAGGCGGCTCCTCGAAGCGTGACGCGGTCACGCGCTGCATGTCGCCGGACAGGCGTTTGAGCCGCCGTGTGAGCAGCGCAACGACGAGCGAGCCGATGATCGCGGCCAGTGCGACGATCGCAAGCATCGCGACCCCGGACACCCTCGCGAAGTAGCTGTCGCCGATGTTGCTCGCAAGCTCTTCGTAGCGCCGGCCGCCGAGGATGACGTACAGGTAGCCCTCGAGTCCGGCGGCGGACCTTACAGGGTGTGCCGAGAACACCTTCTCGTTGCCGATGCTGCGGGGGTCCTCGCCGTAGACGGGCGCAGCGGCCTCGCCGCCGACCAGCCTGTGGACGGGTCCGAGGGCCACCCGGCTCAATCGTACCGCGCCCTCGGGCTGGTTGTGGCCGAGGATGTTGCCCTCGGCGTCGAGCAGGTAAATCTCGGCGGTCGGGTTGATGACCATCGCATGGTTGGCGAGCTCGGTAAGACTGGCGAGATCGGCGACGCCGTCGGCAATCAGCTGGCGCTGCTCGGTGACGTACATCGCGATCGGCGCGTTGAGCTTCTGCGCCAGCTCGTCGTAGTAGGTGCGCATCGTCACTCGATCGACGACGTACACGGTCGCGCCCATCAGCGCCACGATGGCGACCAGGGTCAACGAGAGCTTGGCGGCCAGCGACCTCATGCCAGTCTGTCCGGGACGGCCTCGAGCGGCGCGGCCGCAAACTTGTAGCCCACGCCCCAGACCGTGACGATCAGCTCGGGGCGTGACGGGTCCTTTTCGATCTTCGAGCGCAAGCGGTTGATGTGCGAGTTGACGGTGTGCTCGTAGCCTTCGTGGCCGTAGCCCCAGACCTTGTCGAGCAGGTCCGCGCGACGGAAGACCCGGCCGGGGTGCTTGACGAAGTGCGCGAGCAGGTCGAACTCGCGGGCGGTGAGTTCGACGGCATCGCCGTTCAGGGTGACCTCGCGCCTGGCGGGGTCTACCCGCACGCCGCCGGCGCTGATCGACACGGGCCGGTCTCCGTCCGGCGGCCGTGACGGGGTCAGGTTCTCGACCCGGCGCAGGATGGCTCGGACGCGCGCGACGAGCTCGAGCACGCTGAAGGGCTTGGTCAGATAGTCGTCGGCACCGGTCTCGAGACCCAGCACCCGGTCCAGTTCGGCCGATTTCGAGGTCAGCATCATGATCGGCTGGTAGCTGCGTTCGCGGCGCACCGCGCGGCAGATCTCGAGGCCGTCCGGACCGGGCAGGCGAAGGTCGAGGATCACGAGAGCCCAGTCCGCGGACGTGGCCAGCCGCATGCCCTCGCGGCCGTCGCGCGCGACGACGACCTCGTCGCAGAGGTCGCGCAGGTGCAGGGCGACCAGCTCCGCTATGTCGTCTTCGTCCTCGACGAGCAGGATACGGCGCGCGGTCAACGCTTCGTCCTGGCTTCCGGCATTTTCTTTCTCCCTGCGGGAAACGGGCTTCCGAAAGTAGACCGTAAAGTTCACAGGGTTATCACAAGGCGGCGGCGCGACACGTCCGCGTGCGCCGCCGCCGGCTGCCGGGCAGGGCCAGCCTCAGTTCACGCGCTCGATGCGAATGCGCGCTACCGGGTTGTCGAAGCGATGCTGGCCGTCGAGGCTCGAGGCGCTGAAGCCGTCGTCCGAGCCGACGACGCCGCTGTGCATGGCGACGCGGTCGGCGATGTCGTCCCGAACGGGGTTGAAGCCCTCGCCGCCGCCGGCCGGACCCGGGATGCTCGCTCCCAGCTCGTCGTTGGCCTCGGTGCCGGCATCGTAGGCAATCGCGGTCAGCATGCGGCTGTCGCCCGCCGCCATATCGCCGACGCCGACGGCGTTGGTCCCCGTGATCGCGTCGTTGGTGTTGACCAGCATGGTGCTCGTGCTCATTTGCAGCCCCGGAAGGTCGCTCTCGCGGACGCTTATGCGGATCGTTTCCGAGGCGGCGGGACCGACCGGGCCGGCGCCGGACATGGTCGCGAGCACCGCGGGGTCGGCGGCCGCCTCGGCGATCAGCGTGCCGTTGCTGCCGCCCTCGGCCAGCTCCTCGAGGCCGGGCGTGGCCGCAACGCCGACCGTAAACACCCGGTAGCCGTCCCGATGCGCGATGACGGCGACCGGCGACAGCGGCTGCGCGTTGGTCAGGTTCGTGACGGTCACGTCGAAGCTCGCCATCGGCGGCGGCGACGGAGGACTCGGCGCGGGCAGGGGGCCGGGAACGAAATCGGCACTGCCGCCCCCGTCGCAGGCGGCCACGAGAAATGCCGCGATCCCGGCGATGATCAGTGACCGGTGTCCGTTTGCGGAATTCATGACGTTCTCCCTAGTTGACGGTCAGCGTGACGCGCACGATGGGGTTCAGCCAGCGATGCACGCGGCTGTCGAGATCGCTCGCGCCGCCGGTCGCATCGGTGTCGCCCAGCGAGCCGCGGTGAATGTGCACGGTCGGGTTGGCATCGGCCGCGGCCGCGCCCATGCCGCCGGTGCCGGCGAGGCCGCCGGGATCGGCCGGCATGCCCGGCACGCCCGGGGCGCCGCCGCCATTCAGGATTTCGTCGTTGGCTTCGGTGCCGGCGTCGTAGGCGTTGACGTCGTAGGTGTAGACGCCCGGCTCGGTCGGGATCGGGATGGCGTTCAGGCCGGCGAATGCGTCGTTCGTCGGCAGCAGCATCGAGACGATGCTCAAGCGGGTGTTGGATGTCCCGTCGGTGTTCATGTTGAACTCGACGCTGGACGCAGGCGCGAGCAGGCCGCCGGCCGGGTTCTCGACGACGGTCGCGCCGAGCCCGTTGACGTCGGCGACGAGACCCGAGATGTCGCCGCCCTCGGCCATAGCCTGCAGGCCGGCCGATGCCGGTTGACCGGCCTGGAACAGCGCCGTGCCGTCCGGGTGCGCCGCCGCGAGGAAGGGGGTGAAGTAAATGGCGTTGCTCAGGTTATCGATGCGCACGTCGAAATCGACGGCGGCCGCGGGCTGCGCAAACGCCATGGACGCAGCCGCTATCAGCAGGGATCGTTTCATTGGTGTGTCTCCGTTCAGGTGATACTCGGAGGGCATGTTGGCGGGCGAATATCACGCGGATGTCACGCGCGCCTCACGAATTGGCGAAGATGCCTAGAGCATCGCCATGGAGCCTCGCCGCCGCGGTCTCCCGGCAGCTCGTCGCCGCGGCCGATTGCCGCGCCGGGACCGTATGCTCCGCGACACGGTCGGCGTGTCCCGATCGACTCGACGGTCATGCCGCCGGACACGGCGCTTGGGGACGCGATGAGCGTGGCCGGGCCGGCCGGTAATCGAGCGGTGGAAGGTGCGCCGTTCGGGTGAGCGTCAGGGCTATCGGAGCGGTTTTTTTGTGAAAACGCTTCGATCGGGCGGTCCGACCGCCTGCTAGAGTACTGAACCAACTCAGGCGCTCAGAGCAGGAGCACCCGACGTGACGAAAGCCGATCGCTGGAAGAGCCTGTTGGGCGGCGGCAAGAAGCCGAGCGTTCAGGTCCGCGTGGGGGACCGGCTGGAGGCGTTGACCACCACCCAGGCGCACCGGTTCGACGAGCTCTCCCGCAGTCAGGAACGGCCGCAAAAGGCAGCCGACGCGAACCCGTTCGAGCAGCAGCAGTATTCGCTCGCCGACGCCGCGTTTCGCCTGATGACGTCCGAATCCGAGATCCTGGAGGCTGCCGCCGCGGGCTCGATGCCGCTGTTTGCCGACGTCGGCGGCCTGCGCGGTCATTGGCGGCGGGAGATCGCCGCGAACGACACCGTGGATTCCCCGCAACTCACTCTGCGCTCGGGCTGTCTGGCGCTTCCAGCCGACGCATGCCGGGAGCTGCAGACCCGGGGGCACGCTCTGCTGACCACCTTCGACTATCCGCGGCTGGCCGAGCCGGCCGCAACCGGGCTGGAGGCCGAGGTCCTCGCAGTCCTTTCGACCTGGCGCGGCAGCGTCATCCGTTTCGTGGCGTCGGAGCCGCGGCAGGTCACGGCGGAAACGGTCGTCCTGCTCGCGCCGCTGGCGCGCCCCGGCGCGGGCTAGAATCCTATCGCCGGCAGGACGCGTGAGCCATGGCGGCTCGACTCAAACAAACGAGTACCCGGTGTTCGCGGAGGAATTCACCCACCGCAGGAGAGACACTGTCGAGCGATGATTAGACTCGCCTGGGCCCGCCGGACACACTGCCTTCTCCTCTATGCACTGTCTGCCGCGATATAGCACTTCGTAAGCAAGAGCAGGGCAAGAGCCAGGCCGACGAACTCTCGAGCTTCCTCGACATAGGGCTTACTGGCCGTCATTTCTCCAGTTATCGATCCGAGATCCCCCGAGCGGAGGTATTCGACGAGGCCACCCAGTGTCATCAGCAAACCGCCCATCACGGCTCCGATGACCAGGGTCACCCAGAATCGGCTCAGGCGGCCGACTACCTGGATGACGATAGTCACGCCGGTTGCGGTGTAGACAGCTATCCAGTACACGGGATCCGGATCGTTCCACTGAATGAATGCAGCCAGAAATGCGAGACCGGCCAGGATAATCCAGGTAATCCGAGCCGTTATGGACTGCTGCTGATGTCTTCGGAGCATATCTCTCTTACTTCGAGTTGCTTCGGTCAAGAATCGCGCTCCGTCAGAACAGAGCCAAAGCTCGACCGAAGTTTATCGTACACTTGAAGCCAGGTTTGAAACGCATATACCAAATTGGTTCAATTGGAATGCCATTACCCATGGGTAAGAAACTGATCGCTCCGTTGCTTTGTCTGAGCGCGACTATTGGCCACGCTTTCGAAGAGGATTTGGCGGGCGTTCCCGATGAAATCGAGGAAGTCGTCGTTCTTGGGACGAGGATACGCGACGGGGCGTTTACGGTT
Source organism: Candidatus Binatia bacterium (assembly GCA_028278325.1). Lineage (GTDB taxonomy): Bacteria > Desulfobacterota > Binatia > UBA1149 > JAJCZL01 > JANQEO01. Next base: position 6,290 of record JANQEO010000090.1, read on the forward strand.
GGCAACCCCGTCTCGGCAGCGGCTGTCGAACTGGGCAGAATCCGGCCGGCCGATCCAGAGCAACTTTTTCAGCGTTTACCGGGCTTCTCTGTCAGCCGGTTTGGAGGACCCGGCGGCGCAACGGAAATCTTCCTGCGCGGTGCCGAATCGAACTTCACGGCCGTATTGGTCGACGGCGTCCGACTCAACAATCCAACGAACACTCGCGGCGGGTCGTTTGATTTCTCGTCGCTCGGCATACAGAACGTTGACCGGGTCGATGTTTCGACAGGCGCGATGTCGTCGGTATACGGAGCCGACGCCATGGCCGGCGTGATCCACATTCAATCCGCCTGGCCGGACACCGGCTCCAGAGAACTGTTTGCTGAACTGGGGAGCAGCAGCGATTGGCGCCTTGCTGCGGCGACGACCTTTGGGTTGAGCCGCAGCGCCGACTTGAGTCTTCAGGCATCGGCCACGGACGGTGGCGACGACGTTGACGGTTCGTCGTTACGCAGGCGAGGCGTAGCCACGAGACTGCGGGGCTTCTGGCGGGAGAGCGTGCCCTGGGAGTTCCACGTTCGCCACGTAGACCGCGAACGCAGCAGCTATCCCGAGGTCAGCGGTGGTCCGAGACTGGCCGAAACCTCTGAACTGGAAAGAGCTCAGGGTAGCCAATTATCCGTTTCGGCGATGAGTACCTGGACGATGTCCTCGAATTGGGCCTTTGATCTGAATGCAAGTGGCGTTGTCATCGAGGATGAAGTGACTGTCCCGTCCGTGCCGCCTGGCATCCTCCCGGGTCAGCCAGCCTTCACATCGGACTCCGAATACCGGCGCGGTGAGCTGCTTTGGGTCAATCATCTGGATTTGTCGAGATCGTCGAGACTGGTTGCCGGAGTCAATATCGTGGCCGAAGAGGGAGACGATCGGGGCACGGTGGATATAGGCACCGTTCTCCTCCCGAACGACTTCGAACTGGACCGAAACGTCACTTCCGTCTTCATGGAACTGGGTAATCGCCTGGGTGCCGATTGGACCAGCGTAGTCGCGGCCCGATTGGACGAGTACGACGACAAGAGACGAGTATCCGGAAAGCTCGAATTGTCACGCCGCATGTCGTCAAACGGCAGTCAGTCGTGGTTCCGCTTCGCAAACGGCTTCAAGCTGCCGAGTTTCTTTGCGCTGGGGAATCCGCTATTCGGCAACCCTTTCCTTGCTGCCGAGAAGTCGCAGAGTGCCGAGGTCGGCTATACCCATGTCTGGGGTGGAGAAAACGAGCTGTCTCTTTCTTTGTTCACGGCCGATTATGACGACCTGGTGGATTTCGATTTCGAGACCTTTAGGAACGTCAACAGAGGGCGAATCGAAACAGACGGCGTTGAAATCCGCGGCAGTCTCGGTTTGGCCGACGGGCTGCGAGTCTACATTGACGGCATGTGGTCGAACATCACGGCAAGAGGGGAGCCGCTGCGGAGGCGCCCTGAGTCGACCGGGGGCATCAGCGTTGACTGGTCGATCGACAGCCGATGGCAACTCGACGCGGCTGCGCGATACATTGGATCGAGGCGCATAACGTCCATACCTACCGGAGATACGGCCGACGACGGCTACGCTATCGTGAACGCGACACTGACGTTCCGGCGTTCTCAGGGCCAGTCGATCTGGCTTGCGATCGACAATGCGTTCGATACGGCCTACGAGGACGCGCCCGGGTTTCCGCCGCAGGGGACTAGGGTCCGGCTTGGCATCAGGCTCATGCTTTGACTTACGCTCAGTCGTCGCCGACGGCGCTGCTGTCGCGCTCGTAGATCCAATTGTGATCCGGGTGATTCTTGAATCGCCATTTCCGGACCGGACCGGCCATTACATTTAGATAGTAGAGCTCGTACCCATACGGCGCTGCGCACGGATGGTGCCCCTTTGGAACCAACACCACGTCGTGATCGTTGAAGCTGAACGTCTCGTCTATCTCACCATCTTCGGTAAAGACCCTTTGGTGTCCGTAGCCCTGACTTGGATTGAGGCGATGGTAGTAGATCTCTTCGAGATAGGTGATCTCCGGAAACTCGTCGACGTCGTGACGGTGCGGCGGATAAGACGACCAGTTGCCGGACGGCGTGTAGACCTCCGTCACCATCAGGCTTTCCGCGAAGTCTTCCTGCTCCATCGCGATATTGTGTATGTACCGGGTGTTGCTGCCCTTTCCCCGCTCTATCAGCTCAATTTTGCCGGGATCAATCAACCGGACACTGCGATCCTCTTTCCCTGTATAGGGCGCCGAGCAGACGCCCAGCGTACAGGGCGTTGTTGCTACGGCCGACCATTCACAGCCGCCTGGAATGTAGATGCAGTGCGGCGGAGTCTTGTCAAACACACTCATGCGTTCACCCAATTCCCCCCACTTTTTCCCGGCGACGTCGACCTCGGTCTTGCCTTCGATCACCACGAGGATGACCTCGCGGTCGCCCGTTGCCCCACCGCAGGTCTCTCCCTCGGCAAGTCGGTACAACTCGAAACCGACGTACTTCCAGTTCGCACTAGCGGGAGTGATGTCGTGGATCTGTCCCGCCGTAGAGCGGGCGCGACGCAGCAAGTCCGCCATGTATTCGTCTCCTGATATCCGGTCTTTGCCCGATCAATACTCCGTATCGCCAAGCGAACAGAGAAAAAAGGCGATTGCGCCTTGTTCGAGTCTTGCAGATCCAATGCCCGACTATACTAGGCATCATGAAACCCGTCAGTAAGCGCAACGTAGCCAAAACGACGGGCTAAGAAAAAGGTCTCCACCCGTGCCGGGCGGAGACCTGATTCGATTCAGCTTTCCGAAACCTTCGTTCGGAGCTTGCCAGCTACGGTGTCGGAGTGCATTCCTATCGAAAAGCGTACCGCGCGGACAGTACCCATCGAGCGTCGCCTTCGGCGACACTCCAGATGTTCCTTCGCGTCCGCCCGAACAGAATCTGTTCCTCCTCTGTCAGGTTGATGCCATCCAAGCTCACGTTCAGTTGATCATTGACGTACCAGGTCAGGTTCAGGTCCAGCTGCTGATACTCATCGTTATACTCGGGAAGGCGGCGGGAACGGTTCGTATTGCTCAAGAAATCGTCGCGCCAGTTGTACGCTACGCGTGCACCGACCGTTTCGTTTTCGTAGATCAATACGAGGTTTGCCGAATCTGACAAGCCCTCGAGCGCGAACTGGTCAATGTCGGGGGCACCTGCGTTGTCGAAGCTTATGTCCCCGTCCACCAGCGTTGCATTGGCCATAAACCCGAAACCGGAGTCGCCGAAGAAATGCTGCCAGGAAAGCTCGATTCCGTCGATGTTCGCCGTTTCGTTGTTTACAGGCTGCTGAGTCTGAAAGCTCAACAGCGGATCGGTGTTGTCGGGGATGACGTCGTAGGCTGCGAAAACGTCCACTGAGAACGCCGTACTCGGATCAAACTCGGCGGCACCGCCCGGGAAGTCCTGCGGATTGTCGAGTATTGCAGTCATCGTGAAGATGTTGGTCTCGTTGACTGCAAACCCACCCGCCTCGAGGGCTGCTATTGCATCGCCTGAGCGTGTACCGGCTCTGCCGGAAGTCGGATCCCGGAGGCCGAACAACGGCTGCGAGACCTGCTCGGTACCTATGAAGTTGTTGACCGCTTTCTGGAAGTAGCCGATGGAGGCATAGCTCGACTCGTTGTAGTAGTACTCAATCGATAGATCGAAGTTGTTCGACTCTAGAGGGTCCAGTGAGGCAGTGCCCTTGGCGGCCGTCGGAATGCCGCCGAGAAACGTCAGTGTTTCCGGGCTGCTGACGTCCGTCGTAACGAACATTGCACTGTACTGCGGACGAGCGATCGTCTTGCTCAACGAGGCGCGCGCCTTGAAGTTGTCGCTCAAGTCAATCGAGAAATCCAGGTTTGGCAACAAGTAGTCGTAGCTGTGCGTTTCCGTGACAGTCTCGACGTTATTGCCAACGATCTGACCGAAGTCGTTGTCGGATTCCCATACAAACGTCTGCAAGACGAGTTGGTCTGTCGCAGACCTGACGTCCGTCTGTTCCCAGCGCAGGCCCAGGACAGTCTCTGTACGCATATCCCCGATCTGTCCATCCATTCTTGCTTCGAGGAAAGCCAGGACCGTGTCTTCGTCAATCTCGTTATCGGTTAAGCCGGTGCTGGTCGGGTTATTGAAATCCCAGTTCGGATACAACGGGTTGCCGACCATGCCCTGCTGGAACTCGAATGGGACATTGGTAAACGCCGGGCTCGCTATTCCTACCAGATTCGCGCCAGGCTGTATGAACTCCGCCGGCACGCCTTCGGCCAATCCGAACCGAACGTCATTGAACTTACCGACGATGTCGATTTCTCTCGCCAGTCCGGGAGGCAGGTCACCGGGATTGGCGACGCCAAAGCCGCCCAGATTGTCGCGGGTGAACTCGTTTCTCTGGGTCATCGAGGACTGTATGTAGCCAACACCGAAGTTGACTGACAGACCGTCTGCGGCGTCCCAGAGACCGCCGAGCTGGATCTGATCGAGATCATGTATCTGCTCTGACAAGCCGCGATCGACAACCTGGGATCCAAGGTCTTCCAGCTCGAATACGCCGTTGCCGTTGGTCAGGCCATCCCGGATGTCAATTGATACCTTGGGTGTTTTGCCTGAGAAATCAGCGGCCTGCCAGCCCCCGACCGCACCCGCGATACTGCCTCGCCAGAAATTCTGTCCCAGAGGCCCGTTGCCACCCGATTCAGCACTGGCAGAGTGGAAGTCCGCGTTGAGATTCAGGCTGTCACTCACCTGGTAGTCGAAATTCAGGCCGAAGGCGGTGGTTTCGTCTACCGTGTCCCTCTCAAAGATATGGAAGTATACGTCTTTACCCGAGAAGGTATCGACCGGTTCGACCATGAGCGTGGGAATTGAAACAACCGGGTTGTCGTCCCACTCGATATAGCTGAATGCCCGGTTCCACCAGATTCCCGGCAGGTGTGAGATGCTGTCCAGCTCGTTGGATATGTACGTCGCATCGGCCGTAATCGTCAGCTTCTCCGACGGTGCGATCTGTGCGGTGATCATTCCGTTGACTCGCTCGCGAGTCGTTTGACCGTAGGCCACATTCACGCTTTGCGGGAATCCAGCCAGTTGACCTGGTTCCGGCTCATTGACATGAACGGCGTTGGCAAAAGCAGAATTCTCCGGATCATAAGGACCCCATACCAGGGTGCCCGGGCCAATGGATCGATTGGAGAAATCGCGTTCCTGATAGGACGCGAATGCAGATATGCCTACGGTCCTGTCATCGTTCGCCCAGCTGGCCAAGCCGCTCAGTTCAGGGGTAACCCTGTCGCCGCCGGCGTCGTCAACCGCTCTCGCGCCAACCGAAAACTGCGTCCCCGCAGAGAGAGGCCGAAACGTCTCGATGTTTATGGTTGCGCCGATTCCGCCGGATGGCGCCGATGCGCGGCCCGTCTTGTAGATCTGAAGTCCGGATACGCCCTCGGCCGCCAGGTTCGAGAAGTCGAAGGAACGTGAATCGCCCACGTCGCCGAGGCTCGTGAGGGTCTGGATGTTCGCTGCCGGCATCTGGCGGCCGTTCAGCGTCACCAGATTGTACTGACCAGCGAAACCGCGGACAGTCACTTCGGAACCCTCACCCTGAACCCGATTGATAGAGACACCGGTTATGCGCTGCAGTGACTCTGCCAAATTGGTATCCGGAAACCTGTTGATGTCCTCCGCGGAGATCGCATCGACGACACCGGTCGAGTTGCGTTTGACATCCATTGCCGAGGCGAGGCTGCCCCGAATTCCCTTAACTACTACCTCGTCGATCGGTTCCTGCGCCAGCGAGGTGCCGGCCGAAGTTGAACATGCCGCGAGAATCGTCGCAGCGGTCCTGGTTCGCCAAATCATCTGTCTAACTCCCCCTGTCTTTCGATATACCCTGAGTTATCTGCCAAGAACTCGCCGACAACCTGGACAACAAGCCAGGCGTCGACCTCGAACACTGCGAGTACTAGTGGCTCCCTGCGCACGCGACGGTGACACTGTTCTGTTCTCGTGGCAGTCGACTCTGCTCTCGTGGCAGTCGACGCGGCTTGTCACCTGTACGGCAATCAGCTGTCGTAGTACTCCAACAGCAAATTACCGAAAGCCATTCGCGAGTGCAATATTTTTCTTCTAATTTTGCTATTAACAGAATTTTTATTTATACTTGTTTGCAAGTGGTCATCGACAACCAACGGGAGCCCCTCGATGAAAACAGCTCTGAATCGCCGATCGTTCATTAAGTCCGCCAGCGCGCTCGCTGCCAGCGTTGGGCCTTTGTCCTATGCCGCAACGGCGTCCGGAGCTGTTGGACGGAAGCAACAGAAGTTTCTTTGCGGTTTCGCGCCAAGCTCCCTGGGGATCGGAATGGATGGGTTTTGGCACGCGATGGAAGCGGCCTCCAAAGCCGGTCTTCACAACATCGAAGTCGACAACACCCAGCTCAAGCTTGCTCAAAAATACGTAAACAACATCAACGAGTTCAAAGACAGGATGGACGAGTTGGGACTCCGGCTCGTCGGCCTGAATGAGGGATATTCGCTGCTCGATACGTCGAAATACGGCGAGATCGCAGAGGAGAACAGGCTCATTGGCCGATTCATGGAGGCTATCGGCGGGATCTATACCGGTCCTTACGGTGCCCTTACCAACGACGAAGAGCTCATGAGGAGCATCGCGAAACTGTGCAATGAGGAAGGTAAACGGCTGGTCGAATCGAACGGGATCAAGTTCAGCTACCACACCCACTCATCGCTCGGCTTTCGTCGATTGATGGACCTGACAGACCCTCGATACGTCAATCTCACTCCCGACCTGTCGTGGCTTGCAAGGGGCCATAGCACAAGGGGTGAGCTGTCTCCGCCGGCCGATGCCCTCGAGGTCGTCAGGGCTTATGAATCACGCATATGTACGATTCATATGAAAGACTACGATCCGAACATCGAATTCGAGTATCAAGGCAAGCAGTACAAGGGCGGCGTGGTATTGCCGGGTGAGGGCATCGTGGACTTCAAGTCTGTCGTTGAGTTCCTGCTCGAGGCCGGTTGGGACGGTCAATGGATGGGAGAAATCGTCGGAATCGGCACCTACGAACGTGAACGGACCGCCGAAGCCGTGGACGTATACCCCTTCTATGTTGACTACATGGAAGACGAATTGGGCCTGGATCTAGGCTTGGAGGTGTAGTCCACGACACTCGGGCCACTCGAGTTTACAGATTCGACCCGACATTATCGGGGTAAGGCGGCAATCCACGGAAGGATCGCCGGCATTCGGGTCAGGCAGGACTGTGAGCACGCCAAGCGCTGGTTTATCCGATCGGTCTCGACGGTCTGCGAGTCGATCTGGCGCTTGGTGCGCTCGCATTGGGCAGCGCGCAGCGGCTGGCCTGCACCCGCCGTCACTCCCAACTCGGCTACTTATCGCCAGGCAACTACGAGAGCAAAATGCCGTTAGCAGCTTCTTGGATCCCAAGCTCTGACTGTCCATGGTATCGGGGTAAGCCTTTTCAGCTTCCAGTGCCTGGTTCAGCGCGCTATCTTTGTCAGACACTACCCAGTTACGTAGCGAGTCTGCTCAATGCCGAAGTTCAATACGCCTGGTTTGCTGCTACTACTGCTTCTTTCAGGCGCGGCGGTTTCAGACGAAGAAGCCGGTATAAGTATCGAAGATTACGTCACACACTATTGCGGGGGCTGCCACAAAGTGCCGCCCGCAGCGACTCTTCCGCGCTCGGTCTGGCCGATGGTCGTCAATGAGATGACTCTGCTAGCCGCGGATCGACTTGGAGAGTCCGCCATCCCGCCCGAAGCCGCAGAAATAATCACCCAGTACTACGTACGCGCCGCTCCGGAAACCTTGCCGAGGTTACCAGTGATAGCGGATCCGTCTCCGCCTCTTACGTTCCGCGAATCTACAGTGGGTCCACCGTCACGGATGCCCCTGATCGTAAACATCAAGGCGGTAGATCTCGGTTTCGCAGATGCAGAGGAGTTTCTCGTTTGCGACGGTGAGCGGCATACTGTTTCGCTGCTGTATCGCGAAGGAAAAGAATGGCGAGAGCGCATATTGGCATACGTTCCGCTGCCCTCGCATACCGAAGTCGCAGACTATGACGGCGATGGCGACGCAGACATCATTGTAGCGGCTCTTGGCGTTTTCCCTCCCGTGAGTTCGCCCGCGGGGAAAGTCGTTTTGCTGCGACAAGGCCCCGAGCGCTCTTTTTCTGCAGAAGTGCTGCTGGAAGACGTTGGGCGTATAGCAGATGCCCGCCCGGTCGATATCGACGGTGACGGCGACTACGACATTGCCGTTGCGATCTTCGGCGGAGGCGATGTCGGAGAGATCGCCTGGCTGGAGAACAAAGGGGATAGCCGAGTACAAGCACACACCATCCTCAAAGTCCCCGGCGCGCTGAACGTCTCGCCAGTTGACCTGAACCAAGACGGAAGAATGGACATCGTCAGCCTGATTGCTCAGGAGCACGAGGCGGTAGTCGCGATGATCAACGAAGGTGAGGGGCGATTCGAGATTGTTTCTCTCGCCAGCGCAGGACACCCGCTGTCAGGTTCAACAGGCATGCGTATCGTCGATCTGGATGGCGATGGGGACGCCGACATACTCTTCACGAACGGAGATGCACAGGACCTGGATCCCACGCCCAAACCGTACCACGGTGTTCAATGGCTGGAAAACAAAGGCGAGCTCGAGTTTGTCTATCATGAAATCGGGCGGTTCTACGGCACAGCAAGCGCGAGGGCGGTCGATGTTGACGGAGACGGAGACCTGGATGTCGTGGCCAGCAGTTGGAACAACTACTGGGAGGAGCCCGGACGCCAGTCTCTGGTCTGGTTTGAGAACGACGGACATCAGCAATTTGAGGCACACCGTTTGCTCGGCCCAACCCCTGGCATCGTCAGCTTCGAGACAGTAGACATGACGGATGACGGGCTGCCGGAAATCCTTGCAGGCCTGTTTCACATCGGTCAGCTGCAGGATCAGATCATGGCCAAGGTGAACAACGCTCCCGATCCGACTGAGGAAATCACCGATTCATCGGTCCGACTGATGATGCTGACGCCAAGCCCGAGAGCTCGGCCCGAGAGGCGGTGACCGGCGTTCGCCGGAGGACACTTTTAAGCAGCGAGGCTTCGAGATTTGCTAAGAAAATCGCAAGACCAATCCTATGATGCAATCGTCATCGGAACGGGAATCAGCGGTGGCTGGGCCGCCAAGGAGCTGTGTGAGAGGGGGCTGAGAACGCTGGTGCTGGAGCGAGGCCCTATGGTCAGACACGTGCGGGACTACCCGACGATGAACCTCGCACCCTGGGAACTGCCGTACGGTAACCGTCTTACGCGCGAAGAGCGGGAAGAGCAGTACTTTGTGCAAGGCCGCAAGGCCTATGCGGTCACCCAGGATACCAAGCACTTTTTCGTGCGTGACGATGAGCATCCCTACGTCGAAACCAAACCGTTCGATTGGATCCGGGGCTATCAGGTGGGCGGCAGATCGTTGACCTGGGGTCGGCAGTGCTATCGGATAAGCGACCTGGACTTTGAAGCCAACGCCAAGGAAGGGATCGCGGTGGACTGGCCGATTCGCTACGAGGATATCGCGCCCTGGTACGACTACGTGGAATCGTTCATCGGGG
>JANQEO010000105.1 GCA_028278325.1 Candidatus Binatia bacterium
GCGTTGGCCGTCAGCTGCAACCCCTTGTTAGGCGGCATGCTAGTCGGCGAAGAAGTCCCAATCTACTGAGGTGAGGGCACCCTCTCCGTTGAACTTCAGCGTGATGTTGGCGTGGCCCGCGAAGTGGATGATGTGGCCCTCTATCTCTTCGCACCAGATCGAGTTCCAGTCGTAGGAGATGTGGTTCTCGGCGGTGTTGTGAGGAAGCGGCTGGCCGAGTCGAGACACAACTTCCTCTCTGGTCAAGCCGATCCGAAGTGAGCACGGTAGTGGGAAGGCGGGGTCTGAAACGGTCAACTCTTCCACCGATAGATTGGAGTCCAACTGAGCGACAAGAAGGCGGAAGCCAGTACGAGTGTACTCGTGGAAGGTGACCGTATGCTCGCCCTTGAAGTGGTCGGGACCCTGCCAGGATCGTGAAGGTTCAAACCCGACTCGCTCTGACAGAGTGGATACAGCCATCTGACCGCGGGGGTGCCTCGCTAGATCTCCGGCTCGCCCCAACTCAAGGAGGCAGCCTGTAGACACGGCGTAGGACGGCGGCAGCGACTCGCAAGGTGCAGCGTTGGCGGCCGAGCCGGTAGTGGCGAGAGTCAGAAGCGCGAGAGCGAGAACTCGTGCCATGCCGCCTAACGGACTAGGGGTTCAGCTGCGGCCAACGGCCGCCGAAGGTCGCAGCTGCGCCCAAGTAGGACGCCAGAATACTACCAAGCATGTTTGCCTTGGCGTTGGCCGTCAGCTGCAACCCCTTGTTAGGCGGCACGCAGGACAGGCTGGCCCTAGGTCCGGTCGCACCACTCGGCGAGCTCGAGGAGCTTCGCGGCAAGGTCACGTGCCTCGTCGGACGTGAGTTCGACGGGACACTGGCCCACCGAATCGAGCGACTTGAGCATGATGGGCTCGCCTGCTTCTGCCCACAGCGTGACGTCGCCACCAGAAAACTCGTAGAGCTGGGAGCGCTCCGTTTCTGACATCGCGCCGTGCCGCCTAACGGACTCGGGGTTCAGCTGCGGCCGACGTGACAGCAGGCTGATGGACCCCGCTCGTAGTGCCGTGAGGGTACACGCCTAGGCGCGCCACTGCGTAGGCCGTCAGCTGCAACCCCTTGTTGGGCGGCGCGCCTAGGGAAGAAACGACTCGATTCGCTCGATGTACCACCCAGGGAAGCCGTAGGCACGGGCGGGCTCGATGATGCGCGCGATGTAGTCGGCTCGCGATCGACCGGCCGCTCGTCGGAAAACACCTCCATGCGATCGACGAGGTCGACGATAAGT
>JANQEO010000124.1 GCA_028278325.1 Candidatus Binatia bacterium
GTTGTGATCGATCCCGAGAGGATGCGGTAGAACTCGACGTCCAGTATCGAGTGCCTGCCCTCCATCGCCAGGTACTCGATCACGATCTCGTGGTCTCCCGGCGACAGCGTCAGCCGCTCGGTGCCCTTCATCGGCCCGATGTTCGGCGACGGTCCCCAGTAGCTTGCGATGAGCTGCCCGTCCACGAACAGCCGCATCCCGTCGTTCGCCTCGTAGACGAACTCGTAGACGCCGCCCGACGACCTCACCGTCCTGGAGAGCCTCGCCGACCAGTTGGCCGCTAAAAGGATCGTCTCAGCCGGCGTAGTCGGCATCCTGAAGCCGCCTGACGGCTGCCCGTAGTGGAACTTCGGGTCCTCGCGCTTCATCACCAGCACCGGCTCGCCTGCCAGGTTCGTGTTGTCGTAGTACTCGGTGAGCCACGGCTCTCCGTCCTCGAACTGGTCGATGAAGAACTCGATCTCACCCTTCTCAGACGTGAAGCCGCTGGCGGTAGCGCTTACCGTCACAGGGCCAGACGCCAGGTCGATGTTCGAGTAGTCGCCGTCCCACTGAATGGTCGGCGGCACCGGCCAGTTCGGTGAGTCGGGGTGGTCCGGGTCCAGCCATGCGTCGAACTGCTCCACGTAGAAGGCGTTCGGCGAAGGCTTGGGCTGGTCTGGCCGAGTGAGACGGAAGTGCTGCGGCAGTCCCGGCACAGTGCCGACGTAGTTCTTGACGTCGAAGAACGGCTCGATCGTCTCCCAGTGAGTGCTGAACTCGAAGTTGGTCTCAGACAGAGTCTGCGTGTCTACGAACGCGGCATACGTCGATATGCAGTTCGGCACGTCCGGAACAGCCCACGAAGGCGGCCCGCAGGTCTCCTTGTGGATGTGTGCGACGTCTGCGTTGTAGTGGTTCTCGAGCACCGATCGCACGATGCGCGACGGGTTGGTGCGGGAAGGCGGTCCGGAGTAGAAGTCGATGAATATTCCGTCCTTCGACGGGTAGTCAGGCTCTCCGTAGAGGTGCGAGTCGATGATCAGAGGCCGGTTGTTGCGCACGCTGAAGTTGGCGATCGAGTTCCCGAAGAGGTTCGCGTTGTGGAACTGCACCTGGTTGACGTAAGCACCCCAGCGCACGCCCATCTCGTTCCTCCACGAAGTGAAGTCGACGATGTGGTAACTGCCCTGGTTCTGCCACCCGAAGAGTCCGAACGCCGCAGAGGAGTGGGTCTCGTTGTTGACGAATGCGTGGCCCGAGGAGAGGATGCCACCCTCTGGCCAGCCGTATCCGGAGACCTGGGTCGTCCCGGTGAGGCTCGTCACGACGTT
>JANQEO010000125.1 GCA_028278325.1 Candidatus Binatia bacterium
GGCGTGGACTATCGCGCCGGGAGGAGAGCATCGAATGAACACACCGAAACTCCGAGGGCGACTGCCCTCACCCGAAGAGATTCCCGACGAAGTGACCCTCGACCGAGCCAGCCTCGAGCAGGTTTTCGAGCTCCTGGCCGAGGTCGACGAATGGCGTGCCGGAAAGCGCTGGTTCGATATCGCATCCGGCGAGACGCGGCGGGTCAAGCGGGGGACACCGGCCACAATCGAGGCCGTGCCCGAGGGCCGCGCCCGGGAGATCCTCCAACGAGAGCTCGCAGAGCTTCCGTATTGCATCGTTTGTCGCCAACCCAAAACAAACCGAGGAGACTGAAATGGCGAAAATGCAGCTGTTCGAGTACCGGCGCGCGCTCCGAATCCTGGTCCCCGCCCCAAACGAAGACGTAGCGAACGAGAACGTCTCGCGAATCCTCACCTCGGCCAAGTCCGCCCTGACCCGCGCCGCGAACAACGAGAAGTCCCCCGCGCTGGTCGCGACGATCGAGGGCGACGGGCATCCCAAAATGCACGACGTCGCCGAGAAGACCCTGGCGAAGATGAACTCCCAAAAGGAGATGTTCCAGACCACGTCACCCTCCACCCCGCCGGAGGAACCCGGCGAAGAGTGACTTTCACGTGCCAGCTTCGTCTCGCGTTGACTCGGAGCTGGAGCTGGCAACGTGCTATGGTGCTTGCAGATGCAGGCGCCCGTTCCCCCCGGCCTAGGGCAAAAATAGTGCCAACGAAGGCAGATTGCGAGCAGGCTTGGCGCGCCATGCGCAAAGGCACAGTCCCCCGAGACACGCTAATGGCATGCCCGTTCTGCGGTGAGTTCCACCGTGCTGACGAGCTTCTGAAGCCCCGGTATGCGATGCGAGGCGGCCGCCTGGTCGCCGTGGAGGTAAAGCAGGTCTGTCCTGATGCGGGAGATTGATATTGAGCTCCCCGCACCGGACCCAATCCAGCGCCAGGTCCTAGACCACTGCGAAACGCCGGGGGCGCGCGCCGCCCTCGTGATGGCCCGCCGGCGCGGCAAGTCGAAAACCCTCCATCTCCTCGGAATGAGAAACGCCCTCCAGGGTGGGATCGGCTGGTGGGTCCTCCCCTCCAGGCCGATGTCGCACGGTGTCTGGCGGGCCCTCCGGAACCACGGACACGAGATCAAGAAAGTCTGGCCTGGCGTCGAGGTGCGCGAGGTGGATCGGATGCTCCGCTTCCCGAACGGGGGCGAGCTCCAGATCAAGTCCGCGGCCCGCCCGGAGACGCTCGTCGCCGACGCCGTGGACCTCGTGATGATGGACGAGGCCGGCCTGATCCCGCGCATCGCCTGGGAGGAGTCCCTCGAGCCGACCCTTCTCGACCGGGACGGCGTGGCCGTCTTCGCTGGGACGCCGAAGGGGTACGACGACCTCCTCCACCCGGCCTACCAGAACGGCCTCCAGGAGCTCGAGGGGTGGCGCGCCTGGCACCAGACGTTCCGGGACAGCCCATACCTCACGGCGAAGCAGATCAAGCGGCTCGAGGAGCGATTCCGGAACGGCGAGATCTCGGAGAAGTTTTGGGAGCAGGAGTACCTCGCTGCCTTCCTGGACGACGCCGGCGCGGTGTTTCGGAAGGTCCGCGACGCCTGCACCGCGCGCACACTGGACGGCCCGGAGCAGGGCCGCCGGTACGTGATCGGCGTCGACTGGGGCAAGCTCGATGACCTGACCTGGTTTGTCGTGATGGACGAGAGGCTCGAGGTGGTCGCTCTCGATCGGATGGTCGAGATCAACTACACGCTCCAGATCGAGCGTCTCAAGGCCCTGGCCGAAGTGTGGAAGCCCGAGGTCATCATGGCCGAGCGGAACTCGATGGGCGAGCCGCTGATCGAGAAGCTGCAAATGGATGGGCTTCCGGTGCACGGATGGTATAGTACTGGCGGGAAGGGTGGATCGAAGGCGCCCGCAGTCGAGAATCTCGCGGCGCTGTTCGAGAGGGGCGAGGTCCGGATCCCGTCGGATCAGGTCCTCGTGGGCCAGCTCCAGAGCTACACGATCAAACGGCTCCCAGGCGGAACGTTCGCGTACTCGGCACCCTCCGGGATGCACGATGACGGCGTGATCGCGCTCATGCTGGCCGCCCTGGCCCACACCGACGTGGACCAGGTGGAACTAATCATGTGAGGAGAGCGAAATGCGGACACATCACGATGCGGACTACTTGGCCAGCCTAGAAGAGAAAGCCAAGCGAATGCGAAAGGCGGGCGAAAGCGAAATCACCGGGGGCAAAGAGGGCGAGCCAGAGCTCGCAAAGTGGAGCAAGGCGGGCGTGGATGTGACGAAACGTCCAGACGATGAGCACGGGATTCTTCGAGTCTCGGTTGGCGGGAACGAGGACATGGCGTATTGCGTGTTTCGAGGGAAGCGGGCGGAGTGTATTCGCCTGCTACGGCGAGCTCTGAAAGCGCTGACACGATGACGGCGTGATCGCGCTCATGCTGGCCGCCCTGGCCCACACCGACGTGGACCAGGTGGAACTAATCATGTGAGGAGAGCGAAATGCGTGAAGTCTGGAAGTTTAAAATCCCGATGGAAGCGGTTGCTTCGATCGAGGTACCAGAGGGCGCTCAAATAATCCACGTGGACTGCCAAGCCCGCGAGGCCTTTCTTTGGGCTGTCGTAAACCCAAATGCGCCATTGAGGACTCGCTGCTTTCGGGTTGCCGGGACGGGCCGCAAAATACGGGACGATCATGCTTTGGACCACGTGGGCACGGTCAAGATCGAGGGCGGGCAGCTGATGTTTCACGTCTTTGAAATCGCACCGTCGTGACGCGCCGCAAGAAACAGTTCCACGCGGTGCCACCCCAGCCGCACCTCATGGACACGCTCAATCACGCCGACCGGCTGGCCATCATCGGGCCACCCAGGAGTGGGAAGACGACTCTGGCGAAGCTCCTGGAGCGGACCCGGTGCGACCCGTTCGTGATCCACACGGACGACCTGATAGACAAGATGGAGTGGAGTTCCCTGTCGACTCACGTCGTCGAGGAGTGCGCGGGACGTGCGAGGTTTCTCGTGGAGGGCGTCCGCGTAGTCCATGCGCTCCGAAAGGGGCTCGAGGTGGATCTCGTCGTCGAAATGCGAGATCCTCTCGTCCCCCTGAGCGAGGGGCAGCGCCGGATGCAGCTGGCGGGGTACACTGTTCGGGACGACTGGTTGACCACGATGCCAGTCGAGGACATCCCGCCGCTGATCACCATGACGGGACAGCCCCGTGAAACAGGGAGGAGAGCAAAATGAAAGAGCTTCGAGTAATCCGAAATCTAAGCCAGGGGGCACACCTTGACCCACGCGATGGGCACTGTGCCCTGGAGGCCGCTGCGTATGTGGCACGAGAACCGCACTCGGACCATCCGGAGTGCGTGAGCCCAACAATCAGCGATTTCTTGCGCACATGGAACGACACCTTACCAAGCGACGAAGAGCGGAATCGCTTACTGATTCCGCTGATACCCGAGATCATTGGGACCGGGGGCACGCTGACGCACGAGCGACAAAGGCGCGAGATGGTGTTGAATTGGGCGCTTCGAGAATACACCCCAGCTTGGCTTCGGCTGGCGGGCTTGATTTCTCACGCTGACGCTGTAAGCGCTTTGCCGAGCTGGGCAAATCTCTCCGCTGCCAGGGCCGCTGCCAGGGCCGCTGCCTGGGCCGCTGCCGGGGACGCTGCCAGGGCCGCTGCCAGGGCCGCTGCCAGGGACGCTGCCGGGGCCGCTGCCAGGGCCGCTGCCTGGGACGCTGCCGGGGACGCTGCCGGGGCCGCTGCCGGGGCCGCTGCCTGGGCCGCTGCCGGGGACGCTGCCGGGGACGCTGCCTGGGCCGCTGCCGGGGCCGCTGCCTGGGCCGCTGCCTGGGACGCTGCCTGGGCCGCTGCCAGGGCCGCTGCCAGGGACACTGCCGGGGCCGCTGCCTGGGCCGCTGCCAGGGACGCTGCCAGGGCCGCTGCCAGGGCCGCTGCCGGGGACGCACTAGCCCCAACAGTGCTTCAGCTCCAAGAATCTGCGCTACGGCTGGTCCGTAGGATGGTAGCTGTGAAGCCAGGGCCCGGACTGCCTATGGATTACGTCCAGGAGATCCTAGACGGCGTGCGTGAACCGGGACCCATCGAAATAACCGGGGAGGTAAAATGACCTGGTACGACAACGAGGTCGAGGAGGAGTTTCTTCCGACCCAATTCAGCCCGAACGAGTGGAAGGTCGTCCAGCGCACCCTCGACGAGGGCGAAGAGTAGCCTCCACGGTTTGACTTGGCCGACGCCCGTCTGCGATGATGGGCGTCGGCCGAGACGCGGCCGGCAGGAACCACCGCAAGCGATCCGCCAGCCCCGGCGGTCGAGGTTCGAAGGAGGAAACAATGCGTATTCTGATCGTCCTGGCGCTCGTGCTGCTTCCCTGCAGCGCCCTCGCCGAATGGGACAACCCCGCCCAGGGCACCGTCTGGGGCCACGCGGAGGACACGTTCTACCTGGGCAGCCTGGCCTACGACGTTCCGATCACTGGTATCTGGGCCCGCCAGCCACAGCGAGACTTCGCCGGATTCGACGCCACAGAGGTGCGCCTCCTCGGCACGGACCCGATCTGGCCCGGCGGGATGTTCGTCTGCTTGAACGACGGCACCGCCCACGTCTACCTGAATGGATCCTGGGGTCCCGCGATTGCCTGGCCCGGGACCCCACTCGACTCGCCCGTCATGTGTTCTGGGCGAATGCTCTGGACGGGCACAGGAGACGCCTACCAGCTCACCGAAGCCGCGATCTGGCGCGACGAGCCTCGAGACATACCCGCGGCCCTGACGATGGCCCAGGTGCGGCAAATGGAGTTCGTGAGCCCGACCGAGACCGCGATCATTCTCGAGGACGGCGGCCTTTGGTGGCGAAACAGCTCGTCCTGGTGGCCGGTGGATCAGCTCCAGCCCGACGCCGTCCCAACCCGGGCGACAGACCGGGAGGAATGGGCCTTCGGGGCTGACCTTTCGGCGTGGCAAATGGGCACGTCTGGCTGGCAGAGGCGCCCAGAGTTCCACGACGCGCCGGAGATGACCGACTTCTTCGTGCACGGGTCAATCCTGGTCGACAAGTCGAACACCGACACGTGGCTGTTTGACGAGCACGCCGGGTGGATTCGCGCCGGCGGCTTTTCCGTGTCGGCTGGGCAGGGCATGACGTCCGAGAGCTGGGGCCGCGTGAAAGCCGCCTACCGCTAGGCCACAACCGCCAGGGGAACGGGCTTGGAACACCCGGGGGGCGTGGGTCAGAGTCCGCCCTGCCCCTCC
Source organism: Candidatus Binatia bacterium (assembly GCA_028278325.1). Classification (GTDB taxonomy): domain Bacteria; phylum Desulfobacterota; class Binatia; order UBA1149; family JAJCZL01; genus JANQEO01. The sequence goes on from JANQEO010000125.1 coordinate 5,315, forward strand.
CTTGGCCTTCAGAGGACATAAGCGGTGCTCTTTCTCGTAGCGGCATTTTGGTTCGTGCGGACCAACGTGTTTTTCGGCTGGAACTGGACAGCGACGACCCCTGAGGAGCTGATTTCGGACGGGATCGTGATTCTCCTTGTCGTACTCGCCTTCGTGGACGACCGTTTGCGACGCAATTCTGGGGGTTGACGCGCGCCCGCCGTCCCCCCATGATCCTGGCAGCTCCGGAAACGGAGCCCTCCTACCCGATCTCCCATCTTCAAAACCGAGGAGCTGTGACGTGGCAGAGCCGAAAGGCGATGGCAAACTAAAGGACGGCCCGGCGGATGACACGGGATCCGGACTGATGATGCTGGAAGACCGCGGGCTGGGCACCGAGCAGGCTGTCCGCGCGGAGGCTCTGGAGCGGGCTATTGAGTCGATGGAGTTCTACGCGAAGCGGATCCCAGGATCGAACCATCTGAGCGGCGTTGTGCTCACCATCGCGGATCGGTTCGAGAAGTACATCCGCACCGGCGACCGCTACATCGACCCGAAAAGCGAAGAGGGTCGCGAACTCGCCGAGGCGATCTCGCTGCGCGAGTCCTTTGACGGGGCGTCAGCTCCAGACACCGATGGCGTGGTAGACAAGGCAGAGAGGCGAACTCGAGGAGTTCCGCACCGCGACTGACCAGACCCTGGGCCGGGTTGGGATGATGGGTGAGGCTGTGGAGTTGGGCACGCGGGCTCTTCAAGCGGGAGCACCCCGCCTGGGCTGAAATCATCGCGAACGTCGTCTCCGCTGATCTGAACGGCGGCGTCCAGCCCGAAGACCAGAACTACCACAAATTCCTTCGCGTGAACGGGGTCTTCCCCCTCGTCTCGGCCGCGGTGAAGAAGATCTCAAACGCCGCCGTCGAGGTCCCGCTCGTCGTCAAGAACCCCGACGGCTCGGTCAACGACACCCACCCGCTCAACGACCTTCTCGCCCGCCCGAACCCCTCGCCGAATGGTGGGCGGACGGCCTTCGTCAAGGGCTCCTGTCAGCAGCTCCTTCTCACTGGCACGCTGAACTGGGCCGTGGATAACACCATGCGGGACCCGCGGCACCTCTACATCCTGGAGAGCTCGCGAACGAGCCCGATCCCCTCGCGCTCGAACGCCTTCCCGTACGTGGGCTTCAGCTACGACGGCGGCCGCCGGAAGACCGTGATCCCGGCGGACCGCGTGCTCCGCGTGATCGAGCCGCATCCCCACGACCCCTTCGCCGGCCTGTCTCCGCTCAAAGAGCTGGAGCCGACGCTCAACGAGATGTGGTCCCAGCGCCGCGCGATCAAGTCGTTCTTTGACAATGGCCTCCGGATCGGTGGCCTCTTGATCCTGAAGGGGACCCGGTACTCGGGTGACCAGAAGGAGCGTCTCCGCCGGAAGTGGGAGAGCCGCCACGGTGGCCCCGGAAACGCCGGCAAGCTCGCGGTGATCTCGGCCAACGACGCGGACTACAAAGAGATGCAGTCCTCGCTCAAGGACTCTATGGCGGCCGAGAACTACGGGATTCTCCGCCTCGAGATCTTCAACGTGTACCAGGTTCCTCCGGGGCTCTTTGACTCGAAGGACGTGAACCGCTCGAACATGAAGGAGCAGCGGGCTCTGCTCTACACGGACGCTGTGTTCCCGCTGCTCCAGCTCATCTGCGACGGCGTGAACGGCACGGAGATGGCCGCCGGCGTCCGCCTCGAGATAGACAAGCGCGCCGTAGCCGCCGTCCAGCCGAACGCCAAAGAGCAGATGGAAGCCCATACCGGTTACGTCAAAGCGGGCGTGATGACGGTAAACGAGGTTCGAGAGACGCTCGACATGGAGCCGATCGAGGGCGGGGATGAGCTGAAGAAGGAACAGCCGGCTCCCATGATGGCCCCCGGGCAGCCGCCCGCAGAGGATCCGCCCGCGGCAGAGGGCGAAGAGAGTGAAAGCGAGAACGAGGATGAGCGCCAGCTCACGGGCGCGGAGGGGATGCGTGAGCTCATTGCAGCTTCGAGACGGGACTGGACCACGGCCGTGAACGGCCACAACGGAAGGCACTGACATGGGCCAGCAGTATCAGATCCAGGCAACGGACGCTCTCCAGGCTCTCCTGGGCGATGCCGCCCTCGCCGCGAAGTACCTCGTGGATTTCGCCGACGCATCCACCGACCTCGGCGCGTTCGAGCCGATCGGGGACATGGCGAAGGGCGAAATCGCCAAGTTCGTGGAGCAGAACCTCGGGAAGCTCCACGCCGCAATCAACTCCGGCGGACCGATCAACCTGGAGGAGTAGCCGATGAAGCGAGCAGCGCGAACCGAAGAGCTCACGCCGGAAGAGAAAGCCGAGCGGTCCCTAGCCACCATCGCCCGTGACGGCGTCGTGGAGGAGGTCCGGCAAGACGGCGAGGGTGTGGGCGATGGCGAGTCCGAGCCGGAAAGCACGATCCCGGCAGATCAGGGCCGCGAAATGCCGCTCACGGGCCACGCCTCCACGTTCGGCCCGAAGGACGACGGGCTGATGATCACGAAGGGCGCCATGGAGGGTTCGATCGAGCGCTTCATGGAGTTCCCGACGCTGTTCGCTTCCCACCGGATGGGCGTGCGCGACCTCGTGGGGCGCGTCGACAAGCTCGAGGTGGATGACCAGGGACTGGCCATCTCGACGTCCGTCTCGTCCGCCGAGCGCGACGTCCAGGTGAAGATCCGCGAGAAGTCCCTCAAGGCCTTCTCGATCGGGTTCCTGATTGATTTCGAAACGCTCGAGTTCATGCCGGAGACGGAGATCTTCGCCGTCCACGACATGCAGCTGATCGACGTTTCACTCGTGCCGCTCCCGCTGGATCGGGACGCGCTGTTCACGGAAGCCCGGAGGCACCAGAGGGATGCACTCCAGGCGCGGTTTCGGCCTCCGGTCGCGACTCCGGAGCCGGTGAGGGACGACGGGCCACCCTCGGAACTGGCGTTGATGCTGTCGCTGTACGCGGCTCAGAACGCCTCTCTTGTCGCGCGTGCTCTGAGCGTCAGAGCAAGGTGATGAACGGGAAAGATGGAGGGTTGCCGCAATGGCAGAGGACGTGACGAAAGTCACCGAGGCCACACCGGCCGAGCCGCCGCGCGAAAGGGATGCCAGCGGGCGGAAAGGTGAGGACTACTGGCAGCTGGCTCACGAGACGTTCCGGACCGTGAAGGACCAGAACGTCGAGCTCCACAATAAGCTGGCCGCCATCCAGGAACAGCTGGACGCGCAGGACAAACTTCCCGTGATCGACCGCGGGATCTCCGCTTCGGGCCTTCCGAACAGCGAGGTCCGCTCGATCCACGATCTCCAGCGCTACACGCCGGACACCGACTGGGGCCGGGACGTCGTTCGCCAGGCGGACCGGGCCTTCTTCGCGAAGCGCTTCGCTCAGTGCGTGCGCAACATGCGTATCGCAAAGGGTGAGTACCAGGGCCCGGCTGTCGTCGAGTGGGATGAGATTGAGTCCGCGAAGGCCTACGAGCGTACGCTTCGATCCGGGCCGGTGCATGTGCGCGCGGACATCTGGAACCCGGACACGACCGGGGAGGGTGGCGAGTGGGCCCCCGTCATGGTCTCTTCTCGGCGGGTCGATTTCTTCCGAATCCAGAATCGCGTCGCGGCTCAGTTCCCGCGCGTGGAGCTTTCGGAAGGAACGAAGGAGCTCCACATCCCGACGATCGCGGGAGTGGTCGCCCTGTCCCGCGCGGACGCCCAGTCCGGATCCACGGTGCCGGCGTTCGAGGGGCAGGCGGTCAACAACCCGACCACTGGCGTAATCGAGCTCCGGCCGGACAAGGCACAGACGCCGATCGGTGGCATCTCCATGGAAGAGGTGGAGGACGCCGCGGTCGACACGATCATGGCGTTGACCGACGAGTACGCGGCCGCGCTCGCGGACGGTCAGGAGTCGGGAATCTTCAACTTCCAGCCGAACAACGACGCCGGCCTGGACGCGACCTTCGGGCTGGCGGTGAACAACGGCGCCGCGGACGGTGACGCGAACGGCGGGCTCCGCCTCTACGGTCACCACCTGAACCAGAACGAGACCGATGTCGGCGGCACGGCGCTCACGCTGACCGAGTTCGAGGAGGCATGGGCGAGCATGGGCAAGTTCGGGGTCGACATCCCGAACCTGCGGTTCTTCCCGTCCGTGAAGGCGTACATCGATCTTGCGAGCGACTCGGACGTCCGGGCGGTGAACGTGATGGGACCGGGCCTCGCGACCTTGCCCACGGGCACGCTCGCGTTCGTGCACGGAATCCCGATCGTCCCGACGTCGCAGCTTCCGCTGACAAACGCCTCCGGCGTGGTCGTCGCCTCTCCGACCCAGGAAGTGGCCATGTTGGTCCACGTGGGCCGGTGGCGGATCGGCGTGAAGCGGAACATCCAGATCAAGGTCTGGGAGCTCCCGTCTCAGGACATGGTCGCCGTTCGCGGCTTCCTGCGTCACGCGATCGGGCACGCCCCGCCGGACACGGAGAACCACGTCGCGTACCTGATCAACATCGCTCCGTAAGACGGGCTCTAACGGCGGCGCCTTAGCGCTGCCCCTCGGGCGGGGGCACGTCCCCCGCCCAACACGGAGGAAGAAATGGCCGAGAAGACGCTGACCGTGAAGCTCCGGCGCAACCTCCCGGTCCCGAATCGGGGTGTCGGGACGAAGGGCTCGAAGCTCGCGCGAGGCTCCATCCAGAAGCTTTCCCAGGCGCTCCTGGCGACGCTGCGAGAGGGGTACGACTACGACGTCGTGCGCGATTCGAAGCACGTTGGCGAGGGTCAGCGCGCGAAAGAAGAGGCCGCCGCGGCCGCGGACGGCGCGAACCGGTTTTCCATGCGCAAGGGCGGCACGCACGCGAAGAGCAAGAAGGCGAAGGCCGCACCCAAAGCCAAGGCCAAAGCGAAGCGCAAAGCCAAGGCGAAGGCGAAGAGGAAGCGGAAATGAGAGCTGTTCTGGCGTGGGCGAACCTGACGGCAATGGGCGTTGTGCTCGCCGTCGCGCTCGTCCAGGTGGTCGGTTTCGAAGACCTCCGGTCTCCGCTCAGGAGCGATTACTACAACACGTACATGGTGAACGATACGGGCACCGAGTACTTCTTTTCGGAGACCGAGGACACCCTGATCGTGGCCGCGTCGACGGCGGAGCGGCTCACCGTGCGCTCGATTCTGATCGACTGGACGGACGGCACCTCTCAGCTCACGCTCGACATCGAATCGACCAGCGCACCGAACCCTCCTGAGCGCTTCCGGCTGGGCGCCGGCGCGACGTACCAGCTCGACGGGCACAAGGTCTCTTCGATTACGCCCATCATCGGGCCCTCCGCGAGCGACACGCTCCACATCGTGGTGCAGAACTGATGCGCCGGCTCGCGTGGGTAGTCCTGATCGTCGCCGTGGCGCTCGCCCTTCAGGGCAGCTACCGGCGCGTGGAGGTCCGCGGGGACTACTTCAACGCGATCGACGAGAGCGCTCAGACGCCGGTCCGCTACTTCGACTACACCACCTCCGGGACGCCAGCGACGGAGCAGGGCGCACGGATCCGCAAGATGGTGATCTGGAACAACACGGGAGGGATCCTCGCCGTGCGTTTCTTCGCGGACCGGTTCAACAAGGCGGGCGGCTCGCGGCTGATTGTGCTCGAGGACGGGACGTCCCGGACAATCGTCGGCTTCCGGGTCGCCGCGTACCAGATCGAGACCATTCCGGGCTCGGGGAAGGCGTACTTCTTTGCTGAAGCGTGACGCTCTGAACCTCCTCGGTCTCATCGGCTGCCTGTTCGCGCTCCTGGGCGTGGACGACCTGAAGCGCGAGCTCAGGAAGGACTACTTCAACTCGTACACCGTGACAGGCTCCCACGGGGGGCTCCGCTACTTCAGCCCGACTAACACGAATCTGGTCACTACGGACCAGGGGATCTTCGTGCGGAGGATGACGCTCGACAACACGGCGAACACGAGCGAGGTCCTGCTGACGCTACAAAGCACGAGCTCGCCCGGCGGCACGGCCTCTTCAGTGCGGATCGCCGCGGGGGCATCGGTCGTTCTCGAGGGGCACAAGATGACGGCAATTCGGGTGCTCTCGGGCCCCACGGCTTCCGAACCATTGCACGTGACGGTGGACCGATGAGGGCGCGCAACGTTCCGTGGTTTCTCGTGCTTGCTCTGGTCCTCCTCGTGACAACGGGCGCGCGGACCAAGTGGTCGAAGCGGGGCACCTGGGTAAAGGCCGGCCGGCACTCGGAGACGATCGACCGGTCCTACTGGGTGAAGGACCAGGACTTCGTGCAGGAGACGGACGCCAACTTCCGCGTGAAGAAGTTCTCGGTCCTGAACGCGACCGACGAGTACGTGAACGTGCGGGTGCACTCGAAGGACTTCGGCACGCGCACGTTCGAGGACATCAACATCGCGGCGAGCTCGATCCGGACGCTGCGCGGCTTCACTCTGAACAGCTACGAAATCGACGACCTGACGGGGACCGGCTCCGTCTACGTCTACGCGGAGAACTGAGCCATGAAAAAACAGCTGCTTTCGCTGGTCGCGCTGCTCTCGCTGTCGCTGGTCCTGGTCGGGACGGTGACTCACTACACGGCCCCGATCGGGCGCGCAGGCGCCCTGATGGTCGAGGTCGGGACGAACATCGACAATGCCGTGGGCGCGCTCAAGATGGACGTAAACACGGGCTTCGACTCGACGCTGGCCACACGGAAGGGGATCAAGCTCCCGTTCGAGTTCACGATCAACCGGGTTTCGATGGACTGCCGCTCCGCCTCCGGGAATGTAGATGACACGGTGTTCGTGTTTCATGGCTCGGACACGCTTTTGATCCCCTGGGGCGGGGCAGAGTCCATGGATACGGTTCTGGCGACGCCGGAAGTGGTCTCGGCGAATGTGGTCTGGACGGTCTACAACGACGGCGGATCAGTGCACCCGGACCGTCCCTCGATTCGATTCTGGGGCGAAGGAGTGTTCAACCCATGAGAAAGGCATCTCGCATGAAGACAGCTCTTTTTCTAACCTTGCTTCTCCTCGTTGTGGGCTGCGCAGACTCGGAGCCGAACGGCGTTTCAACCTCAGCGAGGGGGCCAGCCAAGATGGCAAACAAGCTCGTAATCGTGGCACCGGCAACGGGGTCGACGATTACTCCATCAACGAATTTCACGATCGCGTGCCTCCAGGTCTTGAACTCGTCGGTCGGGGAGCAGCCGCCCCCCAGGCTTCCCAGTGGTCAGGTAGTTGTTGAGTACGAGCAATCGACCAACGTCTGGGTCCAGGCCCCTACCGGAGCGTTCGGCGGGGCTCCAATTCGCGCTCCAAGGCGTACCGGTGTGAGCACCCTGATCCCGTCTTCAGTGTCGTTTGACATCGACGAAACCACGCCGGGCGCACCTCCTGGGCCTGTGCAGGTTGCGCCCGGTGCGAAGAATATTCGAATTCGCCTTGTGCACATCGCTGACGGGCCTGGCGGGGCGTGGCTTACATCGTCTCCGGTCACCTGGAATCCTGTCAGCAGCGACACGCTCCCCGAGCTCGGCCAGGTTTCCCTCGAGGGAGCTGCGGGTGTGGTGTGCCTGTCCGAGGCCTCGGGGGCGGTGTCGATTCCGAAGCGAAGCGGTGTGGTGCATCTCAGGCCGGTCTCCGGCAAAGCTGAGCTGGTCGCAGCCATGGGTGCAGTGGGGTTCCCACTCGCGGCCGGCGAAGCCTCCCTTCCTCTCTCCGCCGGAGTCGCCGGCCTGGGGGCACCGAAAGGCAAGGTCAACATCCCGAAAGCGGCCGGCGTGGCCGGCCTGAACGAGCAGAAGGGCGAGGTGGATCTGCCACCTCGCAAGGGAGTGGCGGGTGTCTGATCGGATCGAGGCCACCGAAGGGGAAGAGTTCGAATACGAGTTCGAATTCCTCCAGGACGGCACGGCCTTGGATATCGACGGGTGGACGATCACGCTGTTCGTCAGAGACGACGGCGACGACGTCGCCCGGGGCGCGGCTGGGAATCGGATCAACGGCGCCGCGTGCACGATCAGCGACGGGCCCAACGGAAAGTGTACGTACCGGTTCACCACGGCGAATCTGACGATCGAAGAATCGACCGAGCGAATCACGACGCTCGCCGGCAAGTACGTGCTGTTCGCGATCGACACGGCGGGGACGCCGAACAACCGGTACACCCAGTTCGGGGACTTCGTGATCAACAAGAATCCGTTCATCGCGGAGACGTAGATGCCAGGCTCACGGACAGAGGCAGCGGCCCTCACGACGCTCGAGCGGGCCAAGCGCTACATCGGGATCCCGCAAAGCTCGCACGCCGAGGACGCCTTCCTTAACGACCTCATCAACGCCGTCTCTGCGTGGGTGAAGGCGCGGGCTGGGACCGTTCCCATTCGGCAGGAGTCGTTCGCTTTCTCAGTGGGCTCGGAGGGGCTCCTCCGTGGCAATGGGACGGCACTCCTGACGCTCCCATACCGGCCAATCCTCTCGCTCACCTACATGGACCCAGACGTGCGCGATGGATCGCACTGGGAGTGGGACGGAAACTCGGAAGAGGGGGGTCTCACGTACGGGCCGGCCAAAAACTGGACAGTGAACATGCGCACCGGAGAGATCGAGCTCCACGATGGGCAGCTCTTCCCAGACGGGCCGTTCGTTCGCGTGGAGGGTATCGCGGGATTCGCGGACGGGAGCTACACGGCGGACGCCGGTTTCCCCTTCGGGGGAGACATCTTCACGAGCGCGCTTAATGGCGGGAAGTACCACCGGCTCTTCGGCTGGGAGACGGCAGCGGAGAGCCTCCGCAACGCCGTGGACGAGCTCGTGGCGCACACGTTCCGGTTCAAGGATCGCGTGAAGGACAACGTGGCATCTCGTTCGGGGGACGGGATCAACGTGACGTTCCTGGACACGGTGCCCAAGGAAATCACGCAGGCGATCGACCAGGCGCTCCCCTACGACCCGATCGCGTAATGGCACGGGAGCGGCTGGGGTTTGACGTCAACATCGAGATGTTCGGGGTGGGGCAGGCGGAGAAGCTGATGAAGATCCTGGCCAGCAAGAACGCGAACCAGATCGGCGCGCTGAAGAACTCGAAGCGGCGCGCCGTCCGCCGGCTCGGCTTCAAGGGCCAGGCGCTCTGGAAAAAGAACGTCTCCGGACCCTCCGGTGCGCGCACGCTCGGGATCCGGACGGGGCGTTTCCGGCGGGACATCCGCCTCAAGTTCTCCCGCGAGAAGGACCGCGCCCGCCTCTTCACGCTGAACCGCTCCGCGCGGATCCACGAGTACGGCGGCACGATCCGCGCCAAGCGGGCCCCCTTTCTGGTCTTCAAGATCGGAGACCAGTTCGTGTCCGTAAAGTCCGTCACGATGCCCGAGCGGCCCCACTTCCGGCCGATGGTGAAGGAGCTCGACAAGGCGAGCCCGAAGATCCACGCAAAGGAGCTTGATCGCGGGATTGCGGCCGCGGAGAAGCTCGCGAAGCAGGAGCGCCGGCGCGATGCCTAGCGATCCTCTGATCATTCCGCTCCTGGACGACGCCGTGAAAGCGCTCGAGCTGATGTCCAAGGCCCGCGGGTACCACCTCGACTACCAGGGCGTGCGCCTATCGGCGTGGACCTGGGACGCGGAACAGTTCCACGGTAACCCGATCGTCCAGGTGTTTCTCCGCCCCTCGGAGGAAGAGGGGCTTGGCGCGGAACGGGCCTACAACCGCTTCCGTCACGAGGACGAGCTCCACGCAATGGTCCATCTCAAGGCGGGCGCAGACTGGGACGTGGTGCGGCCGATGTGCCGCGTGCGAGCGGATCTCCACAAAGCCCTGTTGGCCGACCGGAACAGGGGGCAGCTACTCGGAAAGCCGAACACGTTCCATGTGGATACGGATTTCGAGTACTACAACGCCGACGGGAAGGAGCGGATCGGCGGGACGGTCGATGCGCGGTTCAAGATCCGGTGGGAGCACGACACCGGCAATATGGCGTCTGACTCGACGTAGGGAGGGGTTCCGATGCGAATTCGGGCAACTGAGCACGTCGGAGCCTCGGGGCGGAGAATCCCGGACGGCCCGACGGTTCATGCGGGGAAAGAGGTGGACGTACCGGACGGGATCGGCGAGGAAATGATCAAGTCTCGGTACTTCGAGCAGGTGACGCCCTCGAAGGCCAGATCGAAGGCGAAGGCGAAGGCGAAGGGTGGAGCAAAGGCGGCAGGGGCCGTCGCCGGAAAGGGTGGTGAGGGATGAGCCGCGCGCCGTACGGATTCGAGGAGTTCGTCACGATCGGCCAGGAGGCGACCTACGGAACGGTCGGCGATGGGAGCAATGACCTCCAGTTCTCGATGAGGCCGGTCTCGTTTGGGCTGATCAGCAACGACCCGCCCATCCAGCTCGCGGGCCCCACGGGGCGCCCGGTGGGATGGGCCTACGACAGCTCGCTCCCGCGGGAGTTCAAGGGCATCCCGGACACATCGGGCGACATCGTGTTCGAGATGGACTTCGAGGACGTCGGGTTCTTCCTGAAGAACGCGAACGGCCAGGGGCCCACGTCGGTGCTCGCGGACGTGACCGCGCATACCCACACGTTCAACGCCCCGGTGAACCCGGTGGCCACCATGCAGCAGTCGCTCACGATCCACCGGCAGACGCCGGGCTTCGCGAGCGCAGGGGACACCCTGGGCGAGGCGTTCCGGGGCTGCCACATCGACAAACTGACGGTCTCCGCAGAGCCGAATCAGCTGCTCCAGGTGACGCTCGGGGTGATCGGGCAGGACAGAATCCCCCGCGCTGGCGATCTGGACTCCTTCTCGGCCACGCCGTGGATGGAGTTCCACGAGGCGCAAATCCGCTACTCCGGCACGCCCGATGGTGCCCTCCCGGGGACGCAGGACATCTTCGGCGGGCTCGGCGCCGCCTCGAGCTGGACCTTCGAGATCGAGAACAACCTTCGCGCGATCGGTGCCACCGGAGTCGGGAAGCGCGCGATCCGCGAGCCGATCCCGATCGGCTACAAGGTCTACCGGCTGACGGTCACCCGCGACTGGATCGACCGGGAGATGTACGGGAAGTTCTTCAGCGAGGGCACGGGCGGCTACGCGAACGTAGGCGTCCTGCTCACGAGTGACACGACGATCTCCGGCAGCTCGACGAAGTACGCACTCCAGATCCACATGCCCGCCGCGCGGATCGTGTCGCCGAATCCAGAGTACGGCGGTGGGGACGAGATTATCGAAGAGGAGGTGATCTTCGAGGCGGCCTACGCGCCGAGTCAGGACAAGATCTGCCAGATGATCCTGACCAACGGCGCCAACACGACGTTCTACGACGACGTCAGCTAAGCAGCACCCCAAACCGAGGAGAACGAAGTGACCCACATCACGGAGACCCTGGGCGCGGACCGCGGCATTCGGCAAGTCGAGGTCCCGTCCATGGGCAAGTTCTACATCTTGAAGATGGACGTCGTGGACGTGATCACGACGACCGGGCGGGCCTTCCACCTGCTCCAGGGCTGGGAGGAACTCCGCAAAGAGCGCGGGAAACCGGAGGACGCGGGGCTGACCGAGGTCCTCGACCAGGACGAAATTGTCGAGATGATCGAGGGATTCCGAAGGCTCGCACTCAAGGCAATCGTCTGGGGCCCGAACGATGAGGGCCACGCCCCGGATCTCCCGTGCCTCAACGAGGGTCTCGTCCGGCGCATCAAGCTCCCCGCTCTGCCCGTGGTGGGCCAGGAGATTATGGCCTACGCAGGCTTCAACGAGGAGGCCGGCCAACTGGCCGAGCACTTTTCGGACGAGAACGGGGATGCAGGAGGCGATCCTGCTGCACGAACTGGGGGCGATGTACGGGAGAAGGCCGAGCGAACTCCTTCGGGGCAGTCCGGCTGACCTCGCGATCGATTATCGGGTTTTCGAGATTGGCCAGAAGAACCGGTACGTGCAGCAGCAAAAGGCGGTGAGGAAGGCGCGCCAGGAGATGGGGCGGCGGAGGTAGGGTGTGGGACAGAGCCTGATCGATCTACTGGTCCGCGGGAAGGACGAGGCTTCCGGCGCTCTCGGCGGGGTCACGAACTCGCTGAAGGGTATGGGGAAGGTCGGGAAGGCGCTCGGCGGCGTCATGGCGGCCACTGCGGCTGCCGTCGCCGCCGCTGGCGTGGCCGCCGTCAAGATGGGCGTCGACTACGCGGAGAGCGCGGACCAGGTCGGCAAGATGTCCATCCGCCTCGGGATCTCCACCGAGGCCCTCTCCGCGTTCGGCTTCGCCGCGGAACGCTCCGGTCTCCAAGCCAAGCAGATGCAGATTGCACTCCAGCGGATGACGCGGCGCGCGGCGGAAGCGGCGAAGGGCACCGGCGAGGCCCAAGCGGCGTTCAAAGAGCTCAACATCAACGCCGAGCAATTCGCAAAGCTCTCCCCTGACCAACAGTTCCGGCGCTTTGGCCAGGCGATCGGGGGCGTTTCGAACCAGGCGGATCGGGTCCGGCTCGCGTTCAAGCTGTTCGACGCCGAGGGTGTGGGCGTCCTCCAAATGCTCGAGAATGGCGTTGACGGGTTCGACGCGATGATCAAGGAGGCGAAGGAGCTCGGCGTCGTGATCACGGATGACGGTGCGAAGGCTGCGGCGGAGTTTAATAACGCCTGGCTCGACGCACGGAAGGCCCTGGAGGGGGCGCGAAACGAGATCGGCGTGAAGATGCTGCCCGCTCTGACGACACTCCTCGGGAAGTTCACCGACTTCGCCAAGGAGCACCGGGCGGACTTCATCGCGGCGATCGAGGCGGGCGTGAGCGTGCTAGGGGATCTCCGGGACATGATGAACGAGCTCGCGGAAAAGGTCATCCCACCCGCAAAGAAGGCGTTCAACGGATTCGCGGACTTCTTCGCCGAAGCGGGCGTGAAGGTCCGCAACTGGATGGACGACCAGAAGGGTGCAGCCCGCGGAACGACCGACTGGTCCAACGTGATCAGCGACGCGATCGAGAACAGCGAGACGCTGAACACGGTACTAGATCGCGGCCGCGAGGTTCTCGACAACGCGGGGGAGGCGTTTCGAAGGGCGAAGGAGAAGGCCGCCGAGCTCGACGCGACCACCTCGGCGGCGCTCGAGAACACGCTGAAGCCGATGTTCGAGTTCCTCGAAGAGAAGACGGTCGAGCCCGAGAAGTTGAGTCTCCCCGTCAAGATGCTCGGCGAGGAGTTTCAAAACCTCTCGAATCAGGCCGTAGACGCCGAGGTGGTCCTGAACCGGTTCGGGCGCGGCGCGATTCGCCTCTTCGGGGACAACGTCACGGCGTCCTTCCGGCAGATGTCGGGCGGATTCGCGGACGCGTTCGCGGATATGGCGGTCAATCAGAAGAAGTTCAACGCCGCGGCGAAGCAGCTCTGGAAGTCGTTCGCGACCCAGGCGGTGGCACAGATCGCTCGCGTGATCGCGAAGCTGATCGCGCTCGCCATTCTCCAGGCGCTCACCGGCGCAGGGGCGCTGTCCACGAAGAACGCGAAGAAGATCTCGAGCTTCCTGGGGCTCGGCGGCGCGACGTCGATCGGCGATGGCTTCGGCGGCTCGATCGGTGGCGGTGGTGGCGAGGTTGCCACGGGCGGGGGCGACTTCGCCAGGTTCGTCGGTGGCGGGCAGCAGGGCGCGGCATTCGGCGAAGAGGCGGCCCGCGCGAACCTGGACACCGGCCCCCAGGGCACCCTTCTCGGCGGCGGCCAGTTCGGCGGGCAGACCATGAACATCTTCGTCCAGGCTTCGACTACGTTTGGTGACCGAAAGGAGCGTCTCGCCGTGGCAGAGGAAGTCGCCGGCGCGATCATTGAGTCCGGGGCGCTCGGGACGGGGATTGTCTGATGGCCTTCGTGGGACTTCTCCAGAGCGCCCCTGAGCGCAATGGGTCAGTCGAGGCGCCGAGTTCGTGGAGTGGCGGCACATCGACGAGCACGCCCGCCTCGAATGGCGTCTACCGGGGCAGCGAGTCGGCGACGTACACGTTCACCGCGCCCTCCACGACGGAGACCGTTGGCTCGGGAAGCTGGCTTCTCGCGTGGGCGAACGACCTGGGGGATTCCGGTGTTCTGCCGCTCGGGTCCACGTACACCGCGGATGACGAGCTCCAGGTGCACGACGGCGTCACCATGTCATTCGGCGCGGGGGGCATGGGCGGCTCGGAGACGTTCACGGTCGACGTGAAGGCCGCGAACCGGCTCCCCGGCGGACACCAGCAGGTGGTCGCGAACGCCACGCCGGCAGCGATCACGCCGAATCTCTCGAGTAAGTCTGTGGACGAGATCGTGCGGACCCGTCTCAACGTGATCCACCGGCAGCCGCGGGCCATCGCGCGGGACCCGAAGATCGCGATCGACTACATGACGCCGACGGAGTACCAGGCCTACCTCCTGATGCAGCAGCAGCGCCAGGAGGTGACCCTCTACGAGGACTACTCGAAGGACACGGTGCTCCTCTGGCGCGCGATCGGGGGGCGCTCAAACCTGCCGATGATTGGCGAGGAGATTACGCCGAACCGCTCGGGCTCGGTCACGTACCGGGATCCGTCGTCCGGGCTCTACCGGTCGGTGGGAACGAACGTCTCCGCGCCGGCGGAGGGCCTCGTCGGGGACGCCCTTCTCGTGAATCAGTCCGCGGTGATCAATGCCTGCCCGCGCTTCCATGCGACGTCCGCCACGGCGGCCTGGGCGACGTCCACGGGCTCGCCCACGATCACGTTTGACACGCTCGTTCTCCCGCCCTTGGACCCAGATGACTCGTATTGGAATTCGGGCGTCCTGGAGGGCACGCAGCGCATCTCCTTCCCGGATCTGAGCGGAGTTGCGACCGAAAATGCAGCGGTGGGCGCTGCGCAGACGTGGACGGCTCACGTGCTCCTGAAGGGGCAGGGAAAGATCACCCTTCAGCTTCGAAGCGGCGCCGGCTCGCCGAACAACATCATCGCGAGTGAAGAGTACGACATCGATTCGAACGACTGGCAGATCTACCGGGTCACCGGAACGACCGGGGCCGGCCACAACACGATGGATCTCGAGCTAAAGGCGAACGACGGGCCGGCGCTCCTCTGGGCGTCGTGCGTCCAGATCGAGCTGGGCTCGCTCGTGAGCTCGTACATCCAGGGGGCGGCCTTCCCCACGTCGTCCGTCGGCGTCGTCCAGGCGGACTCCTTCCTGTTCAACCTCCAGCTGCCGCGCCCGGGGACGATTGGTTTCTGGTGGTACCAGCCAGAGAACACGGAGACGACGGGATTCTTCTCGCTCTGGGAGGCGTTCTCGTCGAACTTTGCGATCCGCTACAACATCGGGACTGGGAAGCTCGAGTTTCACACGGACTCGACGGGTGATCTGGAGAGCTCGGTTCTAAACCTCGCGGAGGGTGCCTGGCACCACATCGCGGTGTGCTGGGAGCACTCGGACACAGTCGACGGCGAGCTCCAGCGGAAGATCTTCCACAACGGCTTGGAGGTGGGCAGCGACTCGACGTCGGATTGGGAGGACGACTGGGGCACTGTGCACGGTTTCACGATCCCCGGGTCGGGCTCGACGAACGGGCGCGGGTTCCGGTTCGCGGAGTGCCGCGTCGACGGGAAATGCCAGCCCGTGTCCGAGATCAAGACCTGGTACGACCGGTTCACGACGGACGAGTGGGCGAGTGCGCACCTGGTCTATTCCGGCCGGCGCTTTCAGATCCTGTCGACCCAGGACTCGTGGCTGGACGTCTCTTCCCCCAACCGGATCATCTCCACGGCGTCGATGGCGGAGGCGTCGATCGACGCTGACGCGGTGATCATCTCCCGATGATTCACGTCCCCGCCGATGTCGATAAGGCGCTGAACCAGCGCAACGTATCGCACGTGCTTCGGGTTCGGTGGACGCTGAACGACGGCCAGGTGATCGACTTGTCGGATCGGGTGAAATCGGTGGGTTCCGTCCGGCGCTACCTCGAGCCGTTCATGCTGGGGCACAGGCTTTCTAGCACCGGCGTCACGCTCCACAATGTGGACAAGCTGCTGTCGGCGAACGCGTCGCCGGACATCTCGATCGTTTCGTACCGGGGGAAAGAGGAGCTCATGGGCTCCCGGGTGACGATCGAGGACGGGATCGTGACGCCGACTCAGATCTACTATCTCCCGGTCTTCTCGGGCTTCCTCCAGACGCTCGATTACGCGCCTGGTCTCGCGTCGATGAAGCTGATCAACTCGCTCCAGGTGACGCTGAACAAGCCGCTGCCTGAGTCCTTCGTGGTGGATCCCGCGCTGACGGCGTCGGCTCAAATCCAGACGCTCCTGACCGACTTTACGCCGCTAACCACGTCCGACTTGGACACGACCGGCACCTTCGCATTCGCGGCCGACGTCCAGGAGGATCTCGACTGGACGGTGTCGGGCATCATTCCGCAGAACCAGATTCTCCAGAAGGCTGTGAACGACCTCGCGCGGTCTGGGTTCGGGACGGTCTACGCGGACGAGGAGGGGACGATCGTCTACGAGACGGAGTTTCCCGCCACGTCCGGCGAGCACGTGCGGCACATTCAGACGCTTCCGCACCATGTCACTGAGCTGAATGCGGACCAGTTCTTGACGGGCCTAGCGGAGCAGCTCGTTTCGACGGAGTGCACGGTGAAGTACCAGAACGTGGAGGCCTCGCACCGGGACAAGTCGCTCGAGCCGAAGCTCGGGCGCGTGCCGGCTCTCGTGAACGCGCCGTACCTGTTCTTCTACCGGTGCGCGCGGCAGATGGCTCGTGTCTGCCAGGCGATGGGCTCGAACTTCATGGATGCGGTCAACTTCACGACGCCCTCCTACGGGCTCGTGTTCCAGCTGAACGACCGGGTGCGCGTGACAGACCCGATCGACGACCGCACTCTGGTTTACCGGATCATGCACAAGACGTGGACGACGGGCGGACTGGCGTTTGGATGCATCCGCGAGAGGCACTTGGACGACTTTATCGATGGGACCTTCGGGGAGTGGGGAGTCACCGACTGGTCCAGCACAACGGCGAACTGGTGGTGATCGATGCCTAGGTCAGGGCGGGGCGGACACGGAGCGAGTGGGAATCCGTTCTTCGGAGGCGGCTTCACCGACTCCGAGATTGCGCTGATCCGCGATCAGATCAAAGAGCTCCAGGCGAAGGGCTTCTTCAACTTCGACGTCTCGCGGGAGGAGTCGGGTGCGATCCGGATCGACTACCAGGTCTATCCGGGCGAGGACCGTCACACGATTCTGAACGGGCAGCTGACGCCGGACAATCCGTTGCTCTGGACGACCGATCTCCTCAACCTGCCAGGGCCCCTCGACAAAAAGCCGCTGTACCCGTGGGCGCGAGCGAAGGAGAACGGGCTGACGGCCGCCTATCATGTGGACCAGATGGTCATGGTGATGGTGATCGCGAACATCCACGTCAGGCGCTCGTTTGAGGTGGCGCTTGTGGACGACGACGGACTGTCGCTGTTCGGCCCGGAGATCCCGCCGGCGGCCATCATCCGGCGCACTACGCAGTTCGAGGTGGACCCCCTTCCTAGCGACGACGCGGTGGACGATCCGACGCTCCAGTTCCGGTCGGGCAACTGGTGGGACGACGCGTCGATCAACGCGCCCATCATCGGCGACGAGGTCACGGGCGGCTTCCGGTGGTCACTCAGGCTCTCTCGGACTCCGACGCCCCACTGGGTCTTCCGGATCGGGGCCGACTTCAGCGACTACGTCCTGGACACGTCGGACCCTGAGAATTACGGGATCCTGGCCCACTTCATCGGCTCCGGGGGCGGGCTCCATCACGGAACGACAGGGATCCTGCGCGAAGAAGGCTCGAGCTACGACCACGGGCACTACTCGCTGGAGAGCGTCTGGCATACCGGGGGGACCACCACGCCCCTGACGGCAATCAACGGGGGTCGGGACGAGCTCCTTTTGCCGAAGTTTCTCAGCTCATCAGAGAATGCGACCGCCGGCGCCAACACGGGCTCGATCTACTTCCGAGAGCCCTTCGGCCTGGTGGGGGACACGCAGATCTTCACGGATGAGCAAATGCCGCCGGCGTTGGACGTGATGTGCGAAAACCCGCTGTCCACGGTGGTCGACCTTACGGATCCAACGACGTGGGACTCAACGCCTCTCGGGGGACAGCGGATGACCCAGCTAGGAAATCTCCGGGCTGCGGGGACAAAAGATCCGCCCGTTCACTACGGAAACTACGACTTCTACGCGCATCACTCCCAGCTCGGCTACGACAACACCAACTCGCAGTGGTTCTATCGAGTCTGGAACTTTGCCACGGCCACGCGGTCGTTCTTCGGCTGGGCACTGGGGAGGTAGTTATGGCGAATGTGGTCTCGGATTGGGCGATCGTAGCGGCAGGCTCAATGCGGGTGGCGGATCAGGTCCGGCGCGGCTATGCGGTTCAGTTCGTCCAGCTGTTCTCCTTCTCTGTGGAGGTCTGGTGGACTGACGACGGGACGCCCACAGGCACAACGCTGTTTGGCGACGATGACCACCCACTCGTCGTGCCGATGTATCAGCCAAACGGCGCGGAGCGAGACTGGCAGCAGGGCTACCGGGCGGGCCCGATGTTTCGCCCGCAGGACATGAACGCGCTCATCAGCATCCCGTGGCAGACGGAGTGGGCGTCCACGGAGGCGCGCTGGCGCACGACGCTATTCAAGCGCGGAGACCCCGAGATCACGGCGAATGGAGCTGACGACGATCGGGGTGTTCTGTGCATTCTGCACGCATTTGCCAGAGTGATTTAGGGGGGTGATGGTGTGGCGAACGGAGATCCGAGGGACTGGAGCACGGTCGAGATTCCGGGGGGCAAGTCCGGGAAGCACATGGTGCCGCTGAGCTCGCTCATCCTGATCCTGGGAATCCTGCTCTGGTTCGTCCGGGACCTGTTCGGTGCGGACGCGCTGCGACAGGTCGCGCCGGACCCCGGCCCGATCGTGGAGCAGCTCGAGGTGCTAAACCACAATCTCGTGGGGCTGGAAACGGAACTCGAGGAGCAGACGGATCTCCTGAGCGATAACAACGCGCTACTGCGCGAGAACCAGATCCTTCTCGAGCAATCGAACCAGGGTATCGAGGCCCTGAGGAGGGGTGAGTGAGAGGCGACGCGCTGGAAAAACTGCCGCTTTCGGATCACTTTCGGGCTGGCGAGTTCCGCTGCCAAGGGGGCTCATGCAGCTGCCATGGGGCGATCTCGGTTGATCAGCGGCTGGTGGATCTGCTCGAGGAGCTCCGCGCGGAGCTCGGATCGCCCATCGTGATCACGTCCGCGTTCCGGTGTGACGACCACAACGAGACGGTAGGCGGGCACCCGAAGAGCTTCCACCGGACTGGCCAGGCGGCGGACCTGACGAGCTTCCGGATCCGAAGCGATCTCGAGAACTGGGCCATCATCTTCGCGAAGATCGTCGAGGGGCGCCTGGGGCAGGAACGTGGAAACGTGATCTGGTACCCGAAGCGGAATTTCATCCACGTGGACGTGGGGCGCCGGATCTCGGAGCTCCTCAGGGAGAAGAGCTGATGGGTTTCTGGGGAAAGCTGACAAAGGTTCTCAAGGTCGCCACGGTGATCGTGGAGCTGGTCAAGCCGAAGCCAAAGCCGCCGCCTCCCAAGGCAGACGACGCCGGCGCGGACCGGCCGTAGGAAACGCCCCCGTTCCCTCCTCGGTTGCGGGGGCTCGAGGGTAGGCGGTGTAACCCCGGTCCAGGGTCCCGCCTCCCTCGTCTTTTCTGTTGAAAACGCGAGCCCGATTCCCGTAGCATCAGTGCCAGAGAAGAGCACTCTCCCTTAGACCGCAAGCTTCGCATACATGGCAGTGGTGTCGGCTACGGCGCGGGGTGTGCCTTCTCGAATTCTCGTGAGGCCCGGAAACTCTTTCTTGCCTGGGACCAGGTGAGCC
Organism: Candidatus Binatia bacterium; assembly: GCA_028278325.1. Classification (GTDB taxonomy): domain Bacteria; phylum Desulfobacterota; class Binatia; order UBA1149; family JAJCZL01; genus JANQEO01. Next base: position 25,222 of record JANQEO010000125.1, read on the forward strand.
AGGGATGGCACCGGGACTCGCTCGCGAGCAGGGGGCCATTCTTCTTGAGGCACTTTCACGGATGTAGAGCGCCCGGCCCCTCTGCTCGCACCCACACCCCGATGGAATCGGGTCGCCGGTTCAGGCGTTTGCCGGCCTCTCGTAGCGCTTGTGGAGGGCGCGTCCATCGGGGGCTTTCTCTTTGGAGGTAACCATGCCCAGAGTAGGGATGATCCACGTCACGCTTCAGGGTTCGTTCGGGACCACCGCGAAGGTGTTTTTGGCGCACGACAAGGGCCACGCTGCGGCGATCGGCGAGGCAATCAAGTTGCTCTCGACGAAGCTGCCGAAGGCTGTGAAGCTGGACCACGAGATGCACGCCCGGCAGGACTTCCCGAAGGACGGGTTCCAGCTGAAGGGGAAGGGCGAGGCCGATGAGTGAGGTGCCGCCGCACAGTGTTGGAGCTCGGAAGATGATCGAGCTACTCGAGTTGATCGAGTCTGACAAAACGCCGGTGGGTGGCCCAGAGGAAGACGTGGCCGCAGCGAGGGCAAGGGAGATGCTCGAGGCCTGGTCAGACCGAGATGTGGCGTTCGCATACGGGCTCGCCAGCTCTCTCGCCGAGGCCTTTGCCAGAGAGGGGATTCTCCGGCAGCATCGGAAATCGATGAACTGATGAAGAAGACGCACGAGAGGTGCCCGGAATGCGGGCACCTCGTCGATTGTCATTGGTACAGCCGGGGCCCTGGGCGGCCGATGGATCCGGTTCTACAGCGGCACTCGGACCAGCTCGGGCGCCGCTGTCCGGGTTCCTGGGGTTTGCCTGAGAGAAATCGAAGAAAAAGCGTTCGCGGCGCTAAAGTCCGGGGCAGGTAGTGACGATCATCCAAGCGTAAGGGGCGCGACGGTGGTTGCGCACCTGCCCCGGCACCCAGACTGACGGAGATCTCACCATGCTGAAGCTCGTCGCCTCCGCCTCGCTTACGATTCTCTTCGCCGCGCTGATCCCAGGCTCTCTCGACCTTCTTGAGGCCGACGGGCGCGCGATGTTCGCCGCGACCTTTGGCTGGCAGCTGCCTTTCGTGCTCGTCCTGGCCAACGTCTGTGCGTGCGCGATGGCTCTTTCGCTCTTCATCTCGTCGATCTTTGATTATGCCGACAGACGGGTGGCTGACTCGGTGCCGGCCCAGAAAAATCACCCGGTGGTCGAGAAAAATCGCCGGAAGGCTAAAGTCCACGCCTGAGGTGTCGATAGAGGAGTATAGCCACAGCGAGTCACCCGCACCGACGAGGATCCCGACCATGACCAAGCTCACCGACACCCGCACCGAAGCCCAGAAGGCCGAAGCTCGCGCCGCCCTCGAAGCCAACCTGGTCAACGTCGGCCGCAAGTTCTGCAGCGAGATCCTCCGCGTCGATACCGATCGTCGCCTTTCTCAGATCCTGTCTCGTGGCGCCTGTCGGCGGCCCGCTGTCTGGTCGCTTCCTGAGTCTCTTCAAGGCTCTTGGGCACCCAGCTTGAAGGCGGTGTCCTGATGCGAACGATTCTCACGTTCCTCGCGATCCTTCTCTTGGCCCAGGGGTGCTCCGATCCGACCGCGCCTGGCACTGACGCACCTGAGAGATTGCAAGGCCAAGCAGAAGATTCTGATTACCGACGCTTGCCACTCCGGCGCGACGAAGAAAGGCAAGGGAAAATCGGGTTTTGATCCGGCGAAGATCCCCATCGGGGAAGGGTTTTACCAGTTCTTCAGTTGTAAGTCGAAGGAAGTGAGTTTCGAGGATAGCTCGCTCGGCAAGGGGCAAGGCGTGTTCACGCACTTCCTGGCCGAAGGACTCGAAGGCGCCGCTGATCGATTGGGGGGAAACAAAGACGGACTCATCAATGCGGACGAGTTATTAAGTTTCGTGCGTGGCAAAGTCGAAGACCACGTCGAGAAGAAGTTCAGCGAGAAACAGACGCCGAAC
>JANQEO010000158.1 GCA_028278325.1 Candidatus Binatia bacterium
CAAGGACCATCGCGAGCTCTTCCACTCGCTGTCGGTCGCCTGGCGGCCGTCCGCGCCGTCCGGCGCCGGGATCCGCGAGATCCACTGCTACGAGGTGCAATCCGAGACCCACTGGAACGTGCCGTATCTCGAGCCGGGGTTTCTCCCCAACCACTGGGTGGACATCTCCGAGCAGCTCGAGCGCAAGCTGCGCGCGGCCGCCTGCTACGAGAGCCAGATGCGACCGCCGCCCGACGCGCGCTCCGTCGAGGCGCTCGAGGCGCTGGCGGTCTGGCGCGGCTCCCTGGTGGGGATGCGAGCCGCGGAAGCGTTCGTGACGGTACGCACACTGAAATAGACCGGGGAACCGACGCATAGGCCTCTTCGCATCAAACAATTGGCGCTCCGTTTGTCGTCAAGAGGGCGGCCCATCGGCTGCTGCTACAAAGCCCTTACCCTCTCCATCGCTCCCGTATAGACTAGTGTGTTCGAAGCCGTGAGGGAACGCACAGTGAGTAAGATCCAGTTCAGCCAGCTAGTGGATTCCCTGCCGCGTGGGGACAGCCTAAGAGCCAAGTCGCTCCCGATCGGCTTCCGATACACGGATCAGTCGAATCCTCGCTTCATCGAACCCGAACTTGAGGTAATCGAGCCTGTCCAGGCCGGCGTTACCTCCGTTGTCCTCGTGTCCGCTCCCGGCGCCGTCGGCAAGAGCACGCTCGCCGCAGAACTCTCGGCGAGGACCGGTGCTCCGCTCTGGGACCTCTCCAGATTGCAAGTGGGAAGTCGCACGTTCTCAGGGACGATACTGGAGGCCTATGAGTTCGAGGCAACGGGCGTTCTCAAGAGGCTTCGAGACGGAGATTTCCTCTTCGTCCTCGACGCTCTCGATGAGGCGCAAGTGCGCGCTGGAAGTAACAACTTCGACGAGTTCATCGCGAATGTCGCGGCTGAATTCAAGGATTCGAAACCGAATCCGTGTATCGTCCTCTTGGCTCGCAGTGACACTGCCGACTGGGTGCACCTCATCCTCGACGAGGGTGGGGTCCCACTCGCTCGGTACCAAATCGCATATTTCGATGAGCCGCGCGCGATTTCCTTTGTGCGGCGGAGGCTCGATCAGCGGAGGTCAGATGATGGCCACCGCCCTCTTCACCGCGAGCAGGTGCAGCCCTTCGATGAGGCGAGATCGAGACTCTTCGAGTTGGTCTATCGGCTCTTCAGTTTGGAGCCGGGCAACGCCTGGGACGACGAGCGCGTGTGTAATTTCCTCGGCTACGCGCCGGTGTTGGAGGCCCTCACCGACTACCTAGACGTGCAGAACTACATGGCCTTCCTGCAGGAGCTGGCTGCGGAGGAGGGCGCGCTGACGGATCCGTGGAATTTCCTGTCGGATGTCGTGAATCGCCTCCTGGCTCGCGAACAGAGCAAGATCGTCGAGGCCGTACGACCGAGTATGGAAGGACCAGCTCGATCAACGGGGTGGGACGATTGGGATCATCTGTATGAGCCCTCCGAACAGTGTGCTCGAGTCCTCGGAAAAGCAGTCGATCACGCCGTTGATGCCGTAGGCGATCGCCTCCCTACCGACCTGCGAAACGCATACGAGGACGCGGTCTCGACGATCTTCACGCAGCACCCGTTCCTCGCGGGCCGCCGCTTCGCCAACGTGGTCTTCAAGGAGTACATCTACGCCTGGGGCATCGTCGAAGGAAACGACGGGCTGATACAGGCACTCAGAGGGAGCATGCTTGATCGTGACTCCCCGTTCCTGCCCTCCCCACTTTTTAGCCGATTCGTGGCGGCGTTCGCAGACGATGACGAAGCGGTTCTAGACGGCCAGGATTTCGGTGTCCTATACGAGTCCCTGCTGTCGCGGGTCGGCGCGTCCGCCGAAGAGGTTACGCTCACGATAGTCCAGAGCGGCCCAGAGGCTTTTCAGGCCTCGGTGACCCTGAACGGAGAGGGTGGGGCGGAGATCAGCTATCAAGTACTGGATACGGGCAGCGGCGTCCACGTTTGGCGCCGGCTTGCGAACGCCGACGTTCATGTGACAGGTGCAGCAGTCCTTGGCCTCAACGGGCAGCGCTTCACCATTGGGCCCAGCGTGCGCCTTACTTGCGGCCCCCTGGAGACTCGCTGCGAGCACCTCGAAGTGGACGCAACCGACGATGTCCGTATCGAGGCCGCAGACCATCCGGTCTCGGCTCAGAACTTCAGGTTGAGCGTCCGAAACGAGTCCCAGGGTGCGTTCTCGGTCTGCTGGCCACAAGTAGCCCACCCTTGGGCGGCCTACCGAGGCGAGAAGGCCGTAGCACCGGCACTCCTGTCAGAGACGGCGCGTGGTGAGGTTCTGAGGAAATTCTTACTGATGTTCCGCCGGCAGCGAACGAGGAAGCGGGCGACGGTAGCCGGGGCGAGGTGGTCCCAGGAGCAACTAGCCGCTAAGCAGGAGCTGCTGGATCTCGCACTGGCGAGGGGAGTCCTAAAGCCGATCTCAGGCATCGATGTGCTGGAGTTCAGCAGCCAATATGCCTCGCTGAAGACGCTCCTTGAGGGCGAGGCGGCGCTGTCAGAGCCTGCAGAGACTTTTGTCCGAGAGTACCTAGGCCGGGAGCAAGCCGAGCGGATCCTGGCCCGAGGTTAGGTAGCCTCACGTATTCGGTCAGGGCTCTCGTTCTCTACGGCTTCAGCTTTTCCATCAGCCGTTTGACCGGCTTCGAGCTCTGCATCACGTAGAAGTGCAGGGAGGGGGCGCCGCCGTTGAGCAGCTCTTCGGCCTCCCGGCGGGCCCCCTCGACGCCGATCTCCAGGACCTCGGCGCGCGAGCTCGCGTGCTCCACGGCGTCCGTCAGCGCGGCCGGGATCTCGCAGTGGAAGAGCCGCGGCAGGGT
>JANQEO010000189.1 GCA_028278325.1 Candidatus Binatia bacterium
GCTGCTCTCGACGCACACTGATCGAACCCAGCACGCCCCCGGACGGCTCGGGGGGCTCACCTCACCGAAGCGGAACCGAGACTTCGCTTCCGACACCGCTGGCTATCACCAGTGATGTCTCCCCGCGCAGACCGTTATCCGCTATCCCTACCACGCGGTAGGTGCCTTCTGGCAAGGAAAGGCGAACGGAGAACGTCCCATCACGAGCGCGGTGCAGACGTCCATCGAACGTGCTTTCCCCAACTTCGTTAGCAATAGTCACACGAAGGCCACCAGTTACCGCTGCGCTTACGGCTTCCGGAAACCGAATCGTGACCGAACGCGCCTCAGACAGGGCGACATCCAGCGTCGTAGTCGTACCTGCGACGACTACGAAGGGGATCATGCGCGCAGCGATCCCCTCGCCTCGCACGCATAGGCGGAGCCGGCGGGTAGGGAGAGGTCCGAAAGACGCGCGGTCGCCCGCAACGACGCCGCGCTGCAACCGACGTCCGGCTTCGTCGTTCACGCTCAACACCGCGTGGCTGAGGTCGAAGCCGGACGGTGCTGCGAGACGGACTATGAGTCGTCCAGCGGCCTCGAACCGCAGGACTCCGAGATCGCGTTCCTCCCCGGCCGACAGGTTGATCGGCGGTACGCGAATCGCTGGGAGTTCCCTCGATAGTAGGCTGAGCGCGTACCCTCCGGGGGGCAACGGTCCGATCCGGAACGACCCGTCAGGGCGCGGACGCGGGGTGTCATAAACCGGGTACCCGCTCTGCTCCAAATCCAGGGTCGTCGTAGGCACTTCGCGCCCGTCGGGGCCGACCACCGTTCCGGTGATGAAAGCCGACGCGCGTGCCGTCTCCGGGACCTCGATACGAACCAACTCGGGACCGGGACGCACTTCATCGACGACGAGTTCGGCCGGACGGAAACCCCATTCCGAGGACACCCGAAGACGCCGCGCACGCGCATCGTTGAACGGCCCTAGCTCGAAGAGGCCCTCAGTGTCCGTCTTTGCCCCCTTTGAATGCCCGTCGGCACTCACGCACCAGCCCGCGATCGCCTCGCCCTTGTGATCGACGACGATGCCGCGGATGCGGTGTCCGGAAACCAGAGCCGCGTCCCATCGCGTGGCACGTCCCGCAACGAGTATCACTTGGGTCGTGACCTCACCCTCGGGGTGGTGGCGTGCGCGCGCCGAGAACTCCCCCGAGGGCAGGTTTCGGATCTCGTATGTTCCGTCGGCCGCCGTCGTCGCATCGCGCGACCGCATTGGTGCCGGCAGGGTGATGGTGACCTCCCCATTCGCGAGAGGCTCACCGCGTGAGTCGGTGACCCGACCTTCGAGCGTCGCCGCTGGCTGCATGCGTATGTCGAGCGTCGTCGTTCGTCCGACGCTGATCGCGACTTGGCCAGCGTGCGGGGCGAGTCCATCGCGATCGGCGAGGACCGTGTGATCTCCCTCGGCGATTCCCTCTATCGAGAAGCGCCCGTCGCTATCCGTGCGCGTGCGCAACGGTGGCGGGGCCATGTGGACGCCACCGCCGGCTTGGCGCTGGCCGGAGATATCCTCCCTCCCGACAGCGACGGCCACCGCGACGAGAGGGTTACCCGTGACATCGCGAACCGTCCCCGCCACCGACCCCGCTCCCAGTGGCAATTCGATGCGGAGTCTGACGAGTGCCTTCCCTCCCGTCACGAGCGGTGCGAGAAGCTGGAGGTTCGAAGTACCGTGCTTGGATGTACGCGCGCCGACGAGATTGAAGGCGTGCAGGTCGCGCAGATGAAACGTCCCGTCCGAAGCGCTGTTCCCGACCACGAACAGCGGCTTCCGTGCAGTCCCTCCGGAGCTCAGGACGATGTCCGCCCCAGCCACGGGCCTCCCATGTGCGTCGACGACGATCCCATCGACATCCGGACCGGGCGGAATCTGGAGTTCGACCGACGACCGTTTCCCGGCCTCCACCTGGACACTCGAGGAGGTAGCCGGCCGATCGAGCATGATCGTGTACGCACCGGGTCTCCGCTCCGTGAATTCCACTTGTCCGCGGGGTCCGGTCACCCGCTCGAGCCAAACCATGCGGCCTTCGACGAACCCGTAGCAGAGCACGCCAATGGCGGCAGCGGGCTCCTTCGTCTCCTGCCAGGTGACGCGCACCAGGATCGCGCCGCGGGGGCTGGCGTCATGGCCAGCCGACTCGGGCATCTGCTTGGGCCGGGGCTCTGTGTAGCGGTCCGTAGGGACCGCCGGGACCGGTTGCTCCCGGTTGCCGGACGCTGGGTCCGCACCGCTCGAAACGTTCAAGTTGTCTCCCGAACGACCATGCTCGTCTGACTCGCCGATAGAGAGCATCAGCCACACGACCACCGCGGCTGCCAAGAGCAGAACGGCGATGCCGACGATGCTGGTCTTCGTGCCCGTCATCGGAGGGTGCGCGGCTCCTTGAACCCGGCCATGATACTGCGGGTGGTGGACTGAGAGCCAACAGGGACGACAACAAACGCTGGCTCAGCGTTGCGTCCTGCTCTCCATCAGGCACCTGGGTGGCCGCGGCAGTTGGTCACTCGTCTGGCCACGGCTCGTTGGCCAAACGGAGTGCACCAGACGAGACATCTAGATCCAGATAGAGATACGGGCGGTCCGTCTCTGGGTAGGAGAACCGGTTGTTCATCTCCATCCACGCAGACGATGCAGCGGCATCCCCCGCGAGAACCAAACGACGCCAAGCGGCGATCGCATCGGCCATGCGACACCACAGATTGCCACCGCCCACCGGAACGAAGGTTGGCTCGGGCCAAAGAAGACGCCGGACCACTAGCCTGTTCTGCGCCTGAACGGCTTCCGGATCCTCGCCCACCACAGGCTGTGAGATGAGGCGGTTCGCGAGAACACGCCCAGTGGCATGGCCGATGTGGCTTTCGATCACACCACGCGCCACGGGACCCAGCTGGAGGTCGTCGTACCAAACCGACAACCGACTCACAGGCACGTGGGCCATAGCGTAGGCCGCTGCCCCCAAGGTCACGGTGCACGTCATCTGGTAGATCCAGATGAGATCACGCGCGCTCACTCCCTCATCATCCGGAAGGCCCGCTTGAGCGCGCAGCTGCCCTCGCATCGCGATCTTAGAGCGGGCCGCATCCTCTAGCTCAGAGGTGCTAGAGCTGCGCCCCACGATCGGTTGAATGCCGTGCTTCGACAGAAACTCCAGTAACTCAATCCAGATCCCGTCGCCGTACCGGCGAGCCCATCGCCGCCCTTTCGTGTTTCCCGCAAGACCTCGAGCGTCGAGCCACGCCTTCCACTCTATCTCCCGATCGTCGGTCGCCCCCTCCAAGGCTACGGCAACCGTAACGAAATCCCCGTCTTGCGCAGTGGCCGCGGTTCCGGCCTCATCGCAATACAGTCGCAACTCGACGGGGTCTCTGACGATGATGATGCCCATTGTCCTGAGAATGGGATACGAACGGCGGGCGAACGCATCAACACCCTGTCACGATCACGCGCCGAGGTCCCATCGCCACCGGAATGCGACGCACCTAACCTCCCTACCAGAGGTTAGGCCAGATGACCAAGTCCTTGTTGATACGCATGAGTTCGTCGTTGGCGCGTTCGGCTGCATCGGAGCCCTCCATACCTTTGCCCCGGTCGAATCTGACGGTCGACTCGAAGCCTTCTGGAAATTCCTTCCAGTAGGTCACGGGCCACGGTCCGCAGCGAATCGGCTCCGCCATGTCGATGTTCGTCAGCCTCCGACACGGTGCTGCGGTCTCCAAGAGGCGGCAGTAGTAATACAGCAGTCGTCTCTTCAGCGACCGAATCACGAACACACCTGGAGGATCTTCCATCTCTCTGGCCACGTAGCGGTCCCATCGAGGCTTGGCGAACGCCTCCCACTGGTTTCCACCAACCGGAGTCAATCCACAGCTGGGCGAGGGATCGGTCAGCTTTGGGTAGGGGCCTGTGATCATCTTCACGATCGCCTCCGGCCCGTCGATGTCGATGCGCGCTCCGGCGAGCGCGAGATACACGAGCCCAGCCCTCTCAAGGGAGAACAACGTGTCCGCGAGTTCCAACACGGTGAGCCCGTGGCTCTCGGTGTTGAAGTGGGCTTCTTCGTCCACACCCAAACAAGAGACAGGCATCACCTGGGGCGCAACAGCGGAGAGGACCCAGTACTCTCCTCGACTGAAGCGGAGCGGCTGATCCACCGATTCAACTGTCATCATTGAGCCCTCTCGGACTCCTGCGAGCCCATCGACACGTTCCTTTCCGGCACTTCCCTACACGACGCCTGCGCCCCGCGCAAAGCCCACCCAGAAGGCGAACTGCCCCACGAAGAACCCTGCGATCGCCACCAGAGGCAGAACGCTGGTCGGGCACCGAGTCATCAAGACGACGACCGTCCGAAGCGCAACCGCCGTGAGCAGCAGCCAGGCGCATCCGATCAGAATCAGGAAACCGAGCGAGTTCGCTGGCAAGCCGCAGACAAGACAGAGGACCCCCAGGACGGCCAACGGCGCCACCGAACGGACAGCGAGTCGACGGGCAACCGACAACGGTAGGGCGTCCCGGCCGTGTCCAACTCGCCGCGCTCGACTTTGGTCGTTCGACGCGACACGATGCTGATCCTCGGAACTCACTGCCGCTTGAGGAGCATCCCACCGAGAGCAAGACGCGAGTCGCGCATCTGAAGAACCGTCTCCTTGCCCCCTTCACTGGTCAGTGCGTAGCCCTCCGTCGTTCTCCGCCAGACACCCCGGTCGT
>JANQEO010000264.1 GCA_028278325.1 Candidatus Binatia bacterium
ACATCTGCGTGTAGGTGGCGGTGTAGAAGGAGAACGTGAACCCGAATGGCGTGAAGTCAAACGGCAGCCCGCCGTTGTTCCCGGTGGGGAGCTCCACGATGGTGAGGCCGGGACTGACCAGCACTTGGGTTGCCGCCGTGAGAGTCACGTTCCTTGGGGGACTGGCGGGATCCAGTACTGCGGCCTGAAGAGCCGCCTGGATGCCAGGCGGCGTCCCAAGGGGTACAGCAACGCTCGCCGCGAACTGTGCGGATGGGCCAGTGTTCCAAACCGGGTCGACGAAACCGTTGACCGTGAGCGATGCCCCGGAAGTGAGATCCACGTCGAGCAGCTGGCCGCCGAGCACGGGGACCCCCGGCCCAGGCACCAGACTTGACGCGAAGACAACAGCGAACGGGGCGTTTGCGGCTGCACTGCCAATCAGGACCGACTGCGGGAGTCCGCTGGCAGCGTTGACGCTGGTGATCGGGTATGGCGGACCCGCTGCCCCGTTGATGAGCAACGAAGCGCTCGGGCTGTTCGGCTGCTGGGCGTGGCTTGCCAGCGACAGCAGCCCGGCGACGCAAAAGACAAGAACGGAAGTCAGCCTCCTCATCGCGCTCCAGTCTACTTACCTCGCCGTACGCCTTGGAGACTGAAGGGCTCGAACCCCCTATCGATGTCGAAGGTGAGCACGGGTGATGAAGCCCGCACGTCCGTGAACTCGACAACAAAGCACCGTTCCAGCAGCAATCGGGATAGATCGGATCTTCCTCCTGAGGGCCGCGCGTAGTGGAACCCCTTGAGCACTGACCTCTTGGGTAGCCAGCGACCTCTCACTTGGCTTCGCTCGGCCACCGTTACCTCGTACACGGTCTCCCACCGGCCCGCCTGAGCGTTCCAGAACCGGTTCTCATGCTCGATGGGAAAGAACTGCTCCGAGGGTCGAAACACGTACAGGAATCGCATGTCCTCCCCGACAGCGTCGCTCTTGGTCTCCGCTTCGACGTCGCCGTTGGGTAGTCGCTTGCACTTCACGACCTTCACGACATCACGGGTGAGGTTGCGGCTGATCGACGACCCAACGTGCCAGATGATGTGCTCGAACGGACGAATGGGGTTTCGAGAGCCCTCGGGATAGCCGTGCGCAACGGGCCGCGTCTTTTTCGACTTGCGGGCGAGATCGAAGCAATGGAGCTTGCCATCAACCCACATCTCTCTGGACTGCTCACGGAACGTGTCGAAGTGAATGGGAGACCAGGTCTCGTCTAGTCGCCGACTGTTGATCACAGACGCGACGGTGACGCGGCAATCAGTCTCAACGAGCACATCCGGCTGACGGCGGATGAGACGGATCGCACCATCGTAGGCGCGGACACGATGCTTGCTGAGGATGTGCCCCGTGAACGCGAGACCGATCTCGCTCTTCTGCATGAACTCCTCGCGCATCCTGCAATGACTGAGGATGGTTCTGAGGAGATCCCGATCAACTTCCGTCGTGTCCTGTGCGAGTGATGTCAGAGTCGCACACAGAAGCACGAGGAGCGCAGGGCCGCGGATTGCCATGGGACGGGGCCTTCCTGCGCGCCGATCCAGCCCGTCAAGGATCTTAGAGTGTACTCGACCCGTGGGCAAAACAACTCTGATTGACCGATCGTTTCGCTGAATCAGTCTCAGTCCAAAGTCGGCTGAGTAGGCGAAGAGTGGCTGGTCCCAGAGGCGAGATCCGATGTCCGGAACCCACACGGCGAACGAGCTCGGTGTCAAGCGATGTAGACTGGTCCGTGCCTCTGCGCACTTCGCTTGGCGCTTGGGAGCCCAGGCATGCGACGAACCGTTCTGTCCGCGGCGATAGTAGCCGCCCTCGCCACAGTCCTTGCCGTCGTCTTGTTCACCCGCGGGGGTGGAGAAGCGCCAGCTCCGAACCCCATGCGGTCCCCGGCCGGCAAAGCGGAGGTGTCCGGAAGCGGGAGCGACGCCGCTGGCATCTCCACCGACCCCTTCGTGGAGTCGACAAACGGCTGGGCCCTCCTCATTGTCGACGCCGACACCAATGAGCCGATCGAGGCCGCAGCTGCGTATCGCGTCACGAATCCGACTGATCCCTGTCCGCAACGAGGACCGCGTCGGCGTTGCAAGCAATGACGGGATTGTCGAGCTTGAGGCCACGGGGATCTACATCGCCTGGGCCGACGGGTTCTCACCACATTGGTGCGAGGTCACCGAGCCGGGCGTCATCAACGTTGCATTGACTCCCACAGCCACGATCGTCGGAACCGTCGTGGATGTTGCTGGTGATCCTGTCGTGGGCTTGACGGTGACGTTCAGCACGCAATGGTACGACGTTGGAGCGACGCCCCCGGGCGACGGCTTGCTGCCGTCAGCTGCCGAGGTCGGCATCGCGTCCGCGTGCGTCACCGACCAGTATGGAGCGTTCAAGGTCGCCAATCTTGCCGTCGGTGCGAAGGTGTTCTGTCACCTCGACACGATTGACTACCGCATCGCCGACTTTGGCATGGACAAGCCCCTCATCGTGCACCGAAGGGGGACCAAGCTCGACATCAGGTTGTATCCAGTGTACGTGACCGCTGTGATCATCGACGGTTGGCCGGATGGAAACAGCGTGCCTTGGAACCTGAAGGGCAAGCTACCTCCCGGCGTGCACGAGCCGGTCGAGCGGCGCCCCAAGGTGACCTCCTGGGCACAGTTCGGTCAGCCCGCGTACGCCCGTGAGAAGGCGGTGCGGGCTGCGCAAGCCCGAGGTTTTCCCCTCCGGGGGGGCTTGCGCAGCTACGGCTTGTACTACGGAAAGACCGTAGCCGAGGTCAAGTCCGTGCTCGTTGCGAGTGGTTGGGAGTTCTTCACCATCGAGCGGCGAAACGTGAGAGTCCCCGTTGGCGACGTAACCTTCTGCATGCCGTCGAAGCTGACCGCCGAGATGGTCACCGTTGTCGATATTCGCCCGCACCTTGTCCGATACCTCCCCGACCGAAAAGCCGTGAAGATCCGTTTCCTGAATCGGGACGGCTCACCGGCACGAACGACACCTCCGATCTCGATCTTCGACGAGGACAAGAACCGGATCGGAAGAGCGACTTGGTTGACCGGGAACTCCGGATTCATCGAGACCCGTCTTCCGCCAGGGCGTTGTCGCATCGAACCCAACTACGACTCCCTGTATTGGTCCGCCAAGAACACGTCCCTGTTTTCGGCCAGAACCATCGATGTGAGTCAGGACGGCGACATATTCGAGATCACCTTGGACGAGACGGTCAGATTGCTTCGCTTGAGAGTGCGGGACGCTCGATCGAAGCGGCTCCTACCTTCGTTCGGATGTCGTTTTCCGAAGCGGGTACGTCGAAACTCCGGCGGCTTCGTGAGCAGCGTTGGTGCAGCGGAAGTGATCATCCCGATGCCGTACGAGCCCTCCATGACCTTCGAGATCACGCGCTGGATCGGTTGGGGCCAAAGGCGCGTCAAAGAGGTGACGATCCAGCTTGATGACGGCTTGAACGACATCGTTCTCGAGCTCTGAGGCGTCTTAGTTGAGGTGACAGAGGGATGAAGGCACTTGCCGCAATCGTAGCAATCGCTGTTCTTGGCGTGGCCATCTGGTGGATGACGGGGTCGGATGAAGACTCTGGGGGGCGGCCGGTCGAGACGAGGAATACAGGTGAGGGAACAACGGCGAAGGTAAGCGAGACTAACGCAGGACGGCAAGAGCGCCGGATGGTCTCCGAGCCCTACGAGGAGGTTGGAGACAAGTGGCAAGTGCGAGCTCTGGATGGCGAGACGAAGAACCCGGTGGCTGACGCGGAGGTGTTCTTGATCTCATCTGCTGAGGCTGCCGTGCGTGAGCAAGACAGGATCGGTCAATGTGGACCAAACGGTGTCGCCGACGTCAAGCGAGCGGGCAGATTCTTGGTCACGGCAACGGGATACTGTCACGCATGGTGCGTTGTCGATTCTCTGGGCACGCAGGATGTCTTTCTGAAGAGAAGCGCGTCGCTGAGAGGCACAGTGACGGACTGCACGGGTAGCCCAGTCGCCAACATCATGGTGTCGTTTAGTGTTGGACCGAGGAGGCAACGGTCGGTCGCTGCTGACGCATCGGTCATCACCGCAGTAGCCGGTGATGCAGGTGTGGCAGGGGCAAGCACAACGAACGCGCATGGGGAGTTCGTCGTAGAAGGGCTGCCGGAGGGCTCGTCCGTGTTCTGTCACATAGACAGCATCGACTACCGAATCTCGGAATTCGGCGCGACGGTCCCGCTCGTGGCTCGGAGCAACCATCCGCCGTTGGAGATCAAGGTCTTTCCGGTCTACATGTTTGCCCTTTGGTACGACGGCTGGCCGCGAGGGAACCGCTTGCTGGCACAGAGGCGGTTTACGTTGCCCAAGGGCCTTCGACGGCCCGTCGACATCAGAGCGAATGGAATGACGTACGACGCGATCAGGGATCAAGTGGCAGTGGTCAGGAAACTGGCTCGTCGCGCCGTTAGGGCCACGGGCCGAGAGCCGAACAGTACACGAGCATGGATACACGGACTGTTCTACGGAGATGGGCTCACGGAAGAGCCACCCAGGATAGTTGCGCGCGATTGGAAAGTGTCCTTTTGGATTGGCGTGCGCAAATCTCGCGGTGGTGGGGACCGTCACGAGGTGCACGTTCCTGCTGTGACGTTGGCAAGACCATCGGAATTCGGTGCCGAGGACGTAACGATTGTGGACATGTCATCCGAGATGGCCGGAATCTACCCAGGGACAAAGCGGGTGTATTTGCGTTTCGTTGGCAAAGACGGGCCACTCAAGATCATCCCGCCGTTTGTGCTGCGGGATCCACTAAGCAAGCGGGCTATCGTGAAGAAGAAGGCACTAGAAGTTGACGACGGGCTGGTAGACCTGATGCTGCCTGCAAGCGAGATCGTCGTAGAGCCGTGGCTGGACGCGGAGGAATGGCCGACGGAACTGCGAGAGACATTTGAGGAGAAGAAGATCAACGTGATCGAGAAGGGCGACGTGTTCGATGTGCCCGTCACGGAGTCAGCAACCGTTGTGCGCCTGAAGGTTCGAGATCGAAGAACAGGGCGATTCGAGGAAGAGTTCAGCTACAAGGCGCCTGTTGGGCGGTGGAGGGTCGTGTTGGGGGAGCAGGAGGCCGTGTTTGGTTGGTACTACACGGATCAGTTGGAGCTCAAGGTGTCGCGCATGGTGGGATGGGGAGAGGACCAACTCGTGACCAAGAGCGTTGAGTTGCGCCCAGGCGAGGTGAATGAAGTCGTAGTGGAGATGTAGGTATCCCGACCGGGACGGGCGAGGCGTGCTTGAGTGCTCGGAATCTGGCGGCGGGCGAATCGCGGCCTGTGAGGGATCGTAGGCTTGGAGACGTCTACATCGGGTTCGAAAGCTGAGGCTCTGGCCTCGGACGCGAAGACGCAACAGAGCGTGGCCGTGGGAGCGCAGACGGCGAGCTTCGCGAAACTACCTGCACTTCACGGCGATCACTTGGTCGTCCAGCGCCTCCACGACTTCGATCTCGCGCGCGTCCAGCACTTCGCCGCTGTCTTGGGACAGGACACGCACGCGGTACTGGCCGCAGGGGAGCCGCACCGCGACTGTGCCCTTGGTCGGTCGCAGCACGGAACGCACCAGGTGGCCGCCCCGCAACTCGACCATGAATCGGTCAGACGGTCGGCCATCGGCACTGGCCCCCTTCCAGACTACGTTTCGGCTGCCGACCTTTGTCCCGGTCGCGACCACCGTGATTCGATCGCCGAGTGCCACGTGGAATCTGCCCGATCTTCTGCGCGCGGAAGCCGGGATTTTCTCGCCCGGGACGCGCGGCAGCACTACCCTGTACTCTCCGATCGGAACGTCGAACACGGTCTTGTTCCGTAGTCTCGTCTTGTGTCTATAAGTCAGAATGCTGGGGCCGTCCAGGACATACGTTTCCTCGCCGATCACCTCGACGACACCGTGGCCCGGGCAGTTCGTGTGAATGTCCACCGTTTCGTACTGAGGTAGGGCTCCACGTCGAACACGACGGAAAGTTACCTTCACCTCCTGACGCTCGTTGGTGCCGCACTTGACACCGATGGACCCCGAATAGTCGCGCGAGACGTCTACAGGGCCCTTTCCAACTAGCACCCAAGGGACGCCGCCGAGGTTCTCCTTATTCATCGCCGCCAGGAGTTCTTCCTTCGCGCGAGACCAGCCGTGACTGCGGCCGAACTTCAACCCGCGCGGCATGCCAAACCCAACCCAGGCTCCGTCGATACCTCCGCGCGTCTCGTGGAAGCCGCTATGCGGGCAGCGGATTCGGAACAAGGCGGCCGCGTACCACAGCTCCCCAACCTCTATTTCGAAAGTGGCACCATCGTGCACAGAGATCCGCGGCGGCCCATTCCCCATCACGGTGCGCTGACCGGATCTAATCTCCTGGATGACGCAGTTGCCGTACTCGATGCCGACGTAGTGCAGACCGTCTCGGAGTCCACCAGCGACAAAGGACCCGTCGGCCCCTGAGATTGTTGCCGCCGCGTACGACAGTGCATCCCGCTCGTCGGCGGACCCGACCCAGTGATCGGCTTGTCCTTCGAGCACGGCGGCGAAGTGTTGGTCGTCACAGCTCGCGAGGAGCAAACGAGCGCCAGCGACCGGCTTCCCCGCGATGTCGACGACGCGCGCAATCACGACGCTCCCTCTCTTGATGGCGACACGACGGACTCCGTTCGCGACTGGATCGGCAACGCTCGTGGGCACGTAGCCGGGTTTCACAAGGAGAGTCGTCGTCGGCCACGAGGCGGGGCTGACAACACCGTCGCTTGCGGTGACAGCCAAGACGTCTCCGGCGAGGGTGCTGGCCTCAACGCCCGCAAGCGCGGCTTCCGTCCGAGCGTCGACACACGTGATTCGCCAGGGCCTGGTTGGCGGCCGCGCTGCTGGAGAACGACGTGTAGACGGGGTACCTGTGGTTTCAGTGGACTTCTTGGCACTCGTGATGGAGCGGTTCGAGTTGCTCGGAGACTCCTCGGGCCGTGGCCACAAGACCCAGGCGGCGAGGCACGCGATGAGCGCAGAGGCGATCCCGAGGCGGCTCATGGTCCGTCCATTATGCCCCATGCCTCATGGCCTCCTGATCCGCCTGACCCGAACGGTGCAGTCGCCATTCTACGCACCAGACGCTACCCGGCGGTGACGGGGCGAGACGGCGATGATCCCGGTCAGGGCGAGCAGTTCCTGGCGCAGTGCGAACTTACGCTCGCGGTAAGCCCGAGGCCCACCCTTTGCAGTGTCGACGGACATGTCCGTCGATCGCGTGACCGGACTCATCTCCCTGGCTTGCTGCCTGATCTCCCTCATTTCGGTACCGCTTGTGGCCCAGGGTCCCTGCGCATGGTCTCCTCTTGGAACCGGGACGAGCGGATCTTTCCCTGGTGTCTTTGCTCTGACGGTGCTCGACGATGGAACGGGCCCGACGCTCTACGCGGGGGGACTGTTTGGGATCGCAGGTGGCGTACCTGCAAGCCGCGTTGCTGCGTGGAACGGGGTGTCGTGGTCGTCCGTTGGCACCGGCGTGAACGGCCCGGTGTTTGCCCTGGCAGTCTTCGACGATGGAACGGGGCCGGCGCTCTATGCGGGAGGGCAGTTCTCCTTGGCCGGGGGGGTGTCTGCCAACGGCATCGCCAAGTGGGACGGGGTCTCGTGGTCTGCTCTTGGAGGCGGAGTGGGAGGCGCTCCGTACGCCGATGTCTCGGCGCTGACCGTTTTCGATGACGGGAGCGGCCCAGCCCTCTACGCGGGAGGGCGATTCACCACTGCGGGAGGCTCACCGGCTAACCGTGTTGCCAAGTGGGATGGGAGCACATGGTCGCCGCTCGGCAACGGAGTGGTCGGAGTCGGCAGCTTCTCTGTGTTCGCCCTGTCCGTCTTCGACGACGGCGGCGGCCCCGCTCTCTACGCCGGGGGAGACTTCCTTGTGCCCGGGAGCAACGTCGCCCGCTGGGACGGCTCGTCATGGTCGCCGCTCGGATGGGGTGTCAACCAATCCGTCATGACTCTCGCTGTCTTTGACGACGGCGCGGGACCGGACCTCTATGCAGCCGGCAGCTTCAACTATGCCGGGGGAGCGCTGCTCGCGAACTATGTGGCGCGGTGGGATGGTGCATCGTGGTCTGCTCTCGGTAGCGGATTGAACTCCCCCTGGATCTACGCCCTGCAGACCTTCGACGACGGCTCCGGTCCTGCGCTTTACGCCGGGGGATACTTCACGATGGCTGGCGGGATACCCGCCGCCCGGATCGCGGTGTGGGACGGCGCAGCCTGGTCTCCTGTCGGAGGCGGAGTAGGTGGAGGCTACTCAGGCGTCCTGGACCTGACCGTGTTTGACGATGGCACGGGGCCGGCCCTCTACGCAGGAGGGACGTTCAGTGCGGCCGGTGGTACGTCCGCGAACAACATCGCCAGGTGGGACTGCGGCAGCACCATCTCCGTCTCCGCGACCCACGCATCGCCCGGCGCACCTGTCTTCGTGAACAACGCGAACCTCACGCCTGGAAACGAGTACTACAACCTCTTCGCCGTTGCGTGTCCTACGAGTCCGGGGACGTGCGGGGGTCCCTTCGGTGCGAACTGGACGACGCAGAACGTCAACCTCGTGCTCTGGCAGATGACCAGGCCGGTAGGCACCGAGCCGTTCCATGTGGTCGCCCCGTCCAGCTACGTGAACTGGGGTCCGTACAACCTGCCGCCGATCACGCTCGACGCCATCTGCATCGACTTCACCGGAGGCTCGATCGGTGCCACGTCTCCAACGGTCAGGATCACGGTGCAATGACGATCTCAACGATGAAAGCGGTTCTAGCGACTGCTGTGCTAGTCGGGGGGCTCGTTCATGGGCAGACCGTCTCGGGGCTCGATATCGGCGCTGGCACCTTTGGGCGCCTCGGGCATGACTGTACGTTCGTGGGCGACCTGAACGGCGACGGTGTGGCTGACTACGTTGCGAGCGCCCTCAACGAGGGGTTTGTGGTCGGGCAGACGTCGCCCGGCTACGGGCTTGTTCGCATCTACTCAGGATCGAATCACTCGGTGCTGGGTTCCATCCCAGGGAACCGACCGGACCTCCAGCCGTTGCCGCTGAACGCTCGGCTCGGCACCGCACTAGCGCCGTTTGCCGACTTGGATGGAGACGGCACGGCCGATTTCGCGGCCAGCATCGCATCGTCGGGCTCTCCGGGACGCGTCGTTGTCTTCTCTGGGGCAACACTCTCGATCATTGCCCAGGCAACTCGCCCCAACAACTTTGGATCTGCCCTGGCGTCGGTCGGTGACGTAGACGGAGAC
>JANQEO010000271.1 GCA_028278325.1 Candidatus Binatia bacterium
GTTGAGTGAGAACGGGGTCATCCTGCCCCGTTGGAGGGCGGGTACCCTCTGGAGTCCCTCCGCTCTCTACGTCCTCGGCTACATCGGCAGTGGTGGGAAGTATCGAAGTCCTCCACGTGGAGGCCCACGCGCGCATCCAGCAGAGCTCTTGCATAATTCACCGCACCAGGGGATAGTCCGGCCACGAGACGAGCGTCGCGTTGGACACGGCGCTACTCTTCCTCCTGAGGTGAACGCGGACAGTGCTCCCTGGGGAGCACGCCGCTGGCCCCGGCTGGACGTTCCTTCCGGTCGGGGCCGCTCGCTCCGCGACCATCACAGCGTGCGGGTTGCTCATTTGGCGAGACGTTGACCAGACAGCCAGTGTGTCCGGTTTGCAGCAAGCCCATTCGCCGCCTTTCCAAGACTGCCGCCGCCAAGAGGAGGCTCTCTCGCGAAACCCCACTCTCGGTGGAGTCCAGACGCGCAAGCACCCAGGCGAGGTTGTCTTCGACCTCCCGGAGTGTTCCAAGCCACATGATCGGATCCACGTCTGCCTGCTGCGTCAGGATCCTCGCTCTCGTCATCTCGATTCCGTGACCAGCGCAAATATGCGAGGGCAACTCAGCGGAGTCGATTCCCGCTTCGAAACAGACCGGGCATATCAGTTTCTCGGGGGATGACTCCGGGGCGTACTCAAACTCGATGGGAGTGGTGTGTTCTTCTGCCGACATTGCGGATGCTCACAGGATCTTGTGCGCAAGCGCCGTAGAGAGCCGGTTCCAGCGGGGCCGACGTCACGCGCTCTTTCGAACCATCGGCGATCGACGCTGCCGTGCCGGCACCGAGTCCTTGGAAATTCCGAGGCTGCCGTGGGATTGGCCGCTGCGTCGATGTTCGGTGGTCCCAGTCCTGGCTCGGCGATCATCGACCGAAGGCGGAAAGATCTTCACGCTTCGGACCATGGGCTACGCGAAGGCCCGGTTCAGCTCCTCGGTACGGTGGGCTGGGTCGGCAACCCTCGCGGGCGCGGCTCCCCCGCTTGACCGCACGGTGGTGCTGTCGAGCTCGAATCTCAACTCAACCCCGGTGTCTACACGATCGGGGGAGGGTCAGCTCCTCGCGTTCTCGTCGCAGCAGGCGCTCGGAAGTGGTCCTAGTTGGCTGCCGCCCGGAATCCGAAAGAGCCAGGTGCTCCCGTTCTTGGACGACGGAGAAGCGCTCTGGCTGTACGGTTCTGTCTGGGGGGTCGGACCTAGTCCGCCGTTAGCGCACGAGCTCGAGCACGATGTCGGGAGCTTCCTCAGCGCCGGCCCGTCACGCTAGTCTGGCGTCAGTACGCGCTCAGCCATCCTCATCGCCCTCCCCGGCTCCCTGCGCAGCCAGGACCGACGCGACGTCCGTGGCATTGAGAGTTCCCGTGCCGTCGAGAACGAGCGTCAGGATCGCCGCGTCGAGCGGACTGTTGTCGAGCAGGACATTCTTGAGGTCCGACGAGTTCATCAGCCCCAGAGCGATGGCCTCGGCCAGGACCTCTACCGGGAGCGGCGTCTCTGCGAGCAGGCGCGTCTTGGTATCGAACGAGTCCGGCGGGGGGTCGCTCTTCAGGTACTCCACCGTCGCCCGCTCCGCGGCCGTCAGCGTGCGGGGCGGGTCCGAGCCTAGCGGCTCGCCGACCAGCTGTCCGTCGCGCGCAAGGCTCTCCAGCGACTGGACGTCGGTCCAGTCGAACCCGCTCTCCATCCCGGAGTAGGTCTGGAGGAAGCCGCTCTGGTCTACGTAGGTGACGTCGAGCACCTGGTCGGCGTGGGCCGCCGCCGGGTCGGGCAGCGTCGCGGGGTCCACGCCCAGGAGGTGGAACGGGTCCGTCGAGGCGCCACCCGACTGGCCCAGATCGACGACGCGCCAGGTCATCGTCTTGGGTAGCGCCGACTTCGTCGTGCTCTCAAGGAGCGCGCGGTCGAAGTGCACCGCGGCGGGTCCGGTG
The DNA here is from genome assembly GCA_028278325.1 of Candidatus Binatia bacterium. GTDB lineage: Bacteria > Desulfobacterota > Binatia > UBA1149 > JAJCZL01 > JANQEO01. The sequence goes on from JANQEO010000271.1 coordinate 1,967, forward strand.
AAGATGATCTCCTTTCCGACGAGTGAGCCAAAGATCTCCGCCCCGCTACCGAGCATCATCTGCGCCAGAGGTGCGTAGACTACGGCTTCAAGCGGGCCAGCGGCGCGGAGCGCCGCCGTGACGGTTCCCGCGTACTGTACTACGAACGCGCCGGGATCCCTTGTCGTGTTCTCTACCACCGATCCACGATCGATCGTCAGGTAATCCTCCACGAAGATCGTTACCGATCCAGTCGTTGTGTCGACGGTGAGTTGCGAACCTCCTGCGAGTTGGAGCCCACCAAGCACCACAACTGATGGACCCTGAAAGACCACTTCCGCGTCCGGTCCAATGTGCAGGTAGTCCGCGCCGTGCTCGCCAGCGGGGAAGATCAGAGGAACGGCTCCGCCGTAGTCGACGCCCCTCGTCTTCGAGGTCATGGGAACGTCGATCGGCGGGAGCACCTGCTCATTCGATGCGGGAGAGGTGTCGCCTGAAACGACGACGGTGCCGGTCATCGTCAGCGCTCTAGCAGGCCCGGCGCGAACGTCGCCGCGGACGAGGATCGGGTCAGTCGCGGTCCCCCTCAGGGTGACATCGCCGTTCGAACCAACCGTCACGCCTCCTTCGAGGCATGCGTCGCGACCGCGCTGGTCGGCGTAGGACCCGTTGCGTGAGTCGTAGCTGTCAATCCGAGTCCCCGGCACGAGTGTCAAATTGTCGGCTGTGAAGACGGCTAGAGACGAGACGACTACCTCCCCTGGCTCGGCCACAAGGGAAAGGACAACACGCGCGCTGCCCATCATGCCAGTGCTGTCCAGCCGCACGCGCCCGTCGCCGTCGTCTGTCGCCTCGACCCAGAAAACGCCTTGACCATAGACCGCGGGCGCGAGCCGCGTCCCGACGGCGCCCGTCTTGCCGATTCGCAGGCCCTGGTAGGCCTCTGCGAGCCCGGCGTCGGCAAGGTAGAACGCTCGCTTGGTGTCGACCGCCCCCAACTGCCGTCGGGCCGCGATTGACGAGACCTGCATGAGGCTCGCGGCAAACCCGACGACCAGAGTCACGACGAGTAGCGCCAACACGAGCGCACCGCCGCGTCGATCGCGCTCAACTTGTGCCTTGAGGAAGCGGGAGTTCATAGACGAATTGCCGCACAAAGCGGGCTCCTCCCAGCGGGCAACGTATTAGTTATCGAACGCGCGAAGCCCCGAACCCAAGCCAACGAAGTCCGAGGGAATCTCCTAGGAAGCGATAGAGAGTCTTCTTGGGTCCCACCTACCGCTATCACCTCGTCGCGAGCAAGCTGTGAACCCACTTCGATCGACAATTAGGAAGAGCCAGTAGGCAGCTTCAAGGCCCCACCGCCAGCACTCCCGATCTCTGGTTGCTCCTACCGTACAGAGGGTATTTCCTGGTCAATGGACGCCCGTCGTTGTGCGCTCCAACACGAATGCCGGCCCGAACGACCTGGAGTGCTCTGCTGCGGCAATGCCCGCGCGTGGATTCGGGATTCAGCCGCTCCTCTTCTCACCCCTTGCGGAGCCCTAGTCGGGATCCGCTCAGGTACCCGTCTTCAGCGGAAGTCGAACCAGAACATGAGCACCGCCGCACCGAGGATTGCTGAGCTTGACGATGCCTCCGAGGTCGATAACGACACGGCGTACCGTCGCCAGGCCAATTCCGGTCCCTCTGGACTTCGTCGAGAATCCAGCCTCGAACGCTCTCGGAAGAGCAGCTGCAGAAAAACCGGGACCTTGATCACAGACTATGAGGTCAACGAATCCGCTCGGGTCATCAGACGATGAGGGCTTGACCACCGTCTCAAGTGCTATACGGCCTCCGCTTGGCATTGCCTCAGCTGCATTGGTCACCAGGTTCAGGACGATTTGCTCGAGCTGAGACGCCGAGGACACCTCGACGACCGTTGATTCAGTACTCGGCCTCCACTCGATAGATGCACCCTGCGCAACGGCGCCGCGAAGCAGCGGCAGTAGCTGCGTGACGATCTCGTTGACCTCGACCGAGTGGAGCCGTGGATTCCACGGTTCAACCAGAGCTTGGAGCTGGCGCACGAGGTCTGTGGCCAACGCGGCCGCGGCGGCCGCCTCGGCTCTCCCCGCCGCCTCGATCATCATGAGCAGGTTGCTGAGATCGTGAGCGATCCCGTGGACCCTTGCGTTCAAGCGGTCTAGCTCCGCCTGAAGGTCCGCTGCTTCGACGGGATCCTGCGGGTCTTGCACAGTACGTCCTGACCAGATCACTGTACGTGTCGCCCAAATCCGCGTCCACGGACGATCTCGCTCAAAGCGACGGAGTGCCTCTCACATCGTCCTCCGGCTACTACGAGCCCTCGGCCACCATCCCCTGCCCCACCCAGTGTCGGGGGCGCAAAGGACGACTCCCTCCCCGGCCCAGACCTCGCCAGGGTAATCCCCAATCAACCGCTGCGCCTGTCTAGATCGACTCGGGGGAACGACGTCCTCGGCCGTCGACATCGCCGTACCTAGGTGTGGTCGACCAAACCAGCCAATCTCTCCGCCGCTTCCGTAAGGGCGGTTGCTGCCGTTCGCGTGGACTGCGCTGCCGTCGAAGCGGAGCGCGCGTTCTGTCGGATGCCAAAGATCGCCACGCCCTGCTGCTGCACGGCAGCAGCAACAGCCGACTCGAGCTCGTCCATCTGCTGAGCTACTCGCGTCACTTCGGTCACCGCGCGATGAACGCTCAGCGAACTCTCGTGGATACCCCTGACGTTTCCAGACACCTCGTTCGTCGCCCGCGCGGCCCTGCCTGCGAGCTCTTTCACCTCACCGGCGACCACGGCAAAGCCCTTTCCAGATTCGCCAGCCCGCGAAGCCTCGATCGTCGCGTTGAGCGCGAGCAGGTTCGTCTGCCCTGAGAGCATTCTGATCAACTGCACGACTTCGCTGACACTCGAGTTGTTGCGGTCAAGCTGGTCCATCGATTCAGCTGCCGCCTGGGATCTCTCCACAACAGCACGGGCAATCTCGCTCGCTCTCACAGAGTTGGAGGCGATCTCGCTAATGCTCTCCGACAGTGCCTCCGTCTCTGTCGCCACTGCAGACGCACAGGTGTCGAGCTCTTTGCTCACCAGGCGCAGCTCCTCCCCCGCGGTCTTCAGCGTCGCAACGCACTCCGCAATGCTGTTGCGGAGATCCTTCACACACGCCTTGATCTCTCCAACGCTCTCTGTCAGGTCATGCCCGGCTACCGCGTCAACACCGTCGATCCTCACGCCGAGCGACTGAAGCAGGCAGAGTGTGTAGGACTCCATCACTGCCAACATGTCGTAGTGGAGGACCTTGAGAATCGACTCCTCAGCCTTGGCCCGACGGGAACCTCGAACAGCTCGCGCTAAGTGCTTTTGAACAATCGAGAACAGGCTCGCATACGAGCCTAGATACCACTTCACCGGCAGGTCGATCCTATCGTGAACGTGACCGATAGCCAGACGACCCTGATAGTACGACGACCCCCAATTCGACTCTGCACCCTCGAAGATCTGTACCCAATACCGAGCCTGCGACTCCTCTAGCGAGACTCGAAGGCTCTCCAGTGGAAGGCCAGCCTCGTTCGCAACTCCCTCAAGAAAGGCGCGGGTCGGAGCGAACGAGACCTGTCGGTCATAGAACTCCCTCGTGACGATGCCAGCGACCTTACGGGCCCATGGAAGAAGGCCAGCTATCATGTCGCGGTCGTCGCTGTCGATTCCGAGAAACTGTCGGCGCATCTCCAGGTGGTCCTCCCGTATTCGGAAGTGCCCCAGGAGGTCGTGCCCCTCGTCCGACGCGTTCGATCCCATGGTTCAACCTCGCTTGGATGCCTGTTGCTCGTATCGACACGCACCTTGGAATACCCTAGTGTCGGGTCAGTCCGGATTCCCATACCTGACACGCCACTGCCAGAGCGACGCATCTCGGCGCTGGCTGACAGGCCGTCCTATCGCGCGCGAGGAAGCCTACACTCCGTGCTGCATGTGCAATGGAGGCTCACGGTCGCTGATCGGGTCGCTCTCGCTGATCACCCGCCGCTGGTATCCCCTCGCCGACCGGTGATGCGAGTTTGCGGTGACGACACGCTCGTCGCCGGGCTCTGGCCGCGCGATCGCCGCAACAATCTCGACAGGGCTTGACGCATGTTCTCTGGTGAGAACGGCTTCGCGACGAACGTCGTCTGTCTTCGCCCTCTAACGAGAGCTCGTCCTTCGACAGTCCCGTGACCACTGCAAAACACAACTGGCAAGTCGTCCCGAAGGTCCCGCAAGGCGCGAAAGGTCTCCTCTCCGTTCATCCCAGGCATGGAAACGTCGAGAACTACGGCATCGAGTTCATCCCCGAGATCGCGTGCGCGTGCGATGGCACCTGCCCCGCTCCGCTCAGTCAGTACGCGGTACCCGTCATGCGCCAGAACTCGTTCGGTGACGGCAATCACTAGCTCCTCGTCATCGACCACAAGGACAGTTGCGGTGTCACTCCGCTCGACGTCACTCTGCCTTCTGCGTGAATCAGCTCGGGTGCCTCGCTCGCGGGGAAAAAGAACACGAAACGTCGTGCCCATGCCCGGCTTACTGTCAATCCAGAGGGCGCCACCATGCGCCTTCACGATCCCTAGAGTTGCCGACAGCCCTAAACCGTGGCCGCCCTCCTTGGTTGTGAAGAAAGGATCGAAGATCCGTTCTATCGTGCATGCATCCATGCCACAGCCGGTGTCCCGAACTTCCACGAAGTTGTAGTCACCAGGGCAAAGGGTGCTGCCGACGTAACATCTTCGCAGGTAGATCTGATCCGCTGTCATGGCTCCGGTGCGGACAGATACTCTCCCGCCTCCCGCAATCGAATCCGCGGCGTTCGTCACGAGGTTCATCCCGAGTTGACGGATCTGAGTCGCGTCTGCGTCCACCCAGAGACACTCGTCCGAGGAATCGAACTCCAGCACGACATCTCTAGACACGCTACTCCGAAGCAGCTCGGTCAGCTCCTTCATGATGCTCCGCAGATCTACAGCCTCGACGCGTGCCTCGCCTTTCCCGGCGTATGCCAAGAGCTGATCGATCAAGTCAGCGGCCCTTTCGCCGGCCTCCTGGATGCGACCGATCAGCGAGAACGTGGACGTACTGGGGTCTACCTCTGAGAGCGCGAGATGGGCGTTTCCCAGTATCCCCACCAACAGGTTGTTGAAGTCGTGCGCTATTCCGCCGGTTAGAACGCCGAGGCTCTCCAGTTTCTGGGCCTGCTGGACCGCTTTCTCGGAGAGGTCGCGCTCCACCGCGATTCCTGCGAGCCAGCTCGCTGCCTTGAGGACCTTCCTGTGAAACGCAGTCGGCTCGCGAGGTTCCGCGTGCGAGATGGCGAAGGAGCCGAGAACCCCGTTCTCTCGGGAGAGGATCGGAACCGACCAGCAGGCCTCGATTCTGAATTCCAGGGCGAGCTTCCGGAGCTGCGACCAACGTGGATCGGTAGAGGTATCTCGCACGTAGACCGGCTTCTCCTGGAAGACGGCCGTCCCGCAAGACCCGGCCATGTCCGACGGGAGGAGCCCGTTGAGTCCTTCGATTAGCTCGGCCGACGCCCGTGGCGCTGCGGCCACCTCCAAGGTCCCATCGGGACTCAGCAGCATGATAGAGCAGATAGAGCCAGGGACCATGCCCTCGACGAGGCGACACGCGACAGCCAACGTCTCGCGAAGGCCGGCACCCACAGCGATCCTCTCCAGTACATCCGCCTGAAGTTGCAGGATTGTCTCGGACTGATGGTCCATCAGGCCATTCGCAAATTGTTGCTCCGGGGGTTCTGTCCTCGTTGGGTGGAAGACAGAGGTGCCTCCGGATCGGACGGGTGATCGAGCAGGAGTCTCCCGACGGAGAGCTGCAGGGGGCCCCGCGCGAGCCGTCGGTGCTGCGTATCCTATCGCCAGTTGGAGATTCTGCTTCCTCCTCTGGCCCCGAGCCCATCAGCTAGAGGGAGGTCTGCCCAGAGGGCAGACCCGACGCCGTCGTCCAGCGCGTCCAGCTCGATCCGCCGCGTGACGTCGAGCCTAGCGTCAAGGTCGGGCGTCATGACCGAAGTGGTGCTCATCAGAGCTTGCGTGGCGACTGCCCCC
>JANQEO010000295.1 GCA_028278325.1 Candidatus Binatia bacterium
TGTAGAATCGTTCATGCCTCGTGTTCTCCAACTCAAGGGCGGCATAGGCATCTGCCGATACCACATAATCCGGAGGAACTTCGTCGGTAGTTGCGTTCGAGTGCCAAGTGGAAGGCGAGTCTACGGTCCACACTGTCGGCTCCCGCCGCTCCGTCTCGCTCTCGGCCATGCCAGGTGCTTCGGGCACTCGGGTCATGACAAGATCCTGAAGTGCACGATGCCCAGTAGCCACCGCTGCTGCTTCCAAGGCCCCCTCCGGAGTGTCGCTGGCCCCTAGGAGCGCCTGGGTGTTTCGGTTCACAGCGACCCACTTCCCTGCGAACTCCTCCGGTATCTTCGTGTAGTCGATGCTCGGCTTGACGATTCGCACGTCATCCTCGGCCATGTCTCGTCCTCCGGGGTGGGTGGGGCCATGTGCTTGGAGCGGCTCCGAGCAGGCAGCCGACACGAAGACCCCAAATGAACGCGAAGACCATGAGAAGAGCGATCAATAGAAGGTCACCCATCCCGCTTCTCCCGGGCTGCGTCGAGGGCGGCGAGGGCCAGGAGTAGGGGTCGGGCGCTAGGTTGCATCGGGGTTGTCCTCCTTCTCATCCGCCAACCCCAGAGGCGTCCTGCATCACCAGGGGCGACGCCGGATCGCCGGTCCCGACTTCGGGCTGCGCCGCAAGGGGGACCAGCCATCTCAAATTCGGGATCCAGTCCATAGTCTCGGCGCCATTCGCGGGCCACTCCATGACGACCTCGTTCGTCGTGGACCAGGCGTTGCAGATGGGGACGCCGAACGCACGAAAGAAGTGGACGTTCCAACCGCAAGCGGCGTCGACGAGCTCCACGAACTCGGACCACTCTTCGGCGGGGACGGCGAGGCCCGTCTCCTCCTCGAACTCACGGACCATTGCGTCCACGGGGGACTCTCCGGGCTCGACCTTGCCGCCCACGCCGTTCCACCTTCCGGCCTGCCACTCGGGCTTGGTCTTCCGAATCAGAAGAACGGACGACACCTGCGAGTCGAACGCGAACCCGACAACGTACTCTGTCATCACTTCACCCTCCGTGCCCGGTCCGCCATCTCCAGGCGCTCCGCCGGAGTCGGCGGGTAGTCGAGTTCCTCAGGGCCGTCGCCTTCCGGCTCGCGGGCGTCGTCGATGGCGGCGCGGAGTGATGGGTTGTCATCGCAGTCTTCCGTGGCGTAGTGGTTGTAGATCCAGACCGATGCCACGGAGTGGTCATGGTCGGTCCTGCGGCTATCGAGCCAATCCAACCGCTCCCCATCCTTCCGCGCCTCGGCCAGATCCCGCCTGAGACGGCCGATCTCCGGGTGAAGCTCTTGCCGCTCAGGAAGCCCACCATCTGCCGCCAGATCCGCGTAGCTGCGCTCGTCGCAGTGCTGAGAGCGCATCTCGCGAAGAATGTCGGCGAGAGTGTCGCCGTGGCCCGAGGCCCACCCTGCGGAGTGCCACCACTCTTCGGCGATTCGGCTAGCCTCGGCCAACTCCCGCTCCAGCTCCCCGACGCGCTCCTCCAGGATGCGGATGGCGTCGAGGGCTTCGCCGTAGTCAGGATCGCTAGCGCCCTGCGCGAGATAAACCTTGCGTCGGTTTTCTAGTCGCTGCTTCAGCCCCTCGTACTCACTCATCCCCGCCTCCCTGGCTTTGCGCGGCGCACCCGGCATCGTTCGACCCTCCGGCCGCCGTCGTTTCTCTTGGCGATCTTGCGCCGCTTGAGACGCAGCGCACGGCCGTTGTTCGTTTGACCTGCCAGTAAGCGGGTCATGCAATTGCGCGACCATCCGCGCCAAGAAGCAAGCTCCTTCTGGGTCACATAGAAGGTTTCGTAGAAAGCGCGATCGACCTCTGCATCGATGAATCCCCCCAGCGTCGGGCGATTCGTCACCACCCCTCCACCCACCGCCGCACCATCTCTCCGGCCGGCTCGGCGTAGCGGGCCACCGTGGCGTACAACAGCCCGAAGGCGACGTAGGCCGCGACGATGGAAAAGAGCTCGCGGAAGGCGCCGACCTCGTCCCGCCTGCGGTACCGCCCGCAGGACTCGACGCGGCGGCGGATGGGGATCGGGCTAGGCGGGCGGGGCATCGGGGGCCCTCCTAGAGGTTCACTCTGACAGGGACTTGACGATTGCCGAGAACAGCTTGTCTTTACGTTGCTGGTCGGTCGGCAACTCCTCGAACGGAACCAGGCAAGGGTGAGTCTTCCGGTCTGGGTCTTTCACTTCTCCGAAGACCCAGCCGTCGGCGGACTTGTCCTTCATCCACTGTTCGTGCTGCGATGAATCAGGGGCGCTTGGGTTTTCGATCCTCCACTTCGCGCCGGCTATCGCGGACTCACGTTGCCACTCGGGGGCTTCATCCCACGGGAGCTGAGAGTCATCTCCGAGCGACGCGCAGTACGCTCGGTTGGCCTCGTGACATACCTTCGCGATCCGCAAAACGTTCTCGCTCATTCTGAAATCTCCTTTTGATCCCTTCCTTCGATCCGATCCAAGCACTCCTGACAGATCGTGTGACTCATATGCGTCCCCTTCTCGCTCAGGCAGTCGGGCCGCGTGCCGAGGATGCGGAGGCACCACGCGCACTGAATCAGCAGCGCGCTGCTCATCTCGGGCCCCGCTGCCGGAAGGCGCCGTAGAGGAGGCCGTAGAGTCCATACAAGAGAAGCCCAAACCCTCCTGTTGGGATGGCGAACAAGAGCACAACTAGAGCCCCGATATAGAGTCGCGGAGCCGCTGCCTCTTCTATGTGTCCACCCGCTATCCATGAAAGGACTAGCAGGAGACATGCGATTCCAACCGTACACACCGACGCAGCCAGTGCAGCACGCTTCGGGGTCATGGCGTTGCCCCCTTCAGTCCAACAGTAATGCTGGGAGGCACGGGAAGATCGACACCGATCGGCTTCCACAGGTGCAGACAATGCGGGTGCATGTTCACGTACTCACTGCGCGCCGGATGGAGCTGCATCACCACCTCTTCGGGGCCCCAGAACCATTCCTTGACCATTTGCATCTCTTCCCACGTGGGAGTACGTCGCTCGAGAGAAACGGAGACATACTCCCATGCGGACCCGGGCAACCCCGACTCGCTCCAATCCGATCCGTCACTCGCGATGATCCGAATGGCCCCGACCTGAAAGGCGCCAACGCACCCATCAGCCGTGCGCGTGCCATGGAATCCGGAACGGATCCGACCCCGCTCTGCGGCTCTCGCCGGGCGTCGCCTCACACCACCCCCTCCCGCTCGGGCTGCGCGTCCGGGGCGAGGACGAGGGCGGCCTCGACATCGCGCCCGGCTTTTCTCCACAGCGATTGCGTGCCGGGGGCTTGAATGGGATGCAGCAGGCCGTGGCACGCCGGGCAGCTCGGCGAGTTCTCCACCAAGCGCTCTCTCCACCGCTTCGGAACCTTGAGGATGTCCATCGCGTCTTCGATGCCTACGAGCCTCGCGTGTACGCTCTGCTCCTGAGCGTCGTGAAATGCCTGTAGCCCAGGGTCATCGACGATGAGGCGCAACCAGGCGCCGCAGTTCGGGCAGGGGAGGGTCACTAGACAATCCTCCATTCGCGAGCAGGCGACTTCCAAGCCGTCCAGCACGCGCCAGACTTGACGTGCGGCATGACACGGCCGCGACAGTGGTAGCAGTCGTCGAAGCGCATTCCCTTGAAGCGAGGGGGTAGCTCTCGCACGACGACCACGACGCACAGGTCACAGTGCCGAGCGATGTCCAGGTTGCGCTGCTTGAAGCCGTACTGCGCGTCCCACCGGTGTTGCTTAGGCTGGAAGATCAGCTTTTCGATGCCAAGCTCATCAGCAATCTCCTCTGCGTAGAGGTCCACTCCACCCATGGGCGAGCGCCCGGATACGATCAGGTCGGCCGAGTGAGCATCGATGGCAGAACGGATAGCGTCGCGCGCCCTCCGCTCCGTGTCCGGCGTGAACTTCTCCGCGGCGTGACCGACGATGGCGAGCCTCACCCTACCCTCCTCTCGTCCAGGCGCTCCCTCAGGAGACGCTCGGCGGTGTCGAGGAGGAGCTGGGCGGGTTCGTGAAGGTCCATACAGAGAGTATCGCTAGCAGCGTCAACGTAGTCCCGGATCGGCAG
>JANQEO010000321.1 GCA_028278325.1 Candidatus Binatia bacterium
TCACCCAGATCCTGAGTCCGCTCCGTACCACTGGCGAAGAACAACGACCTCGCCGCCGGGGGAATGGGCACGCCGTCGTCGAAGGCCGCGAATGCCGTCGCTGGCGTTACCGACGAATCCTCTGCCGCCACTGGCTCGGAGATCAGCTCTCCAGACTCGAGGTCTATCGCAGTAAGCGAGCCTCCCCAATGGCAACCGGAGTCAAGACAGATCGCATCGCCGTGGCGTGATAACCCCAACATCGCCCAGTGCCCGAAGATGATGCGCCTTTGCAGACGAAGGACCCGGGCGTCCTCGAACCATGGCCGGCAGCCTTCGGGAGCCTGCGCCGCCGGACCCGTGAAGCTCAGTTTGGGCCGACCGTCCGGAGCGACGATGCGCACGTTTGTCATCACCGCCAATGCAGCCGCCAGGCGCTCGTCTCCTTCGAGATCGGGCGTCCAACGAGTCTTTCGAAGCCTGTACAGAACCTCAAGGCCTTCGTCGGTCGCCATACGTTGAGCGATCGCCTCGGACAGTCCAGCGGCTTCCTCGAGATCCCAGGTTGGATGAAGTCCAGCATGGACGAGCATCGTGTCGCCCTCGGCATGGAGGAGAGGCCGTCCACGCAACCAGCTCAGGAGCTCGGTGAGATCCGAAGCTCCGAGAACGGCACCCAGTGAATCATCCGCCTTCTTCTTCACGCCCGCTGCGCGTGCCAAGAGGTGCAGATCGTGGTTTCCGAGAACCGCCGTGACTCGACTCCGGTTGTGATAGGCCCACCGCAGCACCTCGAGCGACGAGGGCCCCCGGTTGACGAGGTCGCCGACCAACCAGAGCCGATCCACTTCGGGATTCCAGGCGATCTTGTGCAGGAGTCGCTCGAGCGTTGCCCAGCATCCATGAATATCGCCGATCGCGTAGGTCGTCACACCCCAAGCATAGCCGGCTCGTTAACTTCGTTCTCCCTTCGATTGGGCTGTCCTATACTCCTCACCGCGAAGAACGAAGCTGAAGGAGGGGTTGATGGACGAGGTAATCCAGGCTCTGCGATCGAACCAGGACAGAGCGCTCGACGAGGTCGTGGAGCTCGTACGGATACCCAGCATCAGTCCCGGTCTCCCCCACCCAGAGGCAATTGCCGAAGCTGCCGATTGGCTGGAGCAGCGCCTCCTGGCCGCCGGAATGGACGAGGTTCGGCAACTCGTAGCCAGCGTCCACAACCCGGTTGTCTGGGCCCGCAAACAGATCGCTGACGATCTCCCAACGGTCCTCTTCTACGGCCACTACGATGTCATGCCGGCAGATCCACTCGACCTTTGGACGACGCCACCCTTCGAACCCGAGGTCCGCGACGGCCGCATCTACGGTCGCGGAACAGCGGACGACAAGGGCCAGGTGCTCATGCACATCAACGCTGTGGAAGCTTGTCTGAAGGTCAACGGCACCCTTCCGGTCAACGTCATCTTCGTGGTCGAAGGAGAAGAGGAGCAGGGCAGCGAAGGCCTCGAGCAGCTCCTGGATCGGCAGCCAGATCTGTTCGCCGCCGATGTCGCGGTGATCTCCGATTCCCCGTTCTTTGCCGCAGATTGCCCATCGGTCTGCTACGGCCTGCGCGGCATCGCTGCAGCCGAGATCCGGGTCGACGGACCCTCAACCGACCTTCACTCCGGTAACTACGGCGGCGCCATCGCCAATCCGGCAGAGATCCTGGCTCGTATCGTCTCGGATCTGAAAGGGCGCGACGGCCGAATCGCAATCGATGGATTCTACGACGACGTTCTGGAGCTCTCTGAAAGTGAACGCCAGGGCTTCGCCGCCCTGCCGTTCGACGAGCCGGCATTCTGCGCCGTCCTCGGCGCCGAGGCTCCGTACGGAGAGGCCGGATACACGACACTCGAGCGC
>JANQEO010000331.1 GCA_028278325.1 Candidatus Binatia bacterium
TAGGTACATTGACCCGCCGCGCGTTCAATCTCTTTGGTCTCGATGGACCAGCCTTCGCGCCGAAGCTTCCCGATGCTCGCCCCGAACCGATGGCCAATGAGCGCCACAAGCTTTGACGTCGAGTGCGGCTCCATATCCCACAGCAACGCGAGCAGCTGTTCTTTCTTCGTCCGCTTCCGTGCCGCATGCACCTCCGTGCTGTTGCGTTCGATGGGAATCACCGTGCCCGGGGCCTGGTAGCTCGAAGGCACCTTGCTGTTCTCTGGTCTACCGTCCATTCCCGCTCCTGGTGTTGGTTGTCGGCGCCGTCGCAAGGGACACATGCAATGAACCTGAGCGGAGCCCGAGAGGGCACACGGTCTCCCGTTCATCCACAAGAGACAGCAGTCCGACAAAATCGCTGCTGGAGACAAATTCCTCTCGGTTCATCGTGGGCCCGCCCATGCCGTGAAGTGGGCCGCCATGCGCCGCGAGTAGTACGGCGTCAGCAAAATCTCAGTGCGCGGGTTCTCGCGGTCGAGCAACCGGTCGCTGCCGTTGTGGCTCTGGATTTGGTAGTCATCGACGAGCACCCCTGAGTGAATTCGGCACTTCGGTTTGCAGCGCTTCGTGCAACTCTTCAGCGCGTCCTGTGGCGCCTCGTAGAGGTTAGATGCATCGGGCTTGCTCCGGTTGTCCGGCATGTAGCTGACGATGCTCGCGTTGACCCGAACGTCCGCGGGAAACGGCACCGAGAACACCCCGTACCACTGCTCGCGCAGACACGCGGCGGCCACGGTCATCCACTGCTTTGCTGCTTTCGACATCGTGACGGTCGGGAATTTCGCCCCCGGCCTCACGAAGATTTGCTTTGAATTCTTGAGAACCACCGGCCGACCGGGGACCGTGAGCTTGAACGAAAAAGCGGAGAGGTCCTCGTAGTGCCAGCCGAGTGGGTGCACACGCAAGCGTGATGCGGCTGACCCGCTCTGGTTCGTCGACAACTGTGAGCGGTTCGCTTGGCGCTGACTGTGACTCGGCAGCGGGCTTGGGTTCGACA
>JANQEO010000361.1 GCA_028278325.1 Candidatus Binatia bacterium
TGGCGCTGCTGTCGGTCGGCAACGACAGTCTCCCGGACTATCGGCTGCATCGCATATGGTTACAGTAGTGTTTCGCTCACCCGGGTGACAGGCTCAGGCCGGGCTACTTCGTAGCGTCCCTGGCGCCGGCGCGCCTCTCTCCCTTGCGACGTTGATGCTTCCGCCGCTCCGGCCCGGTGTACGTCGATGAATGGCCGCGGCGGCGATCGCCGGACGTCCGCCGGTCGCCGATCGTCCGCCTGCGGCAGATGGAGCGGCGCAGAAACCGCATGACCGTCCACGCGCGGAGGATTAGCCAGAAGTACAGCATTCCGGAGACCAGAAAGGACCCGGCAAGCAGGAGGTCCGAGACCCCGTACCAGGTGCCGGCGAGCCCCACCATGACCCCTATCGCGGCCAGGCCACCCATCGTCAGCACGGTCTCCGTGACCGTGAAGCCGGCCATCAGGAAAACGTGGTGCAGGTGCTCCTTGTCGGCGCTGAAGATCGGCCGCCGCCGGAGCAGCCGCCGGAATGTCATGCAGACGGCGTCGAATATCGGCAACGTCAGGAACCAGAGCGCGGCGGCGGGGGAAATCGCAGCGTCCGGGCCCTGTGAAAGACGGATGGCAAACCACGCAAGCGCCATGCCAAGCAGCATGCTGCCCGAGTCGCCCAAGAAGATCAGGGCCCTGCGCTTGCCGGGCACCGTTACGTTGAACAGCAGGAAAGCAATGATGCTGGCCGCGAAACACCACAGCAGCACCAGGTCCTTGCCGTTGCCCAGGAACAGTGTCGCGACGATGAATCCGAGGACCGGCACGAGACTCAGAGTGCCCGCAAGCCCGTCCAGCCCGTCGGACATGTTGACGGCGTTGATGAGCGCGACGATGGCGAACACCGTGAACGGTATGGCCAGCACCCCAAGGGACAGGGTTTCGCCGTCGAGCGCCATCGTTCCGAAGCTGCGCACGGCGACATTCGCGCCCAGAATGATGATCAACGCGGCGGCGACCTCACAGACGAGGCGAAAAAGCGGAGATAATCCGCGAAAATCGTCGGCGATGCCGAGCATGACCAGCACGCCCCCCGCCACGTAGAAGCTCGTATAATTGCCGAACGCGCCGGTACCCGGAAAGACCCACTGCGAAACCACGTGAGCGGCAACGACGGCGATGTAGATCGCGATTCCGCCGACGACCGGAATCGACCCCTCGTGCACCTTCCGCTCGTTCGGCACGTCGACCAGACCGAGCATCGGGGCAACGGGCCGCAGGCACAGGATCAACGCCGTCGTCGTCGCGAATGCCAAGATCGCGCTGATGCAGAAAGACAGGATCACAGCGTGTCTAGAATCGAATAATTAATCTTTCCCGCAGACGCCGATAGTTGCAGGTCGATGCCAACGATGGACGGCGCCATAGCCGTCAGTTGTTTTTGCGACGCTTGATTGACCGATTGCAGTATGCCGACGACAGGCTAGCACCTCGGCGCTATGTCGTAAATGCCCTCCGGTTTCACCAACCGGGCGTTCTGACAAAACCCTTGGTCGATTGCAAACTCGCGACTGTACTCTATCGGGCCCCGACCAGTATGAATGTGGTCGAACAATTGAGGTCGTAATGCGTTAGATCGCGCCACCTTTGCGCCGATTGTTCCCGGGCGATTTCGTCCGTCCGCAGGTGTTGAAAATCTCAGAGTAGGTCGAAGCCGTTTTCCAGAATCAGCGCTCGGTGCGTCGAGTTAGGCTCCCGGTAGATTAGATGGTCACGCCGCCACATCAAATTCCGTCAAACCGGTTCCAAAGAGCGACGACAACCGCTCCACAGTCTTGACAGCCCGTGAGACGTGAAGTCGATCTGGTGTGACATAATCCCGCGCGCGCCTAGCCATCGATACGGCACGGCGTAGGCGCCGCCCAAGTCGACTCCAAGCTCCAGCACCGAGTACTGAATCAACATGTCTATTGAGCCCGACTCGATCACGGAGTCGTCGGATCGCGGCACGGTGTACCGTATGCCGACATCGCCGTTATCCTGACGTTGCAGCGCCCGCTGCCCGGGACACTGGTACCACCGTACTCTTCGTAATCGGATTATTCGCGCTGGTAGAATTCGAAGCCTGTGTCCGAGACCGCCCGGGAGCGGTAGAAAGCATACCTGCCAAACCAGCGAAGGTAGGCAACGTGTCCAATCACCCGGGCGCCCACGTGCTTGCCCAGCGCAAGACTGGAATAGTTGGTTGTAGCAACGAACCCGATTCTGTCCGCGTAGCCCATCGTGGCCATGTAGTCGTCAGAGAAAAGCATTACCGCAGGCATAATCCCGTTGCCGCGATAGTCAACGCGCGTGAACGATTTGTACGCGTAGCAGAAAGGTTCCTTCACCCGCACCCACAAATCGCCATTGTGAGGGGCCGTCGTGGTCGTTCGCCAGTAGTAGGCAACGATGACCTCGCCGTCGAATGCGCCGAACGCAATATCGCCGCGGGCGGTCGCGTCATCAACGAACCCACGATCGAGACCGAGGTGCGGATCGTCAACGGCCGCGACCAGTTCGGCCGGCGCAACCCTGCGGATCTCCAAGCCCGGCAATCTGCACTGACCGGAGACCGAAATGTCCGGATCTCTCTTGCGCACGACGAACACGTGCAGGCCGAGCCATCGGCCGCTGATCCTCATGAACGCATGTTTCACGGTCCGCCACCAGCCCCATCGCTGTGCGTGTCCTCTTAGTCTTGTCAATTTCGGCAACATCGCTAGCGACTGTCTGTTGCAGGCTTGCCGATGAGCCTTCGTGTCGCCCCTGGCGGCGACCTGTACATCGTCCACAATCGCGGGCATCGGATCGTTCCTTCGAAGAATATCAGACTGGTACCCGGGGTCGAAGGCCCGCAGGTATGCCCAGATCACTTTCCTCGAATTGTACTCGGTCGTGCTGATGGGGGAAGGCCCGCCACCCAGGTAGTTCACAAGCAACGACATGTCCTCGGTGCGGTAATTGATGATGCCCCGCCCCTGCCAAGTATCGAACGGCGTCGGGCGCCTGTTGTTCGACGCCAGCATGTAAGCGCAGCGCAACGCGCTGTGGGAACCGTCTTGCCTGCGACTGCGAGACCGCGGTCTCAGCAGGACGGGCGCCTTCATCGCATTGAGCCGCGAGCTCGCCAAAGTCTGCTTCGCGTTGCTTCAGAACGACTCTCACTTCGATCCCCGTCAACACGAGCCGGCCTGCTTGTCGACATAGAATCTTGTGTGCAGTAGCCTTAATGATCGGCTTGCGATTTGCGCTCTTCGACGTTGGAACGGTATGGCAACATAATTCCGCCATTCGTCGCTCTAACGTCAGTCGACGGCAAACCAAACGAGGCTGCGGATTTCCGATCTATCCGCTTGTATTGCCGCCTGCCCGATCGGATACTCTGCGATCCTTGGCCGCAGGAAGCCTGATACGTGGGACCATCGCACAACCGACTACCAAACCTGATTATCTGCGGTGTCCACAAAGCCGGCACGACGTCGCTGTTCAGCTATCTTGGCATGCACCCGGACATATGCGCGTCATACAAGAAGGAAATCGACTTTTTCAAACCGCTGTCGTCAGGCGAGGCGTTGCCACCCGAGACGGAGTACGCCGGGCACTTTTCACACTGTGGCAAGCAAAGTTATCGTCTGGAAGCAAGTCCAAGTTACCTTTACGGCAAGGAGTCGATCGCCGGGGCCATCCAGCGGCAGCTCGTAAATCCGAGGACAATCGCCATCCTGCGTGACCCTACTGATCGATTCGTCTCGTACTACAGCCGGGCCGTTTCATATTCCCTGATCAGCGATGTGTCGAGTTTTGACGAGTACGTTTCTCTGTGCCTGCAGGAATTTCATTCCGGCGAAACGAGCCAGCACGCCCGGAATGTCCGTGACGACATTTACGTCGACTATATCGGATCTTGGCAGCAATGCTTCGGCGAGAGTCTACGCATCGTCTTTTTCGGTCACTTGCGGAGTAATTCGGGCTCCGTCGTTCGCGACATCTGCCGATGGCTCGATCTGGACCCCGGCATGTTCTCACCGGGTGATTCCTCCATCGAGAACCGCACGCTGCACTACCGCCGCAAGGCACTCCATCGCCGGGTGCAAAACTGGTACGTGCGGCACGAGACGTTCTGGCGGCGGCACTACAACCTGAAGCGGGTGCTTCGCCGGTTCTACAACATCGCCAATTGCGCGTCATCCGGGAGCTCGCTCGAGGTCGTAGACGAAGAAGGGACGGCGCGCCTGAGGCGTCCTTACGAGCCATACAGCCTGCGGCTGTCGTCTCTCCTACGGGACCGTCGCTGTATGCAGTTGCCTGCCTGGCTCGACGAGGCCATGACCGGGAATACGCGTGTCCAACCCTGACGGGAGCGCTGTCTGCATCGTCTACACCGCGGATCCCCTGGGCGATACGACGGGTGGCATCGACTCGATCATTCGCGGAGTTCTGCAGTATGCGCCTCCGGACATCCGAATGTCTGTCGTCGGCGTGACAACAGATCGCCAACAGCGGCCGGTGCGCCGATGGACGGCCTGCAGCATTGCCGGACGAGCTTTCGACTTCTACCCTGTCGTCGGAATCAGGAACTCTACGAGCCAGGCCCGGATCCCCGTCACGCTGCGCTTCCTGGCGGCACTCGGGCTGCGGCGGCCGGCGATAAACGCCGACGTGCTGGAGTTTCATCGAATAGAGCCTTGCCTTGCGTTCCTGAAAGATCCCCGTCCCAAGACCCTCGTCATGCACCAGAACATGGAAGTCATCCGCAATGCGGAATCGGACATCCGCTGGAAGCACTGGCCCGGCCTGTATTTCGGCCTGGAAGATCGTCTGCTGCCGAAGTTCGAGTCCGTGTACTGCGTGCGCGAGGATGCGGCGAAAGCGTACCGGGATCGGTATCCTGAACTCGCGGATCGATTCTCGTTCACGCCCACCTGGGTGGACACCCGACTGTTCAGCGAACCGGGGGTCGAGCAGCGCCGGCAGCAGCACCGGGGGATCCGGGAAGAATTCGGGTTTTCCGAGGATTCGTTCGTCCTGGTCACCGTGGGCCGGCTCGACAAGCAGAAGAACCCGCTGCGGCTGCTGGAGGCATTCCGTCTGCTCCAGGAGCGCATGCCGGATGCCCGGCTCGTGTACGTAGGCGAAGGCGTCCTGCGCGCACCGCTCGAAGACAAGGTGAAACAACTCGGTCTCGGGCCTGCCGTGAAGCTTGCCGGCGCGAAGCCGCCCGCGCAGGTCTCCCGGTACCTACAGGGCGCGGATATGTTCGTCCTGTCCTCGGACTACGAGGGCATGCCGATTTGCGTGCTGGAGGCGCTGGCGTCGGGCCTGCCGGTGGCCTCGACGGCGGTCGGCGAGGTACCGCGTGTCGTGAAGCCGGGCGCCAACGGCGAACTGGCGGGCGAGCTGACGGCAGACGCGCTCGCCAGCGCCATCGGGCGGTGCCGGGACCGGCTGGAAAGCTATGTCGGTGCGCCCGCCGTAGCCTCGATCCGGGAATTCACGCCTGCGACCGTCCTCTCGCCGATTTATGACAACTACCGGAAACTGGCAGGCCGGGCGCACCGGCAAACCCAGGGGTCGGCGCGGTAGAAACGAATGCGGCGAGGCGTTCCCACTATGCGACCATTCTTGCGATCGTTCGAGGAGCATTGTGGTTACTATGTGACGAGAAGGATCGCAAAAATGGCCCGAAGTGGGGGCTCCGCAGATCGTTCGGCGTCTAAGGCGCAGACCCCTTGCCATACTGCTCCGGAAACCGATCAGGGCTTTCCATTCTGCGACCTACGCAGCCCCAACCGGGATAGATTCGACTACAATTCAGCGCCGATCGGCGTATGGGCAGACCGCCGCATCGCGCAGCCATGGCAATAGGAACACATGAAACCCCTGCAACTGGAAACGGAGAGCATTAACGGATATCCCGTCTGCCGGGAATCGGCGCCTCACATCATTGAATCGATCATGGCGCACATCGAGGATACCGGCCGCCCTTGCCGCTATTTCAGCTGCCTCAATCCGCACTCGGCGGAGATGGCGGCCTCGGAGCCGGCGTTTCACGACGCCTTGCTCAATTCCGACATCCTGACGCCGGACGGGGTCGGTGTGGTCATCGTATCCAGACTGACGGGCGGCAACATCCACCGGCGGGTAACCGGCATGGACATCTTCGAGACGCTGACGCGACGCATGGACGCGAACGGCGGCATGAGCTGTTTCTTTCTCGGCTCCACGGAGGAAACGCTGGCGAAAATCCGCGCACGCATGGCTGCGGATTATCCGGGAGTGACCGTCGCCGGCACGCTCTCCCCACCGTTCAAACCCGCGTTCGATGCCGCCGACTCCGAGGAAATGCTCGGGCGCATAAACGAATCCGGCGCCGACGTGCTGTGGGTAGGACTGACCGCCCCGAAGCAGGAGAAATGGCTGCACGAGCATCGCGACCGGCTCGACGTCGCCTTTGCCGGCGCGATCGGCGCGGCCTTTGATTTCTACGCGGGCAATATTCGACGGGCCGGTCCCGTCTTGCAGAACCTGGGGCTCGAATGGCTTCCGCGTCTGCTTCAGGAGCCGCGCCGGCTGTGGAGGCGCTCGCTTGTGTCGGCGCCCCGGTTTTTCATACGCAGCCTTCGTCATCGACCGTCGGAAACCCATGGCGGGAGATGAGGAGAGTATCGGCTTGAGGGACGAACGGTCGCCGAGTGTTCATCATCGGCGGGTCCCGGACCGGCTCGGACGTGGATCCCAGTTCACTCGAACGCTGGAGAACCTCGCTGAATCCGCTGACGGCGGGGACGATCGAGCTGATGCATCCTTTCGCGCGGCGCCGCCTCGGCTATCGTCGGTGAACTGAATGTGTGGCATCACCGGCATCTGGCGACGCAAGGTCGGGCCCGCAGACCTTCAGGGTGAGCTGGAAGAGTCGGTCGCATCCATGCGCCATCGCGGTCCGGACGACAACGGCATCTGGCAGAATGCCTCCGGGCTAGGGTTCGGATTCACACGCTTGTCGATTCTGGACCTGTCGGAACTCGGCCACCAGCCGATGATTTCTCCGGACGGACGTTACGTGCTCGTATTCAACGGCGAAGTCTATAACTTCGCCGAGATCCGCAGGGACCTTGTCGGCCTCGGACACAATTTCGCCGGCAGCGGGGATACCGAAGTAATCCTGCACGCCCTTGCGGAATGGGGCTCACAAGCTGTCGAGCGGTTTGTCGGCATGTTCGCATTTGCTATTTGGGATGAGCGCGAGCAGCGACTCGAACTGGTACGCGACCGCGCGGGCGTCAAGCCTCTGCACTACGGCTGGGACGGCGAGACGCTGTGTTTTGGATCCGAGTTGAAAGCGCTGCGAGCTTACCGGCACTGGCGCCCGGAGGTCGACCGGCAGGCACTGGGTGAATTTCTGCAATACGGCTATGTCGCCGGCGACCGCACGATCTACCGGGGTATCCGCAAGCTCGAGCCGGGACATCGGCTCGTCCTCGAAGCCGGCGGAGAACCGCGTCTGGAGCGCTACTGGTCCGTGGACGACGCAGTGCGGGATGCCGCGACGGGCAGCGATGCCGATCTCGAAGCGGAGCTCGAAGCCCTGCTCATCGAATCCTGCCGCCTGCGCATGGTCTCGGATGTGCCGGTCGGCGTGTTCTTGTCGGGCGGCGTCGATTCGTCGCTGGTCACCGCGCTGCTCGCCAAACACCACGACAGGGAGATCCGCACCTTCACTATCGGCTTTGGCGCGGACAGCCACGACGAATCGCAATGGGCAAAGAAGGTCGCCGATCACTGCGGTACGCGGCATACCGAGTACATATTGAGCAGCGACGAAGGCCTCTCGATTGCCAAGGATTGGGGCTCGCTGTTCGATGAACCGTTCGGCGACCCCTCCGGTATCCCGACACTGCTGGTCTCGAGGCTCGCGCGCGAGCAGGTGAAGGTCGTGTTGTCGGCCGACGGCGGCGACGAGTTGTTCAGCGGTTATCGTGTCTACGACAGCGTGCTGGAAAGGATGCAGAGTCTGTCTCGTGTGCCCCGCTGGCTGGGCACCGCTGCTGCCGGCGCAACATCAAGTCTCCTCCCCGCTCTTTCCGGTCGGATCTCCGAGCGGCGGCACCGTCAGCTGCGCCATTTCGGGCAGATGATGGCAAGCCCGACTCCGGGCCGGGTCATGGACATCCGGCTATCGCACTGGCAACCCGCGGACGTGGACCGCCTGATCGACGGCTATCGGCCACTGCGTCCCCTGGCCGACGACTATCCGGGCCGCGCCGATCAGCAGATGAGCTTGTGGGATATTCACCACTACCTTCCCGAGGATATCCTGACCAAGGTGGACCGAACGACGATGGCGGTGAGCATGGAAGGGCGTGAACCCCTGCTCGATCATCGCCTGATGGAATTCGCGCTAGCACTGCCGCTGCATCTCCGGCGCGGCGAACTGGGGCCGAAACACCTGCTGAAGCGGATTCTGCACAGGCACGTGGCCCGCGAGCTGGTCGATCGCCCCAAGCAGGGTTTCGGCATTCCGCTGGATGACTGGTTGAAACGGGATCTCAGACCGCTGGTGCAGGAATACCTGGCGGCGGATCGAATTCGCAACGCGGGCCTGTTCGACCCTGCGACCGTCCGCGAGACAGTCGAGGCTTTCTACCATGGACGGGCGACGCAGAGTACGCCGCTTTGGTTCCTTTTGGCCTTCGAGATGTGGCGCGAACAGTGGGGCTGAGCCCGGACGATCGTCAACTGCGAAACAGCGTCTTGTAGCCAAGCAACATGCTTTCGAATCGGAATCGCTGGATGACCCGTTCTCGCGCGGCATAGCCTATTCGCCGTCGCAGAGACGGGGAGTCGTAGAGCTCGGAGAGAATTCGGGTCAACGCGTCGCAGTCTCCGGATTCGAACAGGAATCCGCTCTCACGATTCTCGACCATCTCGCTGGCACCGCCGATGTTGCTCAGCACAACCGGTCTCTCAAGGGACATAGCCTCCAGTGCTGCGTTAGAAAACGTCTCGACGGCGCGAGATGGCAACACGAACATGTCCATGGCCGAAAGTGCGGGCCTGACGTCAGATAGCACCCCGGCGAACACCACTTTGTCAGACAATCCCGATTGCTGCGCAACGGCTGCCAGTGCAGGTTTCTCGGCACCTTCCCCCACAAGTAGTAGGTACGCGTCGCGGCCGGCGTCGTTCAGTGCCGCGACCGCACGGATCAGCAACGCGAAGTCCTTTTCCGGCGCCAGCCGCCCAACGCCGCCGACCACCACGACTCCATCGGGAATCGAGAGGTCGGCACGAAAGGCCCTTGAACTCGCATCCGATATTTCGGGCGAAAAGCGCTCCACGTCCACGCCGTTGTAGATGAACGAGGATCTCTCCGCGCTAAGCCGGTACTTACGAGTCCAGGTCTGCAGCTGAGCCTCGCATCCGAAGACAATACGATCGCAACGGCGAAGGAACGGCGCGTACAAGTGTCCCCATATCCACTGCCCGTCGACGAACTCGGTGGTATTGACCATGGCGACCGCCCTGCCTCGTTTCGGCCGCCGATGCCGCGCGGCCGGCAGCACGTAGAGCACGGGATAGAAGTTGATCGAGACGAGCGTGTCGTAATCTTTGTCGGCAAGCCGCCTCAGACGCCTAAGGCTGTTCGTCGAGTACTTGCTGCGACGCTGCAGATTGTAGACAGGCACGTCCGCGTCGATTCGTTCCAGCAGCGTCTCAGGCGGGTTCAGGTAAGCAATTCCTATCGGAAACCCTTGCCGATTCAGTGCGTTAGCAATACTAACGATCTTCGTTTCGGAACCGCCAACTTCCAATGTTCCCAGCACAAACAGTACAGACGGCTCGCCTGTCATTCCTCTCACCAATCCGCAGCCGAACTATGCGACAGTGTATCGCTAAACACGGTGGTTTCTGGCATCCGCCATCAGCGCCGCCAGCAGCGACTCGTACCGATTGAGCACAGAGGCGGGCGCGTGGTGTCGCTCCGCATATGCCTTGCCCCGTCGTTCCCACTCCGATCGCGTCGCAGCATCGGCCGTTAGCGAGTCCAGGGTCCCAACCATCTCCGCAGGCGTATCCACCCGAATACCCACTGGATCGCCATTCAGCCGCGCGCCGCTGTCGATGAAGGAAACCGTTGCCCTGCCACGCGCCCATGCCTGCAGAAACGTGTTCGGGAAGCCCTCGCTATCAGATGTATTGACGAACAGCATTGCATTGTCGAAATAGTGTCCGATCTCTGCGTACGGAACGAAGCCCTCGAAACGCAGATTCGGCAACGTGGCTGCACGCGAGCTCACCTGCTCGTAGAGAGCGCCTTCGCCGATGCTCGGGCCACCGACCATCACGAATTTAAGGTCCGGCAGTGCCTCCACGATGTCCAGGAAGACGTCCGGGCGCTTTACCTGTCGTATCATGCCGACCCACAGCACGTACGTACCGTGGGTACGGGCCGAGTTCGACCCTGCCGGTTGCATGTTCGGGATCAGCTCGCTGCCGCGTCCGAACTCCTCAAGAACGTGGTTTGCCTGTTCTTCGGACTGCACGACGACCCGATCCACGTGCCGGGCACCGTAGCGAAACAACCAGCGGTCGCGCCAGAAGCGAATCTTGGTCCGTCCTGCGACCGCGAACACAGACTTCCTGCGGTGCCGACGGCAAAAGGCCGCCGTCACGCCGGTCAGCATGCTGGCAGCTCGCTGGTAATAGATGTCGGCATCGGCGAGTTTCATACTTCGCCAAAGACCGGCCAGCCTCGGCCAAAAAAACCGCAGCACCGGCAGGCCCGCGTCCGGGCGAAATGCGCGATGGACGGTAACGCCGTCAATCGTGCACGCTTCCGGCTGTCCGTAGTCGAGACAAATCATGCTCACCGGGTAGCCTCGTTCCGCCAAGCCCTTGGCGATTATCACCTGCTGCAATTCGGCGCCGCCGGCGAAGCGGATGGACGAGTCTTGCGCCAGCAGCGGATAGGCATGGGGTGCGACGAAACACACGCTCGGTCGGCGACCGGCCGACGCTTGCCGTGCGCCAGCCCCGGCGCTTGTCATGAATGCCGGCTCGATTGGTAGTTGGCGGCCCGGATTGGCCCGCCTTGATGATGCATAACCGGCATCGGTGCATCGGTACGCGGCATCGCCTGATCCGCTAGGCTATTGACGGCAACTCGCATGCCGACTCCCATGTATGCCCAGAGCAAGTATGCGGAGGTATTGTATTCAGAGAACACGATTGCGATCAGGAACCCTAGTAACCCAAAGATTAGAGCGAATAGCAGTTTCCCTTCCTCCTCGCCAAACGCGGGCCGAAGCGCACGCCTTGCAATGACCAGGATACGTGCGAACACCGACAGAAATAGCACCACGCCGATAGCTCCGAGGTTGTACAAATAGAGCAAGTACATATTGTGCGGGGAGCGAAAGAACCTACCAGTCTCGTAGGCGTGGAAACCGAAACCCGTGAGGAAGGACAGAGGACTCTCGACCATGGGCCGTAAAAGGGTTGCCCAGATCGTCGACCGGCCACTCGTCACGGCGTGACTGCCTCCACCGACGTTAGTCACGCGTTCAACGTACACCTCCGCATATCCGGTTATGAACGTCACCGCAATCACAACAGCGACAACGAACATAGCGGCGGCGCCCGCCCGCACGACAACCCGCGTCGGAATGTAGCGGCGGAGAAAGACCGCCGCAACAATCGAACCTACCAGCAAACCGGTGTAGGCGCCGCGAGAACCGGTCAGCACCAGCGCCACGATTGTCGATAACGCGCCAATGGCCGCCAGCAATCTGACATAGCCACGGTTAGAGGAAAGGAGCACCACGCTCCCTGGAACAAACAGCGCCAGAAACTGCCCGTAGCTATTCGGTTGGCCCAAAAAGCCCTCGAACCGACCGGCCTTCCTCGGCGTATCCAGGATACCAAGATTGGGTACGTTGAACGTGTCGACAATCGTGATGAAATTGCCAAGGACCACGATCCAAATCGTCGCACGCATCAGCCACACGGCATCCCCAAGACGACTCATCCCGTAGAAGAAGATCAAAAAAGTTACGAGCTGGTCGATCAATGCACTCTTCAACGCGATTCCCGAAGCGCTCATACTGTAGTGCGGATTCGAGACGACGAATGCCAGTACGATCCATGAGAGCAAGGCGTACAGAACGAGCAACACAAAGGGAATCACAATGGAAGGCAATTCGAAATCGCGATTGCGGGCGACCGCCGCCTCGACCGCAATACCAGCGAAAATGACATACAGCAAGAGATTCTTGGCACTTACGCCAGGCACCAGGCCCAAGTTGATCCCAAGGTCGTCGCCCATGTAGAGGAAAAAAAAGAAAAAAGCCATCAGGTAGCGCATCGCGTTAGCTCCTGTGGGCAGGCGGTCCGTTCTGGAATCGTATCAGTTAACGATCTTCTCAACCGTGTACTCTTTTATGTCTCTCGCGTGCGTGAAGATGATCAGCTCGCCGAGCAAACCAAGCGCGAAGATCTGCAGGCCCAGTACGACCATTAACGAAGTCAGCAGCAGGGCCGGCCGGTCTGCCAGCGAAACACCGAAAAACAGCCGCTGCACGACAAGGTAGGCAAGAATCGCCCCGCCGACCGCGAACACGATGCTCCCGATCGTACCGAAAAAACGCAGTGGTTTCTTGGTGAAGCGCGTGAGGAACACGATGGCCAAAATGTCGAGCAGACGCGCAGCGTAATCCTTCACTCCGTGCCTGTCGTATATCAGCCCCTGCTCCGCTTCGCGCACAGGTACTTCTCTGACACGGAAGCCGCGCCGCGTTGCCAGCAGCGGAAAGAAACGATATTGGTCGCCGTAAATCGGCAGCTCGTCCGCGACGCTGCGTTTGAAGGCCCGTAGACCGCAACCGAGGTCGCGGAAGGATTGCCCGGTCGCGATTCGGACCAGCGAATGAAACAGCTTTCGCCGACCCTTCTTGAAGCGCGACACCGCTTCCTGATGAGGCTCGCGGACCCCCGCAGCGAAATCGCATCCGTCCAGCTCGTCGATGACTTTGGCTACGTCCGCCACATGGATCTGGGCGTAGGCCGGCAGTGTTACAACCGTGTTACCCGAGCTCATCGCAAATCCCGCGGTCAGCGCGGTAGCCTCGCCGAAGTTCTTGGCCAGTTGCACTATGCGCAGTCGCCCGTCCTCGGCCGCGATTCCCCTGAGCTGTTCCAGCATTGCCGCGTGCTCGCCGTCGAGCACGTACACGAGTTCGAACGGTTTGCCGATGCCCTCGAAGATCTCTATATAGCGACGGGCAAGGTCGCCCGTTTTGTCGAGTAACTTGACAACCGGCACTATCGCCGAAATTTCCACACGCTCACTCATTGCGGCCCTTCCGCTCCTTTGCTGGCGCGCCTGCGGGCCTCACCTGACGGGTGGAACTCCCTGGCTGTAAGCAGCCGGGTAGCCGTCACGTCAAGATTGCCGGTGCGCTTGATGAGCTCTGCGAGCCCGCCGGTGAATACCAGGAAAATGCAGAGGATGCCGAAAAAGACGCCGGTGCCCGAAATCGGCAGTGACCCCTGCGTGCCCATGAGAAGGAGTCCAATCTGCCAGACCAGTATCATGCAGGACAGCAAGAAAAACGGCAGAGCGAGCAGAGCAAACCACGTCAATGGGCGCTCAGCGAATCCCGAGACCATGCGGATGGTGAGTAAGTCAAACAGCACCTTGTAAACACGTGACAGGCCGTACTTGGACGAGCCGAACTGGCGTGCATGGTGGCGGACCTTGATCTCGGCCAATCTGGGGCCCGCCATTGACGCCATCGCCGGAATAAAGCGGTGCATTTCACTGTAGAGCGGTACGTTCTTGATGACATTGGCACGGAAGCCCTTCAGCGAGCAGCCGTTGTCCTTGATCGGTACCCCGGTCACCTTGCCGATGATCCAGTTGGCGATGCGTGACGGAATCTTGCGTGAGATCAGCTTGTCCTGCCGGTTGAAGCGCCAACCCACGACGATGTCGTAACCCTCGTCGAGCTTGTCGACAAAATGACGGATGTCGGCGGGATCATTCTGCAGGTCGCCATCCATCGTAACAATGTACTCTCCCCGGGCGAGGTCTATTCCGGCAGCCATGGCGGGCGTCTGGCCGTAATTGCGCCGAAACTTCACGACCCGAAGCCTCGGATCCTCTGCGGCCAACGCCTCTGCCCGGGCAAACGTAGCATCGACGCTACCGTCGTCCACGAATACAATCTCAGACCACCGGGAGATGCCTTCGAGCGAGCGGTCTATAGCCTCGTATAGCGGCCTCACGCTATCCTGTTCATTGTAGAGTGGGACAACGACCGATAGATCCACGGTTCCTTTACTGGATTGCATGCTGAATGAACGCGTCTAGTCTGTCAGTTGTTTGGAAGAATAGCAGGGCTGTTGCTCGGTTTTCCGACCCGTATCAATGCACGATGCCACAGTAGCAAGGATACTCACTGTCTACCCGGTCACATAGTGAACTGTTAAAGCCGTCATCCGGCAAATCGACTCGGCAAATCAGCGATTCACCACGAGCCGATTTACGGGTGACAGCCCTAGTACTTTCGATATCCTGTGAGCTCAAACGGGGAGTCTCTCGTCCGTAACGCTTTGCCCCCCCATGCGCCATCCCACGCTCGTCGTCCCGCAACGACCGGTGCATACCTCGTCGAAAACCAAAGCCCCGACAATTTCAGACATGTTGCCCGTACTGCCGCGTTAGATGTCCCCTAGACTCCGGCAGCTAGCTGCAGTCGCGATCGCGAAACCAGCTTACTCAGTCAGCGGACGTACAACCAATTCTCCTGCGTCGATCTGAGGCGCAACTCTGAAAGACATGCGATTCTCGAGTATGAACGAATAGTTCCTTCTGTACGTCGGCTACCTCTTGCAGCCAATCTTTGACGCGACCGATCCAGAGATAGCCCGCTGCAACTCGTATTCCGACTCCTTATCGAATACAAGGCGAGTCGCTAGACTCCCGACTTATGGCGGACGTCTTGTTCTCTTGTTGGTGCTCCAGTCTTCTCAAGAATTGGAGCCTCCGAGAACTCCTGGATCGTACATAGTACGCTATTGTCGGAACTCCTTGTTCTTGACTCGTTCATACATCTGGAAGTCCCTGCGCATAAACTCTTTCAAGTCAGCGAGGAGCGCAGGAGACAGTTCATCTGCAAAGTTTTCCCCAGACCGAAAACGGTTCGCTCCGACCGTCCGGATGACCCTTCGTTTCGCAAAGTCCACCAACGCCTGCACTCGGCCAGCATTCGCCTGGACTGGCGAGGGATTCCTGTACGATACCGTCAGAGATTCACCGATTTTCTCGCTCATGTACTCGGCGAACTCATCAATATGTTCATAAAGAAAAATCGAGTCAACGCCTATTTGATCATCCTCATCCTTAACGAAGTCAAACTGGGGCCTGAACGATGCGTATGCCGGTGGATTTACGGACATATAGTCCTCGACAAACCTCGCAAATGACATTCCGTAAGTGCTCGTCCCGTAACTCGGGTGGCTCGGGTTCCTGATTGCCAGCCGTGATCGAAACCGAAAGTGGCTATTTAGCCAGGACAACGGTTCCCGGACTAGACAGACCGTCTCCAGCGGCCGTTCTCCAATACTCTCTCGCAGGTACGGCCTGAGATACTGACTGAATGTCCTATAGCTTGTATGTCGCAGCGAGGGTTGACCACCCAAGACGACATTACAGTAGGGTAGCAATGCTGCTTCTATGGAGTTCGATGCGCATTTGGGTACCAGGATTAGCGCAAAGTTGAATTCGGTGCTCACAAGCATCACATTAGCCCAGCGAATAAATTCGTTCGATTCGGTCCACGCGGAATACGCCTAATCACGCGATCATTGATCGCTGTACAACTTCAATGCACTGCTGTATTCGATCCCATATCGCTACCTTGCGACGCAATCTTGGAGGATCTCGAAGGTCTGTGACAGAACACACTGTTGCGGCCTGACCCGCGTACCAGCTCTAGTGATTTCCAGGACTATACGTACCACGCGAACTATGCTCCAAGCTGCTGTTGTCATAATCTACAAAAGGCTGTGTGGTTGCTGATTGGAGTAGTGACGTCGCCAGGCGCAGACCTCGTCACGCGCATGCTTAGAGGCAGCTAAGGAAATGCTGCTTGAGAAACGGGTATTGAAAGCTAGCATCGAGCTCGAAAACGAATGCACTCCAGCCAGAGTACCGAAAAGTGCCAAGTCTCATCTGGAAGGTTCTGGCAGGCGTGAATAACGCCACACGCGAGTCGCTCCGTCACGGCCAAGGAAAACTTCTTGGAAGCCGACCGCTTCCATAGTACTCCAGATTCCATCGCCGTAGTATCGCATCAGGTTGCCCTCGAGCTCCCCACTACCGATAACAAGGACCTGCTTCCCACGGAACTCGGACAAGATGTTCCTCAGCATACTGCCCGACCAAATCTGAGGGACACCGGTATAGAGGTTAAGCATTCGACCCTCCCGCATGAATGAAGAGTTTCTGCTTGTATTCAAGGAGCGCATGTAGTAGTCGATTCGGTCTCCAAGGTAGTAGACCTGCTGTTGTGTATCAACTGCAATGACAATGTCATCTTGGTCCAAGTGCTGTGCCAATACGAACTCCGCAGCACCTTTATGGTCCACTCCGCGATGCCCCGTCAGGCGAGGGAAATCTTCGTGCCGTGCATTTACGTTGTACCAGAAATCAGAGGGATTCACGAAGGCCAGAAGTACAATGATAGCAGCAGCTATGTAAGCAGCTCTAGGGAATCCAGGCAGTCGATCGCCAATGCGGTCGAACACTTCCACAACGGCGGCAAGAAGAGCGAGCAGAAACAGCGGCAAGAAACCGATGACGTAGCGGCTCGGAATGTACTGACCAGCCAAGAACCCCATGAGGAGGAGGGGAGCGAAAACCGCCATCAAAAAGAACAGCATGTGGTCCGACACAGAGCTACCGCGGCTGAACTGCACAGCAAGATAGCTAAAGACCAGCCCGTAGATTATGACGCCAAGAGGAGAGTACCTGCTGAAGGAAAGATAGGTTTTTGGATAAGGCGTGCCTGCGAGAGACTCGATCAAATCATTGATACTCTGCACTTCCGGGGACTGCCACAGCAGACGAGCGTGTACTACGAACAGCACTGCCAACAGTCCGCCGAGAGCTATCGGAACCTTCACTGAGCAACCGGCCCGAACGAAGAAAGCCGTTCCGAGCAGGAAGAACAAGCCCGCCAGGTGGTACTGCACGAGAACCCCAAACGTCACAGAGAACCCAAGGCAGACGACTGCAAGAAGGAGCCAAGTCGTTCCGACGACCGCCAGCTTCCGAATTCTCGCAATCACCAGGGCGGCGCCCGCCGCGAGCGCGGCCCCCAACATGCCGACCATCATCGAAGCCAAGTCGATGGGAATAGCCAGCATACCTCCCGGCTCATCTTCCATCGGCGACTGGCGCTCCACCAGCGGAAAGTACTGCGAACCGATCCACTCGCTGAGCTGGCGCTCAACGAGCACGCAAGCCAAGAAGGCAACCCCACCGGCCAAGAGCATTGGCAAGGATCTTCTCACCAAGCCCGGGAAAAAGAAGAGCGGAATAGAAAACACGGCGAGGGCATGAAAAGACACCGCGAAGAGCGCAGCAGCAATTGACGAGAGAAAGGAGACGATGGATTTGGTACGCTCCCACCAAAACAGAGTTACCCCAAACAGCATGATGCAGGTAACGTAAACGCCGTACATCCTGGCCGTCTGGCTATGCTCGATCATGCAGGGTAGCAACGCAAATACAACGGCGAAGAAGAGTGCCCAGTACACGGACAAGAAACGCCTAGCGAGCCAAAATGCGATGAAGATACCGATACTACCGACAAGTGCTGAAGGCAGGCGCAGTGCCCATTCGGTGTCCCCGAATACTGACGTCGAAACAGACATCATCAGGAGCTGCGGCAGTGCACGAACATAGTGCATGCCACTCGGAAGGGTCGGAGATTGCGTCTCGACGAGTGCACGCGTTGCGAGCGCCATAACGTCTTCGTCGCCATGCAGGCCCAGCGTCCCCAGACCCCAGAA
Source organism: Candidatus Binatia bacterium (assembly GCA_028278325.1). GTDB lineage: Bacteria > Desulfobacterota > Binatia > UBA1149 > JAJCZL01 > JANQEO01. Next base: position 18,096 of record JANQEO010000361.1, read on the forward strand.
TCGCAAGAAAGCTCCGCCAACAACGACGGCACCAAGCAGTGCCCAGTGCTGGATTAACATCTGATCCTCTGGAAAGGACTCAGACCATAGGGATCCCTTCACTTGGACGTCCCGAAACTAGATCAAATCGAATACGAAGAATGCCAAACTCTCTGGCCGGGACTGTATCTCCAGCCGCCTACACGCCTGCCAGATCGAACACCGATAGGGTCACCTCACCGCTACGCAACTGCCTGCCTGTGACGCTAGGCATCCACTCTTCGAACAGCCACCGCAGCTGATTTGACATTCACTCCGTCCGTTTGCAGAGACCGGCTGCTTTATTGGCTCTTTAAAGCCGACCAGTTCCGAACCTCAAGCGGAGTCGCAGAGTTGGCTAATCGGCAATGTCATACCTGGTGGATGCCCAATTGAGCAAGACGGCTGGCCGCCATGTATGTCAGAGAGTCTCGCGTGGCAAGGCAAATAGAACTCTGCCCTAGCGGTCTCGCCCTAAGTAACCGTCATCTTGTCAGCATGCCGACTCTCAGCCCCAAATATAAGCCAAACAGGCTGACAAGTGATGATGCCTAGTCTTGAAGTGTGGGCGGTTTCGGCCGGGGCGGTTCATTTCTCGGAACATCGGACACTATCGGCACATCCGAGTCTGCCGGCACATCCGAGACCGCAGTGCCTTCGACCTCCGCCGCCATAGCTTGTAACCACTCTTCGACGTTGGTGTACCCATCGCCGTCACTGTCACCATTGGGATCCGACGGAACACTAAGGTTTCGGGTGTTTCTCGCATAGTTCGGCCATCCGCCTGCGTTCGCAGCGCAACGACTAGTACCGTTGTTGGCAACGCAGTTGATAATCCGACCGGTCCGATTTCTGATATCCGCTATTACTCGTGCATCTACGGCGTTCCTTTCCGCCGGCCTGGTTCCGGCATTACTCAATACATAGTCCAACGCTCGACCATCGCGGGTGGGACGCACGTCGAGTCCGTCTGTCCATGTAGGCGGGACATCTGACACAAAGGTATTCAATGATCGATTCGTACGATTTTCCACGATTGACCACTGATCTGTGCCCATACTTGTCGCCGTGTTGTCAGACAAGTACACGCGGCTACTGCTGAGCATCGCGTTTGACCCGTCACCATCCCTTTCACCGAGGATTCGGATTGGTACTGAGGATGCACGCGTATCAGGGCCGTCGATAAATACGTTGCCAACTATGGTATTTCTCGATGATATGCCATGTCTGTTGTACAGCATGACCTGCGCGGTCTCGGTATTGTAAATAACATTGTTGACGAAGACGAAATCGGAAGCGTTTGTCCTCGGATTTCTCGCATCGTTGTGTGCGAAGATATTGCCGATCATCGCAATACGACTGCGATCTGAATTTGTACTTAGCAGTGCACCGTACGAGTGTGCACCTTTGGGATGGATTGACTCGTTCAGAGCTTCGGAAATAATGGAATTTGAAATGGTCACATTGTCCCACGCCCGGTAGGTCGAAATGCCCTCGTCAACCGACCAGCTTATGGAGCAGTGATCGATAACGGCGTTTCGAATCGGGTTCGGCGTCTCGATCTTCAGTGTGTCTCGGACACGGGGATCGAGGCCACCCGGGTCGTCACCAACTCGGACGGCAATGTGTTGCACCAGAACGTCCGACGCCCGGATGGCGAGAGGAGCTCCGCGAAGCAGAATTCCCGGTGCAGGGGCTGTTTGTCCAGCAATAGTCAGGTTGGGGTTGCTGACGGTGAGACCAGACGACAAACGGATGACGCCAGATACCTCGAAGATGCAAATACGAGGCCCTGATGCTGAAACACAGGCCCGCAATGAGCCACTACCATCGTCATTCAGGTTTGTGACCCGGATGATCGAACCGCCTCGGCCGGCGGGTGTAGTCATTCCGAACCCGTGTGCACCGGGAATCACTGGCAGATCTGCCAACACGTTCCCGCACAACAGCCCGGTAGTCAATGTAACTATGAACTTCCCACTCAGTTTGCCAAGCATCTTGCTTACCCCACATCGTCGTAATGAATTCAACATCGGACTCCATTGGTAGAGCACTGCACCAGTCAGCGAAGCGATGGCGAAACCACGAAGATGCATCGGCCAACTGGCCGAAGCAAGAGTACCGAGACGTGGCAACCCCGCCATCTTAGGAAGCTAATCCCCTTAGACCGGTGGCTTTGCGTCCTTGCCTTTCGACAAGTATGCCTTTCGCACGAGAGCATGCTGACACGCTGTTTCTTGAATTGTCAAACGACAAATCCCGATATTTGCCAAAGCCGACAGTTGATAATCCCGCCCAAGGTCTACTGACACGTGCTAGCAGCACGTATCGCTGAAATTATGGTGAATTCGGAGACGCCCGTCGCATAGCAGTGCTGCAACTGAGTCAGAAGAATGGCATACCGTTGCGCCAGATGGAAACTGTCGTCATTGTGCGACAACCAATATTCAGGCCAGTCCGGCAAAACGCCTTTAGGGCCATAATGTGTGAGACATACAGCGGCATCCAATCCGCTTTCTGGTCGCTAGTGCTATATTGCGGCGTTGTCCGGAGCCGAGAATACATAGACGCTGCATCCGCCTTCGGGGCTAGCCTTCACTCGTTCCAGCGTGAATTCCCTTTTTCTCGCAAAAGTCAAGACTTCGTCTTCTGTTGCAGTTTCATAAGGAAGCCCCCCAAGCCAGTCGATCACGTCATGGTAGACGTTCATGCCTCTGCCTAGTTTCTTGTTCCACGCGAATGGGTTCTGAAGATGTCTTGCACGAGACAGCATAAATCTTCCGATTCTCTTCCACTCCATGAGACGTTTTCCGAATCGGGACGACTTGTTGTACTTCCTTTTCAGTTCCAAGTCGCGACTGTAGCGGGGCCCCTTCTTATATAAGGAAATCCATATATGACCGCCGGGGGCAACCAATCCGAACGCGTTGGCTACAGCCTCCCACATCTTTCCGGTGTGGTGCAATACGCCCCAGGAATAGACAACGTCGAACTTGCCCAAGGATGCACAGTAATCACCGTCGAGAATGGATCCGTGCTCAACCACCCAATTACTTGGCGATCCGGCCCGCTGCCACAGCGTTCTTGTCGCGCTTACGCTGTGTTCATCGTAGTCAAATGAGTGCACTGACTTCGACCCAAGTCGATGAAACGCCAACGAATGGATACCTGATCCGGATCCAATGTCGAGCACGGTCCCATCGCCGAAGTCGAGGTTGTCAAGCCACAGCTTTATGTCATCCTCTGCACGCTGTACCTCGTCATCAGCTACCGTATCTAAATAGCTGATCCAGTTCTTTCCGAAAGAGAAGGTTACTTTGTCGTTTGGCATTGGTGATAAAACTCCGACCGTCCCAGGATAGAGATCGGCTTTTCTTCAGTTACATCGTTACCTAGTTGAACCCACATGGGTGCGAGCCCGACTGTATCAATTATCCAGTATAGACCGCGTCTTGCGATAACGGCGCTTTAAGCCTGCACCGATCAGCTCGAGCTCAAACCGCAGCTTTCGCTTCTGAACTTTGGCCCAGATCAGCCTGTTCCGATCCGTGGAAAGAGACCGCTTGTACTGACCGCCGCCGGCGAGAAAGTCGTAGGCCTTCAGATTGCTTTTTGCGTTGAATCGAACGGCCTCAGCGTGACACAGCCAACCCGGTTTCATCTTCCCGTCCTCACTGTAGACGAGCCCCCCCTGGTAGAACAGGACCCTGCCGTTGAACACGAAATTGTACAGGCAGCCAACCGTGTGATCGCCGGCCGTGACCCGCAGCAACTGGATTTCTCCGCTGTCGAAGCGGTTGCGGATCAGCGCCGTGTGGAAGGACAGGGAGTACTGCCGACTGAAAGCGCCCTCGACACCCCTGTGGTCCCAGCGCTCCCTGTGAAGCTCGACGAGCTCATCAAACATCTCCAACGCCCGGTCGGCGTTCGCTGCAACTTCGCACTCAATAGCGCCGTTCTTCGAGTAGGCTTCGTAGCACCGCCGCATTTGTCGACGAGTATTGCTGCTCAATAGACTTGCGTAGTCACCCTCCTTCTCGCGAACGGCCTCCAGGTTCACGTAAGGTGAGGGATCGTCGCGCACGACCACCGGCCGCCAGCGCGGTGGGCACCGGCTGATCAGCGAATCCGCCACTGCATCCACCGCATGGCCCGGAAAGACGAATTCGTCCCAGGATTCCGTTCGATCGAGCTCCTCCAGCACGTCCCAGATCCTTTCGGGCGGAGTCCCTTTCATGAGTACCTGGTTGTACTCGATCGACAGTCGATCGATCTCCGGTACTCCCGTGGCGTTGACGAAGACCGAGCGGACGGGGATGACCCGCTTCCGCCACAGGCCGCGGATTCCCGCGAAGAAGGCGAGCACCGGTGACCCGTCGAGGTACCCGACCACCAGCTTCAGGGCGACCTCGCGAGGCAAGGAATCGAGCCAAGTCTCGACCCAGCCGGGGGACAGGAAGTAGTCTACCTCGAGCTCGCTGGTCAGTTCGTTCCAGATTTCGCGAATCTGCTCTCGATCGGTGTGCGCGTCCAGGAAGTGTAGTTTCATTGTATCCTGCTGACTGCCTGGCGGGATGCCCCGACCGGCATCCGCATCCTGCCCCGCGCCGCCCTCTACGTCCTTGAATTGAATCACATTCGACTATCAGGAATCTGCGACCCGCGGCGGAATCCCGTCGACTAACGGAAGCGGCTGCGCAGAATCCGGGCATCCGCCAGTGTCAGCCCGCGCGAATAGGATAATGTGTGGACACCGGTTACCGAGCGGTCCCACAGTGGTTCGATAGACGTGACCGGCTCCTCGGCATACTCGGTCGGGCTGAGAGCCGTGATCCTCATGATGTTGATGCCGTAACCGTAGCGGCCGCTGCAGTTCTGGGCTGGCCTGAACAGCTCGCCGTTCCGCTCGACTATCCGGCCCGCCGGTCGTGCGGCCTTGACGTCGGAGGCGACGGGATTGAGCGGATGCGGCGTCCACGGACCGGAGATCGGATTGTTCGTATGAAACAGGAACAGCTCGTCGTAGGTCGACGACCCCGGGTTTTCGGCCATACCGAGGAACAGGTACCAAATACCCGCGCGCTGGAGAAGCGTCGGGTCCACGGCCCGGACGCCCTCGAACAGGTTCGCGTGGAATTCCCATTTGTAAGGAAAGTCGACACAGCGGTAGATCGGAACCACTTCTGCCTGCCGGGCCTCCGCCAGCATGTACCAGGCCCCTTCGTAGCTGAACACGAACGGATACGACAGGTGATGCGGCTCCTCGATGAGCGTAGTCGGCCTCTCGTGCTTGCCCTCCGGATCCATCGCGATGTGCGCAATGCGCCCCGTGCCCTCGGCGTATACCAGTTCCTCGATAAAAACGTGGTGCGTACTCCCGTCGTGGACGACGAATGGGTCCGCCCAGAACCGGTCGCGCGGCGGCACGAGACGCGTGAATCGATGCATCGACGTCGCGATGTCCGGCTCGAAGGCATACAACAGGTTCCATTGCTCGAACCTGAAGTAGCCCGCGACCCGTCGCCTGACTCGCTGCAGGAACTTCTTCGCGAGCAACGCTGCAAGCTCCCTGTTTCGGGGCCGCTTATAGAGCCTGTGGCTGTAGAACGCCGGGAAAGGGTTTTTTCGCCTGACTTCCTCGAAGAATCGCTCCTCTCCGAGCGCGCCCAGCCGATCCACCATCCTCGGCAGGAATGACGCGGCCGTCCAGAAGCGGGGATTGTTGTTCAGGATCATCGAACGATCGTTGGTGTGGGCCCAAGAGCGATACAGGACCGTGCCACCGTCCAGGTCCTCGCCCAGGATCTGCAGGACGGCCCCGGACTCCGGCCACGATTCCATCACCTCCCAGAAGCCGAACGGTCCGCCGCGGTTCACGAGACTGTCGCCGTGATGGTAGGACCACACGCCGTACTTCGCCGCCTCCAGGACGTCGCCTTTGAGTATACGGAAACCGAGCCTCACCAGTATGTCGAGACGATGATCCCTGATCTGCTCGACATCGTCGTCGGACAGGTAATCGCAAAATCTGGTCTGCCGCGGCAGGACGCCGATCTCGACGACGCCGGGCAGGAGAGTCTTCACATCCGTCGTCGCGAAAGCGTCCGGCTCGCAGTGCACATTCTCCATCAGCCTGCGCCTGAAACGGTGCAGACCGCGCGCGATCAAGGCCGAAGGAATCTCCCGCCATCTCTCCCGGATCTTCTCCGGCAGACTGTACGCTTTCCGCTGAGCTCGATTGCGGACCACCAGCACGATTCCGGCGTTGTCGCTGTTCAGGAGCCGGGTGATCATCAAATGCACCCACGCGGGCTGATCGTAGTCGTCGATCAGCAGGCCTATCCTCAGCTTTTCCTTCATGCGTCCCCTGAAGCCGTTCGGCGGCGGCGGGCGGCAATTGTACCCCGTTGGTACAGGGCGTCGACGTCGCGGTTCACGCTTGCCGACGACACTCGCCGGGAATCAGTTCACGCGGGTAACTGTGATTCCGCTCTCGGAATCCCAGAGAACGCACAGCTACGATTTTCCCGCTCTTACGGACCTGTGTTATTTTGCCGAGCGGTGTGCGCAACGCCCCGCCGGCCCGCAATCAAGACCATCGACTGGCCGGCTCGATTCGCGGCGTCGTTGCACGTCGGGACGTCAGCCAAAACGCAAGATCATGAAGACAGAGGCTTCAAATGACTGACAGCCCGCAACATGGAGATCGAGATCTGGGGCAACGGCTAGCAGACCCGATCCTTCATGTACATCGATGACTGCATCGAAGGTATCCGGAAGATCGCCGAGTCCGACGTCTCGAACCCATCAATCTCGGCTCCGACGAGCTCGTGACCATCAACGGTCTCGTCGACATCGTGGAATCCATCGCCGGCGTCAAGCTCGAACGGAACTACAATCTGGACGCACCCAAAGGGGTGAACGGCCGCAACAGCGACAACACGATGATCATGGAACGACTGGGCTGGGCGCCGCCGACCAGCCTGGCAGACGGCATGGATCGCACCTACCGCTGGATCGCGGAGCAGTACGATCGTCGGGCCGCCGGCGAGACCACCCGAATCTGATCACTCCGGTACCGGGCAGGCTTCCACGTCGCGGTAATGAGACCTGTTCCGACGCACTATACCGCCAGGCTTCCTATGATTGCCGCTTTGGTCGGCAGCCGCAGGTCAGGCGTGCCAAAGGTTGCTCAGGATGAAGCAAGTGGCGTCGTCAGCCGAGCGGAACGACAAGGTATCTCATCTCGACCGGCGGCGGCCGGATCCGCCGCGGCTACGCGTACTCTGCCTGAACTACGAATACCCGCCCATGGGCGGCGGCGCCGGCAACGCAACCCAGTATACGGCTCTCGAACTCACTCGGCTGGGCCACACGGTCCACGTCCTGACGGCACGCCTGCCCGGCCAGTCCGACGTAGACACCGGCGACGGTCTCGTCGTACACCGTACGTTCAGCCGAAGAATCCACCTTCACCAGGCAGGCCTGATCGGTGCGCTCACCTTTCTGCCGAGCGCGTTCCTGAGGCTCCGGAAGCTGGCGAAAGCGCACGACTACGACATCTTTCATTTCTACTTCGGCCTGCCTACCGGCATGCTGGCGCTGTACGTCCGCTGGGTGCTGAAGAAGCCCTATATCATTGCCCTCCGGGGCTCGGACGTCCCGGGATATGACAACACCCGCTGGTATCTGAGACCGCTACACGGTCTCCTCGCTCCTCTCAACCGGTACGTCTGGTCGCGAGCGGCTGCGGTGACGGCGCTGAGCAACAATCTGCGCGAGCTGGCCCTGGCCACGGCGCCGAACCTGCCGATTCGCGTCGTCGGCAACGGCATCGACACCGAAGTCTTCCCTCGGCGGCCGAAGCCGCCGACAGGCAAGCGGATACGACTGCTGTGCGTCTGCAGACTGGTGCGCAGGAAGGGTCTCGAGTACCTGCTGAGGGCCATGCCCGAACTGGCCCGATCCGGCATGACGCTCGATATAGTCGGCACCGGCGAATGCTCCGACGAAGTCGAATCGCTGGTTGAACGTCTCGATCTGACGGAATCCGTGAATCTGGTCGGCTACGTGCCACGGGACGGCCTGGCGGACTATTACAACAGAGCGGACATCTTCATCCTGCCGTCCACGAGCGAGTCCTTCGGGCAGGTACTTCTCGAGGCGATGAGCTGCGGGTTGCCGGTCGTCGCATCCCGCGTAGGCGGCGTGCCGGAAACGCTGCATGACGGAGACGGCGGGCTGCTGATAGACCCCGCCAGTTCCGAGTCGATCGTCGCCGCAATCCGGAGACTCGCGTCGGATCCCGCTGCACGAACCGCCATGGGCGCATACAATCACGAGCTTGCGCGCAATGCCTTCCAGTGGTCCGGCGTGGCCGAGAAGTACGAAGCCCTTTATCTGCAATGTCTTGGCGAAAGCAATCCAAAGGCGCGCGCACGCCTGCAGCAAGACTGATACGGCAGCGCGTTTCCAGCCGGCGACCGAGGCCGGCCGTGCGGCCCTTCTCGCGGGGCGCAGCCGGCACGCGGATCGAATGACGTGAGTTTCGCCGAACGCCTGCGCGTCATCGCAAAGACCTCGCACTTGCTGCGTACGCAATGGTGGCCGGGCGACCGAATAGAGTCGTACCAGGACGCCCGTCTGCGGGAGATCCTGTCGTGGGCATCATCGCGAGTCCCGTACTATCGGGACCTCGGGATTGCGAACGACGGCTTGCCCCCCCGGCAGTGGCTGAACAGGTTTCCAGTGCTTTCCAAGGCGCAGGTTCAATGCCGCACCGAAGACCTGTGTTCAAAGGACGAGATCGAGCGCGGCGTCTTTACGTCTCGCACTTCCGGAACGAGCGGAGAGCCGACTACCACCTATTTCGACAAGGAATCGTGGCTACTCTGCAAGTATGCCCTGAAGGCGAGGCGCGTCTTTGCGGCAATCCGTCCTTTCGGCCAACGGCTGCTGTTCGTATCCGAACGTGCCGACGGCGCCGAGTTCTCAGCACCCGGCCGGAGACTTGCGGATCCCGTGCTTGCGGCGCGGCGCCTCTACATCGACTCACCGGTTTCGGAAAACGTCGGGGCGTTGATCGAGTTCAGACCCACGGTCCTTCAGGGGCCGCCCTCATATCTCGAATACATGGCCGAAGAATGCGGCAGGAGCGATGCCCCGGCTCTCAGGATTCCCGTCGCCTTCACGAGTTCCGAACTGCTGACAAAGGCGACTCGGGACAGACTCGAGTCGAGTTTCGGCAGCCGCGTCATAGACGTCTACGGCTCGACCGAATTCAAAGAGATGGCGGTTCAGTGCCCGTACGGGCGTTACCATATCAACTTCGAGAGCGTGTTCCTGGAAGAACGGGCGGACCCGTCGACCGGGTTCCCGCGCCTCCTGATCACGACTCTCGTGAACAAGGCCATGCCGCTCATCCGCTTCGACATAGGGGATCACGGATCGATCGGTTTCGAGCCCTGCGAATGCGGGAGGGAGAGCCCTCACATCAAGAGCCTGCACGGCAGGGAAGCCGAGCTCCTCCGGTTCGACGATGGCCGCGCTATCTCCCCGTTCGTTCTGACGACGCTCATCGGCAGATTCAGCGAAGTCAGGAATTTTTCCGTCCTGCACACGGCGCCGGATCAGGTCGTCGTGAAGGTGTTCGCCGAACCGTCACTACCCGTTCACCGGCAGACGGCACTGCTCGACGAGATTCGGGCCCACTTGCCGGCCGGTACGTCCCTGACGCTCGCGATGCTCGAAACCCGTCTTCCGCCGGGGAAGCGAATAGCGGTGCGGCGAACGTTCGACGCAGTTGAGAGCGAATGACATTGATCGTCGAGACGGGCGGCTGCCTGGTCTATTGCGGTGACGACCTGTCCCTGGCGGCGGCGAACAGCGAAGTATCGGCGAAGTCGCCGCTCCGTCGAACCCGCCGGACGCCGGACGCCTTATCGCGTCTACTGAGCGACGCGCGCAACGTGCGATGGCGCGAGCTCGTGCCGCGCGCGTGCGTGATCCGCGCGCCCGAACGGGACTCGGGAGAGATCCTGACGGTTGGGTTCTCCGGGTCTTTACGCATCGTCGATGCCTTCGCCGCCGGCGTCTTCGGCCACGGCGACTATGACGCCGAACCCGCCCGCCTGAGCGCAATTCACGGCGTCGACATACTGATCTCGGACCATGCTCTGGCCGATCTGCCTACGCGATTCAGTCGGCCGTGCATTCGTATCCCTCCGTGGGTTCGGCAGGAGCGGCCCATCGCCGCGGATTGGACGGAGACCCTCGCCGGGCTGTCGTCGAAGCTGAGAAGCGAGCTCCGCCGCTGGATCAGACGCCAGGGCTACACAGTCGCTATCAGCGCCGGTGACGCCGCGATCCGCGATTATTATCGGGAGCTGCACCGTCCGTATCTCAGCGGTCGTTTCGGCGATGCAGCGATCGTGGCCCCGGAGTCGGCGTTCGTCCGGCAGCGCCGCGATGCGCTCCGCCTCGACCTGCTTCGGAATCGGTCACCCGTCGCGGCCAGCTTGCTGGAAGTGCACCAGCAGCGGCTGGCGATTCGCAGCAGCGCCATGCACCCGGACGCGCCTCCCCTGCCCGGCCGAGCCGACGTTCTGGACTACTTCAGCCTACTGATGGGGCAGCTGCTCGATTGCCGGACTCTCGATTTCGGCCTCAGCCGTCCGCATCTCGACAACGGCGCGTTCCGCTACAAGACGAAGTGGGGCGCACGGCCCCAGGCCGTCGGCGGGCTGCTAAAGGCCGACGTCCGCGTTTATCCGCTCGAAAGGACCGAGGCGACGCTCGCGTTCCTCAGACGCAATCGCTTCCTGCAACGCGGCGAAGAAGGCCTGGTGCTTCGCATGCTCTACGATCGCGCCGCCGCGTGCAGGGATGAGGATTTGCCGGAGCCGCTCGGCCGGCTCACCCGGCCGGCGGGCGTCGAACGCGTTTACGACCCCGACGAGCTGCCGGCGCCCAAGGCCGAAACGCCCGGCGTCGTCTATCGCCCGCTGCGTGGCGCGAACGATCCCTACCGCATACCCGGACCGAGGCGATGAGCCGCGCCGGCCGCTTCCTGAGGAACGTCTCGTCGAACTACGCGGTCACCGCGGTCGACGCGCTGGTTTTCATTCTGCTGACGCCGTTTATCGTCCACCACCTGGGCATCGAGCTCTACGCGGTCTGGGTGATCATGCAGACGATCGCCTACTACCTCGATTTCCTGGACGTCGGCCTGCCGGACGCGCAGGTGCGCCAGCACGCTATTCTGGTGGCAAGAAACGACCCTGACGGCGTCGCAAAGCTCCAGGGCACCGTTTTCGTGCTCTACCTCGCCGCGGGCGCCGCGGCCATGCTCGCGGCGGCCGGACTCGTCGCAATGCCGACTCGGGAGTGGCTCGACATACCGGCATCGGCCGATGCCGCCTTTGCGCCGGTGCTGCTCCTCTTCGGCCTTGCCGCATCGCTTGCGTTCCTCGAGGGCGGGCTGGACAACGTATTCGAGGGCTACCAGCGCTTCGACGTCATGAACGCCGTGCATGTCGTCTTTCAGGTGCTCTCGGCCCTGGCGACCGTCATCGTGCTCGACCTCGGCTTCGGCCTCGTCGCGCTCGCCCTCATCAAGTGCGTGGACACGGCGCTCGGCGCGATCGTCAAGCTGCTTCTGGTCCGACGGCTGTTTCCGCCCGAGGCCCGGCCCGGTCTGGGTTTCGACCGTGAAAGCTGGCAATCGATCAAGAGCTACAGTCTATGGAACAGCCTCAATGACTTCATGACCGAAGGCACGGCGCAATTCGACAAGATATTCATCCCCGTGCTGCTCTCCAGCGTCCTGGTGACGCCCTACTCGCTCGTCGTCGCGCTCGCCGCCGCGATCTTCCTGCTCGCCGAGCCGATTACCGACACCTTCCTGCCCATCGCTGCCGAACGCCATGACAAGAACGACAGGCACGGTCTGACCGCTTTCCTTACCCGAGGGACCAAGCTCGTCACGCTGGCCACCCTGCCCGTGACGATCGTCGTGGCGGTTTTCGGGACATCCATCCTGGATCTTTGGGTGGGCGGCGAGTATACCGATGTGCCGGTGCCGGTCCTCTGGTTCACGGCCGCGAACTTCTTCTTTTCCACCTACCTCTGGACGGCGTTGAGCCTGCTGATGGCTGCCGGTGAGCTGAAGCGGATATTCTGGATGTCTGTGTTCGAAGTGGCGCTCGTTCTCCTGCTCATCCTGGCACTGGTCCCGCGGCTCGGTCTGCCGGGGCTCGCGCTTGCGGGCCTGATCGCCAATGTATTGACCGGTGCCGGACTGTTCATCCCGGCCGCCTGCCGATGCACCCTGCTGGCGCCCGGGCCGTTCATCGGCCGCACGCTCGTGCCGCTCTGCCTCGCTGCTCTCCCCGGACTCGGCTTCGCCGTCTGGCTCGAAGTCCGCTTCGCGCCGTCCACCTGGGTCGGCACCTTGTCCGCCGGCGCGATGACGGTCGCCGTAGCGCTGACCTCGCTGTTGATGTTCGGCACTACCCGGCGCGAGAGGCGGCGTTATTTCGTGACCGTCCGTCGCCTGGCAGGTCGGAGATAGCCTGTGGGTCGGGTCACCTACGTGCGTTATCTCCGGCATGAGGACGCGCGCGCCATCGCGCGACTCGAGCGCAGGGCCTATCCCCGCGACCAGCGGAACGGCCGTCGCGAGATCGCCGCAGACCTCAGAGAGGCCGAGCTCGACGGCACGAACCTGTCTGTCGGGGTGTTCGAAGGTACACGTCTCACCGGCTGTATCCTCGCGTTCCTGCGCAAAGACCGGCCCGCGCTGTTCGAGGAATTCGAGGTCCGGCTCGATACCGCGTCCGACCTCGACGGCGCCTGTATCTACGTCGAAGACATCATCGTTCGGCCCGGCTTCCGACGCTGCGCCTTTCTGATGAACGCCAAATGGCAGCGGGAGCTGACGCTACACGCAGCCGGTCTACCCATGGACGCCTTCTGTACACCGGAGGTGCGCGAGCGCTGGAAGGCACACGGACGCTTGTTCAGCCGCAAGGGACTCGCACTCGACCGCGAGATGAAGGTCCGCGATCTGACCGGCAAGCAGGACTGGTACTGGATGAGCTGGCGCCCGGCCGCCGACGGGCTGCCGCCAGAGCAATCGTCAGAGCAATTGCCGGGGCGGCCAGGCAAGCGGCTAGAGCAGGCCGCACTGCCGCCCGGCTACGAGGCCCGCCTGATGAATACGGCGGCGGAGTGGGCGCGGGTTCGCGAGGTCTGGGACGAGCTCGTCGACAAAATGCCCGAGGCCAGCGGCTTCCTCGGCTACGACTTCCTCTCGACCTGGTGGCGCCACAACGGCATGTCCCGGCATCTGGTCCTGCTCGGACTGTACCGCGACGGCCGTGCCGTCGGATTCGCACCGCTGATGCTGGCACCGAAGCGCATTCTTGGCGTGTATCGCTGGCGCCTGGAGTTCATCGGCGATCAGGTGAATATGGAACGGCCGGACCTCGTCGTCGACCCCGACGAGCCCGATGCGCGCAGGCTTTTATGGCGCGCCGCGATGAGCACGGCGTCGAAATGGGATGCCGCCTATTTGCGCGAGCAGACCAAACGGCCCGCCGATCATCCGGTGGCGCAGGAAATCGATGGCCAGCGGTTCTCCTTGTCCCGCTCAACGGGCATGGACTCTCCGCACGTGGTCGTAAGCAAGGATTGGGACGGCTATCTGGCGACACGGTCGCGCACGCTGCGCAAAGGATACAGACGCAAGCTTCGGCAGCTGGAACGCCTGGGCGAGTTCCGCTACGCGGGATACGACGGTCTTCAGAACGGCGACGATTGCCTGAACGCCTATCTGGACGTCGAATCCAGGAGCTGGAAGCGCGCCGGCAAGGTCGGCATTGGCAACAACCGCTTCCGCCTGGCCTTCTACAGAGCTCTGGTCGCCTCCCTGGCGCCGTCCGGCCGTATTCGCTTCCGGTTCCTGACGATCGACGACAAGGCGATCGCCGCAACCTTCGGCGTGTTCCAACGAGGCCGCTTCGCGTCGCTGGAGATCTGCCACGATCAGGCCTACGACAGGTATTCGCCCGGCGTCGTCCTGACGGGCCTCGAGCTCGAGGAATGCCATCAATCGGGAGCCTACACGGACTACGACTTCCTGATCGGCACGTACAACAACAAAACCACCTGGGGAACGGACGCCCACCGCGCCTGGCACCTGTACATCCTGCCGCGCACGCCCTGGGGCTGGTTGAATCGCTGGCTGATCTTCACGGTCAAGCCGGCCGTGAACCGGCTCATCGAGCGCTTCGACCTTCGGGACACGGTTGATCGCTGGCGCGGCAGGATCGAAGGCTATCTGCGCTGAGGGCAACGATGACGTCGCAAGATGAATCCGCGGAAATCGTCACCGATCTCGAGGGCTGGGCGGCGCTGAAAGAGGCCTGGGCCAGGTGCCTGTCTTCGGCGCCAGGGGCAACGGCCTTTCAGAGCCATGAGTTTCTGCGCTGCTGGTGGGATCACTTCGGCGGCGACCAGACGCCCTTTGTGCTCGCCCTGCGCGAGACCGACCGGGTCCTCGGGATTGCGCCGCTGCAGCTCGTCAGGCGCCGGATCCTGGGCAGGCAGTACCGGGTGCTCGAGTTCATGGGCATGCCGGACGAACTGGACCGGCCGCAGTTCCTGGTCGGCGAGAACGACCGGACGACGCTCGAGGGTCTGCTGGACGCCCTTGCCGCGCATCGAGACTGGGACATGATCCGGCTCGATGAACTGCCTGCCGAGAGCTGGCAACTGCCCGTGCTCGAGGCCTGGGCCGAGCGAAACGACTTCCGTTTCCGCAGTGAGCCGCTGCACCCGGTCCCCTTTCTCGTCAAGGGCGGCGACTGGAACTGGTACGTCGCGCAACGTTCCCGGCGATTCGCCAAACGACTGCGGGAGACGGAGAGAAGGCTCGCCAGGGACTACAGCGTGAGCTATCGCTGGTGCCACGGCGGCGAAGCGTCGAAAGCGCTGCTCGAGGACTTCCTTGCCGTCGAATACAACAGCTGGAAGGCCTACGAAGGATTCGACGTCGGCGTCGAGCAGGCGTACCGGACCTTTTACGAGGATTTGCTGTGCCGCGAGTCAGAGGCGCTGCACGGCCATGTGCTGGTGCAGTACCTCGACGCAAACCCGAGCGCGGCGACGCTGGCGTTCAGCAGCGAAGGCGTTTACTACTCCCTACAGATTGCTCACGACAAAGCCTACGAGCGCTACTCTCCGGGCACGTTGCTCGAAGCCGTCGAGATGCGCTGGTTCTTCGAACAGGACTGGCTGCGTCGCTACGAGTTCCTCGGCGGCGGCGGCGGCAACAAGGAGCGATGGACGAAGACCTCGGTCGACACCCGCACCGTCATCATTCGCAGACGCAGCAAGCGTCTGGCCCTCGGCGACCTCTCCGGCAGGTTTCTCCGCCCGATATTCGCACCGGAGTGAGACTCCGGGATCGCGCCTGCGTCCGGTCCGCGGAGGTTCAGTCCGTGCGCGGCAAGCGGACGGAAAACGTGGCCCCCTCACCGGCCTGCGACACCACCTCGAGCTGACCGCCGAGCGATTTGACATATTCCCTGGCCTGGTACGCGCCGATACCCATGCTGGCGCTGCCCTTCGTGCTGTCGAACGGCCGAAACAGGCGCTCGCGGACGAATTCCGGGCTCATGCCGGCCCCGTTATCCGTTATCGACACCGTGATCGAATCGTGCCGACTGACCGCGTCGACGCGCACCCGGCCGTCTGCAGGGGTCGCATCCTGCGCGTTTCGGATCAGATGCTCGAACACGTTGGCCAGGCGATCCCTGTCCGCGTACACGTAGCCTGACAGGTCGCCGTCGGTCAGCTCGGGCCTCGGGCACCGGTTTGCGCAGCCCGCGACCACGCCTTCGAGGATCTCCCGCAGCGCCACGCGCCGGTTTCTCGGTGCCTTCGAGCCCCGGCTGAGCTGCTCCATCAGCCGGCGCATCCGGGCGACCGAGTTGGCAATGGTGCCGATTGCGTCGTCGACGAACTCCGGGTTGTCCCGATGCCGCTCGGCGTTGCTCACGACCAGCGACTGTTGGGCGATCAGGTTGTTCAGATCGTGCATCAGGAACGCCGTCAGGCGGTTGTAAGCGCCGAACTGGCGGCTTTCGGCGAGGCGCTGGTCGGAGTCCGCCTGATTGATGTGCATGGCGACGTGGCGGCCAACGGTCTTCAGGAGATCGTGATCTTCGAAATTGAGGCTCGGCGGAATCCTGGGGCGGAGCAGCACGATGAAGCCGAGCAGCTGACGGCCGAGAAACACCGGTACGACCAGCCACCAGTTCTGGCCCTCCACGAGCCAGTCGCTGAGTTCGAGGCCCTCGTACCGGGACGGATGTCGGCGCAGCTCCTGCAGATCGATCACCCACTGGCGGGCGGTCAGAAACTGGACCAGTCCCGATTCCGCCGGGATGCCGGGCACCGGCGGCGGCGTTGCCTGCCATGCACCGGAGGGCTTGTATTCCCGGCTGTCGGGATCGGCCAGGAACATCACGCCGCCCGGGCTGTTGACGATCTGAGCCACTGCCCGGACCGCGGTGGCGGCGACGTCCTCGAAGCCGGATTCGGACAGGGTGCCGATGAAGCGCAGCCACTCCTCGCGGTAGTCGTACTTGTACTGGAAAAAGGTCTTGAGCAGCGCGACGCGCACGCGCGAGCGCAGACTGGCCGAGGCCAGCAGCACGACCCCGGCGACGATCGCGCCGGCCAGCAGCACGGCGCTGCCGACGGTGCCCCAGGAGCCGCCGTAGTCCCGCACGTATCGATAGCCGATGATCACCAGCAGGACGTATAGCGCCAGCACCGTGGCGCCGAAGGAATACAACACGATGCGCCGCGGCAGCCGCCCTTCGGACACGGCCTCCGACCGACGCCAGACGCCGAGCAGCAGCGGCAGGGTCAGCAGCGCGCTGACATAGCCTCGCGCCGACAGCAGGTCCGAATTCAGCGGTGCGCCGGCGATCCCGGCGACAAAAAAGACGAGGTCGAAGAGGAAGAAGCCGGCAATGGCGATACAGAGATAGGTCGTGCTGGAGCGGAGTTCGGGAGACGAGTTGCGGAACACCTGTTCGACGCCGAGGACCGTCAACAGCGACAACGCGTAGCCGCCGGCGACCCAGGCGCTGACGTCGCCCGGCACCTCGGGCTGGCCGATCCAGAAGAACACCGGTGCGACCACCAACACGAGCACGAGCACAGCGAAGCCTGAGCGCAGCGGATTGCGATCGCCGAGCCCGCCGACGGCCCCCAGCAAGCCGACCGTCGCCGCCAGCCATGCGCCGCCGCGCACCGCGTCGGCAACGAACGCAGCCAGGCCGGGCCCGAGCGGGTTCAGATCGGCCAGCAGCCAAACGCCCGCCCAGACGGTGCTGACGCCGGCCGCGACCAACAGAATGCCGGCTGCCGGCACGCGATCGCGGCGCAGGAGTATCAGCACGGCGAGCGCAGCATGCGTGAGCAGCGCAAGCCCGAATCCGCTTGCGCCAAGGTAGTGAGCTTGCATCGTCAGCCGCTGGCGCGGTGCGCGTCAGGCCATCTCGGCGAGCAGGGCGAGGATCTCGTCGGTGCGGGCCTGGACCAGGGCCGGGTCGCCGCGCGCCTCCAGGTTCAGACGGATAACCGGCTCGGTATTCGACGCGCGCAGGTTGAAGCGCCAGTCGTCGAACTCCAGGCTGACGCCATCGGTCTCGTCTATGGCTATCGCGTCCGCCGCGTAGCGGGCCTTGATCGCCTCGATCGCGGCGCGCGCGTCCGCGACTTCGCGGTTGATCTCACCGCTGCTCGGATACTTCGCGATGCGTTCACCGACGAGTTCGGACAGCGATTTGCCCGACGTGCATAACAGCTGGGCCACCAGGAGCCACGGGATCATCCCGCTGTCGGCATAAGCGAAATCCCTGAAATAGTGGTGCGCGCTCATCTCGCCGCCGTAGACGGCGTCTACGCGGCGCATCGTCTCCTTGATGAACGAATGCCCGGACTTGCTTTGTACCGCCTCGCCGCCGGCGGCCCCGACGATGTCCAGCGTATTCCAGGTGAGCCGCGGATCGTGGACGATCCTCGCGCCAGCGTGGGTCTTGAGCAAGCTTGCGGCCAGCAGGCCGACGATGTAGTAGCCCTCGATGAATACACCGTTCTCGTCGAACAGGAAGCAGCGGTCAAAGTCACCGTCCCAGGCGATGCCCATGTCGGCGCCGTGCTGCACGACTGCATCGGCGGTCTCGCTGCGATTCTCGGGCAGCAGCGGGTTGGGAATGCCGTTCGGGAACCGGCCGTCGGGCTCGTTGTGTATCTTGACGAACTCGAAAGGCAGATGCGGCTCGAGGCCGTCTACGGCCATTCCCGCCGTGCCGTTGCCGGCGTTGACGACCAGCTTCAGCGGCCCGAGCTTGGCCGAATCCACGTAGCCGAGCATGTGGGCGACGTAGTCGTCGAACACGTTGATGCGCTGGCGGCTGCCAAAGCCCTTGTCGTCCTTGCGCTTGTCGCGTTCCGCGAGCTTGCGGATGTCCTGAAGACCGGTATCGCCGCTGATCGGCTTTGCGTCCTCGCGAACCAGTTTCAGGCCGTTGTAGTCGGCCGGATTGTGGCTGGCAGTTACCATAATGCCGCCATCGGCGGACAGGTGCCGGGTCGCGAAATAGACCATCTCGGTGCCGCAGAGTCCGATGTCCAGCACCTCGACGCCCGCCTCGACCAGTCCGATAGCCACGGAATCGGCAAGCTCGGAGCTCGAGAGCCGCATGTCGCGGCCGACGACGATGCGATCGGCCGCCAGGAACTCGGCTGTGGCATTGCCGATACGATAGGCAATGTCGTCGTTGAGCTGCGTCGGAATCTGACCGCGCACATCGTATGCCTTGAAGCAGTCGATCGAAATCGGCATGCACTTGTGTCCGTTTGATAATGTCGAGGATTGGCCCAGCTGCGGGCCGAAAATCAATGCCTTATAGTCGCATCCGGCGTTGTCGCGCGCAATCTTTGGTCCATTTGCACCAATCGTAAACAGGACTTCCCGAGATCGGGAGCCTGGCCCGCTTCCGTCGCCGATTCGTGCGATTCTCGCACAGTCATTTGTTCGCACAGCGGATTTTGCGATCGAGCGGAATACCGGCTGTGTTTTGGAGTGAGGAGAGTCCGCCGTGCGGACAAACGGCAAGCGAGACTCCGCGTAACCGGTGACTCATGCGGACTAGGTATTCGTGCCGGCCCGCCCATAGTCGTCCTCGATCCGCACGATGTCGTCCTCGCCGAGGTAGTCGCCACACTGCACTTCGATGATGTGCAGCTCTATCTCCCCAGGGTTTTCGATGCGATGTACAGCTCCGATCGGGATGTAGCAGGACTCGTTGACGCCCAGGTCGAAGACCTCGTCATTGCGCGTGATGCGCGCGATTCCACGCACGACGACCCAGTGCTCGGCGCGGTGGGCGTGCTTCTGCAGCGACAAGACGGCGCCGGGTTTGACGATGAGCCGTTTGACCTGGAAGCCCTCTTCGGCGTCGATCGAGTCGTAGCTGCCCCAGGGACGGAATACCTGTCGATGCAGCTTGGGCTCGTCCCGGCCCATGCGCTCGAGCTCCTCCACGATCTTCTTGACGTCCTGGCTGTGGCCGCGCCTCGTCACCAGCACGGAGTCCTTGTCCTCCACGATGACGAGATTCTTGACGCCGACCGCGGCAACCAGCCGGCTGCTGCCGCGGATCAGTGTCTTCTCGCAGTCGATCGCGAGCACGTCGCCGTCGACGCTGTTGCCGTGCTCGTCCTTCGGGCTCAGGTCGTGCACGGCTGACCAGGAGCCAACGTCGCTCCAGCCCGCATCGAGGGGCACGACCTTACCTCGATCAGTGCGCTCCATAACGGCGTAGTCGATCGAATCGCTCGGACAGGCCGCAAAGGCCCTGGCGTCTGGCCGAACGAAGTCCGTATCCACGATGGCCAGGTCGAAAGCTTGCGTCACGGCCTTGAGCGTTGCCGGTGCATACCGGCCCAGTTCTTCGAGCCAGGCATCGGCGCGCATGAGGAAGATCCCGGCATTCCAGAAGTGGCGATTGGTCTCGAGCAGCCTCACTGCGTTCTTCTTGTCCGGTTTCTCGATAAACGAGCCGATTGCTGCGGCCGAGTGCCCGAGTGAATCGCACTCGATGTAACCGTAGCCCGTCGCCGGATAGGTCGGCACGATGCCGAAACAAACGAGCGCGCCGTCGGCCGCGGCCTCAGCCCCGATTTCGACGGCGGAGCGAAACGCATCGACGTTTTCTATCACATGGTCAGCCGGAGACACGAGCATTAGCGGAATCTCACCCCCGCCGGCCTCTTTCAGAGCCAATAGCGCAGCCAGCGCAGTTGCGGGCGCCGTGTTTCGTCCAACGGGCTCGAGGACGATGGTCGCCTGCTTGCCAACCGCCATCAGCTGATCGGCGACCAGAAATCGATGCTCCTCGTTGCACACCACGATGGGCTGGCCTGTGTCGACATCAGCCGCGTCGAGCCTGAGCGCCGTGTCCTGGAGCATGGTTCGCTCGCCGTTCATGGGCAGGAGCTGCTTCGGGTACGCGGCGCGGGAAACCGGCCAGAGCCTGCTGCCGTTGCCACCGGCGAGAATTACGTGCGAGACAGATAACATAGTCCGGGCGACCTGATCCGATAGGTGTTCCACTTTACAGAATCGATACCAAACTAGCCTCTGATCTGGTTCTCATTCGAGGCTCAAAACCGCTTGCTTTTCTGCCTTCGAGCGCTCCGAATCGCTCCAGCTTGCCGTTCGATTGGCGGTCATTAACACGCCACTTTCCACTAACGTGACACCAGATCCCGCACCGGCTAGCCACTTGCGTCCGCGATTACGCCGGGTTCTTCACGCCAATGCTCGACGAACCACCTGTAGGTTTCTGTGATTCCATCGCGCAGCGACCACTCGGGCGCCCACCCAAGATCGCGGAGTCGTGAAACATCGAGCAGCTTTCGCGGCGTACCGTCAGGCCTGGTGGTATCGAAACTCAGCTCCCCGGTGAATCCCACGACATCGGCGACCAATGCCGCAAGCTCGCCGATTTCGATGTCTTGGCCGACCCCGACGTTGATAATCTCGGGGGCGCTGTAGTTTTCCGTCAAGTACAGCACCGCGCTTGCCAGATCGTCGGCGTACAGAAACTCGCGCTTTGGCCGGCCCGTTCCCCAAATCTCGACAACAGAAGATCCGTTGTACTTCGCTTCGTGGAATTTCCGAATCAGTGCCGGCAGCACATGGGAGTTCTCCAGGTCGAAGTTGTCGTTCGGGCCGAACAGGTTGGTGGGCATCAGGGAAATCGCGTCGAATCCGTACTGCTTTCGATAGGCTTGACACATCTTTATCCCGGCGATTTTCGCCACAGCATAGGCGTCGTTCGTCTGCTCGAGCGGTCCGGTCAGAAGGGAGTCTTCACAGATCGGCTGCTCCGCGAACTTCGGATAAATGCACGACGAGCCCAGAAACACGAACTTTCTCGCTCCTGATTCATAGGCGTACTGAATCAGATTCGTCTGGATTCGAAGGTTGTCTCTGATGAAGTCGGCCGAATACGTGTCGTTGGCGAGAATACCGCCGACCCTGGCAGCGGCATCGATCACGATTTCGGGTTTCTCCGATTGCAGGAACTCGGCGACCTCGGACTCCCTTGTCAGATCGACCTCTGACCTTGAACGCGTGATGACCTTCCGGAATCCCTGTCGTTGAAGCGCACGAACCACGGCGGATCCGACGAGCCCCCGGTGTCCCGCTACGAAGACAGACGAACCCTTATTCATGGTAATTGTAGGCTCGAAAGCCCTCCCGCTCGATCAGGGCATCCCGTTCCGCCGCCTCAAAATCCGCCTTTACCATCTCCTCGACCAGCTTCTCGAAGCTCGTAGCCGGCTTCCAACCCAGTCGGGTTTGTGCTTTCGACGCATCGCCCAGCAGCGTATCGACTTCGGTCGGCCTGAAGTATCGCGGATCAATTCTGACTATAACTCTGCCGTCCTGATCAGTGCCTGTCTCTTCGGCACCGGAACCCTGCCATGTGACCTTCATGCCCAACTGTTCGGCGGCAACCTGTACGAATTTCCGTACCGAATGCTGCTGCCCCGTCGCGATGACGAAATCCTCAGGCTGCTCTTGCTGCAGCATTAGCCACTGCATTTCGACGTAATCCCGAGCATGTCCCCAATCCCGAAGGGCGTCCATGTTGCCGAGGTAGAGGCAATCCTGAAGGCCCATCTTGATTCGCGCAAGGGCACGGGTGATCTTCCGGGTCACGAACGTCTCGCCGCGTATCGGCGACTCATGATTGAACAGAATTCCGTTGCAAGCGTACATTCCGTACGCCTCACGATAGTTGACGGTGATCCAGTAGGAATAGAGCTTGGCAACTCCGTACGGCGATCGCGGGTAGAAAGGCGTCTTCTCGGTCTGAGGCGTTTCCTGGACCATCCCATAGAGTTCGGAGGTCGATGCCTGATAGAAACGGGTCTTGCCTTCGAGACCAAGAATACGGATGGCCTCCAGAATGCGCAGCGTTCCCAGCGCATCCGCGTTCGCCGTGTACTCCGGCGTCTCGAACGAGACCGCAACGTGGCTCTGCGCTGCCAGGTTGTAGATTTCGTCGGGCTGAACTTCCTGGACGACCCGAATCAGGTTCGTGGAATCGGTCAAGTCGCCGTAGTGCAGCCGAAAACGCTGCTCCGGTTCGTGCGGATCCTGATAGAGATGATCGATACGGTCAGTGTTGAATGACGATGCCCGTCGCTTGATGCCGTGGACCTCGTATCCTTTCTTGAGCAGGAATTCGGAGAGGTAAGCCCCGTCTTGACCTGTCACTCCGGTGATGAGTGCAACTTTAGCCATGGACCTGTAAGACTCCTTAGGGCGTTTCGTTCAGCGGACCGATCCGAGTTGACGCGCGGACCGAATCGACGACTACGCGTCGTGGGTCTTTGCTCGGCGACTAGCGATGATCGCTATCCATGAGCCGAGTATTGTACCTGAGGTTTGTCGGGATCAAATGCGACAGGGGTCCATTCTTGACCGAGAGCGCCGTCAATATACAACGAAGGAACTAACCGCTCCGTCGGCCCGTCAAACCGGTCGCGGTTGCGGGCTAGCTGGACAGTGACACCCGGTCCGTCTTGCGCCGACCGTACGCCTGCTTCTCTTCCGGCGCATCGTTGCTGCGCCCGATCGCGAAATAGCGGATTCCGAAGCCCGACATCAGCTCCGGGTCGTAGAGATTACGGCCGTCGAAGATCACCGGATCTGTCAGGGTCTTCTTGATGAGTTGGAAATCGGGGCTGCGGAATTCCTGCCATTCGGTGACGATAGCCAGCGCGTCGGCGCCTTCGATTGCGGCATGCGCGGACTCACAGAGTTCGAGGCCCGTCTGGTCTGGGTAGATGCGCCGGGTCTCGTCCATGGCCTCCGGATCGTAGGCCCGTACCGCCGCGCCCGCCTCCCAAAGCGCCTCCATCAGCGCGCGGCTGGACGCCTCGCGCATGTCGTCGGTCTTCGGTTTGAAGGACAGTCCCCATAGCGCAATGGTCTTGCCGCCCAGGTCGCCGGCGTAGAATTCCGAGATTTTCTCGAACAGGCGGCGCTTCTGACGCTCGTTCACGTCCTCGACGGCATCGAGCAACCGGGCCTCGTAGCCCCAGTCCGCCGCGGAGCGGCCCAGCGCTCTCACGTCCTTCGGAAAACAAGACCCGCCGTAGCCGGCGCCGGGATAGATGAAGTGATAGCCGATACGCGGGTCCGAGCCGATACCGATCCGCACCTTCTCGATGTCCGCTCCGCAGCGTTCGGCGATATTGGCCACCTCGTTCATGAAGCTGATCTTGGTCGCCAGCATGGCGTTGGCCGCGTACTTGGTCAGCTCGGCGGAGCGCACGTCCATCGCGATCATCCGGTCGTGACTGCGGTTGAAGGGCTCGTACAGCGCCCGCAGGAGCTCAGTGGTGCGCGGATTGTCCGTCCCGACGATGATTCGATCCGGCTTCATGAAATCGTCGATCGCCGCGCCTTCTTTCAGGAATTCCGGGTTTGAAACCACGTCGAATTCCAGCGCGGCCGAGCGCTCGTTGAGCGTCGCGCGTATCGCCTCTCGAACCTTGTCCGCGGTGCCAACCGGCACCGTGGACTTGTCCACGATGATCCGATACTCGTTCATGTGCTCGCCGATCGACTTTGCGACGGCAAGTACGTGCTTCAGATCCGCCGAGCCGTCCTCGTCGGGCGGCGTGCCAACGGCGATGAACTGGAACAGGCCGTGGTCGACGCCCTTCTGGACGTCGGTCGTAAACTCGAGGCGGCCCGCTTCGGCGTTTCGCTCGAGGTAGTCGTCGAGGCCGGGCTCGTAGATCGGAACCTGACCTCGTTTCAACCGCTCGATCTTGTCCGCGTCGATGTCGACGCAGACGACGTGGTTGCCCATTTCCGCCATGCAGGCGCCGGTGACCAGACCGACGTAGCCGGAGCCGAAGATAGTCAGATTCATTGCGTGTAGACCGATCCCTCCCTAGAAGCGGCGATTATACAAGGTGTGCTCGCAGCGTGATTGCGAAAGAGATCACAGCGCTGCCGATGAATTTGCCCGTGAAACCGGCATCAGCGCCTGAGGCTTTTTCTGCACGCTGCTAGCTCGTCCGGCGCTTGGACAGCTCCGTAACCGTCGCGCCCGGCTTGGCCGATGCAAGCGCTTGCCGCCGCTGCCAGACGAGGTCTTCGATGCCGTTCGTCGGCTGATACTCATCGACCGTATGCAAGAGGATCTGCCTTGCCGTCTCGCAGTCCGTCTGCTTCGATGCATCCCAAAGCCCGCGGATTCGGGGCTCGAGCTCGCTCCACGGCAGATAGTCCTCCGCGGCCCGCATGATCCTCTGATGCTCGGTCCCGACAACCTCGTTTCCGATCAGTAGCTCCTCGAAGAGCTTCTCGGCCGGGCGCAGGCCGGTGTACTGGATCTCGATATCGCCGTCGGGGTTGTCTTCGTCCCGCACCGTGAAGCCCATGAGATTGACCATCCGGTAAGCAAGATCGCGGATCAAAACCGGCTTGCCCATGTCCAGCACGAAGACATCGCCGCCCTGACCCATCGACCCAGCCTGTATAACGAGCTGGGCGGCTTCCGGTATCGTCATGAAATAACGGATGATTTCCGGGTGGGTCACAGTGACCGGGCCTCCCTGACGGATCTGTTCCCGGAAAAGCGGCACGACGGAGCCGGATGACGCCAGCACGTTGCCGAAGCGGACCATGCAGAACGTCGTACTCTCCGACCGCTCCTGCAGCGCCTGAAGCACGAGCTCGGCAAACCGCTTCGTCGCACCCATGGTATTCGTCGGGTTGACCGCCTTGTCGGTGGAAATCAGGACAAAGGTCTCGACACCGGCCTCCATCGCCGCTTCCGCCGCATGCAGCGTCCCGAAAACGTTGTTGTGGATGCCCTCGAGCACGTTGTGCTCGACTATGGGCACGTGCTTGTAGGCGGCGGCATGATAAACGGTGTTCACGGAATAGGACCCGAGGAGGTTTCGCACCCTTGGCTTGTGATGCGCCGAGCCGAGCAGTGGAACGAGGTCGAAGTCCAGCGACTCGGTCTCCTTCAGCCGCCGCAGCTCTTTTTCGATGTTGTAGAGCGCGATTTCCGACATCTCCAACAGCACCAGGCTCCTCGGCTTCAATCTCGCGATCTGGCGACACAGCTCGGAGCCGATCGATCCACCCGCGCCCGTGACCAAGACGGATTTGTCGAAAACGCAGGCGTCCAACAGGCCCGGCACGGGCGGGACGGAATCACGGCCTAGCAGGTCTTCGACGTCCACTTCCTGGATGGAGTCGACCCTCGCCCTGCCCGTCACCAGGTCACCGATGTCCGGGACCGTCTGTACGTGCACCGGCAGCGATTCGAGCTTCAGCAATATGTCGCGCCGGCGGCGACGCGAAGCACTGGGAAGCGCGAGGAGGACTCTCGATACAGCCAGGTCCGAAACCAGCTCGGGGAGGGAGCGCGGCGAATGGACTTCGAGCCCGTTGAATACGCTGCCCCATAGCCCGTCGTTGTCGTCGACGAAGCAAACCGGCACGTATTCGGAACTGCCGGCCAACGAGGTTGTGAGCCTTACGCCGGACTCACCCGCGCCATAGACGATGACGCGGTCTCCGCGCCGGCTCGAGCCGCGGAGTAGCAGGCGGCTCATCATTCGGCTGCCGGCAATCCAGATCAGCACGCCTGCCCAAATGACCAGAATCGTGCGCAACGGCAGTTCCAGCGTCGGCAGCACTATGCTGACCAGCGTCAGAACTGCGGCCGAGAGCGCAGCTATCCGGAACGCATTCACGAACAGGTCGAGGCCCATGAATCGAACCACGGACCGGTGCAGACCCATGCCCCACATGATCGGCAGCGTGACCAGGAGAGCGATGCCGGCAACGAGAGACGCGAGCGTCGCGGAGGGCCACCCCGGCGCCAGAGTGACGGCGAGCGAAACGACGGCAATGACGGGGATAGCCACGGCGTCGGACGCCAGCATGATCGCCTGCTTCGCTGGCCTCGATAACTGGACTACCGTTGACCTGAACTGCCCCAAGGACCCTTGTATCTCGTCGCCCACGCGTGCCCCAATGCAACATCAGCGAAACATTGTTTTTCTGAGCTGCTTCAATGATTTGCCGATGCTTTTTCGTATAGTATAACGTTAACGGAGGGAAATGTGTGCATTATGTCCCAGATCATGTCGAATCATGTCGGCGCCCTTTTCTCCTGCTCTGATCCCCGCTCGCAGCCGGTCCGAAACGCCGGCTGACCGGCATACGACGCCGGGACCGAGCCCCGTTATCACCGGTGGGATAATGTCGCGATTGCAATCTGCCCGCAATGTTGTCGTTACCAGGAATGCCAATGGAAGATTTGATGTAGACTTGCGGCGCGCTCTTCCCGCCCGATGCCGGATGAATCCTCAGACTGTTCACCTGATTGCCGCGGCACGCCCGAACTTCATGAAA
Source organism: Candidatus Binatia bacterium (assembly GCA_028278325.1). Classification (GTDB taxonomy): domain Bacteria; phylum Desulfobacterota; class Binatia; order UBA1149; family JAJCZL01; genus JANQEO01. Next base: position 45,166 of record JANQEO010000361.1, read on the forward strand.
GTCGCGCCGCTCTTTCACGCTTTGAAGGCCACGGACTGGGCGAAGCCCGTGCTCGTTCATACCGGCCAGCACTACGATCACAACATGTCGGATGCCATCCTCGGCGACCTCGGAATCCCGACAACGGACTTTCATCTCGGGGTCGGCAGCGGTTCCCATGCCGAGCAGACCGGAAAGGTCATGATCGCCTACGAAGAACTGTGCCTCGACGCCCGCCCGGACTGGACAGTCGTCGTCGGCGACGTCAACTCGACGGCTGCGTGTGCCATGGTCGGCGCCAAGCTCTGGATTCCGGTCGTACATCTCGAGGCCGGGCTACGCAGCGGCGACCGCAGCATGCCGGAGGAGATAAACCGGCTGGTAACCGACGCGATTTCGGACCTGTTGTGGACGCCGTCCGCCGATGCCGACGAAAACCTGTTGCGTGAGGGTGTCGCGCGAGACAAGATCGAGATGGTCGGCAACATCATGATCGACTCCTTCGAAATGCTGCGGGACAGGATCGAGGCCGCCGGCGCTCGCGAGGGCCTGGGGCTCGAGACCGGCGGCTATGCGCTGGTCACCCTGCACCGTCCCTCCAACGTGGATTCCGCGGAATCGCTGCAACCGATCGTCGAGGAATTGATCCTGACCGCCCGTAGGATGCCCGTCGTGTTCGTTGCGCATCCTCGCACGATCAACGCCTTACAGCGCTTCGGTCTCCATGAAGCGCTGTCCGCCGCCCCCGCTCTCGAGCTGCTCGAGCCCGTGCCATACATCCACTTTATGAACATCGTCGCCGGCGCCGGACTCGTCATCACCGATTCCGGCGGCCTGCAGGAGGAAACGACCTACCTCGACATCCCCTGCCTGACCTTGCGCGAGAACACCGAAAGGCCGATCACGGTCGCCCAGGGAACCAACCGCCTCGTACGCGCGACGAATCTCGCGGAGCACGTCGACAAGGTTCTTGCAGGCGATTGGCCCAGCAGCATTTGCCCACCCTCGTGGGACGGCAACACGGCGCATCGGGCGGCGGAGTCGCTGCGGCGTCGCGCAGCTGTTTGATCCGCTGCGGCAGGTCCCGGGTTAGGTCGCCGAGCGTTGAAAACTCACGACGGTACCGGCACGGTGACTTGGAAAAGTCTGACGAAGTACCGGCTGCAGAAGAATTGGGCGTTGGCAAAGACCCAGCAGGCAGTGACGAGCATCTTTGCTGCCCGTGGCGGAGACATGAGGAACACTTTCAGCGCTTCCGCTCATATCGCGCTGCCGGTGATTGGCTCGTCCAAAAAACTGCTCACCCTGCTGTCCGTCAGGGAACGCCGCCAGGCAGCCTTGCTGCTCGTGCTGATGGCCGTCATGGCTATTCTCGAGGCATTGGGCATCGCTGCAATAATGCCCTTTCTGGCCGTTCTGGGTAACCCCGAGCTGGTCAATTCCAACCCGTATCTCGCTCTTGTCTACGAAGCGCTGGGGTTTAGTTCGGATTCCGATTTCCTTTTCTTTCTCGGCTTGTCGGCTCTCGTCGTAGTGGTTGCCGCAACGCTCTTTCGAACGCTGTCACACTACGCCATATCCAGATTCACGCAGATGTGACGCCACGCGATCGGCAGAAGACTTCTGGAGTTGTATCTACGTCAACCTTATCCGTTCTTCCTCGGACGCAACAGCGCCGAGTTGTCGAAGACCGTATTGTCGGAAGTCGATCAGGTAATCGCGAACGTGCTTTTGCCGGCGGCGGTTGTAGTCGCATACTCGCTGGTCGTCCTCCTTATAGTGGTTGTGCTCGTCATGGTAGAACCGCTGCTGGCGTTTACGGCCGGAATCATCCTCCTTGTCTTATACGCCGCTATTTTCTTTGCGACCCGCCGCATCCTGCAGACAGCCGGAGCCGGCCGAGTCGAGGCAAATAGGCAGCGATTCATAGCCGCGAACGAGAGTCTGGGCGGTATCAAGGAGATCAAGCTGCTAGGCGCCGAGGCAGCTTATCTCGGGACGTTTCAGGACGCGTCGATGCGCTTCTCGAAACACCAGGTCACGAACCTCGTGATTGCCGATCGCCTCGATTCGTCGTCGAGGCGATCGGCGTGGGCGGAATCCTGCTACTGGCCTTGTACCTGTTGGCGACACGCGGTTCTCTGGGAGAGATATTCCCGCTGCTGGGTCTTTATACTCTCGCCGGATATCGCTTACTGCCTGCAATGCAGCGAATCTACGGCAGCCTGACGAACCTGCGCTTCGGCAGCGCGGCAATCGACCGCATATACGACGATATGGTCTCGTTGGAAGTAACGGCCGAGACCACCGAAACTGTGGCGACGGTTCCGCTCGAGAAGCAGATCTGCCTCGTCGACGTGGGTTTCAGCTACGACCAAAGCGGTCGGCGCGCAGTCAGCGGCGTCAACATCACGATTCCGCTTCGGTCGACGGTCGCCTTCGTTGGTCCCACAGGTTCCGGCAAGACGACCTTCGTGGACGTTCTCCTCGGTCTGCTTGCTCCGACCGAAGGTCATCTGCGCCTCGACGATACGGTGATTGGAGCCGACAACGTTCGCGGCTGGCAACAGAACCTCGGTTATGTACCGCAGCACATAGGCTTCGACGCCGAGACGCCCCGGTTCCTTACTCATACCGCCGGTTCATTGTATGTTTGCTCGAGAAAATCGACGAAGTCCTGCGCCAATCGGCGGCGATCGAACTCCCGCTCACCGAGTGCGCGTGCGTTGCTAGCCATCGCGTCGCGTGTGCGGGGCTCGTCGGCGAGCCGCTGCAGGGCATCGGCCAGCAGCTCCGGTTGACCTCCGGGCACGGCGATGCCGCAGTCGTGCTCGCCAATCATTTGTGCCAGCCAACCCCCGTAGTTGTTCACTACGGGCAGGCCCGCTGCGAGATAGTCGAAGAACTTGTTCGGCGATGTGCCGTAGTAGAAAGCCGGTACGTCGGCGAGCATCATGATGCCAGCGTCGCATTTCCACAGCTCGGTAGCGAGCTGTCTCTTGGGAACCGGCTCTCGGAACTCGCAGTTGTCGAGCCGTTCCGTTGCGGCACGGCGCTGCAGCTCCGGCTTGAGCTTGCCATCGCCGATCATCAACAGGCGAATGTCGTCTCGCCCCCTTCGCTTCAAAACGGCTGCACAATCGAGCAGGGCATCGAGCCCGTTGGCGATGCCGTGAGCTCCGGTGAAGACGGCGGTGAACGGCGTGTTCCCATCCCGCGCTCTTGACGCCGAGTCCCCTGCGTTCCCGCCGAACAGCGCGAGGTCGCAGCCGTTGGGGATCATCCGCAACGGCTTTCCCGAACCCGAGCGGCGGCGTATGCCGTCTACTATGCCGGGTGAAAGACCGATGCAGGCGTCGGCGGTCCGATAGCTCAGCCACTCCAGCCAGTCCAGCAGCAGGAGCACGACAGGATTGGTGATGACACCCATTTCACGTGGAAGCTCAGGCCATAGATCGCGGACCTCGAACACGAACGGCTTTCGCCGCAGCAGCCGCGCGGCGATTCCGGGCAATCCCGCGGTCAACGGCGTGGAGCTGGCGAAAACGATGTCGTACCGCCTCGTCAGAGCGATGCCGACGCTGCGCAACGCGTAGCGAACGAAGACCAGGCTGCGGCGCAGGAAACCGTCGCGGTTCCGGTAAGGCAGACGCAGCTCGATGACGTGAATCCCGTCGACGATGCCCTGCCTGCGGCCCATGACAAAATCCGCCGTCAAGCCGGAGGAGCCATCGCCGTAACTGCCGCAGACCACCGTCACGCGATGACCGCGAGCGATCAGTTCCCGGGCCATTTCGTACGAACGGGTGCCGGCGGCGCCGTCAGGCGTCGAGAAATGCTGATGATAGTAGAGGACGTCCATGCAGCTTACTCAGGCAGGCGTATCTCGGTAAGCACGGAATGCTCACCCGGACCGAATTCGACCTCGAGCACCGGGATCGGCGAGCGCTGCATGTAGTAAAGCGATTCCCAGCCCTGTACGAGCTCGAAGCGCCGGATGGGCGACTCGCTCCGGATGGTTATCCGTATTCCATACGCCGCCAAAGAGAGCGCCCGCGCCTGCCAGTCACCGGGCACGAGCCGCCATCGCAACACGGCGCGTTCTTTGAATCCGCCGATGCAATCTTCGACCTGCCAGGCGCTGCCGTGCGCGCTGACACGTCGCTGGTGACGGCAGCCGCGATGGTCGGTGTAGGAGCCGGCCCATTCGACATGGTCGTCGCTTGCGGAGACGGGGCTGACGGAGTCGGGGCTGAGCCATTCGGCAAACAGGAACCGCCCGATGCGCGGCATCTGGTCTTCCCCGTCGAACTCCACGGTGTTGTGGGAACGCGTGCCTGGGAAGTAGCTGTACCATGGCTCCTCGGCGGCGTAGCTGAAGGTGCCACCGTCGCGAAGGACGTTACGGCCGCGGTGCCACAGATCCATATGCAGCGCATCGGCCTGGCTGGGACGAAACCGAAAGCGCGGATACCGGATTGCTGCCCATGTATCCGCACGAGGCGGCCGTAACGTCACGATGCCGCCGCCATCGAGCAGCGTCGAGCGCGGCGGCCGCGATGTGCTGCCTGCAGGAGAAAGCTCGAGCCAGTGCAAGGCCTCGTCCCACGGTCCTTCCCCAAACATTCGCTCGTCGAGGAACAGCGCCGCCGCCAGTTGCAGCGTCGGGCGAAAATCGCGATAGTCGGTCTCGCAAAGCGGAAACAACATAGCGCCGTCATTGGCTCCGATGTTGGGTACGTGACCGCTGCGCAGGTCGAGTAACTGATACAACCATTCCGCGGCGGCGCGGGCACGGCCGTAAAACGACGCCGAGAAAGCCGGAAGCCTCAAACGCCGCCGCCAGAACTCGGCATTGCAAAGCGTGTCGAGCAATACGCGGTGGTAGTTCGTCGAGTACTGGGAGAAGCTGCCGTCCAAGGCGATCAGGCGTTCGACGCGCTCCTCCAGCCGCTTGAGCCCGATCGTATGCCAGCAACGCGCGTCGCGATGCACCCGGCCGCCATTATCGGCAAACTGTTGCAGAAACGCGCCGCCGACGTAGAGGGCTGCCGCCTCACTCGTGCCGTGGTTGTTGTCCTGTGCCGATCCGTAACCCATCGCAGGCGCAATGCGCCTGCAATGCTCTTCGACGAATCGTTGCAGCGCAGGCGCGGCCTCACTTGCCTTGTTCAGCAGATACTGCGCGAGCAGCACGTGAAGCAAGCGCAGGCTCGCCTCCTGGGCGCATCGCCAGTTGGGCCCGCGATTGGCGGGATTACGCTCGAGCCAGTCGGCCGCCCACAGATTCATGAGTGCAATGAGTCCGGCATCCCCGGAAGCCTTGCAGGCGCGCGCAAGAACCACCGACCAGTCGAAGCGCGATAGCTCCCAGATGCACTTTATGTCGGATCCAGCGTCCTCGAACTCGTGCACCTTCGACCAGTGTCGGGTATTGGCGTCAAAGCGACCGCCTGAAAACGGGTCGCGAAACCAGTCGGGCGGCGAGCCGGTTTCGTGCAGGGCATAGGAAAAATACCGGTAGTAGCCCCTGGCCAATTCGGTTGCCTGGCGGCTCGGAGTCGTGTCGGACGTCGCCGGCCGGGCTTCGAAGCCCGGTCCGCCGCTAAAGAGATCGCCTTCGACGGGCGGTCGTACGGGTGTCAGATACCCGAAGAGTCCCGACGCGAGTTTGGCACGATAGAGTGCGATGGCGGCGAGATTGCCGAGACCCAGACGCAGCATAGTCCCCATGGTCCAGCGCAGGGTCGTGATCGTCATCGGCAGACACCGACTCCGGGCTGTCGATGTGTGTACCAGCGGCGCCGGAGCCGTCTCATTGCATCAAGCCCTCATAGTCGCTGACCATTCTCTCGAGCGACAGGGCTTTCACTGCGTAGCTGCGCGCTTCGACACCCAGGCTGCGGTATTGTCCGTCATCGAGTTCCGCGAGCCAGGCGATCGAGTCGGCACTGGAGCGCGGATCGCCGGGCTCGAAGCAGCGGCCGCGGCTCTCACCCACGAGTGTCACATTGTCGCCGGCATTGGAGGCCAGCACGGCCTTCCCGCACGCGAGCGCCTCGCAGACCGCATTCGGCAGACCTTTGCGGAATGCGGGATGAACGAGTGCCGTACACGTGCGCAGACGGTTCGGCACATCGTCGCATGCGCCGAGAAAACGCCACTGATCCTCGAGCCTCAGCGCCTCCACTCGAGCCTGCAGCGACTCCCGATAGCTGCGCGCGGCAGGCGTATCGTCTACTCGGCCCGCCCATTCCACTTGCACACGGAGCCGCATCTGATCCCTGCAGAGCGCAACGGCTTCGATCAACCCGTGAGCATTTTTTTTGCGAACCAATGTCCCCAACGCCAGCAAGCGAGGGTGTCGGTGGTCGTGATGCCCGGTTTCCTTCGGCGGAGCAAAAGCTTCCGTGTCGACGCCGTTGTGGATGACGCGGATGCGTTCGCGAATCCAAGGGTAGGCCTCGATCATCTCTGTTGCGTGCGTTTGCGAGTTGGTGACGACGTAGTCGGCGAGTCGGTGTAGCTGGCTGCGAACGCGGACAGGCAGCGGTAGCTTTGAGGTGCCGTAGTCGATTCGCTCGGTGGCGATGATCAGCGTATTTCGGGAGAGAATACCTGCGAGCTCCGCGTAGACGTTTGGCGTGTCGAGATACGAGATGCAGGCATCGAACTCTCCCCGTCGAAGCAGCGCGGCGAGCCTCACCGGTAACGCCGGCGAATACCTTGCGAGCTTTCGCAACTCGTGTACGACGACTCCGGCAGCTTGCAGCCGCCCGCGGAGCTGCTGCCTGTCGGGATAGTACAGCGCAAGCTTGACTTCGTGACGACGCTCGCTGAGCCCCACGGCGAGATTCGCCATCTGACGTTGAGCGCCGCCCATGCCCAAATGGTCTATGACCAGGAGAATACGATGCATGTTCGCTGCCGGCGGTGAACCTCGGGCATTCAGTCGCCGCGTTTCATCAAATGACGTGCCAGGCGCTGTCGCCGCAACCTCCGAAGACCGAGACCTTCCGCTGGAACGGGGCGAGAACCACGTCGAACCGACTCAAGTATCCCTGAACCTGCCCGGGCGCCACGAAGCCGCAAAAATGGACGTTGCCGGACTCTTCGAGCTTGCCGCGCCAGCGAGCGACGTCCTGTTCCGTTCCACCGATGATGTGAAACTTGGCGTCCGGGCACGCCTGCGCGAGGGGGCCGATCAATTCGATTCCCTTGCCGGGGTAGAGCTGACCGATGTAGCCTACCTGCAATCCAGACGGCGAGCCCTGCAAGTCGACGTGTTCCGATGGTCCCGAGACCTGATCGGCGCCGTCGTGGGCGACTAGGATCCTGTCCTCTAACTCGGGATAGTCTACGGCAAAGCGCCGTTGCAGCGCCGCAGTGATGACGACGACGCGCTTGAGCGCGGGGTGCCTGCGGAGCACGCCGAACAATGAACGGGTGCCGCGCGCGAGATCATGGACTGGTTGGTGCGCCTCGTAGATGACGGGTGAGCCGGTGAGCGCCGCTGCTACGCCCCCGCTCAGAAAGCGGGTGTAAACGATGTCCGCGCGATTGCGTCGCGCACGCCGGGCCGCAAGCATCGCGTAAATGTAGGAGCTCCCCCGGATCCCCGGCCAGGCCAGGAACTGCACGTCGAACGACTCCTCGACCCCGTAATACTTGAAGACGTCCCCGCTACCGATGTCGAGATCGCGCCCGGGCCGGGACGGGGCCAGCAGTCGCACGTCGTGACCGTTGGCGCTGAACGCGGCGCACATTCTCATAACGTGGATACTGTTGGCCGTTCGGGAGGGAATCAGCGAATTCGACAGGTATACGATCTTCAATCGTGAGTCCGGTCACTGGAAAGGCGCCAAGCATATGCGATATCGCCGATGCCTTGCCAGCCGGCGTCGATTCCGACGCGATCTGCGCGCCTATCGCGACGGCCAAGCACGGGGCGGACAGCTATCAGGCCGTGCCACCTTCGATTCAGAACCGCGACTTAGCACACTGCCCGCGGTCCGGAATGAAACCCGTAACGGATATCACACTTGCGTTTGCTGCTATGCTCGCGCTGCGGACGGCTCTTGCTGCCAATAGTGCTGATTATCCTCCTGACGATGCGTCAACCGGTGTTGTCTACGCAAGTGCTTCCTTGGCCGGGGCGATTACGTCACAGCGATAGCCGTCGCCGCGCGAGGCCCGAACCGGCGCGTAACCCACGATAAAGGAGTAGACCTCTTCTGCTCAATCCAAAGGAGGATGATGCCTCCGATACCGGAGGCCATAAAGTCGAGCCCGGAAATCTCACCGATGGGATAGAAAATAATCTCTATAACTTCCCGGGTTGGCAGGCAAGATTGGCCGAGGAAGCCGGCGCGGGACTGATACTGAGCGCCGATGACCCGGACGAGGCCGCCGCCCGACTCGCGGCCGTCGATGTGATTGCGATCACTCGCGGTCGTGGTAAATCCACCGATCTCGGGGCGCAAGGGACATACAACAAGTTTGCGGGGTACATCAGAAGTAGCCGCCGGGCCGGAATAGATGGTGGTTGACCTCCGAAGATATCGTCCGCTATTTTGTGGAATGCGAGTCGGCCAAAGGCTGTACCCTCGAGTATCGTATACCGCGGTCGGATTTTCCTGAGCTTCTATTGTTCGAATGCATGGATAAGGATCAAAGAGGTTCCCCGTTGAGCTTGCTGCAGTCCGTGTGAAGCGGCCGTTCGACATAATTGTTGCGGCGACCGGTATCGTCGTGCTGGCGCCTCTGCTGCTGACGATTGCGGTTCTCGTACGCGTCGTGCACGGTAGTCCGGTCCTGTTCCGCCAGCAGCGGGCAGGCATCAAGGGTGAGCCGTTCCGCGTCGTGAAGTTTCGCACCATGCGCAACTGCAGCAACGCCGTCGTCGACCCGATACAGGATGGAAAAAGGCTCACCACTCTAGGGCGAGCGCTGCGGGCCAGCAGCCTGGACGAGCTGCCGACGCTGTGGAACGTCCTGCGCGGCGATATGAGTCTCGTCGGTCCGCGACCACTGCTGATGGAGTATCTGCCGCTGTACACGGACGAGCAGCGGCGCAGGCACGACGTGCGGCCCGGTATAACGGGATGGGCCCAGGTGAACGGCCGCAACGAACTCACCTGGGAAGAGAAGTTCGCTCTCGACGTCTGGTACGTCGACAACCGCTCCTTCGTCCTGGACCTGAGGATTTTGTGGATGACGGTAGGAAAAGTGCTCATCTCCGAAGGCATCAGTCAGAGCGGCACGGCGACGGCCGAACCGTTTCGCGGCTCCCGCTAGTGCGCGGTCTGCTGGTACTCGGTGCCGGAGGGCACGGGCGTGTCGTCGCGGACGCCGCGTCAGGAGAATTCGACCGGATCGCGTTTCTGGATGATGCAGGCGACGCCCAGCCGGGGCACTGGCCGGTGCTGGGCCCGATCGAGGAACTGGCCGAGCATCGACAGGCGTTCGGAGCGGCGGCGGTGTCGGTCGGCGACAACCGACGGCGGCTGGCCCTGCTCGACCGGCTGGCCGCAACCGAGTTCCGGATCGTGACCATCCTGCATCCGTCCGCATTCGTCAGCCAGCGGGCGCGGCTCGGAGCAGGCAGCGTCATCCTGGCGCAGGCCGCCGTGAACATCGGCGCACACATCGGACGAGGCTGCATCGTCAATACAGGTGCGACGGTCGATCACGATTGCGTCCTGGGAGACGGCGTGCACGTATCGCCGGGCGCGCACGTTGCCGGCGGCGTCACAGTCGGAGAGCGTTCATGGATCGGGATCGGAGCCGTCGTAAGAGAGGGGACCGCGATCGGTTCCGACGTCATCGTCGGAGCGGGTGCCGCTGTCGTCAAGGACGTCGAGGCAGGCGAGACCGTGATCGGCGTACCGGCGGGACGGGCATAGTGGCCCGGCGTATTCATCGTGACGGTCCGAAGCTTGCCGTCGACGGCGGTCGTCCGGTCAGGGACAAGCCGTTTCCGAGCTGGCCGAACTATGGCCGCGACGAGATCGACAAGGTCGCAGACGTTTTGCGGTCCGCTCGGGTGAACTACTGGACCGGCGATGAAGCGCGTCAGTTCGAACGGGAGTTCGCCCGCTACACTCAAAGGCGGCACGGTATTGCCGTCGCGAACGGAACGGTCGCGCTCGAGCTCGGGCTACGGGCGCTGGGCATCGGCACGGGCGACGAGGTCCTCGTCACGTCGCGGTCTTTCGTGGCATCGGCGAGTGCCGTGGTCCAGTGCGGGGCGACGCCGGTCTTCGTCGACGTCGACCCGGTTTCGCAGAACGTCACGGCCGACACGATCAAGCCGGCGATAAACGCCCGCACGCGCGCGATCGTGCTCGTTCATCTGGCTGGCTGGCCCTGCGATATGCGCGCCATAGGCGAACTCGCGAGCCGTCACGGACTCAAGCTGCTGGAAGACTGCGCTCAGGCACACGGCGCTGCGGACGGCGATCGGCCGGTGGGGTCGTTCGGAGATGCGGCGGCGTTTTCGTTCTGCCAGGACAAGATCATCTCGACCTGCGGCGAAGGCGGGATCCTGTTGACGGACGACGACTCCGTTTGGGAAACAGCGTGGGCCTACAAGGATCACGGCAAGTCCTATCGTTCGGTCTACCAGAGCGAGCATCCAATCGGTTACCGCTGGCTGCACGAGAGCATAGGCACGAACTGGAGAATCACCGAGCCGCAGGCTGCGGTAGGCCGCATACAGCTCGGGAAGCTCGGCTCGTGGGTAGCCCAGCGAAATCGTGCCGCAAGCCGGCTGAATGCGGCGCTGGCTTCTGTTCCTGGCCTGCGTCTGACGCTGCCTTCGGAGAACGTGCGGCACGCCTATTACAAGTACTACCTGTTCGTCGAGCCGGACGAGCTGCGCGATGACTGGACCCGGGACGACGTGCTGAGCGCGATTTGCGCAGAGGGCGTTCCCTGCTACTCCGGCTCTTGTCCGGAGATCTATCGCGAGCAGGGATACACGGCCTTTGCGCCGAACGTGCGGCATCCCGTCGCCAGGAGGCTTGGTGAAACGTCCCTGATGTTCGAATCACATCCCATGTTGACCGATGACGACGTGGACGATGTCTGCCGCGCGATCGCGAAAGTCATGCGCGTCGCCGCGCGCTGATACTGACTCCTCACCCGTATTGCAACACCGGGCGCAACGGCAGTTGGCGCGGTCACCGGTCGGCCGTTCTCGGCACCCGCCGTTAAGTCAACGGGCCAGGCCATGACTCGATGACCTCGGCTGCATCGGGCGACGCAGGCTCGACGCTTCAGTTGTTAAAGGTTTCAACCGCGGCCACGGCAATGGCTGCCTGATATAGAATCTGAGTAACCTGAGCCCAAAACGTCAGCGGTCGAATTCGGTCGGTTTCCAGCGGGACGACGATCGTGTCGCCGGGCCGAATGTCGGAGCGCCCGGTGCTTCGCCGGCCAAACCATCGGGACCGATGGCCTGCCTCCACTGCACCGCTGGCTCGAACGATATAGATCAGCTTGCTGTCCGCCCTGCGCGTCAAGCCGCCGCTCTTCGCGATATAGTGATCCCGGGAGAGGTCCGGTTCGTAGAGATGCGATGTGTTCTGCTGTGTCTCGCCGATGACCGTGACGGATTGAGCCTGCTTCGGTACGAGCAATTGATCGCCATCACGGAGCTCCAGGGGAAGTCCGGCCTCACGGTTCTGTGTAATGCCCTCGAGGTCGATGACGAGGCGGCCCACCGCTTCCGTGTCACGCAGTTGACCGAGGAGCGCCTGACCGGTTTCCAGTGTCTCGCTGCCGGTGGTGTCCACTGACTCGAGCGACAGTGACGCAAGATCCGCCTGCAATCGCCCCGCAAGCAACTCGATCTGCTCCTGCTCCTGCCTCCTGAGGGACTCCCTCAGGAATATCGCGCCTTCGGGGAAGGCCGCGTCCGTGAGTCCGCCCGCGCGCTCGAGCAGCTCCGCAAGCGTCTCCCCACGCCTTATCCGGTACTCTCCGGGAAACGTCACCTCGCCCTCCAGCGTGACCGTCCAGAGGGTATCCCACTCGGGCAGGCCGCTGATGCGCAGGTTGTCGTGCTCGGTGAGCAATGCGTCTTTCGTGTCGTCACCACCAAGGATAGCGCCGAGATCGATTTCCTGAATGTCGGTAGAGCGGAACTCGTCATTGACGACGTCGTATCGGACCAACTCGGCCTTGACCGCATAGGCCTCTTCCGACAGATCGCCCGCAGCCCGGATCAGGTCGCTGACGCGCATGCCGGGTTCGAGCGGATAGGTGCCCGGAGCCTTTACGCGACCGGAAACGGTCACGATCGAATTCGGATTGCCGTAGCGCGATTGAAGCTCGAGCTCGTCGAGAATGGGTTGGATCACGCGCTGGCGACCGAATTCGAGACTGAAAACGTAGATCCTGTCTCTGGGCCGCAGTTCAGTGTTGTCGGACGATGCCCGGTTCTCGAGCGCCTGCGCCAGGTCGGCCGAGGCGACACTGATCGCCCGGTTGTCCGGGTCTTCGCGGCGGATCAGAACGTAGCCCTTGTCGGCCCCGGGACGCAGCATCTGCACGGATTGGATGACATCCGTCAGCCGCATGCCCGGCCGCCACTCGTACGGACCCTGCCGATACACGTGTCCGACGAGCTCGACCGTTTGCTGGTATTCGGGCAACACGTTCGGTACGAAGACCGCATCGCCGGGCCGGGATGTCATCGAGCGCAGCTCGGCCGAACTGGCATCGACAGACACCACCACGCGTCCCGCCCCGGAGCCGATCCGCTCCACTCGGGCGCCTTCTGGAAAAGCATCGGCGGTAAACCCGCCGGCCAGGGCGATGACGTCCGCGACCGACGTCTGTCCCCTGGCCTCGTAGATCGCCGGGCGCTTGACGGCGCCGTCGACGCTGACCTGAGGCCCTACCGGCGGCACGAAGATGACGTCACCCGGCTGCAGGCGCACGTCATCTGTCGTATCCCCGCGCAACAGCAGGTCGTAGAGATCGAGACGTGTTACGACCTCGCCCTGGCGCTTGAGTTGTATGTCCCGCAGCGTGCCGATCTCACTGATGCCGCCGGCGGCATAGATCGCGCTGCTGATCGTCGCCAGGCTGCCGACGACGTAGGAACCGGGCCGATTCGCGTCTCCGAGCACGAATACGCGGATGGTCCGCAGCTGCCCCATGGTTGCGCTGACCTGCGTGCCGATCAGCATCTGCTCGACACGCGTATTGAGATCCACCCGGAATTCGGAGAACGGCAGTCCGGCAACCGTAATCGGTCCGATCTCGGGCAGGTTCAGCACGCCGTCCCGGCTGACCTCGAATTCGTAAATGCCGTTTACGTTGCCGAAGAGCTGCACGCGCACGCTGTCACCAGGTCCGAGCACGTAGTCCGGGGGCACCGGGCCGGTTATCACCGGTTCGAAATTCGCCTCAACCGATTCGAAGACGTCGTAGCCGAACGGCTCCAGCGCGGCGGTACCGGTCGCCGTCGTCTGCAGGATCGCCACCGTGATTTCGAAGGGCCGCAAAGCCCGCTCGGCACCCAGCCGAAGCTCGATCTCGGCCGCCGACAGGCCGCGAACCGGAACGACCGCCACGCCGGGCAATTCGAGCTGACCGGCCTCGTCCACCCGATAGACGCCGCTGCCCTCCAGCTCGGCGAGTGCAGGATCTTCCGCGATTCGGATCTCCGGAACCGCCGGTCGTAATTCGGCCAGCTGGAACTGAATGACCAGCGTGGATCCCGGCTCGGCGCGGGCCGTCTCCCCGACCTCGCCTTCCTGGCTTTCGGCGTCCGGCACCGACTGAGGATCGTTCCGCCCCGCTTGTTCGTTCAGCGACGAAAAGGGCTGTTGGGCCCCGTTCGTGCTCCGGCCCTGGGCCTCACGAAGCGCCTGCATGGCCTGCTGACGCTGCGCAGGCGGCAACTGATTCAGCATGCGCTGTTGCTCAGGCGACAGCTGTATCGATTGCGCACCGGCACGAGGCAATCCGCCCAGCAGACCGGCGATTGCCAGGCAGACGAGAATCAAGTGCCGTGAAAAACCACCGCTCGACACGGAGCCCCGCCCCTCTTCAGACCAAGTGTATGCCCAACTCGGAGCCGGCAACCGACGCAGCGTCGGATTGAGGCCCCGAAAGCGCGGCATTGTACCAGCACTGGCGCGCTAAGGTACTGAAAATCGGGACTTTGATCACGGTTCGGCTAATAGCTGCTGCGCCATTGGATGAAGAATCGCACGTCGTCATCGGTGTCGCCGCCAAGCTCGTTCTCTATGCGTTCGAATCCGACTCCGGCGGTGATCTCGCCGAAACTGAAGACTCGGGAATGGCGGACGTCGATGCTGACGATGTCCTGCTGCGTCGGCGTCAGGCTTTGCCGGTCGTCGGGCGGGCCACCGGTATTCAGTTCACCGATCCGAATCGTCGCTGCCCACTCGGTTTCGTCTTCGTCGATCGCGATGAGGCCCGCCGAGACGACCCTCGCGTCATTGTCCGCCGGATGGCCGACGCTGCGGCCGCGGTACCGGTATCCGGTCCGATAGATGCTGTTGTTGTAAGCGCAGTTGAATCTCTCGCTGGATTCGTAGAACTGGCAGCTGGTGCCGGCGAATTCTCCGAACCAGCGGTACGACCAGCGGTCGCGGAACAGCCCGGTGCCCTCGACGCCGACCTGCCCCAGATAGCGGCTCGGAAAACCGCCCGCTTCGTCTTCGCCGATGAACTGGCCGTAGAACGCGACCGGAACGTCGAGAATACGGGTCGCCCAACGAACGTCGAAGCCGGCCAGCTGGTTGCCGGGCTCGTTCTCGCGCGAAATGTCGTCGTCGCCGACGTTGTCGCGGCCGAGAAACAGATCGATGAACGCGTCGGAGTTGCAGGGCCTGTCCTCGCCGCACCATTGCGCTGTCCGCGAGAGCCCGATCTCCAGCGACGGGATCGGCCGGAAACTGAATCGCAGACCGAAGAACTGCGCGTCCGGCACGAACCGATCGCTTTCCATTTGCCCGAAGTGCATGGAGAGGTCCCACGGGCCGAGCCAGGACAGCAAGGGTGTCGCGAAGGGGTCGGTGAAGTTCCGGTCGATGGAGATCGCGGGAATCGGCCGCGCGTTGTTGGACAGGATCAGGCTGCCGTCCCAGCCCGGGCCCCACCACCGGTCCAGCGTGTTGACGCCTATCGACCAGTTGCCGACAGAGGCAGCAATGACCGAGCGATCGGCGCGGAATTCCTCGAACTCGTCAGCCACGTCCAGCCACTGGCCGTTGATCGAAGCTGTGAACCAGTCACCCGTATAGGTGAAGCCGCCGCTCAGCTCGCCGCGGCCGCGCGGCGTGTCCTCGAACGAACGGATGCGCTTGGGCTTCTCAGCCCCGCTGACGCGGGCGTTGAAAAAGGCCTCGCCGCTGCGTGTGTCCCAGCTCGCACGTGCTTTGACACGTGCCAGCGCATCGACCACGTCCCGCGGCGTGTCGCCCGCCAGGTCGAACGCATTGAGATCGGCGAGTATTGGCCCCCACGCCAGCGGCCAGGTCGTGGTCGGCCCCGTAATGACACCGTGGTCCGCGAGCCGCTGGATGTCGTTGCGCAGCGCCGTATCGCCAGCGCCGATGAACGGGCTGGCGTAGACGCTGCCGGCCACTAGCGGCATCAGCAGTGCCCATGTCACAGCGACGAAAATCGGTCTTCGAATCGGGCCGATAATGAGACTCTCCTTGTTGCGGATTCGCAAACGAACGTCCAAAGTGCGGCAGATGCTAACAATTTTGGCGAAATCGTCGTAGTCGAAATCTCGTCTGAAACAGAGATCGAACGAGCGGACGACACCGCGTCGATCCCGGCGACCCTTCAAAATCCCATGCTCGAGAAGCCTGCACAGGAAACGGAGCGAGTAAGCTCGGAACCAACCGGTGCGGCACGAAGCCTTGCCAGCACCGTGCTTCGCAGCGGCGCGGGCAGTTTGGTCGTCAAGCTCCTTTCCCTGACCCTGGGATTTCTGGTCGTCGTGGTACTTGCGCGCAGTCTGGGGCCGGACGAATACGGCGTGTATACCTACGCCTACGCCCTGATCGCCGCGCTGAGCATCCCGGCGACGTTCGGCGTCCCGACACTGGTGGTTCGGGAGACGGCGAAGGCGCAGGCGAAGCGGGACTGGGCGACGATGCTGGGCCTTTGGCGCTGGTCCCGATCGCTCATGCTGCGCATCTCGATGCCGCTGGCCGTCTTGTCCGCTGTCGTCGCCTGGCTCGTGTCGGACCGGTTCGCTCCGAACGGCCTTACCGTATTTCTCATTGCGCTCGCCTTTCTGCCATTGAACTCGCTCGGTGCCCTGCGTAGCGCACAGCTGAGGGGGCTGAACTTCACCGTTTGGGGACAGATACCCGAGCTGATCATCCGGCCCGGACTACTCGCCCTGCTGGCCGGCGGCACCTACTGGTGGCTGGCTCCGCGCCAACTGACCGCGCCGGATGCGATGTGGCTGCATGCCGGCGCGGCATTCGTCGCCGTCGTGCTGGGCTCCATTGCGTTGAAGGTGCTGCAACCCCTCCAGGCAACGGGCGGAACCTACGAAGCCGAGCACAAACGTGACTGGTTCCGCGCCGTACTGCCGCTCGCACTCGTCTCCGGCATGCAGACGATCAACAACAACCTCGACGTGCTGATGCTAGGACTTTACTATCCTGCCGCAGAGGTCGGTATTCTGAAGGTCGTCCTTCAATTCGGTATGCTCGTCGTGCTCGGGCTCCAGGCGATAAACGTCGTTGTCGCACCGCAGATTGCAAAGCTCCACAGTAACGGTGACTACGGCGGCTTGCGCAGGATAGCGGCGCTCAGTGCCGGCGTTGCACTGCTCACGGCCGTGCCGGTGACCGGGGTCTTCCTGCTGTTCGGCAGTCAGATACTCGCGTTCGTGTTTGGCGAGGCCTACACGGCCGGCAGTACGGCACTGATGATCATCGCTCTCGGTCAAACGGCGAACGCCGGCGCCGGCTCGGTCGGCATCATGCTAAGCATGACGGGCAACGAACGACTATCGGCGCGCGGCGTCGCAATAGCAACGGTTGCCAATCTCGTCCTGAATCTCGTCCTGATACCGCCATACGGCTTGAACGGTGCCGCGGCAGCGACTGCGGTAACATTGGTCGTCTGGAACGTCCTGTTGTGGCGCTACGTCCGGCGGAACGTCTGGACACGATAGCCGGCATCCGGCCTGTCTGGAACGACCTTCACGAAATCGATCAGAGCAGCCGAGCACCGAAAGGAAGATCCGACCCAATGCACGCCAGCGACGATGCAACCGAGGAATCCGAGTCCGCGTGGGCCCGGATGAGCCGGATGGCTCTAACGGCTTGGCAGAACGCCCCGAATTTCCTGGTCCCGCCCCTCGAAACCGACAAGGGTTTCTGCTTCGTATGCGGTTGCGGCCACAGCGGCACGACGTTGCTCGCAGCGCGCCTGGGCAATCATCCGAACGTCTATCTCGTGGGGCGGGAATCGGGGGCGTTCCGGCCGCAGAACGGCGCGCTCTGCTCCCGGCAGATTTCGACCGAGTGGGTGTTCCAGGCTTCCGCCGCCGGCAAGAGGGTCATCGTCGAGAAGACGCCCAGACACGTCCACTCCGTTCGCGCCATCAGGCGGGTGTTGCCGGCCGCAAAACTGATCCTGATTACACGCAATCCGCTGGATACGGTGGCTTCTCTGCGGAAGCGGCTCGGGACTCTGCAAGCCAGCGTTTCCCGATGGCAAACCGACAACAGGCAGGTCCTCCGCTTGCGAAGGCAACCCAACACGCTGCTTCTCCGCTACGAAGACCTGACCGGCAGTCCGGAGTCCAGCCTCCGGGAGGCTATAGAGTTTCTCGATCTTGGCTGGAACGCGGCGGTCCTCGAGGCCGGAAGATCGGCCTACGACCGGGTGGATCACTCCGGCAACATGAAGACCCGTGCCGCGCAGGTGCGCGAGGAGATTCGGCCCCGAATAGGGACATGGAACGAGGCGCTCACGCCGGATGAAGCTCGCCACGTCTGGAAATCGACCGAGGAGCTGGCCGCCGAACTCGGTTACCGGGCCGACGGCTTCAATCCCGACGGGCTGGTCGGGGACTTGGCGCAGGCACAGACGGACTGAGGGGCCGCCGGCCGATTTCTCTCGGCTCTAGCCCGTACCTGTCACCGATCCAGGGGCGCTAATCGGAGGTCCCGGACGATATCGCCTGTCGACGCATTCGGGATGCTTGGACGGCCTGCTCGAATAGTGCGTCGAGCTGCGCGAAGAGTTCCCGGTCGATATCGGCCACCGCCGATTTTGGCTGACGGGGGTTCCTCTGCGGCAATCGGATATCGACACCGACGAAACGCGAGATCTCGTCGGTACGTTCCCAAAGCTCGTCGAAGGGAATCATGAACACGTCATCGGCTCGCACCGACATCCACGCGTTCACCTGGGATTCGAAGTTGAGCACGTCGGCACGGAATAGATCAGATACAAACCCATGCGCGCGCAGATGGTGAAGGTGTTTCTCGAACCAGGCGTTGCCCCTCGATCGGGCCGTTCGCACGACGGACTGCGCAGACTCCAGCGGAGGGCCGAATACGAACAGATACTTGCCGTCCGGGAGCGTGCCGTCCTGCGGGAAATCGTGGGTCTTGAGAACAGGATAATCGAGGCCGTCTATGTCCGCGAGGCGGTCTGCGAACTCCATCGCGACATACCGCAGGGCTCGCATGAACAACGGCGGTAACCGTCGCCCGAAGCGATGCGCAATCAGACCGTCGGCGATGCTGTCACACAGCAGGGTCGAGCCGCTCCGGCCGGTACTGGCGACCACGATGGGCGGCCTGCCAACACCGAAGAGGACTCTCGAAGACACTCGCTTCAAGCGGCTTCCGACTTCGACCAACAGTCGATTCAGCGTGTATGCAAGCGCCGTCAGACGATTACGAAGGCCCATCCTGGCCTCGTACCAGCGCGTCAAACCATCGTTCACCTCAATCGGGCCCGTGTCGCCGGAATTGGTGAACGGCCGGGTCGGCAGGTGCAGATTGGAGCCGCCGCTCGTATGTGTTGCTTCGGAACCGTCGCCGATATTGCTTATCAGGTTGCTTCTCGGGCACATGGCAAGCCCGCGCGCGTTGAGTACAGTCATCTGCCACTGGTAGCCCCAGGCATCGAGGCCATCGAGAAGCTTGCCGAGATGTCGGAGCTTGTTGGCGCGAGAAACGCCGGATATCCGCCAATCGCGGCTGTGCTCCACCACCGGCTTGACCAGATAGAACGGATTCGCCTGGTATTGCGTCCATCGGTCTCGCCAGGTTGCCCAGCCCCAAACCTGCGGAAGAGGAATGAATGCCGTATCGGCGCCGCCGAACAACGAGGGCGGCGCGTCATAGTTGTTGCCGTTCACATGCCAGACCTTGGGCTCTTCGGAGAATTCATCCAGTGCCCACTCGCAGTAGTCGAAGAAGGTCGATTCCGGCACGCAATCGTCTTCCAGAATGATCCCCCTCTCCTCGTGGCGAAAGAACCAGGTGATAGCCTGGCTTGGCCCCAGCTTGCAGCCCAGGTTTTCATCCCGAAAAAGCGTCGAGACCTCGCAGGGCCAATCGACTGCTGTGGCGATCTGCCGCGCTTCGCGCACGCGTACTGCGTCGTTTTCGTTGTCGGCCCGCGGTCCGTCGCCCGCGACGTACAGGCGCGGCGGTCTTGCCGCACGGATCGCCTCGAAAACCCGCTGCGTGGTTTCCGGCCGATTGAAGATCAGGAACAGGACGGGTGTATTCAATGGCGTCGGCGATTGGGTCAACGAGCTTGCTGGGCACTCGTGGAGCAGAGATCTGTCAACTGCATTCCGTTGCTTCCCGCGATTCCGCCAGGAATATCGACGAGCGTACCGTCTTGGCGCACAGGCGGTATCCTTGATCCTGCATGAAGCGAAGCGTCGGATCGTTCCGCAGCTCCCACAGGTCGCTGTCAAGTATCTCGGCGACCACGACCCTTGGCCGGTAACGAACCCAATCGTTGGATTTGAGTACGGCAAGATCGAGGCCCTCGACGTCCACTGAAAGGAAGTCGATTGCGGTTCCTTCGCCGAGGTGCAGGTCGAGGACCTGGGCGAGCGGCTCCACCTTGACCTTGAGAGTGTCGATGAGACGGTAGGGTGAGGGCCCGGAATCGCGTGCTTCGCTCAACTCGCGCGAGAAACCGTTCAGCGCCGGCTCGTTGAACACATAGTAGTCGATCCAACCCTCCTCCTCGGCTATTCCGACTTCCAGGTTGATGTCGCGCCGCCTGGCACGATCAAAGGCGCGCATGCTGCCCGGCATTGCGTCGATGTTGATGCCGGACCAACCGCGGCGATAGAACAGGTAGGTATTGGAGAATCGGCGCGGATGATGGGCCCCGACGTCAACGTAGAATCCTTGGCGTTTTTCACCCAGGATGCAATGAAGGATCAAATCCTCACCCTCCTGGGACCAGGACTTGCGCGCGTCGAAGTCCCAGGGCAACGCGTCCTTCACCCAGCGGGACGTCCGCCACAGGCCGGCCAGGCGCCTGTTCCCGCGGCTAGGCGACATACCGGGGCGCGACTGCTGCGGGATTCAACGGCGCGCGGCTGCACCCTGCCGATTTCGGCACCGTCAATACCTCCTGAGCCTTGCGATCAGTCCACGCGTCGACTGATTGCCGCCCCGGTAGTCTTCGGATGCCGCAACCGCGCCCTCGAGCGACTTTGCCAGCTTCTTGCCCAGCTCCACGCCGAACTGATCGAACGCGTTCACACCCCAGATGGCGTTCTCGACGAAGACCTTGTGCTCGTAGAGCGCGATGAGCTGTCCGAGCACGTCGGGCGTCAGCGACTCGAACAGTATCGTGTTGCTCGGGCGCCCGCCCGGATGCACCCGGTAGGGGTCGTCCGACTCGTGCCCTTCCATCAGCGCTTCGCTCTGTGCGAGACAGTTGGCGATCGCAAGATCCTGCTGCGGCTGTCTGCCGCCCGACGACCTCGCCGGCAGCAGAAAATCGACCGGTACAAAGCGCGTCCCCTGGTGCAGAAGCTGATAGAAGGAATGCTGCGCGTTGTTGCCGGCCTCGCCCCAGATCACCATGCCGGTGTCGGTCTTGACCGGCCTGCCGTCGCGGCGCACGCGCTTGCCGGACGACTCCATCTGCAGCTGCTGCAGGTAGGCCGGAAATCTGTCGAGCCGGTTGTCGTAGGGCAGTATCGCCTGCGATTCGGCGCCGAAGAAGTTGTTGTACCAGACGCCCAGCAAACCGAGCAGCACCGGCAGATTCTCGCCGAAGCGGGCCTGGCGGAAATGCCGGTCCATGCGCCGCCCCCCGGACAGCATGCGGCGGAAGTTGTCCATGCCGATGACGAGTGCCAGCGACAGCCCGACCGCTGACCACAGCGAGTAACGGCCGCCCACCCAGTCCCAGAAGCCGAAGCGGAATTCGGGATTGATGCCGAACTCGTCCATGGCGGCGTGGTTGGTCGACGCCGCGGCGAAGTGCCTGGCCACGGCGCGCTCGCCCAACGCGCCGCTGATCCATTGGCGGGCGGCCATCGCATTGGTCATCGTTTCCTGCGTCGTGAACGTCTTCGAACAAACGACGAGCAGGGTCGTCTCCGGGGCCAGCTCTTCCGTGAGATCGGCCAGCTGGGTGCCGTCCACGTTGGAAACGCTGTGAAAGCGCATGCCGGGCTGCCAGAACGCGCGCAGTGCCCGGCTCGCCATGACCGGTCCCAGGTCGGAACCGCCGATGCCGATATTGACGATGTTCGTCAGGCGCCTGCCCGTAGCACCCCTGACGTCCCCGCGCTGCACGGCATCGGCGAATGCCTCGATGCGGTTGAGCGTCTGCCAGACCTCGCTCACGCCGGGTTCCTCCAGACCCACCTGGTCGGATAGCTCGGCGCGCAGCGCCACGTGCAGCACGGCGCGATCCTCCGTGTTGTTGATGTGCTCGCCGGCGAACATCCCGTCGATGCGCTCGCGCAGACCTGCCTCGTCGGCCAGCTGCACGAGAAGCTCGCGGGTTTCGGCGGTCAGGTAGTTCTTCGAGCAGTCGAGCACCAGGTCACCGGCTTCGACGCAGAATTGCTCGAAGCGATTGGAGTCCTCATCGAACAGCTCGCGCAGTTGCTGCCTGGAGATGGCCTTATGGTGGGCTTTGAGGGCTTTCCAGGCCGGGAGGTCGGTCGGGTATCGGGCGGTCAGTTTCGGCTCGGGCACGAGTCAGAGCGTAACGTCGTAGAAATCGAGATACCAGTCTACAAACTTTCGAACACCCACTTCTATGGGCGTAGCCGGCTTGTAGCCGACGTCCGCGACGAGGTCTTCAACGTCGGCATAGGTGTCCGGCACGTCGCCGGGCTGCATCGGCAGCAGGTTCTTCTCGGCTTTTCGCCCCAGGCAGTCCTCGATGACCTCGATGTATTGCATCAGCTCGACCGGTTGCTGGTTGCCGATGTTGTATATCCGGTAGGGCGCGCGGCTGGTCCCCGGATCGGGCCGATCGGCATCCCAATCCGGATTCGGTTGGGCCGTGTGGTCCATCGTTCGAATGACGCCCTCGACGATGTCTTCCACGTAGGTGAAGTCGCGGCGGTGGTTGCCGTAGTTGAAGACGTCGATCGGCCGGCCCTCGATGATGTTCTTCGTGAACAGGAACAGCGCCATGTCCGGCCGGCCGTAGGGCCCGTAAACCGTAAAGAACCGCAGGCCGGTCGTCGGCAGCTCATACAGGTTTGAATACGTGTGCGCCATCAGCTCGTTGGCCTTCTTGGTCGCGCCGTACAGCGCCAGCGGATGGTCCACGTTCTGATGTATGGAGAACGGCATCGCCGTATTGGCGCCGTAGACGGAACTCGACGACGCGTACACGAGGTGTTCGACCCCGTGGTGCCGGCAGCCCTCGAGGATGTTCGTCGTCCCGACGATGTTCGAGTCTATGTACGAATGCGGGTTCTCGATCGAGTAACGCACGCCGGCCTGGGCGGCCAGGTGCACGACCTTGTCGAAGCTCTCCTCGGCGAAGAGCGCTTCAACGGCCTCGCGGTCGGCCAGGTCGATTCGTGCCATCCTGAAACCTTCAAACGGCCCGAGAACGGACGCCCGCGCCTCCTTCAGTCGCACATCGTAGTAATCGTTGAAGTTGTCGAGGCCCACGACCGTATCGCCGCGCTCGAGGAGTCGTTTCGCCGTGTAGAAGCCGATAAAGCCGGCGGCGCCTGTAACCAGAATCTTCATAGCCTCTTCCTTGGAGACCGTCAAAGGCGGTCGTCCGATGCACCCTTGGGCAATAGGTATTTGATGTCGTAAAGCAGCGAGCCCGGTTTGCCGAAGGCGCGGATTCCGGCCTCTCCGAGCTCTCGGAACTGATCATGCGCAACCGCGATGACCGACACGTCGTATGCCCCGGCGTCGGGCTCGGCGATCATTTCGACGCCGTACTCCTTTGCTGCATCGGCGGGATCGACCCAGGGATCCCATACGTCGACAACCGCGCCATAGGACCTGAGCTCCTGGACAATGTCGATTGCCTTGGTGTTACGCAGGTCCGGACAGTTCTCCTTGAAGGTCAGCCCCAACATCAGGATACGTGCATCGCGCGGTTGGATGCGTGCCGCGATCATTTTCTTGACGATCCGGGACACTACGTACAAGGCCATATTGTCGTTGATCCGACGCCCGGCCAGGATCATCTCCGGGTGATAGCCGAGCTGCTGCGCCTTGTAGGTCAGGTAGTAGGGGTCGACGCCGATGCAGTGACCGCCGACCAGTCCTGGTCGAAACGGGAAGAAGTTCCACTTGGTGCCGGCCGCTTCGAGGACCTCTTCGGTATCGATGCCCACCCGCTCGAAGATCATGGCCAGCTCGTTGACCAGCGCGATATTGACGTCGCGCTGAGTATTTTCGATCACTTTGGCAGCCTCGGCGACCTTGATACTCGAGGCTTTGTGCGTCCCGGCGACGATCACCGACCGATAGACGGCGTCGATCGCGTCGGCGGCATCGGGCGTGGAACCCGACGTGACCTTGAGGATCCTGGTCACAGTGTGCTCCTTGTCGCCCGGATTGATGCGTTCCGGGCTGTAGCCGACGAAGAAGTCTTCGTTCATCGTCAATCCCGAACCGCTTTCCAGGAAGGGAACGCAGACCTCCTCGGTTGCGCCGGGGTAAACGGTAGACTCGTAGACGACGAAGTCTCCATGTCGCAGCACCGACGCGATGGTCTCGCTGGCGAGCTTCAGCGGCGTCAGCACGGGACGACGGTCGCTACCGACCGGTGTCGGCACCGTGACTATGTAGAAATTGCAGTCCTCGAGGGCATCGACCTCATCCGAGTACGTGAGCCGCGCGGCAGACGCGAGGCTCTCGGGACTCACCTCCAGCGTCGAATCCCGTCCGGCACGGAGTGCGGCGATACGCTCGGGGTTCACGTCGAAGCCTGTGGTCGGATAGCGTTTGCCGAATTCGACCGCAAGCGGCAGTCCCACGTAGCCGAGACCGACAACACCGATTCTCAGTTTCGTGATATCGAATTGCATAGTCCGCTCAGGTTTGCTTCTGGCGAGAGTGGAATATCACACTCAGGTGTCAGTTGCACCGTATTGCATCACACGGTCGGGCGAGCAGCCGTTCTCGCCGTGCCAATTTGGGCTGCAGAGGCGGATTTCCGTCACAGATACCAAAGCGCCGCCAGGCCGGTGATGCTCATCGTAACCGTGTACGGCAGCGCCATGACCACCATCCGGCCATAGGACAGTCGAATCAGCGGCGCGAGTGCCGAGGTCAGCAGGAACAGGAAGGCCGCCTGGCCGTTCGGCGTGGCGACGCTCGGTATGTTCGTGCCGGTGTTGATGGAGACGGCCAGCGCGTCGAACTGATCGCGGGTCAGCTCGCCGTTCAGAAACAGTTCCTGAACCTCTGTGATGTACACCGTCGCCACGAACACGTTGTCGCTGATCATCGACAGCACCCCGTTGGCGATGTAGAAGAGCGCGGCCTGGGTCTTGCCCTCGAAAGTCATGACCCAGTCGATGACCGGAGCGAACAGGCCCTGATTGTCGATCACGGCGACAACGGCAAAGAACACCACCAGTAGCGCCGTAAACGGCAGGGCTTCCTCGAAGGCATGTCCGATACGGTGCTCCTCGGTGACGCCGGCTAACGCGGTCGCGAGGACGATCACCAGCAGGCCGACTACGCCGGGCTCGGCCAGGTGCAGGCCGAGCGCCAGGACCAGAACAATCGCCACGATTCCCTGGCTGACGAGCACGGCCTTGTCCTCCTTGCTGCGCTTGGCGGACATTTGGTCGTCGTAGTCCTGAAGGACGGTGCGGACCTTGTCGTTGAGCGGCGCCCCGTAGCCGAAGACCTTGAATACCTCGAGCAGCATGCAGGTGATCAGTCCAACGACGAGTACAGGCATCGAGATGTGCGCCATGTTGAGGAAAAAGGTCACGAACTCCCAGTCCATGATCTCGGCGATCAGCAGGTTCTGCGGCTCGCCGACCAGGGTCGTTACGCCGCCGAGGGCGGTCCCCACCGCCGCGTGCATCATCAGGCTGCGCAAGAAGGCGCGAAACTGCTCGAGGTCGGAACGGTGCAGCTCGATCACTTCCTCGTCGCTGCCGGCATCGTGATCGTGATGAAAGCTCTTGCCCGAGGCTACCTTGTGATAGACGCTGTAGAAGCCCGCCGCGACCGTGATGATGACCGCGGTAACCGTCAGGGCATCCAGAAACGCGGACAGGAAGGCTGCCGCGAACGAGAACATCATGGACAGCAGCACTTTCGAGCGGACGCCCAGCAGGATCTTCGTGAACGTGAACAGCAGCATCTCGCGGAGGAAATAGATGCCGGCGACCATGAACATCAGCAGCATGATGACCGGGAAGTTGACCTCGGCTTCGTGAAACACCATTTCCGGCGTAGCCATGCCGATGACGATTGCTTCGATGGCCAGGAGACCGCCCGGCTGCAGCGGATAGCACTTGAGCGCCATCGCCAGCGTAAAGATGAACTGGAGGACGAGCACCCAGCCCGCGATGAACGGGCCGACCGTCGTGACGAGGATAGGGTTCACGATCAGGAAGCCGACAATCGTCAGCTTGTACCAGACCGGCGAATGACCAAGGAAATTCAGGCGAAAGGCATCGCCCATCGTGCGCGCGCTCATGTGTCGTCCCGTCAGTATCGTGGGCCAGGGCTGCGGCCCCGGGCGTTCTTCTCATAGCGCCGACCGGCAGCGCGGTTGTGGGCCGTAATACTACTGATTTCCGTAGGCATTGGCAGCTTGAGCTGACTCACGGATGCCTGCGCCAAACGCAGGCGCCGCCGGACTCGAGCACGTCCAGCATCGCCTCGTGGGCCGCGAGCTCCTCGGCCGAGGGCTGCGTGACGACGAGATTCAAGCCCTCCGGCCGCGCGACGACGTTCATGCTCACCGATGCATCGGCCGCACTCTCCTCCGAGGTATCGAGCAGCAAGGCACTCTGACCGCCGGTCATCGCAAGATAGACTCTGGCGAGCAGGTCGGCATCGATCAGCGCGCCGTGCAGATCGCGATTCGACGCATCGACCTCGTAGCGCTTGCAGAGCGCGTCGAGACTGTTGCGCTGGCCGGGATGCAGCTCGCGTGCCAGCCCGAGCGTGTCGAGCACCGCGGAGTGCTCGGCAATACTCGGCTGCGGGTGGCCCATGAGCCGCAGCTCGTGCTCGAGAAAGCCGACGTCGAACTCGGCGTTGTGTATCACGAGTTCGGCCCCGGCCAGGAACCCGATCAACTCGTCGGCGATATCAGCAAACCGCGGCTGTTCGACGAGGTCTTCGATCGAAATCCCGTGCACTCGCTGGGCACCCTCGTCGATATCACGTTCGGGATTGATGTAGCGGTGATAGTCGCGCCCGGTGATGCGGCGGTTGACCAGTTCGATGCAGCCGATCTCGATGATGCGATGACCATCGACGGTGGAGAGACCGGTCGTTTCCGTATCGAGGACTATCTGGCGCATGGCGGGATTCTAATCGGCAGCCGGCAATATGCAATCGCCAATCCCCGCCCCGCAACAAACGGGGCCAGGTTCAATTTCGATGCACGACAATGAAGGCAGAATAATGGGGCCAGGTTTCATTTCTGCACCGGAAACGGGCCAGGCCGCTTGTCGATTCGAATCGAAATGAAACCTGGCCCCATTATTGTGATTTCGGTCCAGCTCGCCTCTGGGTGGCGCTTGCACGGTGCGAGGGGTCGCTGAGACGCTACAGACTGAGTTCGTCGATGCCGCGATTGGCCAGCGCGTCGGCTTCCTCGTTGCCATCGTTGCCGCTGTGGCCACGCACCCATTTCCAGGTCACGTTGTGCCGGCTTTGCGCCTCGTCCAGCGCCTGCCAGAGGTCCTGATTCTTCACCGGCTTCTTGCCGGCGGTCTTCCAGCCGCGCTTCTTCCAGTTGGGCAACCATTCGCAAATACCGTCCATGACGTACTTCGAATCGGTGTGCAGCACGACATCGCACGGCTTCCGGAGTGCCCGCAGCGCCTCGATGGCGGCCGTGAGCTCCATGCGATTGTTCGTCGTCTCGTGGTCACCGCCGTGCATGGTGCGCTTGCGTTCGCCGGACATCAGCACTACGCCCCAGCCGCCCCTGCCGGGGTTGCCGCGACAGGCTCCGTCGGTGTAGATCTCAACGGTTCGGGTCAAGGGGAATTCGCGAGACGCGACTCGATGTTTCGACCAGGCCGCCGACGACTTTCGGCCGGGCCCGCCAAACCTGACGCATGGGTGTCATCGTATACAGCCGCTTTTGCGCGGTCAGCATGTAGCAGGCCGCGAATTCCGGCCACCAGCGTCGGCCCCGTTCCTCCCAGACCCTGGACGTCTCCGCGCGCTTCCCCGGAAGCGGCCACTTGAAGAAGTAACGCGTACGCTGGTGAATGCGCAGGTCCAGGAGTGTGAGCCAGTCCGCGAGTTGGCTTTCGCTGACGAGGTCGCTCGTGTTCGGCGGCATGCCCGCGCCGGGGATCAGGCGGCGCAACCCCCACAGGCCGCCGCGCATGAAGCCAAGGACGATCAGGTGTCCGTCGGAACGCAGGACCCGGTGGACCTCGCGCAGGATCTCCGGCTGCCGGCCGGAGAAATCGAGCGTGTGCGGCAGGATGAGGACATCGATCGAATCCGAGGTGATCGGCAGCCGATGGATTCGGCCGAAAGCACTCGGCGGCTCCCCGTCCGCAGCGTTCGGCGGGCTGGCGATACAGGCCGTGTGCTGCGTGCGCGCGTGGCGCAGGAACAGGCGCGGCTCGCCCCAGATCCCCAACTGCAGGCATTCGACGCCGAAAAGGCCGTTCAAGGCCTCCTCGACCAGCCGGGACTCCTGCGCCAGCAAGGCCTTGCCAAGCGGCGAACTCAGCCATTCCCGGGTTGCCAGATAGTTGCCGGGCGGTCTGACGGAATTCACAGATTCGTTCATCGGGCCGCAAAACTCGAACTGATTGCTTGCTTATGCATGATCTCGGGGTAGGATACCGCGATGCGCTGTATAAATCAGATAAGAATTCAGGCGTTTACCCTCAAGTTTTCGATCCTCGTCACATTTCTGACGGGAGGCCCGCTGGCCGCGGGCGTCGCGAAAGCCGACGCCGCAGAGTCCTCGCCGGACGCTGCAACGCAGGTTGTCGCGCCAGCTTCGACGAGCCTCGGTGTCGCAAACCACAGCGATTCCGGGTCCCGCCGCCAGCTCGTTGACGAACCGATCTGGATCACGCTCGAGGACTACCGCGACGCGCCGGTACTGCCGGGCAAGCCCTGGAACGACTTGCTCGAACACCTGCGGACGGGCTTCGAGCTCGACTGGACGATGAACTCACGCATCGAGACCGAGATCCGGTGGTTCACGCGCCATCCGGAGTACCTCGATCGGGTATTTACACGAGCGCAGCGATTCCTGCCTTACATAAGCCGCGAACTCGAGCGACGGGACATGCCCCTCGAACTCGCATTGCTCCCGGTCGTCGAAAGCGCGTTTGATCCGTTCGCCTACTCGCATGGCCGCGCCGCCGGTCTCTGGCAGATCATACCCGGCACCGGCCGACGCTTCGGCGTCGAGCAGAATTGGTGGTACGACGGTCGACGCGACATCCTCGATTCGACTCGGGCGGCGCTCGACTACCTGTCGAAGCTGAACGACCTGATGGACGGCGACTGGCTGCTCGCCATCGCCTCCTACAATTCGGGTGAAGGCAACGTGCTCCGCGGCGTACGTCGAAACCGGAAGGCGGGCAAACCCACCGACTTCTGGAACATCCGCGTGCCGCGCGAGACCCGCATGTACGTGCCGCGCCTGCTCGCCCTCGTGGCCATCGTGCGCGATCCTGAAGCCCACGGCGTGAGCCTGCCGACGATCGTCGACGAGCCGCAGTTCGAGCAGGTGAGCGTCGGCAGCCAGATTGATCTCGCGCTCGCGGCCGAGCTGGCCGGCATCGACGTCGATACGCTCTACAGCTTCAATCCGGGCTACAACCAGTGGGCAACCGATCCGGACGGGCCGCATCGTCTGGTCCTGCCGGTCGACGTCACCGAGGGTTTCCGCACGGCCCTCGCCGACGTGCCCGTCGACCGGCGTGTGCGCTGGAAACGTCACAAGGTGCGCAGCGGCCAGACTCTGTCGGGCATCGCCGACCACTACAAGACGACGGTCGCCGAGCTTCGCTCCACGAACAGACTCCGCGGCAATACGATTCGCGCCGGCAGCTACCTGATGATCCCGGTGGCAAGCGAACCACTGGCAACCTACGTCAAGAGCGCCGATGCAAGGCGGGACAGGATCCAGAATACGACACGCGGCGGTCAGCGCGTCGAACACGTCGTCGCCTCCGGAGAGAGCTTCTGGTCGATCGGCCGCCGCTACGGCGTCGGCACTCGTGAGCTCGCCAAGTGGAACGCCATGGCACCGCGGGATACGCTGTCCATAGGCCAGACGCTCGTCGTGTGGACCAATACGACCGCAACGCCTAGCAAACCCCAGGGAAACCGATTGACGCGCAAGCTTCGCTACACGGTGCGCCGCGGGGATTCGCTATCGAGGATCGCCAGTCGTTTCCGGGTTACCGTACGCGACCTCGTTCGTTGGAACGGGATAGACGCCGGGAACATACTGCGGCCCGGGCAACGTCTCACCATGTTCGTCGACGTGACCAGTCAATCGGGCTGATACAGACCGGACCGGCTATGCGTCCAGCCGAGTTTCCGGTTTAATAGCGCACTTTCGGTACAGACGAATCCCCTGAGGTGAGACTATGGGCTTCATGGCGGGCAAGCGGGCCCTGATCGTCGGCGTCGCCAGCGACCGGTCGATCGCTGCCGGCATCGCGGAGGCATTTGCGCGCGAAGGCGCCGAACTGGCATTTACCTACCAGAACGACAAGCTCAAGACCCGCGTCGAGAAACTCGCGCAGCGACTCCAGCAGAACACTGACCTGCTGTATCCCTGCGACGTCAGTGCCGACGATGAGATTGATGCCGTGTTCGAGAATCTCGGCAAGACGTGGGACGGCCTGGACGTGTTGGTGCATTCGGTCGGGTTCGCACCCAGGGATCAGCTTGCCGGCGGCTTCGTCGAGTCGATCACCCGTGAGGGCTTCGCGATATCGCACGACATATCGGCATACAGCCTGGCGGCTCTGAGCAAAGCCGCAGTGCCCATGCTGGAAGGCCGAAATGCAGCCATACTCACCCTGACCTACAACGCGGCGACTCAGGTCGTGCCGAACTACAACGTTATGGGTTTGGCGAAAGCCAGCCTCGAGTCCTGCATGCGGTTCCTCGCCGCTGATCTGGGGCCGAAAGGCATCCGCGTGAACGCGATATCCGCAGGCGCGGTGAAGACGCTGGCCGCGGCCGGTATCGCCGGCTTCAGAAAGATGCTTGGTTACGCGGAAAAGGCCTCACCGCTGCGACGCACCGTAACTATCGAGGAAATCGGCAACACCGCTGCCTTTCTTTGCTCCGACCTCGCCAGCGGCATCACCGGCGAAACGACCTTCGTCGATGCCGGCGTCAACATCATGGGCATGGTATTCGACGAGGACGGTAGCTAGACCAGACACCGTACCGTCGGCTAGGTCGTTGCGGCGAATCGAGCCAATCGCACAGCCCTGTAGGCCGGGAACACGTCGTCCCGCCGCTTCTTTCCTCGGTGGTTCGGGCGAATAAACGGAGTCGCACCCGGCCCGATCGCCATGGGCCTCCTTCCCTGCAGGAAAATGGGGCCAAGTTTGTTTTTGGCCGTGGCCAAAATCAAACCTGGCCCCATTTTCCTGACACTCGGTCCTGAATCGGCTCACCGCGTTGAGCGCGGCGGCACAGGGGAGCGCCGCTCCTGTCCAACCGAGCGCCGAACGCGCAAAGTCCTCCGAAG